>JBCDLH010000006.1:0-267603 GCA_038745585.1 Pseudomonadota bacterium
GGCCAGCTCCAGAACGCTCAGGCGCTGCTGAGCAAGCTTGGTGGCGGCATCACGCGGTGTGGCTTTCTTGGCTGTCGATGATCTTCCCATGGGCACATCCTCCTTCCCAAAAATAGCACGGAAAGAAGGTTAAGTGGACAGACAGGCGAAACGCGATCCGTCCTCGTGCTAGACCCTCTAGACAATCCGGAAGATGAGCCGGACAGTCACGGGATGCAGTGACGAAGAACCACGAGGGAGGATCGACATGAAAACACGTGCCGCAATTGCATGGGGCCCAAACCAACCCCTTGAAATCGAAGAGATCGACCTCGAAGGCCCAAAGGAGGGGGAGGTCCTCGTCCGGATCGTTACGACCAGTCTGTGCCATACGGACGTGTTCACCCTATCGGGCGAGGATCCAGAGGGCCTGTTCCCCTGCATTTTGGGCCACGAGGGTTGCGGCATTGTCGAAGAGGTGGGCACAGGCGTAACATCTGTGGCGCCGGGTGATCACGTGATCCCCCTCTATGTGCCTGAGGACCCCGATTGCCCGTACATAAAATCCGGCAAGACCAATCTTTGCCAGACGATCCGGGCGACACAAGGGGCAGGTGTCATGCCCGATGGCACTTCGCGCTTTTCCTATAAGGGCAAGCAGATACTACATTACATGGGCACAAGCACATTCAGCGAGTATACCGTGTTACCGGAGATCTCGGTCGCGAAGATCTCGAAGGAGGCTCCGCTGTCGAAAGCGTCCGTCATGGGCTGTGCAGTGCCGACCGGCATTGGTGCTGTGCGAAACACCGCAAAGGTCGAGGCTGGTGCTACGGTTGCCGTCTTTGGCCTCGGTGCTGTGGGTATGGCGGTGATCCAAGGCGCAGTCCTGAAAGGGGCATCGCGGATCATCGGGGTCGACATTAACCCGAACAAATTCCCGTTGGCCATGTCGCTGGGGGCGACGGAGTGTGTGAATCCCAAAGACCATGCCCAACCGATCCACGAAGTCCTCATCGAGATGACCAATGGCGGTCTGGATTACACGTTTGAGGCTGTTGGCAACGTAGAACTGATGCGCTCCGCCTTGGAGGCCTGCCACAAAGGCTGGGGCGAATGTACCGTTATCGGTGTCGCCGGGGCCGGGCAGGAAATTGCGACCCGACCTTTCCAGCTTGTGACGGGACGGGTCTGGCGCGGAACGGCCTTTGGAGGTGTGCTCGGTCGCAGCCAGCTCCCGGGTATGGTGGACGAATGGCTCCGCGGTGATTTCAGCGTCGACCCCTACATCACCCACCACATGACGCATGGCCAGATCAACACCGCCTTTGACCTTCTGAAGGCGGGCGAGTCGATCCGGTCGGTGATCCATTTCCGGCCGAATGACACGATGACCGTGAACTCGCTGCCGGGAACTCTGGTGGCCGAGTAGGGGCCTGCATCGCGACAAGGCTATCGATGCCTGGGTTTGAACGCGGGATCCATTCGAAGAAAGGGACGCGCGCCTTTTGGGACATCGACGTCATGGCTGCGCCACGTCCACGAACGGAAGCAAAGGCCCGGGCCGCGTGTTCGAACAGACCATCGGACCCCGGGGCCGTACTACGTTTGAGGAGGCAGTCGAAGAGGTGATCAGCCTGGCGTTCCGGGGATACAAGACACGTTCCCGGACAGTCAGAGGGCGACTGACGGCGGTAAACCAGTTTGCCATACCGTTCGACGGTGATTGTTCTCCGTTGGCAGGTAGAATGCGGCAAAGTTGGAATCGGGCCGGCGCCTCACTCCTCGAGTTCCCAAAACGGATGAAGCACCGTGGGCCGAGCTCTGTCCCGCAGCTCGGCCGACGGTGCTTCATCCCAATCGCGTGCGAGAGCTTTCGAAAAGCATCGCGCGGTTCGCTTATCCGCTGCCTCTCAAGCAGCGCGGGTCCAGCGGTTCTTCGTCCAGGCCTTTCCAATGGTGTTTGCGCCCTTTGCATAGCTGATCTGCCCATGGTCGAATGTGACACTTTTTTAAGCCCGGTGCCTTGCACCTGCTGAGGGGCGAGAGTATCCCCTCCCGTGTTGGCGCGGGGTGGAGCAGCCCGGTAGCTCGTCAGGCTCATAACCTGAAGGTCGTAGGTTCAAATCCTACCCCCGCAACCAATCGCCACCATCAACCCTCCGCCGGTGCTGCCGCGGAGCTTTTGCTTTTAGGCCTCCCGCGCGCCGGGATCGTCTGCTGCGCCCTCCCGCAACCAATCGCCACGATCAACCCTCCGCCGGCGCTGCCCCGGAGGTTTTTTGTTGCTGGCGCACGATTTGCGATCTCTCGACAGGCTTGGCTTGAGAGTGCGCCGCTCCAGTGCAAAGTTCGTTTGCGCGGGTTCGCAAAGAAGGGGGCGCTGTGGATGGGCGACATTGTGCTGACGCCGACGAGTGCGACCTTGATCTTCGTCCTGGCGGTCTTCGCAGGGTACCGCTACCGCAAGGCCTGGAAGGCCGAAGGGCCGCGATGGGAGCTTTGGCTCTGGGGCATTGCGGCGGCCTGTTGCCTTGCCATCGTGAGCTTTGTTCCGATGGCGACGGGCTGACCCACAACCATCGTCTTTAGAGCGACCCCCCGGTCGGAGCGGGTTCACGCGCCATCTCTTCGAGTATCTTGCGCGCCCGAGGGCAATGCAGACGCTCGCGGAGCGGCGAGTTCGGGTCGATCTCTTTCTTGCAGACGAGGCAGTGATCGGCATCGCCGATCGCGTTGAGCCCGCCACAACTCCCCTTGATTCGCTTTCCCATGAAGATGACGCCGACGGCCATCCCGAGGATGACAAGCAGCAGGAGCGCGAAGGCGAAGAGAAATGTCGTCATCGGGCAACCGGCGCTCGCTCAAGCCTGCAAGGCGCGGAAGCGCGCGCTGGCGTGTTGACGGAGCGCATGGCCCTCCCTGTCGATGAACAGCACTGCGATATTGTGCTGGTTTGCGAGCTCGCGACCGTGCGCGCTTCCCAAAGCCAGCATAGCGGTCGACCAGGCATCGGCCATCATAGCGGTCTCGGCCAGCACGGTGGCCGAGGCGGTGCTGTGCGTCACGGGCCGGCCCGTCCGCGGATCTAGAATGTGAGAGTACCGGATGCCGTCCGTCTCGAAAAAGTTGCGATAGTCTCCCGATGTTGCGACCCCAAAGCCGGAGATCTCAGCGACGCTTTGCACCGTCCGATCAAACGGGTCGGGCGTCTCGATGCCGATTTGCCAGGGCAGCCCATCCGGGTTCCGTCCCGATGCGAAAAGGTCGCCCCCGATCTCGACCATAAAGTCGGTCACGCCGGCCTGCGTCAGCGCGCGTGCGACTTCGTCGACGCCAAAACCTTTGCCAATTCCAGAAAGATAGACCTGCGTCTGAGGGTTGCTTTTTGTAATCGCGGTCGGCGTTATTCGAAGCTGATCCTGTCCGACATCTTGCAGGGCAGCGAGAATCGCATCGGAGCTCGGCCGCGCATAGCCGTTCACGGGCGCGCCAAATCCCCAAGTTTCGATCACGGGGCCAAGGGTAATGTCAAAGGCACCGTCGCTGGCCAGATGCACATCCTCCGCCGCCTGCATCACCTGCGTGAACACGGGGGAAGCGGAGATCGGCTGCTGCGTTGCGGCGGCATTAAATCGTGACACCTCGGACGCGCCGTCCCAATTGGAAAGGTGCCGATTGACCTTCAGCAGTGCCGTCTCGACAGACGCGCGCAGCATTCTGTCGTCCAAACGTCGATCCTGATCGACGGCCGTAATCGAATAGCTCGTGCCCATTGTCGTCCCGGAAAGCTCCAAAACGTCGGGTCCGCGGCGACAGGCCACCGCGACAAGCGGCATGAACAGGATCGTGCGTCGGGAAAGCGCAATGGATTCGGACACGGGTTCGCCTCACGATGTGGATGCTTTTAGTAGCACCACCCGCGCCGCACCTGTCTTGCGACATAGTAGCCGGGAGCCAAACGCCACGTAGGAAATTCAGGAAAGTCTGAATAGGGAAAGGGATATGACGCTTTCGGAATCGCCATTGCGGGCCAGATCTGGCCGCATCTTCGAGGATCGGACCTTCGCATTGAAGAAGGGCCTCACCCTGCCTGTGCTAGGTGCCCCCGAACAAAGGATCCACAAGGGCGCCACGACCCGGACGGTTGCGGTCTTGGGCGGAGACTATCTCGGCCTCAAGCCACGTCTCGCGGTCGATGAAGGCGATGTTGTCGCTGCCGGAGCGCCGATCTTCGCGCACAAGGATACGCCTGACGTTCAGGTCACCTCGCCGGTCACTGGACGTATCAAAGCGATAAATCGCGGCGCCCGGCGCGCGCTTATCAGCGTTGAGATCCAAGTCCAAAATGGGGCAGCGGCGCCCGTCGATTTCTCCGGGATCGGCGATGCTGAGACGGCGGATGGCATTGCAAAACGCCTTTGTGCCGCAGGCCTTTGGACCTCGTTTCGCACACGGCCCTATTCCAAAGTGCCTGCGTCTGACGCGCGCCCTGCTGCGATCTACGTCACCGCGATGGATACCGAACCGCTCGCGGCAGATCCCGCAGTCGTCATCGCGGAGGGCGCGAAAGACTTTGCCGATGGGCTTGCGCTTGTCTCCCGCCTCAGCGACGGGGCGACCTACCTTTGCCATGAGGCCGGCGCGGATATTCCTGCGTCCCCCTCAGACCGGGTCGTGACAGCCCGCTTCTCTGGCCCGCATCCAGCCGGTTTGCCCGGCACACATATGCACTTCCTAGAGCCGCCCACGGCCCAAAAGATCGTGTGGACGATCTGCTATCAGGACGTCATTGCCATCGGCCGCCTCTTTCGCACCGGGCATGTGGATGCCGAGCGTGTGATTGCTCTTTGTGGTCCGCTTTGTCGCACGCCGCGGCTCATTCGCACGGTGCAGGGCGCGTCGATGCTCGATCTGGTCGACGGCGAAATCGATGCAGAGGTGCCCCATCGCCTGATCTCGGGCTCGATCTTGAGCGGTCGAGCGGGCGAAGGGGCCGACGCGTATCTCGGACGCTATGCGCGCCAGATGACCGTGATCGAGGAAGACCGCGCGCAGATCCCCATGGGTTGGATCCGGCCGATGCCCGGCAAGTACGCCTTCCAGCCCGTGCTCGGCTCGGCCTTTGCACGCAGGCTCTATGCGCTGACATCAAACCTCAATGGCGGGCGGCGCGCGATGGTTCCTCTTGGGACGTTCGAGGAACTTATGCCGCAGGACTATCTGCCAACGCAGCTTCTGCGCGCGCTTCTCGTCATGGATACCGACACAGCCCAAGCGCTTGGCGCCCTGGAGCTCGATGAGGAGGATCTTGGCCTCGTCGGCTTCGCCTGTCCGGCGAAGTACGAGTACGGGATGGCGCTGCGCGATTGTCTCACCAAGATCGAAAGGGAGGGCTGACGCAGTGGGACTTCGCAGCTTTTTCGACCGGGTTGAGCCGCACTTCACCAAAGGTGGCCGTTATGAGCAGCTCTTTCCCATCTACGAGATGGTGGAGAGCTTCATCTATACGCCAAAAACGGTGACGAAAGCCGCGCCCCACGCGCGGTCCTACATCGATATGAAGCGGATCATGACCTACGTTGTGATCGCAACGCTGCCCTGCCTCCTCGTTGGCGTGTGGAATGTTGGATACCAGGTCAACTCTGCCATTGCCGTCCATGGTGCGACGGGCTGGCGCGCGGCCATCGTCGAATTTGCCGGGGTCGGCTTCAACGCGGCGAACCCGCTGGCGAACATTTTCCACGGCTTTCTATACTTCATTCCGGTTTACCTTACGACACTTATCGTCGGCGGGATCTGGGAGGTGCTTTTTGCCACGGTGCGCAAGCACGAAGTCAACGAAGGCTTCCTTGTGACGTCGATGCTCTACGCCCTTATCATGCCCCCCGACCCGCCGCTTTGGCAGGTCGCGCTGGGGATCTCCTTTGGCGTGGTGATCGGTAAAGAAGTCTTTGGCGGGACAGGGAAAAACTTTCTAAACCCCGCATTGACGGGGCGCGCGTTCCTCTACTTTGCCTACCCCGCTGAGATGTCAGGCGACACGATTTGGACGCCCGTCGACGGGTTTTCTGGCGCCACAAGCCTCGGCCTGGCGGCGCGGGACGGGTATCAGGAGATCGTGCTTCAGGGCACGACGTGGATGGATAGCTTCCTGGGCATGGTGCAGGGCTCGATCGGCGAAACGTCGGCGCTGGCCTGCCTCATCGGTCTCGCCTTTCTCTTGATGACGAAGATCGCCAACTGGCGCCTCGTCGTCGGCTGTCTTGGCGGCATGATCGCGTTTTCGACCCTGCTCAATATCATCGGATCGGATTCGAACCCGATGTTTGCGATGCCGTGGTATTGGCACCTCGTGGTGGGCGGCTTTGCCTTTGGGCTTGCCTTTATGGTGACCGAGCCGGTCTCTGCCGCGCACACCAATCTTGGCCGCTACATCTATGGCGCGCTGATCGGGGTCATGGTCGTTTTGATCCGTGTCATTAACCCGGCCTTCCCGGAGGGTATGATGTTGGCGATCCTGTTCGGCAACGTCTTCGCACCGTTGATCGATTACTTCGTCGTACAGGCCAACATTCGGCGGAGGGCGCGGCGCCATGCATGACACTGACCCGCAAGAAAAGCGGTCTGGCCTCTTCCGCAGGTTTATTGACCTTCCGACGGATTCCGTGCCGAAGACAATCTTTGTGGCAGTGGCGCTGTGTCTGGTCGCATCGATGGTCGTTTCGGCGGCAGCTGTGTCGCTGCGGCCGATCCAGGCGGTCAACTCGCTCAAGGACAAGCAGATCAACATCCTCGAGGTCGCAGGGCGCTATGAGCCCGGCGTCGACGTGGCCGCGGTCTTTGCCGAATTCGAGCCCCGTGTCGTTGAATTGGCCAGTGGCACATTCGCGGACGAGTTTGACGCGGCCACCTTTGACGATCGCGCGGCGGCGAGCGACCCAGAGCTTTCGATCGCACTCGAAGATGATCCCGCGTCAATCACGCGCCAGTCCAAATATGTGACGGTCTATCTCCTGCGCGACGCGACCGGGGCCATCGACAAGCTGGTATTGCCAATCCATGGCTACGGTCTCTGGTCGACGCTCTATGGCTTTATCGCGCTCGAAGAGGACGGCAACGACATCTTCGGGCTCCAGTTCTATCAGCATGGCGAAACGCCGGGCCTCGGTGCCGAGGTCGACAATCCGCGGTGGAAGGCGCTGTGGCCGGGCAAACGGCTCAGTGACGAAGACGGTGTGCTTCAGATCACGGTCGATAAGACAGCACCGCCCGCGGGCGCGGATTATCACGTCGACGCCTTGGCGGGCGCCACGCTGACATCGGTCGGCGTCAACAATCTTGTGCGCTTTTGGATGGGCGAGGCCGGTTTTGGGCCGTTCCTGAGCAATCTCAAGTCAGGAGAGATCTCATGAGCCAGACCCGCAAGGAGATGCTCACCGATCCGCTGGTCGACAACAACCCGATCACGCTCCAAGTGCTGGGGATTTGTTCGGCGCTCGCAGTCACCTCCTCGATGCAGGTCGCCCTCGTGATGACGCTGGCCGTGACCTTTGTCACAGCGTTTGCATCGATGTTCATCTCCATGCTGCGCAATCACATCCCAAGCTCGATCCGGATCATCGTGCAGATGGTTATCATCGCGTCGCTTGTGATCGTGGTTGACCAGTTCCTTAAGGCGTTTGCCTACGAGATTTCAAAAACGCTGTCGGTGTTTGTCGGGCTCATCATCACCAACTGCATCGTGATGGGCCGAGCCGAGGCGTTTGCAATGAAGAACCCGCCCGTTGCTTCGTTTATCGACGGGATCGGTAACGGGCTGGGTTATGGGCTGATCCTGATGCTTGTCGGCTTCATTCGTGAACTCTTTGGCGCCGGGAGCCTCTTTGGCATCACGGTCTTCGAAACGGTCAATAACGGTGGCTGGTATGTCCCGAACGGGATGCTCCTCTTGCCGCCTTCGGCGTTCTTCATCATCGGGCTGATCATCTGGGCCTTCCGGTCGTGGAAGCCTCAACAAGTCGAAAAGCGCGAGTACAAGATCCAGACAGTGGAGGCGCATTGATGGAAGGCCTACTGTCTCTTGCCGTCAAGGCGATCTTCGTTGAGAACCTCGCACTCTCTTTCTTCCTCGGGATGTGTACCTTTATCGCCGTGTCGAAGAAGATCTCGACGGCGATCGGGCTTGGCATATCCGTCATGATCGTCCAGGCGATCACGGTGCCGGCCAACAACCTGATCTTGAATTACCTGCTCGCGCCCGGTGCGTTGGCCTGGGCCGGCTTTTCTGAGATCGACCTGACGTTTCTTGGCCTGATCTCCTATATCGGCGTGATCGCAGCGCTCGTTCAGATCTTAGAGATGGTGCTCGATAAGTATTTCCCACCCCTCTACAACGCCTTGGGCGTGTTCCTACCGCTCATCACGGTGAACTGTGCGATCCTCGGCGGATCGCTCTTCATGGTCGAGCGGAATTACAACTTCGCGGAATCCGTCACCTACGGCCTGTCCTCCGGCTTTGGCTGGGCGCTTGCAATCACCGCCATGGCGGGGGTCCGCGAGAAGCTCAAGTATTCCGATGTGCCGGACGGATTGCAGGGCCTCGGCATCACGTTCATCACAGCCGGCCTTATGGCGATGGCATTCATGTCGTTCAGCGGCGTGAAACTCTGAAGGACCTTTTGCAATGGCCACATTCGGATTGGGCATCTTCCTCTTCACCATGATCGTGCTAGCGCTGGTGACGGTCATTATGGCGGCGCGCTCTCGCCTCGTCTCGACCGGCAATGTCGACATCACGATCAACGGGGAAAAGACGATCTCGGTGCCTGCGGGCGGCAAGCTCCTACAGACGCTGGCCGACCAGAAGCTCTTCGTGCCTTCGGCGTGCGGCGGCGGAGGCACCTGTGCGCAATGCAGGGTGCGCGTGCATGAGGGGGGCGGCTCGATCCTGCCGACCGAAGAAAGCCACATCACCAAGCGCGAAGCGGCCTGCGGCGACCGGCTCTCCTGCCAGGTGGCCGTGAAGCAGAACATGCAGATTGAGGTTCCCGAGGAAGTCTTCGGCGTGAAGAAGTGGGAATGCGAGGTCGTCTCAAACGATAACGTGGCGACCTTCATCAAGGCTTTGGTGCTGAAGCTGCCAGAGGGCGAAAATGTCGATTTCCGTGCGGGTGGCTACATCCAGATCGAAGCGCCGGCCCATCATCTGAGTTACAAAGACTTTGACGTGGCCGACGAATATCGCGACGATTGGGACAAGTTTAATCTTTGGCAATACACCTCTGAGGTCAGCGAGCCCATTGAGCGCGCGTATTCGATGGCGAATTATCCTGAAGAAAAGGGGATGATCATGCTGAATGTGCGCGTGGCCTCGCCGCCGCCAGGCAGCGAGGGCATTCCGCCGGGCAAGATGTCGTCTTATATTTTTGATCTCAAACCGGGCGACAAGGTCACGATTTCGGGCCCCTTTGGCGAGTTTTTCGCCCGGGAGACCGAAAAGGAGATGGTCTTTGTCGGCGGTGGCGCCGGTATGGCGCCGATGCGCAGCCACATCTTTGATCAACTCAAGCGGCTGAAATCGAAGCGCAAGATCACCTTCTGGTACGGGGCGCGGTCAAAGCGAGAGATGTTTTTCGTCGAGGACTTCGACGGGCTCGCCGCCGACAATCCGAATTTCGAGTGGCATGTCGCGCTGTCCGACGCGCTGCCCGAGGATGAGTGGACGGGCTATACCGGTTTCATTCACAATGTGCTTTACGAAGAGTACCTCAAGGATCATCCGGCGCCGGAAGACTGCGAGTTTTACATGTGTGGCCCGCCGATGATGAATCAGTCGGTGATCAATATGCTCCTCGATTTGGGCGTAGATCGCGAGGATATCATGCTCGACGATTTCGGCGGCTAATCGGCGCAAAGTGTTCCGGGAGAGACGGTTTTCCACCCGTTACTCCCGCTCCTGCAGAACGCCCTAAAACACGCAGCAGCCCTTTGTCGTAATCCTTTTGCGTCGACATCTTGCCGATGCCAGGAATAAGCGTGTTTGTGGGATGCAGGCTCGGTAAAACGCCGCTTACGCCTCGGACGCTCTGTAAACATGCCCGACACTGTGCTCTGCGAGACACCTTGCCCCGCGCGTGACGAGCAATGCGAGCAGCCGCTTTTTGATCCTTGCAGGATCGTGCCCACGCTTGACGAGATAGTCCTAGTGCAAAACGTGGCAAAAGAAGTGGCCGTAAGAGAGCTTGTGCACCAGCGCGTCTTATAGATCCTGCGGGAAAACCTCGAACCAGTCCCGATCGTTGCGGCGCAGAGCGATGTCGAGCACGACCATGTCTCCAACTTACTGTCGTACAAGGCTTGATACCGTACGACCGTCCAGCAGCGGCAAAGCGATGCAGCCCGGCGATTTTGCCTTCACGCGGTGTGCGAGCGAACCAGCCGCTTTCCGGGCCGGTCAGATGCGTATCTAGATAGGCCTCGGCCACGCCGTCATCGCGCATTTTGAGGATGAGGTGGTGGGCGTATCGATCGCGGAGCGTCTCTGTCCGCCCGGGCAGCACGGTCGGCCAAATGCGGCTCAGCCCTTGCATAACTCGGTCTGTTAGGTTCTTGGGCCGCAGCGGCAGCTTGCTGAGCTGCGCATCCACCCAGCCTTTCAGCGCAAAAATTGAAGTTAGACGGCTTGTGCCGAGCTTGTCGATCAGGACGAGCGTATCCTTGCCGTAGCGCTTTGAGACATCATACGCTCGACCATGCATGTACTCGCCGGAAACGGGCAGGGTCATGAAGTCTGAGAGGGCGTCGCGGCGAAGCTTGGTTAGGACAGCGGTGTCATTCGTTCCGATATAAACGTGCGCTCCTCTGCGTCGGTCGGATACGTGTCGAGCCGAATGACGGCGAGGGCCAGCCCCTCGCCAGACCGATAGCCCTTGCTAGAGGCTCGATCGAACGGGCATTCGTCATGACATAACGGTTTCCAACGACCCGGCGGAGGGTCTCGATCAGGGCTGCGCTGGACATGGCGTTTCCTTCCGGCCCTTCCGCGATAGCTTTAGGCCGCGCGGCGGTGAAACCGCAGATTGTCGCGACCGAGCTGATCGAGTTTGGTTACACCCATCAGCTTCATGTCGCGTTCGATCTCGGTGCGCAGGTTGCCGAGGGCCCGGTCGACGCCGGCTTGGCCCGCCGCGGCCAGGGCATAGAGATAGAGCCGCCCGCTGGAACAGGCTTTGGCGCCAAGGGAGAGCGCCTTTAAGACGTGCGTGCCGCGCTGGATCCCGCCCTCGCAAACCACGTCGATCTTGTCGCCCACGGCATCTACGATTTCGGCCAACTGGTCGAACGGGCTCCGCGCGCCATCAAGCTGCCGCCCGCCGTGGTTCGAGACCATGATCCCGGTGCAGCCGATATCGACCGCCCGCTTGGCATCCTCGACGCTCATGATGCCCTTGAGCGCAAATTGGCCGTTCCATTGGGCGCAAAGCTTCTCGGCGTCGTTCCAGTTCATCGATTGATCGAGCATCGTCGAGAAGTAATTGCCGACGGAGGTTGCGAGGTTCGTCCCCTCGGAGACGTGACCCGAAAGATGTGGCATGTCGAACTTTTCCTTCGTCAGGAAGTTCCACGCCCACATCGGGTGAGTTGCAAAGCTGACGAGGGAGGACGGTGTGAGCTTTGGCGGGGAGGTAAAGCCAGTGCGCAAATCCCGCTCGCGGTTTCCGCCCGTGATGGTATCGACGGTGAGGGCCATCACGTTGAACTTAGCTGCACGTGCACGTTCCAGTAGCGCGTCGTTCAGCCCCCGGTCCTTGTGGAAGTAGAACTGGAACATCTTCGGCCCGGGGGCGAGCTGCGCAATCTCCTCGACCGTCACCGTAGCGAGGGAGGATACGCCGAACATCGTACCATGTTTTGTCGCCGCTTTGGCGACGGCGCGTTCCCCTTCGTGGTGAAAGAGGCGTTGGAGCGCCGTCGGTGCGCAATAGACGGGCATGGCGAGCTTTTGCCCCATCACTTCGACGCTCATGTCGACCTCTTCGACGCCCGCCAGCACGTTCGGGACAAGGTCGCAATCGCCATAGGCCTCGGTATTTCGGCGATAGGTCTGCTCGTCGTCGGCGGCGCCATCAATGTAGTGGAAGATTGGACCCGGCAAGCGCCGCTTCGCGAGGCGGCGAAAGTCTTGAAAGTTGTGGCACGCGTTCAGTCCCATGATGTCCTCCCTCGGTTTGACAGCGCTCAAATTGGTAAAAAGAAATTACCAATTGGAGCGATCTGCCAGCCGAAGCCGCCCGTGTCAAGGACGTTGAGCTTGCGCGCCGCGCATCGATCAATCGAGCCATTGCAAATGGGACCAACCGGGAGAAGGCGCCGAAGGTCGTCGTTTGCTTGTGGTGTCCAGTGTGGGTGCCGCTCAGATATCGAGCGTGTTCTCACGCTCCCAACGGCTGAAATGGGAGACGAAGCTCGTCCATTCCCGATGCTTGAGCTTAAGGAAGGCCGCGGCGAACTCCTCGCCCATCATGGCCTTGAGCGCGCGATCCTTGTCGAAGGCCCGCAGCGCGTCGAGCAGATTCAACGGCAGCTTCTGCGCCCCGCGGACCTTGTGGCCTTCGGCATACATGTCGATGTCATAGCGCTTGCCCGGATCGGTCGCGCTACGTATGCCCGAGAGCCCTGCCGCGATAATCGCCGCCTGCAGAAGGTAGGGGTTCACCGCGCCATCGGCGAGACGCAGCTCAAACCGTCCGGGGCCCGGTATGCGGACCATATGGGTCCGGTTGTTGCCAGACCATGTGACGGTATTCGGCGCCCAGGTTGCGCCCGAAAGGGTTACAGGGGCGTTGAGGCGCTTATAGCTGTTGACCGTCGGGTTGGTGATCGCGGCCATCCCGATCGCGTGTTTCATGATCCCGCCGAGAAAGTGCGCGCCCTTCTCGGACAGGCCAAGCTCTCCAGTCGGCCCGTCTCCCTTCTCGGTGGCAAAGACGTTCTTGTCGCCCTTCTTGTTCCAGACGGAGATGTGGCAGTGACAGCCATTGCCCGTAAGCCCTTCGACGGGCTTGGGCATGAAGGTCGCCCGGAGGCCGTGCTTCTCGGCGACCGATTTAACCATGAATTTGAAGAAGGAATGCTTGTCCGCGGTCTTTAGCGCGTCATCGAAGGTCCAATTCATCTCGAACTGGCCATTCGCATCTTCGTGGTCGTTTTGATATGGGCCCCAACCCAGATCGACCATGTAGTCGCAGATCTCCGCGATAACGTCATACCGGCGCATCACCGCTTGCTGGTCGTAGCACGGCTTCTCGGCGACATCGTAGGGGTCGGAAATCTCGGAGCCATCGGGCGCTAGGAGGAAGAACTCTGCCTCAACCCCGGTTTTGACATAGAATCCTTCGCCCTCTGCCTCCGCCACGAGCTTGCGCAGGACATTGCGCGGGGCCTGGGCGACATCGGCACCGTCCATCGTCAGATTGGCCGCGACCCAGGCGACCTCGGGCTTCCACGGCAGCTGGATCACGGAGGAGGGGTCGGGGAGGGCGAGCATGTCGGGGTCCGACGGGGTCATGTCGAGCCAGGCGGCAAAGCCAGCAAAGCCCGCGCCCTCTTCCTGCATGTCTGCAATGGCCTGAGCGGGGACGAGCTTGGCGCGCTGACCACCGAAGAGATCGGTAAACGACACCATGAAATACTTGATATCGTTATCCTTCGCGAACTTGCCGAGGTTCTTGGCCATATCCGTTCCCTGTTGGTGAATTCGTGATTATCGGGTGGCAAGCGCCGTGGCGGCGCCAGCCATCGCGCCCGCAGACACCCGGTTTGTGATGCGCAGCGCCCGCGGGGAGCGCAGAAGGCGACGTGCGCGTTCCGCCCCGAGTGCCCAGGTGAGGTCAATCGTGACGAGCACGACGAGCATGACGAGGAGAAGCTCGACCCAGCCCAAGACCGTCAGCGCCGTCAGGTCGATGAGGGAGGGCAACAGCGCCACATAGAACACCATGATTTTGGGGTTGCCGAGCGTCAGCGCGAGCCCTGCGCCGAACATGCCCCAGCCTGAGCGGGCGCGTGGCAGGTCTGTTTTGGCGGCCGGATCGGCTTGCCACATGCTCCAGGCCAACCACAGCAAGTAGGCGATCCCCAGCCACTTGATCAGGATAAAGACGTGTGAGGCCTGCGCCGCGAGGGCCGAGAGGCCAAGAACGGCGCTCGTGAGCCAGATCGCCTCGCCGATCCACATCGCGACGAGAAACGGCAGGACCGAACCGATGCCGCCGGTCAGCACACGTGCTGTGAGTGCAGCGATCGAGGGGCCGGGCGACCCAGCCGTCACGGCGAGGGCCGATCCAAAGACCAATAGCGTTGTCAGATCGAGCATTGAGATCCTCGAATGGCCGCGCGTCGCGACATCAGGGCAGGTGTGCGGCCGGTGCGCAACCCCCAAGGCGCTGAACCCGAGGCGCGGTCATGGCTTGCCGGGATACCAATCCGTCCCCGCAAGCGGGATCTTTGCCATTGCGGCGGCTTCGAGGGTGAGCGCGCAGAGGTCTTCCGGCTCAAGGTTCAGTACGTGGTTCTTGCCGCAGGCGCGGGCGAGGGTCTGCGCCTCCAGCGTCATCACCTTCAGGTAGTTGCGCAGCCGCCGCCCGCCTTCGATGGGGTCGAGGCGGGCTTCAAGCTCGGGGTCTTGCGTGTTGATGCCCGCCGGGTCCGCACCTTCGTGCCAATCGTCATAGGCGCCGGCCGTTGTGCCCATCCGCTGGTAATCGGCCTCCCATTTCGGGTCGTTGTCGCCGAGCGCGACGAGCGCTGCGGTGCCGATGGAGACCGCATCGGCGCCGAGCGCGAGCGCCTTGGCCACGTCCGCGCCGGTGCGGATCCCGCCCGAAACGACAAGCTGCACCTCGCGGTGCAGGTCGAGCTCCTGGAGCGCGCGCACCGCTTCGGGGATACAAGCCAGGATCGGCTGGCCCACATGCTCGATGAAGACGTCCTGCGTCGCCGCCGTTCCGCCCTGCATCCCGTCGAGCACCACCACATCCGCGCCAGCCTTGACCGCGAGCGCCGTGTCGAAATAGGGCCGCGCGCCGCCGATCTTGACGTAGATCGGGACGCGCCAGCCGGTGATCTCGCGCAGCTCTAGGATCTTGATCTCCATATCGTCCGGCCCCGTCCAATCCGGGTGCCGGCAGGCGGAGCGCTGGTCGATTCCCTTGGGCAGCGTGCGCATGTCGGCCACGCGGTCGGAGATCTTCTGACCGAGGAGCATCCCGCCCCCGCCGGGCTTCGCGCCCTGGCCCACGACGATCTCGATGGCATCGGCACGGCGCAGATCGTCCGGGTTCATCCCGTAGCGCGAGGGCAGGTACTGGTAGACGAGGAGGTTCGAATGCCCGCGCTCCTCCTCCGTCATCCCGCCGTCGCCGGTGGTGGTCGACGTGCCCGCCAGCGTCGCGCCGCGCCCCAGTGCTTCCTTCGCCGCGCCGGAGAGGGCGCCGAAGGACATGCCCGCGATGGTGATCGGGATTTTGAGCTCCACTGGGGTGTGTGCAAAGCGGGTGCCGAGCGTCACGTTCGTGCCGCAGCGCTCGCGGTAGCCCTCCAGCGGGTATCGCGAGATCGAGGCGCCGAGAAAGCTCAGATCGTCGAAATGCGGTAGCCGACGCTTCGTTCCCCCGCCCCTGATATCGTAGATGCCGGTCGCGGCGGCGCGGCGGATCTCGGCGTTGACGGGATCGGAAAAGGTTGCCGAGGGGATCGGCGCGGTGCGCGGTATGTCGCGGTGGTCATCCATCAGTGGGCCTCAATAGGCGTTATCGATATCGAAAGTGTAGAGCTTGCGCGCCGAGCCGTAGCGGCGGAACTCGCTGGGTTTGGCGTGGCTTTCGCCCGCCTCCAAAAGGCGCGCAACAGCATCGAGGTGTTCCGGGCGCATCTCCTTTTCGATGCAATCCGCGCCGAGGGATTTGACCGCGCCGCGCACGAAGAGCCGCGCCTCATAGAGCGAGTCTCCCAGTGCCTCTCCGGCATCGCCGCAGACGATCATGGTTCCCGACTGCGCCATAAAGGCCGACATGTGCCCGACATTGCCGTGCACGACGATGTCGATCCCCTTCATCGAGATGCCGCAGCGGGAGGAGGCATTGCCCTTGATCACGAGACGCCCGCCGCGGCCTGTCGCGCCGGCATATTGGCTGGCATCGCCATCGACGATGACCGTCCCACTCATCATGTTCTCGGCGACGCCAGGCCCCGCATTTCCCTTGATCCGCACAATTGCCTGCTTGTTCATGCCGGCGCAGTAATAGCCGGTTGGCCCCTTCACGGTCACATCGAGCGGCGCATCGAGGCCGCAGGCGATAGCGTGCGCGCCCTTCGGGTTTGCGATCTCCCAGAGGACCTGGTTCGTCTCCTGCGGCTGCGCCTGGAGGGTGGCGTTCATCTCGCGAAGGCTCGTTTTGGCAAGGTCGAGGGCGCGCATGTCAGGCGGCCTGTTTCGTTGGCGCGGTGAGGTGGCTCCAAAAGTAGACGGTCGCGGGTTCCGGCTCCCAAACGCGCGCCTTTTCGACGCCCGGGAGCTCCGCAAGAGCTCGATACTCGGAGCCGAACGCGACATACTGCTCGGTCTCGGCCATAATGGCGGGCTTGCATGCGATAGCGTCGCGGACAACGCCGAAGCCGTCCTTCGTGCCGACAACAAAGGTGAAAAAGCCGTCGAGATCCTTGAGCCCCGAGGTCAGGGCGTCGCCGAGACTCGCCCCCTGCCGCATCCGCCAGGTGAGGTAGGCCGCGCCGACCTCGGTATCGTTCTCCGTCTCTATTTCGACGCCCGCGCGAAGCAGCTTGCGGCGCCACGCGTTGTGGTTTGACAGCGAGCCGTTATGGACGAGGCACTGGTCCGGCCCGGTGTTGAACGGGTGCGCGCCCATCGTCGTCACAGCGCTCTCGGTGGCCATGCGCGTATGCCCGATGCCGTGGGTGCCGCCCATCCGGTCGATCCCGAAGCGCGCAACAACATCGCGGGGCAGGCCGACTTCTTTGTAGATCTCCACCGTGTCACCCCGGCTCATAACGCGCAGACGCGGGTTGACCTCGGCCAACGCGGCGCGCGCTTCGTCCGTCCGGCCTGTCGGCAGGACCAGCACGGCATGGGTGCTCCGCTCTGTCGCGCTGACGCCTGCGCCGAGCTTCTCCGAGAGAGCGTCGGCCAGCCCGGGAAAGTCCTCCGTTGGACGATCCGATTGCACGGTGAGCTTCGTCTTCCCGGCGGCGTCCTCCCGTCCATAGATTGCGATGCCAGCACTGTCTGGCCCGCGATCCGTCATCGTGACGAGCATCTGCGACAGCAGCCCGCCAAGGTCCGGCTCCAGCGTCACATCCTTGAGAAAAAGGCCGACAATCCCGCACATGGCGCGCCTCCTTCGGCTTTATGCCCGGGCTGGATTTAGCAAGACTTCGACGACACAGCAACTCAAGGGAAATAATAGTTCCCAAGAGGCAACCTACCCAGAGGAGTCCTGTGGGTAAGCGATTACAGAGAGATAGCGCGCGGGGAGCGTCGTCAGCACGTCTGGGCCATGCGGTGCGTCCGCATCGAAAAAGAGCGTATCGCCCGGTTTCAGGTCATAAACATGATCGCCGTGGCGGTAGGCGACTTCGCCCTCAAGCATGTAGATCGTCTCAATGCCCCCATGCTGGAACGTCGGAAAAACGTCGGAGGCGTCGGTCAACTCGATCAGGTATGGTTCGACAATCACGCCGCTCCCATTTGCACCGATATGGCCCAGCAGCGTGTACTGATGCCCTGCGCGCGTGCCGGCCCGTTCGGCCTCGACGCCCGCGCCGGCCTTGGTGTGGACGGCCTCACGCCGCTCCTCAAACCCTTTGAAGAAGGTCGTGATTGGCACCGAAAGGACATGCGCGAGCGTCTGAAGCGTTGTCAGCGAGGGCGAAGTGTTGCCATTTTCGATCTTCGACAGCATGCCCGCCGAGAGCCCGGTCTTGGCCGAGAGCTCGGCGACGGTGATCCCCTGTTGCAGCCGATGTGCGCGGACCGCCCGGCCGATGGCGATCTCCAGCACCTTCTCGCGCGAAACGCGAACACGATGCGGATCCTGCGCGAGCGCCTTTTGTGCCGCTTCGCGTGGGGGAGAGTTCATCATCTTTGCGCCTTCGCCAAGTTGCGCGCGCAGACTACCTCCACGACAGGTTCAAGGGAACGCTCGTGCGTCCTACGGGCTTTTTCTGCGCCGCGGCGCTTGCTAGCTTTGCCAGAGGGCCAAAAAAGAGGGATCGGGATGACCTCGGACGTGCGCACACCGATTACGCAAGCGATGAACGATGGCGCGCTCACGCGGCGTGAACTCAAGGCGCTGATGCAGCGCTCGGATGGCCCTGCCTTTCGACGCCTTGCGGGCTTTCTCGTTATTCTCGCGCTGATCAGCACCGGCGTCTGGGCGGCGCAGGGGACGTGGTGGCTCCTCCCCGCGATGTTTGTGCAAGGCGTCGTACTCGTGCATCTCTTCTCTCTCCAGCACGAATGCGTGCACTACACACCGTTCAAGACCCGCTGGCTGAACGATGTTTTCGGCAATCTTTGCGGGCTCGCGATCATCTTGCCGCATCAGCAGTTTCGATATGAACACTGCGACCATCACACCTACACCCAGCTCAAGGGGCACGATCCAGAGCTGATCGAGCTGCCGATTTCTGTCTGGAAATACCTTTGGTACATCTCTTCCGTGCCCTACTGGAAAGCAAAGTTCGCCCAGATTCTGCGCAACGCGGCCGGCAAGCTGAACGAGAGCGATCGGACCTTTATCGGCAAGCATGAGGCCCCGATCATCTTTCGCGAGGCCCGGTTGATGCTGGCGTTCTATGGCGCGCTCGCCGCTTTGTCGGTCGCTTTCGGCTGGAGCGGGCCGCTCATCTACTGGCTAATCCCGCTCTTTATGGGTGAGCCCGTGATGCGGGCGATCCGGCTGACCGAACATGTCGGGCGCCCGAATGTCGACGACATGACCGAAAATACGCGGACGTCGCTCGTCTCTAAGCCCTGGCAGTTCCTCTGCTGGAACATGAATTACCACGCTGAGCACCATTACGCGTCGTCTGTGCCATTCCATGCGCTACCAAAGCTCCACCAAAAGCTCGACGGCTATGTCCATGTCGAGAAGGGCGGCTATCTCGGCGCGCATCTCGACATCATTCGCCAGCTTACCGGCCGAAGCCCGCGCGCGGATGCGCAGGTCGCCGCGGAGTGAGCCGACGCCCTAAGACGTGGCAGGATCTTATAGCGATTGCGGAGCTTGAGCCGGGCGATGTGACGCCTGTGCGCTTTGGTACGCGCGACCTCGCCGTTTATGACGCGCAGGTGGGCATTCGCGTGAGCCTGGCGCGCTGCACCCATGGCGCCGCGAACCTCTGCGATGGCTATTTCGACGGGCGGTTCATCGAATGTCCGCTGCACCAGGGCCTCTTTGATGTGTGCGATGGCGCGGTGAAGGCCGCCCCGGCACGCATCCCGCTCCGGATGGTCGAGGCGCGCGTTGTCGATGGGATGGTGCAAGTGTTGCTCTAAGCGCGCCCGCGCTCAGGCTTCAAAGAGCACCGGGAAGCGACCGCCGCGAAATGCGCTCCCAGGCGCGAGGCGCGCGTCGTGGAGCCATTCGGTCACGGTATCGCGCGGATCGTAGGTCGCGCCCTCGGTGGCAAAGCGGATCGCATAGCCGCGCCTGCGATGGGTGCTCGTCCGGTTGCCCATCGCCGAGTGCACGATCATCCCATCGAAGGCGAGTGCATCGCCCGGCTCCATATGCGGAAAGTGGAAAATGTCGTGCGCGTCCCGCTCCGCCTCGAAATCCGGCATGTCGACATAGTCGGAGTCTCCCTCCTCCATATAGTGTAGGAAGGCACCGGTCTGATCGGTCTTAAACGGGCGATACTTGGCGCCCCAGACATGGGAGCCACGCACGAATTCAAGCGCGCCATTGTCGGCATCGACAGGGTCGAGCGCGATCCACATCGTCATGATCGGGCCAGAGACCGGCCAATAGGGCTGATCGGTGTGCCAGCCCGTCTGCGTGGTCACGCCGGGCTCTTTGACAAAGAGCTGGTCGTAGATGAGCGAGGCCCATCGCGCGCCGGCGACCTCGGCCACGCGCGCGCCGATATCGCTGGTCAAACAGTAGTCTTGGAACACGCCCGGGCTTTCGCGCAGGTTTTTATATCCAAAGTAACGCTCGCCGCGGCGGACCTCGGTGTCCACGCCCTCGCGCAACCGCGCCAGCCAGTCAGACGACAGCACATCGCGGAGCAAAACGACGCCGTCTTTGGCATATGCGCCCTGCACCTCGGCAAGGTCCGGTGTCAGCGCCATCCACGCCTCCAATTACTGCGGCTGCCTAATGGCACATAGAGCCGCCGCAGAGAAAATCTGTCAAAGACCGCAGCGCGGATCCGCGTGGGCAAACGCCTCGGCAGCGCAGGGATAGGCGGCCAGGATCTCCGCCCCGCCGGCGAGCCGCTCGGCGTGAAAGACCCCGTTTTCCCAAACCGGCACGCCGTCGATCTCAATCGTCGGATCGAGCATGTTCCACGAGATCTCGCCGGGCGCGTATTGCCCGCAGGTGTGGAAGTGCAGCAGTCGCGGATTGCCGAAAGCCGCACTCCCCCAACGCTCATAGTTGGCGCGCGCGGGCGCGCCGTAGCCGCAGCCCGGGTGTAGCCCGGCATGCCACGAGTGGATGTGGTCGCGGTCGATCCCGAAGCGCTCGGAGACGGCGTCGTAATGCGCGCTGGCCAAGGCGACATCACTTGCTGCGCCCTCAAAAGAGGTCAGCCGCCCGTCCCGAAAGAGCGCGTGGACCGGACCCGCGAATTCGAGCGTGTAGTCGTCATAGTAGAGCGAGCCTGTCCCAGTCAGAAACCCGCAAAGGGCGACGCGGCCGCTGAAGCTGTGCGCGGGGACGGGCTGGAACACCGACATCGGAAACCGCCGAATGGTCGTATCCGCGCCTTTGCCCTCCGGCATCGCGGGGCGACCGGCAAAGTCCGTCCCTGCAGCGCAGGTCACCCGTACGATTTGAGCCGTCCGAAAAGCGGTGTCCACGGTCTCTTTGAGGGCGACCATCGCACGGTGGTGAGTTGTCGCGAAGCGGGACGCGAAGAGCGCGCCATCGAGCGCGTAGCTGACGATGATCCTTTGGCCTTGCGGCATCTCAGAGAAGCGAAGCTGATCTCCCAAACGCGCAAGAAAAACAACTATATCGGCGCGGGCCATCTCCTGGCGCAATTCGCCAACGAGGCGCGGGGCATGGGGCCGAAAGCCAACATCGACCAGCGCAACGTCGAGGCCGAGGTCTTCGCCCGCCTCTCGAACCGCCCGCACCGCATCGGTCGCATAATGGCCGAGCACGTCCGGCTCATAGGCGATCAGCACGCGTTCGCCCGGGCGTGCCTCTGCGCAATTGCAAAGCAGGTTGCGTGCCCCTTGGGCCGGATCATTAACCTTCATCAACATGACAGGTCGACTGTCAGATGGAGCTTTCAGCCCGTCCAATTGCTTTTGCTAATGTATTACATTAGCCTGGCTAATATGATCCGTTCGCTTCCCTTTACCTCGCTGCGCGCGTTCGAGGCGGTTGCCCGGCTCGGCAGTTTCTCAGATGCCGCGCTCGAACTGAGCGTGAGCCAGAGCGCGGTGAGCCAGCAAGTGAAGGCGCTCGAAGAGTGGCTGGGCCAGCCGCTCCTCCTCCGCGCGCCGCGCCGTACGCGCCCGACCGAGGAGGGCGCGCGCCTGGCCGCCGTCGTGGCCGATGGGCTCGGCGAGATCGCGCAGGTCTGCGAACGTATGCGCGACAAGCGCCGCGGCGAACGCAAGTTGACCATTTCCTGTCTGCCTGGATTTGCCTTTATCTGGTTGTTTCCACGACTTTTAAACTTCGATCTGGCACATCCGAACCTGTCGATTTCGGTCACGACCGATACAGGTGGTAGGGGGTTTGCCGTTGGCCAAGCCGATGTCGGAATCCGGTATGGGAGCGGTGACAACCCGGGATTTGCCGTTGAGCCCTTGATGGATGAGGTCGTCACGCCCGTTTGCGCGCCTGACCTTATCCGACCCGAGACGCCCTTGCGTACGGTCGAAGATCTGCGCCACCACACGGTGCTGCGGGACGAGTTTTCGCCCTTCACGCGGAGCCCGCCCACGTGGGAGTTCTGGGCCGAGACAAACCGGCTGACGCTTCCCGAACCTGCCCGCACGCGGCGGTTCGGGCAGTCGCACATGGTCGTTCAGGCGGCAATCTCGGGCCTAGGGGTGGCGCTTGGGCGCACGCCCCTGGTCTCGCCGGCACTTGAAGATGGGCGTTTGATCCAACCTTTTGCCCAATCGGCACGCGCCGCGCCCAAATACTGGCTGGTCTATGAAGAGCGCGCCCGCGACTCCGAGCGAATCACCCCGTTCTTGGAGTGGATCAAGGCCGAGGCCGCGGGTGCCGACGCGATCCCGCGGCCATCGCCCATTTACATCTAGGATTAGCGTGGCTTATTGTTCGTGTGGGAGCAGCGCCTTATCGCGACAACGCGGCCGGTGAACGGCGACCCCGATGAGCGTTAAGGAGTCCCGGCATGTTTCTCAAAAACGCCTGGTACGTCGCGGCGTGGTCCAGCGAGGTCGGGCGCAATCTTAAAGCGGTGACCTATCTGAGCGAGAACATCGTTCTCTTCCGGACGGAGGACGGTGCGCCTGCCGCCCTTGAAGACGCGTGCCCGCACCGCAAGCTCCCGCTTTCGGCCGGACGGCTCAAAGGCGACACCGTAGAGTGCGGCTATCACGGGCTCACCTTTGACTGCGCCGGCACGTGCGTTGCCGCCCCGACGCAGTCTTCCAGAATCCCACGCCGCGCCGTTGTCAAATCCTACCCGGTGGTGGACCGGTATCGCCTGCTCTGGATCTGGATGGGCGATCCTGCCCTTGCTGACCCCGACAAAATCCTCGATGTGCCCAATTTCGGCAGCCCCGATTGGGGGGCGACCGATGGCGGCGTCATGGACATCGCCTGTCACTACCTCTGGGTATGCGACAACCTGCTGGATCCGAGCCATGTCGCCTGGGTGCATGTCTCGTCCTTTGCCGGAGCGGGAACGGATGACGGCCCGCTCGAAGTCGAGACGACCGATGACGGCGTGATTGTCTCCCGCTGGATCTATGGCCAGCCGCCCTCGCCCTACTACGCCGGTATCGTCGAGTTCGAAGGCAATTGCGACCGCCTCCAGCACTACGAGATGGTGGTGCCTGGGATCGGTCTCAACATGTCCGTTTACGGCCCGGCGGGGACGGGCGGTCCCGGCAAGCCGCTGACCGACAAAACGCTCGTCAACATCTCCTACAATTTCATGACGCCGATCGACGCGGATCGGACGCGGTACTTCTGGTTTCAGCACCGCAATACCCGTCCACATGACCGTCAGATCTCGGAACAGATGAATGCTGGTGCGCGCATGGCTTTCGAGGAGGACAAGGACATCCTCGAACAGGTCCATGCCGGGATGAAAGATCCGGCAACGCCCTATATTGACTTAGGATTGGATGCTGGCGCCAAGCAGTTTCGCCTCAAGATGCGACGGCGGATCGAGGCGGAGAACGCGCCGCCACCGGACATGAACATGCAAGCGATTTCAGCCGAATAGGAGACCTATGGAACCGGCCCGCAGCGTCGACCTGACAACCGGGCCGATCTCTTCTCACTTTCGAACGCTCGCGATCCCTGCCGCGCTGGGGATGGTGTTTAACACGCTCTACAACATGGTCGACATGTTCTGGGCCGGGCGGCTGGCGACTGATGCGCAGGCCGGGCTCGCCATCGGCTTTATGGTGCTTTTCGTCTACATTGCTTTCGGCTTTGGGCTGAGCTCCGGCACCAGCGCTCTGATCGGCGGCGCGATCGGCGAGAAGGATCGTGGGCGCGCGTGCAAGCTTGCTGGGCAGGTGATGTCCTTCGCTGCGCTGATTTCGGTGGCGCTGATGGGGCTGAGCCTGGTTCTGTCGCCGCTGGTCATCGACCTTGTCTCGGAGCCCGGACCCTATCGTGACGCGGCGGCGCGATATCTAATGATACTGACGCTGTCGATCCCTGGCTTTGTCGTCGCCTATGCCTGCAACGGCGCGCTTCAGGCCCAGGGCGATAGCGTGTCGCTCACACGGGCGCTTTTTGGAGCCTTCTTGCTCAACATCGTGCTTAACCCGCTCCTGATCTTTGGGATCCCTGGGCTCTGGGCCGGGATGGGCTTCGACGGGCTCGCGGCCTCCACGGTTGCCAGTCAGACCCTCGTCATGCTCTTCATGCTCTGGCGGCTCTTCGGCTCGGACGTGCTGCAGGGGATCAGCGGCGATTGCTTTCGCCCGCGTGTCGAGACTTTCCGCACGCTCGCCCTGCAGATGCTTCCGACGAGCTTTTCGCTCCAGATTATGATCCTCGGCGGCTTTGCCGTCCAGTTCGCGCTGAAGGAGTTTGGCGCCGAGGCGGTCGCGGCCTATGGGCTAGGGCTTCGCATTGAGCAACTCATCCTCCTGCCGATCCTCGGGGTGGCCACGTCGCTCCTTCCGATTGCCGCGCAGAACTTTGGCGCCAAAGATTATGACCGGGTGCGTGAGGCGACCGCGTTTGCCGTAAAGATCGCGCTGCTCTTCATGGCGGCCCTTTGCCCCGTGCTCTGGCTCGGCGCGGGCGCCGCGCTCTCGCTCTTTACCGATGATCCTGAGGTGCGTCGGATCGGGGTGACGTATCTTCATGTCGATGCGGTGCTGTTGCCGGTCTATTCGCTTCTTTTTATCATCAACTCGTTTCTGCAGGCGCTCAAACGACCGATCTTCGTGCTCTGGATCAGCATCTATCGCCAAGGCTTTGGCGTGGCGTTTTTCGTGTGGCTTTTGCTGACCTTCTGGTCGTGGGACATTTGGTCGGTCTGGTTTGGGATCGGGCTCAGCGTCGTGACAGGGCTCGTCCTCTCGGTCTCGCTTGCCTCCTACGTCGCCCAGCAGGAGATCGGCGGGCTCTGGGGGCGGCGAGAAGTGCAGGCCTAAGCCGCCGCGACCCGTGACGCAACGTGTCGCTTCCCATGCGCCCCAGGCCCAGCTAGCAGCGGTCAGCCATGCCTGGGACCGATCGATTTGAAGATCACGTTTCGCCAGATTGATGCGTTTCGGACCGTGATCTCGACCGGATCTGTCACCGAGGCTGCCACGCTTCTCGGCGTTTCCCAGCCGGCGATTAGCCGCCTTTTGGCCGACTTCGAGACGGAGCTTGGCTTTGCACTCTTCCACCGCCAGGGCCGCATCCTCATCCCGACGGAAGAGGCACGGCTTCTCGTACACGAGGTGCGCCAGGCCGTGAGTGGCATGGAGCACATCAAGCACGCGGCCGAGGCGATCGGCACCTACGGCCATTCCACGCTCCGCCTTGTCACAGCGCCCGTCTTTTCGAGCGTGATGATGCCCGACATGATTGCCAAGTTCGCCAAAGCGTTTCCGAACGTGGCCCTTTCGCTCGAGATTGAAGCCAATGACGACACCGCGGCGTGGCTCGTCTCGCACTCGCACGACTTTGGCCTGTCGACGAGCGAGGCGGGGGATCCTACTCTGACGCATCACGTCCTCACCGAGCAGCATGCGCTTGCGGTCGTGCCGGAGGGGCACCGCCTGGCGGCGCAGGCCCAAATCCGGCCTGAGGACATGCGCGGCGAGAGCTTTGTCTCCTATGCGCGCGGCTCGCGTTTTCGTCATGCCATCGACGCGGTGTTTGACGGACAAGGGATCGTGCGGAATTGCCTCTATGAGACGCGGACGACCCAGTCGATCTGCCATCTTGTGGCGCGGGGGCTCGGCGTGTCCGTGGTCGCTGCGACCGAGGCGCAGCTTCGCGGCGATGCGGGCTGCGTGATCCGGACTTTCGACGCACCGCTGACATTTCGCGCTGTGCTCACCTGGTCAAAGGCGCGACCGCTTTCGGCACCGGCGCAAGGTTTTCTGGATTTGGCGCGGGAGAGGGCGGGCGCTCTCGAATAGGTCACGCCTAGTAGAGCTTCGCAGCCCCGGCACGGAGCAAAGGCCGCAAGGCCGCCGTGCCAGCGCCGTCACGTCCCCACGGGATGTCGCTTTGTTTCCGTTGACGCTGAACTCGGGGCGGGGAGGGACTTGGCAGGGATAAAGTGCTTTGTCCGACCGTTGCAGCGCCAACCCACGGGACAGCTCTGGCACGGCTCCGTGCAATGATCAGGTGCCTGTAAGGCGGGCTCGACCCTAGCGCTCTCCTGCCGTCCCGCGCTTCTCTAATCGGGCAAAGAGGCGGGAGAGCGAGAAGCAGATCACAAAGTAGAACGCTGCGACCGTGATCCACGCCTCAAAGATCATTCGCGTTGAGGCGACGAGTTCCACCGCCTTGTAGGTCAGTTCCTGGACGGAGATCAGCGAAATGATCGAACTGTCCTTGATGAGCGTAATGAATTGGTTGGCGAGCGGCGGCAGGACCTTTTTGATCGCCTGCGGCAGAACGATGTAGCGTAGCTCCTGGTATTGGTTCATCCCGATGGAGCGGGCCGCTTCGCGCTGTCCCTTCGGGATGGATTGGATCCCCGCGCGAACGATCTCCCCCACAAACGCGCTTTCGAACAGCGCCAGAACGATCACGCCCGAGATCAGCGATGGAAAGCGGCGCATGTCGCCAAAGAAGAACTCCCAGACGCCGCTATCCTCAGATCGCGCAATGCCGCGCGCCCAGCGCTCGATGTTGAAGGCGTCGATCAACTGCTGCGATAGAAAAAAGAAGAATATGAAGATGACAACGAGGGGCGGAATGTTGCGCAGCACTTCGAGATAGGTGCGCGCGAGCATCCGCACCGCGAGGTTCGAAGAGCACCGCGCGATGCCGAGGATCGTGCCGAGGATCACCGCGAGGATGCTCGCGTAGATTGAGATGCGGATCGTTGTGACAAGGCCCTGCAGGAGGAGGTTGGCGAAGTATTCCTCGCGGACCGTATGATAGCCGACGATGTAGGAGGGGATCAGCTCCCACCTCCAGACATACTCCAGCGTGCCTTCGATCTGGACCCAGACATAGCCGACAAACGCCAGGAGCACCGCGAGGATCGCGTAATCTGGCCAGCGCAACTTGTCGATGAAGGCTCTCACGTGGGCTGTCCTTCGGAGCTTGGTCGGCGACGGACCGGGGACGGCGTACCGCTCCCGGTCCCTTGGCGGCCGTTGCTGCGGGCCGTTATTGGGCGACCTGGTCTTCCCATTCCTCGGTCGCAAACCAGTAAGTGTGCCGCTCTTCGAGCCAGCCGGAGCGCCATTCCTGTGCAATCCAGTTGTCGAAGTAATTCATCGCATCTGGGTCGCCTTTGCGCACGGCAAAGGAGGAGCCGCGCTGATTGTAGAGCGGAGTGTCCATGACATAGACGACGCCGGGATGGCGGGCGGCTTCACGGTTTGGCGCGGGCTGCGAGGCCATCGTGGCGTGGGCGTTGCCGTTGATGACCTCCTGCGCAGAGGCGCCGTCCTCGTCAAAGAGCAGCAACTGCGCTTCGGGGAATTGCTCGGCGATCACCACAGCGGGGGTGGCGCCGCGTCGGGCGGTGAAGATCACGTCGGGCGAATTCAGATCCTCGACTGACATGCCTTCGGTCATCTCCGTGTTCGCGAGGATTGCCTGGCCTGAATAGGCGTAGGCGTCGGTGAAATTGACCGTCAGGTTCCGCTGTGCGGTATAGGACATCCCCGAAATGATGACGTCGAAATTGCCGGCGATCAGCGCGGGAATGATCCCGTCCCACGAGGTCGGCACGAACTCGACCTCGACGCCCATATCCTCGGCCAGCTTACGGCCCACATCGAGCTCGAAACCAATAAGATCGCCGTTCCGGTCCCGCATCGACCAGGGCACGAAAAGCGAGAGGCCGATGCGGATCACACCATCTTCTTGGATCTGATTGAGGACGCTTTCCGAGGTCAGTGTCTGCGCTGTGCTCTGCGCGGTCGCCGGAAGGGCGAGGCTCAGGGCCAGTGCCGATCCCACGGCGGCGGCCAATGTGCGGCGGGTAAAGCTCATATCCGTATCTCCTTGCTGGACGTATATCTTGCTCGTTTTCTTCGGTTATTGGTCAACGGCATATCTCCGTTCGAGATAGGACACGCCGACAGAGAGGATCAGCGTCACGACCATGTAGACGACCGCAACGGTGAACCAGATTTCAAAGCTCATGAAAGTGTCAGAGATGATGTTGCGCCCGATCGTTGTGAGCTCGGCCACCGCGATAACGCTGACAATGGCCGACGATTTGATGAGGTGAACGACCTCTCCGGTCATCGGGGGCAGCATGAAGCGGATGGATTGCGGTAGCACGATGTAGCGGTAGGTCTGCGCGGTCGTCATCCCGATGGAGGAGGCGGCTTCCCACTGCCCCTTCGGAACGGCGTTGATGCCGGCACGCAGGATCTCGGAGATGAGGGCAGAGTGGAAGACGGCAAGGGTGAGGACGGAGGCCCAGTACCGATCGAACCCGAAAATCGGGCCGAGCACGTAGTAGAATAGATAGAGCAGGACGAGCAGCGGGATGTTGCGAATGAGTTCGAGAAACCCGATTGCGACCGCCTTGCCGACAACGAGACCCGACAGACGCAGGAGTGCGACCCCCAGCCCGATCAGCGTCGCGAGCGCGAAGGACAGGACCGAAAGCTGGATCGTCGCTCCAAGCCCGATGAAAATCTCGCCCAGTTGAAATCCGTCATCGGTAAAGCTGTAGAGGTATTGCGGAACGCGCGACCATTGCCAGTTGTACCCCATGTTTTGCGCGCCAGCGTAGGCGCTCCAGACGATGAGATAGATCACGGCAATATAGATCGCGACGGCAACCGGCACCGAGTTCAGCACCCGTTGAAACGCTGGTGGGCGTGGCAGTTCGGCGCCTTTTAGGGCGGGCATCTCCTGAGTGCTCACGGTCACCCTCTCAATGCGCGAGGATCTGGTCGAGGAACGTGCGACAGCGTGCGCTCGCCGGATTTGTAAAGAAGGTCTCGGGTGGGGCGACCTCGACGATCCGGCCCTCCTCCATAAAGACCATGGTGTCGGCCACCTTGCGGGCAAACCCCATCTCATGGGTCACGACGACCATCGTCTTGCCGGTGTCGACGAGCTCGGCCATCACCTCGAGCACTTCGTGGATCATCTCGGGATCGAGCGCCGAGGTCGGCTCGTCGAAAAGCATGATCCGGCTTTCCATGCAAAGCGAGCGGGCAATGGCCACACGCTGCTGCTGGCCGCCGGAGAGCTGAATGGGATACTTGTCCGCCTGTTCCGGGATGTGCACGCGGTCGAGGTAATGACGGGCAAGCTCTTCGGCCTTAGCGCGGTCAAGCTTGCGGACCTTCATCGGCCCAATCGTCAGATTTTCGAGCACCGTCAGATGGGGAAAGAGGTTGAATTGCTGAAAGACCATGCCGACCTCCTGGCGCAGCTTCAGCACGTCTTTGGAGCCCTCGTAGACCTCTAGCCCATCGACCGTAAGCGTCCCAGAACTGTGCCATTCGAGGCCGTTGAAACAGCGGATCAGGGTCGACTTGCCGGAGCCCGAAGGCCCGCAGATCACCATCTTCTCGCCGCGCCGGACGCTGATATTCACATCCTTCAGCGCGTGAAAGTCGTCGTAGAACTTGTCGAGATGGGTTGCCTGAATAATAGGCTCGGCAGTGCTCATCGGTCGATCACTCCGTCAGGCGGCGGCGGCGGCATATCGCTATTAGTCTATACTTAATGCCGCGTCACAACTGACAACGTGGCGCAGATCGCGCTTCTTGCCAGCTCACTGAGCGCCGCCGCTCGATTCTTCACAGGGGGGAGCGGTATGCGATGAAAAATAGGGCGGGCATCCCGAGTGCGCTTTGGCGCGGCCGGAGGAAGGCCGTTGCGAGCAAGATGAGTGCGGCTAGGGTCTGAACGCAGGGCTGACAAGAATGGAAGGGGTGAGGCTATGACAGCATGGATCCAGATGATCTCGGACGACGCGGCGGACGCGCCCTTGCGCGACGTGCTTGACCTAGCACGCACACCGCACGGGACAGTGGACAACGTGATGCGCGTACATTCTCTGCGGCCCAACACGATGCGCGGGCATGTCATTCTCTATCGCGCGTGCCTCCATGACGATGCCAACACGGTGCCGATGTGGCTTCAGGAGGTTATCGCGTCCCATGTATCGATGCTAAACGACTGCCCCTATTCCTATGCCAATCACTGGGCCAATGCGCGGCACCTTATCGGCGATGACGCTAGGGCGGATGCGGTCGAAGCGGCGTTGCAGGCGCGTGCGCTTGAAACGGTCTTCGAAGGCAAGGATCTCGCCGCGCTACGCTATGCGGGCAAGCTAACGGAGGCGCCGGGGGCGATGGAGGAGGCGGACGTCGTCTCCCTCCGCGGGGCCGGCTGGGCCGACGGCGAGATCTTGGAGATCAATCAGATCGTCGGTTACTTCAACTACGTAAACCGGTTGCTCAACGGCCTCGGCGTGAGCACCGCGGGCGATGTCGTCGGCTACTATGCCTCCGCGGACGAGGACGATCCGGGCTCTCCTTCGGCGGACGCCGCGATCTAAGGGCGTTGCCCAACATTCAAGTGGTGCGCAACGCCTCGGCGAACGCCTGCCGCGCCGCCGCCCCGTGGATGTAGGAATAGTCTCTTGGATAAGGTGCGCCGGCGTGCACCTCGAGCGCGCAAAAGCGCGGGCCCGGCGTGGCCAGCATCTTGGGCAGGGTGTCGATGAGCACGGCTTCTTCGCTCTGCCGAAACACGCTGGGAAAACCCGCCGCCTCGGCAAAGCCAGCAAAGTCGACCGCCTTCGCATTCGGGATCGGATGCCCGCCATTGACCTCGTAGGTCCGATTGACAAAGACGAAATGCGAGAGGTTTGCGACATTGGCACCGGCTGTGGTCACGAGCGCGCCGAGATTCATCAACAGGCTACCATCGCCATCGAAGACGAAGATCTTCCGATCGGGGTGGGCGAGTGCGAGGCCGAGGCCATGGGACAGCGCCTGCCCCATAGCACCGACGGCGACATAGTTTAGCGGGCGCGGGTTGAGCGCGATCCAATCGAAGTTGGTCTGATAGACCGCGACAACGACGTCGCGCGGCCCGACATGGGGAATAAAGGCACGCAGGGCTGCGTCGCGGGCGATGCTCATGGGATCTCCGGTGCGCGGCCAACCAGAAAGACATGCGGGCGCGCCTCCGCATAGGCCGCGTCTATGGCCGCGGCGATATGTGCCTCGTGTCCTGGAGCTTCCAGCCAGGAATAGCAAAGGTCCATCGCGTCGAGTACAGCCGGTACGATGCGGACGCCGTAGGAGGCTGAGTCCGCGGCGGGTAGGCCTGGCTCCTTACCCTGGAGACCGACGAGCATCACGACGGGGCGCGCATAGTCGACGCCGATGGCGCGGATCGCATTAAGCGAGTCCATTAGGCCTGTCTGCTGCATCATTAAGATCGCTCGCGGACCGCCATAGGACATCGCCGCACAGATCGAGACGCCCTCGTCCTCCTTGCAGACCCGCGTGAGCCGGAAATCTGGATCGCACGCGGCGGGCCATAAAAGCCCGCTGCTCGTCACGATATCGGGTAGGGCCACGATGTGACGGATCTCGGCGACTTTAAGGGCATCAAGGATTGCCCGCCCGCTCGGGCCGGACATGGCGTCCGTGTGTCTATCTTCGGCAAAGACCATCAGCCGGGACGCCCTTTCGCAGCGTCCGGGGGGGGCTTCAGAAAAGCGTCAAGGGCGGCCAGGCAGGCAGCGTTTTGCTCGGGCAGGCCGAGCGTGATCCTAAGGGCGCCCGAAAAGGCCGGTGCGGCGAAGCGGCGGATCAGGATGCCGCGCTTCGCCAGAAAACGCTCCGCGCCGGCGGCGGAGTGCGCAGGACCGGGAAAATGCACAAGCACGAAGTTGGTCTGGCTCGGCGTGACCTTGAGCCCCATCGCCGCAAGCCCTTGACTTAGCCGCGCGCGCTCGTCCGCGTTGCGTCGGCAAACCTCGTCGACATGGCCGCGATCTTCTAGTGCGGCGAGCGCAGCGGCGAGAGATGGCGACGTCATCGGGAAGGTTACGCCGATCCGGCTTAGGATGTCGACGATCTCCGGCGGCCCGTACGCCCAGCCGACCCGCGCCCCGGCAAGCCCGTGCGCTTTCGAGAAGGTCCGCGTGACGACAACGTTTTGGGCTTCTTCAACCAACGTGGTCGCCGGTGCATAGTCCGCAGCGGTCACGTACTCCTCATAGGCGCAATCGAGGACGAGTAGGACATGCGCGGGCAGCTGGGCATGGAGCCTGTCAATCTCTGCACCGCTGATATAGGTCCCCGCCGGGTTTTCAGGGTTGGCGACATAGACAACCCGGGTGCGCGGGGTCAGAGCCGCTAACATTGCATCGACCGAGGGCACGAACTCTGCATCGGGCACAGAGATAACGGACGCGCCGCTGGCATAAGCGTAGTTGGGCACCTTAAGGTATCCGTTCGCTGTCCGGATCAGCTCGTCGCCCGGTGCAAGATAGGCCCGCGCGAGCCGCGCAATCAGGTCGTCCGACCCAAAGCCGATCGCGATTCGCTCGGGATCGAGCCTGTAGCGGGCCGCGAGAGCTGGGATGAGAAAGCGCCCTGGTGCTTCGATGTAGCGCTCGATGGCATCGACAGCGGACTGGGCCGCCGCGCGCGCCGCCGGGCTGGGCCCATAGGCACTTTCGTTGGAATTCAGCAGGATCGGATCGGTCTTGTGTGTGGACGCGTCGGGCAGGACCATATGGGGCTTGATGCGGTCTATGCCGGGGTTCGCCATAGGCCGTTCTTGCCGGACGGGCGTGTGCCGCGCCTTGGATGCAGCGTCCGATCTCGCTTGAGGTGCTGTCATCGCCATCTCCCGCTCCGGCGATGAAATCACAAATCCGCAGGCAATAGAACATTCAAATGCAGAAACCTTATGCTAGCCTCTCTGGTGATGCCTTCGGAGAATGCCCATGGCCGATGCCGCCCCTGCAAGCCGGCTGTCCCTGACGCTCGATCTCAACGCCTCGGGCCGACACGTCGGGGACCTGACGCTCCGATGGTCCGACAATGCGATCCCTCTCGGATACTATCCGATACCGCTCATTAGCTTGCGCGGCGGCGAAGGGCCCGTCCTGCTCGTGATCGGAGGAACGCATGGCGATGAGTTCGAGGGACCGGCCGCCGTCATGCGCCTTGCCGAGCGGCTCGACCCAGCGGCACTGCGAGGGCAGGTGATCTTCATCCCGGCGCTCAACGCCCCTGCATTTGCCGCCTCTGCCCGCGTTTCGCCGCTCGATAGCGCCAACCTCAACCGCGCCTTTCCAGGCGACCGGAATGGCGGGCCGACTGCGATGATCGCCGATTACATCGAACGCGTCTTGATGCCCCGCTGCAATGCGGTGATTGACCTTCACTCTGGCGGGAAAATGTCGTTCTTCACGCCCTGTACGCTCGCCACGCGGACGGCCGACCCCGAACTCTATAAGAGCAACCTCGCGCTTGCCGAGATGTTCGGGCTGCCGCTGATCTGGGAGCTCGGCGCCAACAACGACGACCGCTCGGTCAACGGCGCAGCCGAGCGTGCCGGCCTTCCGATGATCGCGACCGAGCTTGGCGGCGGGGGCGGTGTCGAGCCCTGGATTGCGCAAGCTGCGGAGGACGGCCTATTGCGCACACTCGGACATTTGGGGATTCTGGAAGGGGCGCCAAAGCCCGTCGATGCCCGTCGCGTCGCCATCGCGGACCCGCTGCACTCGGTCACCGCGCCGGCCGCTGGGCTCTTTGACCGAGCCACCGCCGCAGGACAAGACGTGCGCGCGGGCGACCTTGCGGGACACTTCCATTTTCCCTTGGAGCCGCGGCGCCCGTCCGAAGCGCTTACCTTTGGCGCCGATGGCTATGTCTTGGCCCATACCTGTCGTGGCTGCGTGCAAAAGGGCGAAACGCTTGCGCTTGTCGTCCAAGACGTCGCGGATACCTAGCGTGGTCGAGCTGCTCCGCTTCGGACACTACGTTGACGGCACCTTTACAGAGCCCGCCGCGGCTATGATCGACAGCGAGGACCCGGCACGGGGCGTGCCATGGGCACAGATTTCGCGTGGGGACGCGCAAACGGCTGATTCAGCACTGCGCTCCGCCCGCAGGGCCTTCGAGGCGCCGAGTTGGGCCGGGCTTGGGGCACGAGAGCGAGCGGATTTACTTGAGACCTTGGCCTCGGCGATTGCGGCACGATGGCCGGACCTTTTGGACGCCGAGATCAGCGATAATGGCAAACGGATCGTCGAGGTGCGCGCCCAGTTCGCGGCGCTCCCCGTGTGGTTTCGCGCTGCAGCTGCGCAGGCACGAGAGTTGAAAGACACGTCGCTCACGTTGGGCATGCCCGGCGTCTCGGCCGATCAAACGCACCTGCCCTATGGCCCCATCGTCGCGATCACGCCGTGGAACAGCCCGCTGATGATCCTTTCGTGGAAGCTCGCTCCAGCCCTAGCGGCGGGAAACACGGTCGTTGCAAAGCCGTCTGAACACGCGTCAGTCTCGACGCTGCTCTTTGCTGACCTCCTGCATGAGGCGGGGCTGCCGCCCGGCGTCTTCAACGTGGTGACGGGGTTTGGCGCAGAGGTCGGTGCTGCGCTCGTGGCGCACGAAGAAACGCGCTTCGTCAGCTTCACGGGCTCCGAAACGGGTGGGGCCAGGGTCGCAGCGGCGGCGGCCGCGCATGTCGTGCCGACGGTGTTGGAGCTTGGGGGCAAGTCGCCGCAAATTGTCTTTGCCGATGCGGATTTGGAGAGTGCGGTTTACGGGATCGCGTCGGGCGTTTTCCTCTCAAACGGGCAGAGCTGCATCGCAGGCTCAAGGCTGATCGTCGAGAACGCTATCAAACAGCCGTTGCTGGAGCGCTTGATTGGCCGCGTGTCGCGTTTGCGCATGGGCGATCCGCGGGAACCCGCGACCGAGATCGGTCCGCTCGCCAACCGGGCGCACGCCGACAAGGTCCGCGCAATGATCGCGCGGGCCAAGGTCGAGGGCGCGGAATGCGTTTTGGATGGGGTGGCCGCAGCGCACGGGCAGGGCGCATGCTTTGTTGGGCCGACGATCTTTGATCGCGTTACGCCTCAGATGGAGATCTGGCGAGACGAAGTCTTCGGCCCGGTCTTGGCTGTGGCTTCGTTTGCCGACGCGGAGACGGCCCTGCGTCTCGCGCAGGATACACGGTACGGACTGGCCGCCGGGGTTTGGTCTTTAGACCTGCATCGGGCGCGGCGGTTCGCCGAGCAGTTGCAGGTGGGCACGATCTATATCAATCATTACCGCAGTGTGGACCCGAACGCCCCTATCGGCGGGATCGGTAGGTCCGGCTACGGACGAGAACTCGGCCCAGAGGCCGTCCGCGGGTTTCTACAGACGCGGACCGTTTGGACGGGCGATGCGCCGATCTCGGACCCTTTTCCTGCCTGAGCTGCGAAGATGGCGGCACGCCGACGTGCTGTGCGCGCGCATCGCTGCGCATTTCGCGGCGCATCGACGGCGGCGAGCCGCAGCGCTCAGTCTCGCCCGTTAAGCCTCCGCCGGTGGTCGCGTCCAGATACGCAGTCCGAGTTGACCGGAGCCGTGGCGCGAGCCCGTTTCGCTTCTCTTAAATGGGCGCGCCAACACAATTCCGCGAGATGCGGAAACTGCGGATCGGAAGGGCGGCCGGCTCTGATAGCCCTTCTTGCGTATTGTCTGAGCCCGTCGGAGTTTGGTCGAAAAATGAAGTCATTCGTCCTTGTTGTGGCCCTGATGATCTTGCCTGCGACTGCTAGCGCGACGGTCCTCGACGGACGCATCCTCAGCCAGAGCGGCACGGGTGACTTCGTGAAGCTCGATCCGACGACGCCGTTTGCGGTCGGTTTCGATACGTTCAACGATGACAACCTCTATGCTTTCGACGAGGATCAGAACATCACGCTGGTCGAGCCGATCCGCGTCGATATTGGCGGGGACAATGGCGTCATTGCGCAGGGCACAGTCGTTGCGAGCCACTACGTCTTTTTCGACAGTATCTCGGGCGTGCAATACGGCTATGTCTATTTCGACGCGCCGGTTCTCGGTGTCGCGGCGTTTCAAGCGACCATGGCAGCGACTGACTTTCTCGCCAACACGGCGGTGACCTATATCAGTCCGGACCTCCGCGGTCTCGAAGACGGCGACATGGTCTGGATCGACGACGAAGATCCGCACCGGCTCTGGGTGTCGTGGGCTGGCTCGTCACCGGGGGACTACATCCGCGTGTTCACGGCGCTGTCTGCGGGGGCGATGATGTGAGGCAACAGAGGACCATCGGTCGGCGTGTTGAGCCCGCTCGTCGATCTTTGGCGGCGGCTTCGGCGACGAACGGCGGGCCGTATTGACATTGGTTACTGGCAACCGCGGTGGGCGCAACGCGGAGGCGTCGTGTCCAGAGAGGGACAGCTATGGGGCACGCATGTCGAGAGCGCGCGGTTGCGCCGTTTCAGATAAACCTGTTCACGTAGTTTTCGAGCCGCTCTTGCTGACCTGACCGGGGCTCGGGCGAAAGCCCCTCTTCGGCCACCCGAGCGGCTATGCTTTCGAGCGTTCCGTTTGCGAGCATATCCGCCGCGCCAGAGCTGTCCCACACGGCATAGCGGGCAGCGCGGGCCCGTTCGAGCCCGCCATCTTCGAGCATCGCAGCGGCAGCTTTGAGACCCCGCGCGCAGACATCCATCGCGCCGATATGGGCAAGAACCAGATCGCCCGGATCGAGGGATTGGCGGCGGAGCTTTGCGTCGAAATTGGTGCCGCCGGTTGTGAAACCGCCCGATTTCAGGATTTCGTAGTAGGCCAGGGCCACCTCGGGCACGTTGTTTGGAAATTGATCAGTGTCCCAGCCAGACTGATAGTCGTTCCGGTTCATGTCGATCGAGCCAAAGATCCCGAGCGAGGCCGCAAGCGCGATCTCATGTTCAAAGGAATGGCCGGCCAGGATCGCGTGCCCCTGCTCGATGTTGACCCGCACCTCGTCTTCAAGGCCAAAGCGCCTGAGGAAGCCGTAAACGGTCGCGACGTCGTAATCGTATTGGTGCTTGGAGGGTTCCTGCGGCTTCGGCTCAATTAGGATCGTGCCAGGAAACCCGATCTTGTGCTTGTACTCGACGACCATCTGCAGAAAGCGGCCCGCCTGCTCTGCCTCGCGCGCGAGGTCGGTGTTGAGGAGCGTCTCGTAGCCCTCGCGCCCGCCCCATAGCACATAGTTTTGCCCACCGAGCTTGTGCGTCGCGTCCATGCACGACTTCACCGTTGCGGCGGCATAGGCGAAGACGTCCGGATCCGGGTTGGTCGCGGCACCCGCCACGTAGCGGCGATGGGTAAAGAGGTTGGCCGTGCCCCAGAGGAGCCGGATGCCGGTCTCCTCCATCTTCGTGCCGAACAGGTCGACGATCTCTTCGAGGTTGCGCTGGCTCTCGGCAAAGCTCGCCCCCTCGGGACGCACATCGGCGTCGTGAAAACAGAAAAACGGCGCGCTGACGCGGGCAAACATCTCGAAGGCGGCATTGGCCTTTAGCCGGGCATCGGCCATCGTGTCGCCGAACCACGGGCGCTGAAAGGTTTGTCCACCGAACGGGTCCTGCCCCTGCCAAGCGAAGGAGTGCCAATAGGCGACGGCAAAGCGCAGGTGGTCTTCGAGTCGCTTCCCCATGACGATTTCGTCGGGGTTGTAGTGGCGAAAAGCGAAGTCGTTGTCCGTCTCGGGGCCTTCGTAGCGGCAGAAGGGGATGTCGGAAAAATAGTCGGTCATCTCAGGCCCTTTATGGCGTTGCGGGCAGCTTTGAAGCGGGCGTAGCCTTCGGAATAGGCGTCGGTGAGGTCAATGTCGGGCACAATCGTCCTCTCGATCCGCGGCGGTGGCGCAAGTTCTGCCCCGCCCCCAGTGGCCGCCATCATCCCAAGCCGCGCCGCGCCAAAGGCTCCGCCGAAATCGCCTGCGACGGGCACGCCGACGGGTTGGCCGAGGATCGTCGCGACCGCTTTCAGCCAGTAATCGGACCGGCTGCCGCCGCCAACGGCAAGGAGCGAGGTCATCTCGGTCCCTGTCGCGGCGAGCGCTTCCTGGCAATCGCGCAGAGCAAAGCCAACGCCTTGAAGAACGGCCTTGGTAACGGCGTCGCGGTCGGTCGCGTGTTCGAGGCCGAGAAAGGCGCCGCGGATCTCGGCATCGTTGAGCGGGGTTCGTTCGCCGCCGAGATAGGGTAGGAAGACTGTTTTTCCGGGCGCCTCTAGGGCGCCCAGCCGCTCCGTCAGGTGCTCCGCATCGGTGCCGAGCAGGCTCGCGTACCAATTGAGCGCGTCGGTTGCGGCGAGGATGACGCCCATCTGGTGCCACATACCGGGCAGGGCGTGGCAGAACGTATGAACCGCCGTCTCGGGGTCTGGCGCATAGCCCTCATTCGCGGCGAAGAGCACGCCCGAAGTGCCGAGCGAAACAAAGCCTTGCCCCGCCTGCACGACGCCAACGCCGATGGCCGAGGCGGCGTTGTCTCCGCCCCCGCCAGCGACGGGCGTGCCGGTCGGTATGCCCCACCGCGCCGCGAGCTCGGCGCGGAGCTTGCCCGAGACGTCGGACCCTTCAACGAGCCGCGGCATCTGTTCGCGCGATAGGCCGGCATGCGCCAACAGCGTGTCAGACCAATCGCGCGCCGCGGTATCGAGCCAGCTTGTCCCCGCGCTGTCGGACATCTCGCTGACATGCTCGCCGGTGAGCCAGAGGCGGAGGTAGTCCTTGGGCAAGAGGACCTTGGCGATCTTTGCGAAGAGGTCGGGCTCGGTCTCGCGCATCCAGGCGAGTTTCGGCGCCGTGAAGCCGGGAAAGACAATGTTGCCGGAGATCTGCCGCCAGACCGGGTCAGCATCCATCGTGGCGGCCTCGCGCTGGCTGCGCGTATCGTTCCAGAGGATGGCGGGGCGGAGCGGCGTGTCGGTGCCGTCGAGCACGGTCGCGCCATGCATCTGCCCGGAAAGGCCGATCCCGGCAATGGGAGAAAGGTCCGCCTCGGCTGAAAGCGCGTCCAAGACCGTTTCCGCGGCCTCGATCCAGTCGCCCGGATGCTGTTCGGACCAGCCATCGTAGGGACGCGCAACCATGAGCGGCGATGTCGCTTCGGCGACCACGGCATGGCTGGCGTCGATCACGATGCCCTTCAGGCCCGATGTTCCGAGGTCGAGCCCGAGAAACATCACGCCGCCTGCGCAGGGTTCTTTCCGAGGATGATCATACCGAGGATATCGTCATCGGTGACCTCGTCTACCTGAACAGTACCGACGAGCTTGCCGTTCTTCATCACCGACGCTCGGTCGCACAAGTTTTGCACCTGGTGGATGTCGTGGTCGATGAGCAGGATGCCGATCCCTTGTTTTTTCAGCTCGTCAATGAGTTCGGCGACCATGCGTGTCTCTTCGACGCCGAGCGCCGCCGTGGGCTCATCCATGATCAGGATTTTAGCGTTGAAGTAGACCGCGCGGCTGATCGCAACGGATTGTCGCTGCCCACCTGAGAGGCCGGCGACCGGCGTGTTGTAGCGCCGGAAGTTGGGCGTAAGCCGGCCCATGATCTTGCGCGTTTCCGCCTCCATCGTCGCGTCGTCGAGGAGCCCGAGACCGTTCGTCAGTTCGCGCCCCAAAAACAGGTTGCTCGCGGCGTCGAGATTGTCCGCCAAGGCGAGGTACTGATAGATCGTCTCGATGTTGTAGGCGCGTGCGTCGCGCGGTGAGTTGATGTTGGCGAGCTGCCCGTTGACGTAGATCTCGCCCGCATCGCGCGGGAGTGCGCCCGAGAGCATCTTCATCAGGACGGATTTGCCGGCGCCATTGTGCCCGAGCACGCCGACGACTTCGCCTGGAAAGAGGTTGATCGTGACATCGTCGACGGCGCGGATGCCGCCGAAGGCCTTGCGCATGTTGCGCATCTCGATGAGTGGGGTGCCGGTTCTGTCAATATTGCTGGCCATGTCAGCTCCCCGAACGCTTGCGGTATTGGATGTCGATCCAGACGGCGAGGACCAGGACAATGCCGACCACGATGTTCTGATAGGGCGCATCGACACCGACCATCGCCATCCCCGATTGCAAGCTCTGCATTATAAGTGCGCCGAGGATCGCGCCGTAGATCGTACCAACCCCGCCGCTCAGCGCCGTGCCCCCGATGACAGCGGCGGCGATGACGCGGAGCTCGTCGAGCGTGCCGATATCGTTGGAGTGAAAGGTTTGCCGGGCGGAGGCGACGATGGCCGAGATCGCGCAGAGGATGCCGATGATGGCAAAGATCTTGACCGTCAGGAGGCGCGTGTTGATGCCCGAAAGCTCGGCGGCTTCGGGGTTCCCGCCCGCCGCGAAAATGTAGCGCCCGAGCCGCGTGCGCTGTGCGATGAGCGTCATCACGATGGCCACGAGGATCAGGAGGAAAACCGAGATCGGCAGGCCATAGGCAGCAGTAAACCCTTCGGGCATGACCTCGCCCCGCTCGGCGAATTCGCGCTCCAAGCGGCGGGTCGGCACCTCGTAGGAGTTGAGGATCGCCACAAAGCCGAGAATTGCAGCACCGATGATCCCGCCGAGGAAGAATTCCGCCCAGACAGGCTTCACCGGAAAGTCGTGCGACACACGTGTGCGGTGGGCGTTGTAAAGCGCATAGAGCGCGGCGCCCACAGCGATGAGGCCAAAGATCCAAGACCAAGACGCGCCGAGCGTACCGTTAATGCCGCCGAAGAGCTGAAAGTTCGTATCGAGCGGCCCGACCGTCTGTCCGCCCGAGAGGTGCCACGCGACGTTGCGCCAGACAAAGAGGCCGCCGAGCGTGACAATAAACGCAGGGATCGCGCCAAAGCCGATGAGCCAGCCGTGAAATGCGCCGATGACGAGGCCGGTGACCAGTCCAACGAGGATGGCAATTGGCGCAATGAGCGGGTGTTCGAGCCCGAGCCCGAGCCATTGCGGCAACAGCAGTGTCTGCGTCATCGACATCATCGCAGAGCAGGTGGCGAGGACCGAGCCAACGCTGAGGTCGATGTGGCGGGTGACGATCACAAAGACCATGCCCGTCGCCATGATCGCGACGCTGACGGTCTGGATGGTGAGATTGAAGATGTTGCGCGGCGTTAAAAACCGCCCATCGGTCAGCCAACTTGCAGGATTGAACGAGGCCTCGCCACGCATAGCTTGAGTATTGATGCCCGTCCAAACCTGAAACACGAGGCAAATGACCAGAAATGCTCCGATCATCCCGAGCAGGCGCGTGTCGATTTCGAGCGCGGCAAAGAAGCCGCGTTTGGGCGCGCGCGTCGGCTCGTCGGTGGTCCGCGTTTCCGTGGTGCCCGGCTCAGAGGTGCTCGTCATGGGGGAGGGTCCGCGATCAGGGGCGCCGATGCGTCCCCGCGTTTCGCGGAGACGCAAGAGGTGACCCGAGGCAATCTCGGGCGAGGCAAGTGGTCAGGCACAGCCCCGAACGCCGTTGCCCGAGCTCGTGCCCGAGCTGCGCTCAGTCGCAGGGGGACGGACCGCCCGACACCCCCTGGCACAGCGTGTCTTGTGGGATCCAACCGGCGTCGACGACAACGCTGAGGTTGTCGGCGGTCACTGGCACCGGTGCGAGGAAGACGGCGTTCATCTCATTGGCGCCGGGGGTGGAGAACTTGACCGCCCCGTCAACCGCATCCATTGCGGTGCCGCCGGCGAGCGCCACGGCGATCTCGCCGGCCGCCTTGCCGAGTTCACGCGCATCCTTCCAAACGCTGACAGTTTGCGTGCCGAGCGCAACGCGGTTTAGCGCTGCGTGATCGCCGTCCTGGCCGGAGACCGGGATCCCCTCCATGCCCTGTGCGGTCAAGGCCGCGACGACGCCACCGGCCGTCCCGTCATTGGAGGCAACGACAGCGTCGACGCTGTTATCGTTCGCGGTCAGGATCTGTTCCATGTTGCGCTGGGCGTTGGCGGGAAGCCAGCCATCGGTATAGGCCTCGCCAACGATCGTAATCGCCCCGCTGTCGATCGCCTCCTGTAGGACCTCTTGCTGACCGCCGCGCAGGAAGTCTGCGTTGGGGTCCGCGGCCGAGCCCTTGATCATTACGTAATTTCCCTCGGGCTGTGCCTCGAGCACGGCGCGGGCCTGCATCCGCCCGACCTCCACATTGTCGAAGGTCAGGTAGAAGGCGCGCGGGTCTTCGATCAAGCGGTCATAAGCGATAATCGGGATGCCTTCATCGGCGGCTGCCTGCACGGCGGGAATGATCGCTTCGGCGTCTTGCGCGAGCACGATCAGCGCATCGACGCCCTGCGCCATGAGGCTTTCGATGTCCGACAGCTGCTTGGCGGACGACGATTGCGCGTCGGCCGAGATATAGGATGCGCCGCCGGCTTCGAGCGCAGCGCGCATTGCGGCCTCGTCGGTCTTCCACCGCTCTTCCTGGAAGTTGGACCAGCTCACGCCGACCGTCTGCGCCGAAACGGCGGGTGCGAAAGCTACCGCGAACGCCGAGACGGCGGCGGCAAGAATCGTCTTGCGCATGTTTTCATTTCCTCCCTGAACAACCGCGCCTCCTCGGCCCGGCCCGGCAGATTCGCCGTGTCGAAGGACACTGGCCTCGGGCGTCCGAAATGTCAAAAAGAAGAGAAAATGCAGAGGGTTGCGGCGTGTTCGCAAGCAGGAGACGCAACTATAATGACGGGCGCAAGCGCCAATTTCACGCAAGCCGCACCGCTTCCCTTCGCGAAGGGGGTTTTGCAATGTGCGAGCATGAAACGTGTCAGCCCGCGAAATGGCAAGACGGTCAGATTGCCGCTTCTTCTTCTGATCCTCGGCTTTTGCACCGCCCAGATCCTGCCTGCATCGGCAGGCCCGCTCTTCGTCGACCGGAGCATGGCGGCGCCCGTCCACGTCTATGACGGCGGATGGGAGCATTTCGTCGGCGGCGGGGTTGCCGTCTTCGACTGCAATGGCGACGCGATGCCGGAGCTTTTTGTCGCAGGCGGAGAGAACCCGGCGCAGCTTTTGCTCAACCGCACGCCAGGTGCCACAGGGGCTATTGCGTTTGAAGCGGGCGAGATTGCGCCCATCACTGGCGTGACGGGTGCCTATCCGCTCGACATCGACGGGGACGACCGGCTTGATCTTGTCGTCCTCCGGGTCGGCCACAACACGCTGCTTCGCGGTTTGGGCGCGTGCCGCTTTGAAGAGGCCACGGCGGCGTGGGGATTTGAGAGCGGGGCGCGTTGGAGCACGGCATTTTCGGCGATTTGGGAGGCGGGGCAGCGCTGGCCGACCCTTGCGATCGGCAATTATGTCGACCGGGCCGATCCGGATGGGCCGTTCGGCGCATGCGATCACAACGTTCTCTATCGCCCCATGGGCGCGTCCTACGGCGCACCGACGCCGCTCAGCCCCGGCTTTTGCGCGCTCTCGATGCTCATCTCCGACTGGCAGCGCACCGGAACGCCCGAACTCCGCATCTCGAACGACCGGCATTATTATGTGCGCGGCGGTTATGAGGAGATGTGGCGGCTCGACCCGCTCGGCCCTCGTGGCGAGGCAGACGGGTGGGAGCGGATGTCTCTCTGGGGGATGGGGATCGCGAGCGCTGATCTGACCGGGGATGGGCTGCCTGAAGTGATGCTGACGTCGATGGGCGATCAACTCTTACAGTTCAATCGTGGCGCTGCCTTTGAGAATGCGCCCTATGCCGTCGGCACCTATGCGCAGCGGCCGCATATCGGCGATGACGGCCGGCCGTCGACCGGCTGGCACGCGGAGTTTGGCGATGTCGACAATGACGGCCATCTCGACCTCTTCATAGCCAAGGGTAATGTGGACCAGATGCCGTCGAACGCGATGGACGACCCCAACAACCTCCTGCTGCAGGCCGAAGATGGCACGTTCGCGGAGGTTTCGGTCGCGGCCGGCGTTGCGAGCACGCACCGGTCCCGCGGGGCGGCCTTGGCGGATCTGAACGCCGATGGACGTCTTGATCTCGTCGTCGTCAACCGGCGCGCACCGCTTGAGATCTGGCAGAACGCGACACCGGATGCAGGCAATTGGGTCAGCGTCGCGCTGCGTCAGGACGGCGGGAACAGCCACGCTGTCGGTGCTTGGCTGGAGCTGCGCTTTAATGCGGGTCGCGTAGTAGCGCGCGAGGTAACGGTGGGCGGCGGCCATGTCGGCGGGCAGGCCGGGCCGGTCCACTTTGGGCTCGGTGCGGCGGAGGCGGCCGAGCTGCGCGTGATCTGGCCCGATGGGACGACGACGGCGTGGCAAGCGGTCGTCGCCAATTCGCGCGTGGTGATCGAGCGAGTGGACTAGGACGGCGTCTGGGGCATTCACGAAGCACCTCTGGGACACCTGGCAGAATTGGCGGTTGTCTTGGGGAACGGTCTAGCGGTCTACGGGCAAGCCGCTGGGCACGGTGCGGGGGATGCCCAGGCGGCCCGCGATCGCAGCCGGGTCTGTCAGCGTGTCGAGAAAGGCAAGCAGCGCTGCGATGTCTTCCGCCGATAGCGTAACCGGCGCACGCGTGACCGCCTGGGCGATCTGAGCGACTTCGTCCGCTTCGGTGACGATGGCGTAATCCGGCTTGATCCCGGCAAGGTCGGGCAGCGTCGCTTGCGGCTCATAGGTAACGAGCCCGGCGCGCGGGTCGGTGTGGTGGCGCAGGAAAGCGCCGAGATCAGAATAGGCACCGGCATGCCCCCAGGGGCCCGTGCGTGCCACATTGCGCAAGGAGGGCGTGCGAAAGGCGTAGGCATCCTCGCTCCGGCCGGTGACGCGCATCCGACCGATGTCGCGCTGGTGGCTCTCAAACCGCTCGGCTTTGCCGGGCCCAAGCTGCGGCTGCCCCATGGCGTGAAAGCTGTGGTCGGTCTGAAATGCCCCAGCGTGACAGGTGCTGCACGCCGCGCGCCCGTAGAAAAGCGCCATCCCCGCCATTGCATCGCTGGGTAGTGTGACCTCGCCGCGCAGGTAGGCATCGAACGGGCTCTCGAAGGACCGCCACTCGACATCGATGAAGGCGGCGATGGCGTTGGAGATATCCGTAAACGCAATCTCGCGCCCGGCGGCGATCTCGGGATAGGCCGCGTCAAACAAGCGGGCATAATCGGGGAGATCAGCCACGCGGGCGGAGATCAGGCTCCACGCGCCCCCCTCCCCCGTCAGCCGGCCTTGGCGCACGGCCTTGGCGATGTCATTTTCTTGGTAATGGCCCGCCATCTCATCGGGCGAGAGGACCGGGAACATGGTCTGCGCCGAGAGGATGCTATCGAACCCCACGACCATCTCTTCACCTAAGGGGGTTCGGAGGCCGGAGGGGCGGGTCGGGTCGGTCTCGATCCGGCCGTCATGAAACATGACAGTGAACTCGTGGGCGCCAAGGTTGAACAGCGCGGGCGAATTGCGCGGGATGCGCTGCTCGGGCGGATTGTGCGTCGTCGCGACCCTGTCAGGCCCGAGGCCCTCAGCGCCTTCCCCGAGCCCAAGGGACAGACCGTCCGAGGTCGCAAAACGGGGGTGATGGCAGGTCGCACACGCGATGTTGCGATTGCCCGAGAGGATCGGATCGTAGAAGAGCAGCTGGCCGAGGCGAACTTCGACCGGGCTGTGTTCTGGATACATGTCGGGAGAGACGGGCTCGGGCAGTGGCAATGGCTCCGCCCAACTCGCGCCGCCGAGTGCGGCGCTCACCGTAAGCATAGCCGCGAAGCGCCAGGTGCGCATCCCGCTGTCTCCTCCCTCACGTCTCTGGATAAGGCTCGCCGAGGGCACGGTGTTGCGCAAGCTTTGGTCCCGCGACAGGACAGCGCTCCATCCAGGTTGTCGAGCTCGAGACCGAAGCCCGAATGCACTCTCGAAGGCGCGCTTTGCCCGGAGGACATCTACGTCTGCACGGGTCCGCTTGGAGTTCTGGGGGGGGGGGCGCGCAGCGCGCTGACGGCGAAGAGCGCGGGCTTACGGGGTTGAGGCCGCAATACCTTGAGCGGAACGGTTGGAGCTTTGCCCCTCGCCGTCCCGGCTAGCGGTGCTCTCTTTCCGCGTAAGCCGCAATCAAACGTGCCGTGCCGACGCATGCCTCGGTGTGGTCTGCTGTCTTGATCGGCATTTGGAGGATTCGGGTGCGGATTGCGGTCCAGGTTGTGTTTTTCGCCCCGCCGCCTGCCGTGTAAAGGGCCGCGACCGGAGGCGCCCCGCGGGATCCAATCTCGGCGTAACAGCGTGCTTCGATGCGCGCGATCCCGTCGAAAAGACCATGTAGAAAGTCCGCGTCGTTATGTGGGCGGGGGGCGAGACGCGGCGGAAAGGCGGGGTCGTTGATGGGAAAGCGTTCGCCAGGCTTGGGCAACGGATAGTAGTCGAGATCGGTCTCGACTGTCGGATCGATCTGGGCAGAGAGCGCCTCGATCTCCGCTTGGGAAAAGAACTGTCGCAGGACGCCGCCGCCGCTATTCGACGCGCCACCGACCAGCCAGCCTGCGCCCAGCCGGTGCGAATAGAGCCCAATCTCCGGCGCATCGATGCGCCGTTCGCTCAACATTTTGACGGCGAGCGTCGTGCCGAGCGAGGTCACTGCCGCGCCGATCTCAAGCGGCGCCGAGGCCAAGAACGCAGCAATGCTGTCGGTCGTACCCATGTGCACCATCGTCTCGGGGCTGAGGCCCAGGGATCTTGCAATGTCGGGTGAGACCGGGGCGGCGGGCGCCCCTGCGGAAAGCGCCTCGGGGAGGATAGCGCCGCCATCGAAGAGGTTGCAAAGCCAATCGGGCCAGGCGCCAAGGTCGGGGTCGAACCCTGTCTTCAGCGCGTTGTTGTGGTCCGAATAGCCGCCCTGTCCCATCAGCTTGGCTGCGACGAAATCCGCTTGGTGGAGGAGGTGCCGCGCGCGCCCGTCGCGTTCTTCGGCGCGAAGCGCGAGGGCGCGCGCGAGCGCGGAATTGGCGCCGCGGGTAATGTGCGGGTCGGGCGCGACGGCGGCAATCTGCTGGGCCTCCGCTTCGAAGCCCGCACTGTTGTAGAGCAGGCCCTGGCTCACCGGAGCCAGCGCTGCATCCGTCAGGACCATGCTGCCCGAGGTGCCGTCGACGCCGATACGCCTGATCTCGCTCGGCGCGATGCCCATTTCCGCAAGGGCAGCGATCTGCACCTCAAGACACGTGCGCGCCCCGCGCCACCAATCTTCCGCGTCGATCCTGGACGAAGAATTGGCGGGGTATGCTGCGCGCGCGGTCGATAGGAGCGCGCCGTCGGCGTCGAGCACGGCGCTCCGGATACCGGACGTGCCCAGGTCAAGACCGAGCGAGAGCCCCGTCATGTCCTCGCGGCCAGCGCCTGGCGATATTTCTCCGCGTCCCAGTTCAGGAGTTCTGCTTCGGCTTCGCTGCCGATGGCCTCCGGCGTCCAATTCGCCGGCAGCCGAGCCATAAGGTCTGCCAGGCAGCGCAGCATGGCGCGTTGCGAATTGGTCGCCGCCTTGCGGATCAAGATGCCCTCGCCATCGACCAAGATGGCCGGGGCGTCGGCCTGGAGGTTGCCCCTTGGCAGCGCCGGGCCGAGAAAGACCACGTGATCGGGATAGTACGAGCCCTGCGTTGCCTGGGCGGCGCGGCTTTTGTCCCGCGCAATCCAGCTCTCTTCCGCCCAGTCGAAGCCCTCGGGCGGCGCGCTCTCCGGCGGCGGCGGCGTTTCCGCGATGCCCATTGGCATGTGCAGGCGCTGCTCGACATCGTCCATCACAAGCGCGGTCTCCTCGACCGTCTCGCCGCAGCAAATCAGTCCGTGGCTCTCCAACACGATCACCCGGCTCTGCGCGTTGGTCCTTGCCAGGATCTCCCGTGTGAGCGGCAGGCCAGGCTTGGCGTAGGGCACAAAGATCGGATCTAGCCCCTCGAGCTTGCGGGCCGCCTCCGCGCGGCCAGTGACGGAGACTGCATGGACGAGTGTTGCGATGGAGTGCGTGTGGGCGACGATGGGCCAGGGGAGAGCTGCGTGAAACGTCGTCTCGATGGAGGGTCGGAGCGTGACCGCGGGGTCGAGTACGGTCGCCTTGCAGCTTCCGTCACCGTCGCCCCGCGCCTCTGCCCGGGCCGCGTTTCTGTCGACGGCGACGAAGATGTCCCGTGTCTCGGCATCGGCGAGTTCGGTACCGGATGCCTTGATCCACATCGTGCCGTTCGCTTTGATCGAGGTGTTCCCACCAGCGGCTTGGACGCGGAGCGGATCCGCGCCGAGGCGGGCGGAGAAAGCGCAAAAGGCGGCGAAGGTGGCGTCATCGATCATGCGATCATTCCAAGTGGGCTATGGTGTAGTCCGGCGCGGGCGCATCTTCGGCTGCGGCCAGTCGAACCAGCGTTGTGACGACGTCGCTCGCTTTGGCAAAGGCCGCAGCATGGAGGCCGCCGCGCACGAAAGCGCTGGCCCATCCAGCGGCTGCGGCCCCAGCAATATCGTGTTCGAGGCTGTCGCCGACCATTAGGATGCGGGCACTTTGCGGCCCAGGTCCGGTCTGGGCCAACGCGCTCGCAACGGCACGAAAGACCGGCAGATGCGGTTTGCCGTAGAACCGGACAGGGCCGCCCCCTTCGGCATAGGCATGCGCCAATGCGCCCGGTGAGATTACGAGCGCGCCGCCGGCACGCGGCGAGGCCCTGTCGGGATTGGTGCAGAGGATCGTGAGTTTGCGCCTATGGGCCTCGGCGAGAAGATCCGCATAGTCGCTCTCTTTCGCGCCGTCGGGCAGCCCCATCAAGAGGATGGCATCGGCGCCGGGCAGCGTATCGCTTAGCGCTATTTCGAGGCCGTCGGCCCAGGAGGGCGCGTCGCCGGGCGCGCGCGTCACCGCAAAGAGCGTTCGGTGGGGCGCCTGGTTCTGCGCAATCTCCTTCCAAAGGGCTTCTCCAGAGGTCATCACCACGTCGAATAGAGCCACGTCGAAGCCCATCGATGCGATGCGCGCGCGGTTCGGTAGAGCTCGTTTACCCGAATTCGAGAGAACTGCCAGGCGCTTGCCCCGCTCTTTCAATCGCTCAAGCGCGGCGATGGCGCCGGGATAGGGCGCCTGTCCATCGTGGAGCACGCCCCATTGATCCAAGACGATCGCGTCGAACTTGTCAGCGATGTCGTCCAGGCTGTCGATCGCAAGCGTCATCGCGCGTCAGGTCGGATCCGGCGTTGGCGGGACAAGGTTGGCCAGGTAGACCTCGGCTTCGGCTTTGGTCAACGCGGGCGCGGCCTTGGCCGCCAGATCATGCGGCATGTCGCCAAAATAGAACTGATAGCCTGGGATGACCTGCCGCCGCTTGCGGATCGGCATGCCCTCATAGGGAAAGACATCGGAGCGGGCATTGGCGTCCTTATCGTGACAGGCGAGCACGTAATCCGCACGCTTGTCGATCTCTTCGACCGATTTCCAACCTGCGACCGAGTTGACGAAGCGCGCTGGGACCCAATAACGCCAGCCCTCGCCGGGGTTGGGCTCCAGATTGCGCTCCTGAAAGATCGCATCGCCCGCGACCACGATGTCGCCCATGGCTGTTGCGACCGTCACGGCCATGTGGCCGACCGAGTGGCCCGGTGTGTGAAACATGGTAATCCCGGGCAGGACTTCGCATTCGTCGTCGACTGCCTCGAAGACGCAGCCGGTATAGGCAGGCTCGATCCCGAGATAGCCGCTCTCATAGGTTCGATAGTAGAGCGGCAGCGGGTTATACGCCATTTCGATCTCGGCCCTCGGTGCGATATAGCGGGCGTTTTTGAATTCCTTTATGTTCTGCACATGGTCCCAGTGCAGATGGGTAAAGACGATGGCGTCGATCTCGTCGGGGTGCACGCCAAGCTTCTGCTCCAAATGTTCGTGCACCTGCAGGCAGCCGCGCTTGTCGCATTTGTGGTGGTACTTGGTGGCACGCTCTTCGTCGCAGAGCCCGGTATCGATCAGGATCTTATGCTCGCCCGTGTCGACGTAGTGGCAATAGACCGGGTTCCAGATCTTCTTGCCTGCCGGCCCTTTCCAGAAAACATAGGTGCCGAGATCGGCTTCGAGCCAGCCGGTATTGATCGGATAGATCTTGGTTTCTGCAACGCCCATGCGGCCCTCCTCCCGGCACGAATCCTATTTGCACACAGAACATGTATTCTGTATGCAATGACAAGTCGTAATGTGCGAAAGAGGGGCTGATCGGGGCTCAGATTACAGCCAGCGTCGCGCGGAAGCTCTCGGCCATATGGGCGCGCATACCGTCCGATGCGGCATTTGAGTCCTCGGAGAAAATGAGCGCGATGAGCTCGGCATGGCTATGGGCCGAGGCAAGCAGATCCTCTTGCGTGGCGAATTTTTTGGCGCGGAACGGGCCGGTCCGACGACGAAACTCGGAGGCGATCTCGGCTAGGTAGGGGTTGCCTGTCGCGCGATAGATTGCCAAATGCAACGACTCGTTCGCATGGAGATACGCCGCGCGATCCGCACTTTCGGCGGCGCGAACACACTCGGCCTGGGCTGCTTCGATCTCCACCCGTGCCAGCAGCGTCAGGCGTTGAGACGCGACGCGGGCGCATGCGGCTTCAATTTCATGCATCGCTTCAAAGACCTGGGCGAGCTGCTCCTTCGTCAGTTCGGCAACGCGCACGCCGCGCTTCTCGCCAGGTACGAGCACGCCCTGTGCCGTCAGCCGCGACAGCGCCTCTCGGACAGGGGTGCGCGAGACCCCGAAGCGTTCTGACAGCTTGATCTCGTCAATGCGCTCGCCTGGCGCAAGCCCGCCCGCTGCGATCTCTTCCAAGAGTGCGGCCTCGATCCGTTGCACAGCCGAAACGCGCGCCGGGGAGGATGCCTTTACCGATCCGTCTGCCATGGAAGCCTCGCGTCCCTTCGTGCTTTTGGCTCCCCCTTTGCGTAGCGGATTTCACACGGCATGGCAATTTTGGATATTTACAAATGCTTTTGCATACAGTCTGCTCGACCTGGGAGTGAGGAATCGATGCCAACTATTCGCCTGGACAGCTTGGTGAAGCGGTACGGCGCCGTTGAGGTGCTGCATGGCATTGACCTGACCATGAACGAATTCGAGTTCACCGTGCTGGTGGGCCCATCGGGCTGCGGCAAGTCGACGACGCTGCGCATGCTTGCCGGCCTCGAAGATGTCTCGGACGGCGAGATTTACATGGATGACCGTCCCATCAGCGGGCTTGACCCGAAGGATCGGGACATCGCGATGGTGTTTCAGGATTATGCGCTCTACCCGCATATGAATGTCGCGCGGAACATGTCGTTTTCGCTGCGGTTACAGAAACGGCCCAAGGACGAGATCGAAAAGAAGGTTGTCGAGGTCGCGAAGATGCTGGGCCTCAGCGACTATCTCGATCGCAAACCTGCCGAGCTATCAGGCGGACAGCGCCAACGCGTCGCGATGGGCCGTGCGCTCTGCCGGGACGCCGGTACATTCCTCTTCGACGAGCCGCTGTCGAACCTTGACGCCAAGTTGCGCGGGCAGATGCGGGCCGAGCTCGCGCTGATGCGCCAGAATGTGCAGAAGAATATGGTCTACGTGACCCACGATCAGATCGAGGCGATGACGCTGGCGGATCGGATCGTCGTGATGCACGGCGGGCATATCCAGCAGCAGGGCACGCCGTCGGACCTCTTTAAGAACCCAGTGAACAAGTTTGTCGCCGGCTTTCTCGGTGCGCCGCCGATGAACTTTCTTGCGGCCGAGCTGTCGGAGGAAAACGGCGAGGTCTGGGCCAAGGGCGACGGCTTTTCCATGCGCTTGCCAGAGGAGCTTGGCGCGCGCGCGCGAAAGCAGGCAATGTCGAACGTGCTGATGGGCATCCGCCCTTCCGATCTCGATTACAGCCCAGATGCAGACAGTGCGGGCGCTGTCGACCTCAAGGTCGCCGTCTCCGAATATGTCGGGGCGCAGTCGGTGCTGATATGTCTCTGCGGCGAGGCAAAGGTCACCGTCGAAATCAAATCCGAAACACCGATCGCGCTGGGCGAGACCTTGCGCTTTGCCGTGCGGCCCGAGGGTCTGCACCTCTTCGATCCAAAGACGGAAATGGCGCTCTAGCGCCGGAACAATAGAACTTGGGAGGACGAGAATGCTTAAGTCATTGATGACGACGACGATGGTGGCAGGGATTGCCTTTGCGGGCGCCGCCGCTGCGCAGGATGGGCCCTATGCGCCCTATGAGGGTACGACGCTCATCGTGAACTTCCCCGCACATCCGCATTACAACGCTGTGCTCGAAGTGCTGCCCGAGTTCACCGCGCAGACCGGGATCGAGGTCGAAGTCGACATGCTGCCGTATCTCGACATGCGCGAGCGGCAGACGCTGGAACTGGCGCTTGACGAGGGCGCGTACGACCTCATCGCCTATGTGGTCTTCTCCAAGGCCGACTACGTTTATGCCGATCAGATCCACAACCTCGCGCCGTTCTTTATGAACCCGCGCCTTGCCGATCCAAACTATGACGCGGGCGATCTGATCGACGGCTATGTGCAGAACATCGGGGTCGCTGGCGGCGAAAAGGGCTATCTTCCGGGGCCCACAGGCTCGCTTTACGGCCTGCCGTTCGGGTCGGAGACATCGGTGCTCTACTACCGTACCGATATCTTTGAAAAGCATGGGCTGGACGTGCCCGCGACCTATGACGAATTCCTCGACCTTGCCTGCCGCATCCCCGAGCTAGAGCCGGGCATGGGCGGTGTGGCGTCGCGCGCAGCGTCCGGGCACCAAGCCAGCCACGCCTTTCTGCTGCATCTCGCACCGCTGGGCGGCCGTGTCTTTGACGACGCTTGGAAGCCGCGGATCAACGACGCCGCTGGTGTCGAGGCCGCCGAAGCGCTCAAGCAGATCGTCGATTGCGGGCCTGAGGGCAGCTCGAACTTTGGCCCGGCCGAGGCCGCGAATGCTTTCGCCACGGGACAAGCAGCAATGTATCTCGACTCGATTGCCTTCGCCCCGACCTTTGAGGATCCGTCGCGAAGCCAAGTCGTCGGCAATGTCGGCTGGGCGATGCACCCCGAAGGTGTCCAGCGGGCGAGCCAGACGGGCGGCTTTGGCCTGGCGATACCACGCAATGCCGAGCACCCCGAGGCGGCGTTTCTCTTGATGCAGTGGCTGACGAGCAAGGAAGGCGACCTTGCTGTCGCCATGGCGGGCGGTAACCCGTCGCGCTTCTCGACATACGAAAATGCGGAGCTCAACGCAAAGTTTCCATGGTCGGCGACATTCGGCGAAGCACTCGCCCATGCCGACCCGGATTGGCGTCCGATCATCCCCGCCTGGGGCCGGATCAACGCCGATATCGGGACGACGCTCAGCCAAGTGTTGACCGAAGACCTCGATATCCAAGCCGCGCTCGACAGCATCGCCGAGCGGACCGAGGCGCTGATGGATGAAGAGGGCTACTACATCTGGCAATAGGCCGGATCTGCGTTGCGGGCGCGCCGCCGCGCACTCAAGCGGCGCATCCCGCGGGGCCGCCGGGCGATTTTTGCCCGGCGGTTCCTCTCCCTCCAGAACACGCCCACGCAGAAGGCAGGACGTCTCGGTGACCAGCGCCAACGCTACACGACAGAGGATGAACCGGCTTACGCCGTATCTCTTCGTCGCGCCCGCCGGCCTCGTGATGATCCTCGCGCTGTTCTATCCGATCGGCTACATGATCTGGGGCAGCTTCCGCGATTGGGATCCGAGCCAAAACATCTCCGAGACCGATTTCGTGGGGCTTGCGAACTACGCCAAGCTCCTCGTCGACCCGGCGTTTCACGAGAGCTTCTGGGTCACCCTCGTCTTTGCCTTTACGGTCGTGGCGGTGGAGATGGTTTTGGGCGTCGGCCTCGCCTTGCTCCTCGATCGTCAGATCCGCGGCATGTCCGTCCTCCGCACGCTCTTTATCCTGCCTATGATGATTGCGCCGGTCGTGGTTGGCCTCGTCTGGCGCTACATGTTTCACCAAGGCTACGGGACGTTTAACAGATTTCTTGAGTGGATCGGGCTCGGCGGCGTGGATTGGCTCGGCCAACACCCGTTGCTGTCGGTGATCGTCGCCGACATTTGGCAATGGACTCCCTTCATCTTCATCCTGTCGCTCGCGGCTCTGCAATCCCTGCCGCGTTCGGCGCTCGAGGCGGCCCGGATCGACGGGGCGACCGCGTGGCAACAAATTTGGTTCATCAAACTGCCTCTCATGGCGCCGGTTCTATTCGTCACGATGCTCTTGCGCCTCATCGACGCGTTCAAAGTGCTCGAGGTGATCCTCGTGCTGACGGGCGGGGGGCCGGGCCTCTCGACGGAGATCCTAGCGCTACGCATTGCGCGAACGGCGCGTGAGTTTCGCGAGTTGGGAGAGGCTGCGGCCATGTCGAACTACCTCTTGATGTTGCTGATGGTCCTCACGCTCGGCATGTTTGCCTTTACCCGCTGGCAAGAGGCGCGCGCGCGACGTCTCCGATTTGCCCAGGAAGAGGAGGGCTAGGCCATGGTGAGCCCCGCCAATCAGCGGCAAAACCCGGCGTTTTACGCGCTGATCGCCGTGCTGATCTTCATGTCGGTCGGGCCGGTGATGGTCCTCGCGGTCAACTCCTTCAAGCTCGACGTCGACATAACCTCAGGCGCGGGTGGGCTTCTCTTCATGCCCACGATCCGCAATTACGAAAGCGCGCTTTGTGACATTCTGTGGTACGAGCCGGAGCATATCCGCTTTTGCACCGTGCGCTTCGGCGGCGCCTTCATCAACTCGATCATCATTGCGCTCGTCTCGACGGCGCTGACGCTGATCTTCGGCTGCATGGCCGCTTATGCGCTGGTGCGCTTTCGATTTATGGGGCGGGACAGCCTTTCGCTCTCGACGCTTGCGGTGCGGATGATCCCGCCGGCGGTTCTCCTCGTGCCGGTCTTCGGGCTCTGGAACAACGCGTTCTGCCTCGACAATGACGCGCTCGTGGGCGGCTGGATTCGCGACACATTCGGCGGGCGCGGAGATGTCTGCCTCGCGGGGACGCATTCTGGCATCATTCTCGTCTATGTCGCGATGAACCTGCCCTTTGTGATCTGGATCTTGCAGAGCTTCATTGTCCAGGTGCCGATGTCGCTCGAAGAGGCCGCCCGGGTCGACGGGGCGGGGCCGTTTCAGGTCTTTTTTCTTGTCGTCCTGCCGCTGATCCAACCCGGGCTGGCCGCAGCCTCGATCTTCACCTTCCGTATCGCTTGGAACGAGTATCTCTTGGCCTCGGCCCTGGCCGACCGGGACACGATGACGGTGCCGATCCTGATTGTGAACAACGCCAGCGAGTTCGATGGCTTAGGGATGATCATGGCAACTGGGATGCTACTTGCCATCCCGCCGATCCTGTTCACGTTCTTTGCTTCGCGGCAGATCATCACTGGCATGACAGCAGGTGCCGTGAAGGGTTGAGAATGGCGCGCGTTATGCTCATCGGGACCTTTGAGACAAAGGCCGACGAGCTCGGGTTTCTTGCCGATGCGCTCGGCCGCAAGGGGCTCCACGTGGAGACCGTAGATGTCTCGCTCGGCGCAAGGGGCGCCGTCCTATCTGGAGCCGACAAGCTGGCGCGTATGGCGGCCCGGGCAGAGGCGGCGGCAGCGGAGATTGCAGCGCGCTCGCCCGAATGCGCGGTGGCCGTGGGCGTCGGCGGCGGGACCGGAGGCGAGATCGTGCTCGCGGCACTAAAGGGTCTGCCCGCCGCCTACCCCAAAGTGCTTGTCACGACGCTCGCCTTCGACCCGCGCGCAGCGCTGGCGGACACCGCGATCACGCTGGTGCCCACGCTCTGCGATATCGAGGGGATGAACCCGGCCCTGAAGCAGGTTTTTGAGAACACGGCGGCCATGGTGGCTGGGCTCGCACGGGCCGAGCCGGCTGCGGCGTCGAAAAAGGGAAATATCGCCGTCACGACGCTCGGCGCGACGGGGATCGCGAGCGCCGAGGTCGCGCGCCTGCTCCGCAAAGCAGGTCTAGACGCGACCGTTTTTCACGCCAATGGCTATGGCGGTGCAGCCTTTACGCGCTTCGTGCAGGAGGGACGCGCCCGTGCGGTAATCGACCTCAACGTGCATGAACTCGGCCGTATGCGACTCGCTGGCGCGCATGTGCCGATGCCGGGGCGGTTTTCCTGCGCGAGCGACTTGCCGCGTGTCGTCCTGCCCGGCGGGCTCAATTTTATCGGGCTCGGCGAGATCGGGACGCTATCGGAGGCACATCGCGCCCGCCCGCATTACCGGCATTCCGGGCATTTCACCCATGTCAAGCTCACCGGGGCGGAGATGGCGGACCAAGCCTCTGCCCTCGCCTGTCTTCTCAATGAGAGCACCGCGCCCTGCCTTGTGCTCCTCCCGATGGGCGGGTTTTCCCACGAGGACCGGCCCGGCGGCGCCATCGAGGATGCCTCTCTCCGCGAAATCGCCGCTGCGACGCTGGAGGCCCGGGCCGCGCGCTTCGCCACGCGCCGCCTGCCGCATCACATCAACACGGTCGAGACGGCGACAGCCGCCGTCGCCGCCCTGCAAGACGCTCTAAACCAGAGGACCGCGCATGCCTGACACTGCCCGCTTCCCCGACCTCGCCGAGAAGATGGACGCGCTGATCGCGATGGCGAAACGCTGCTTTCACAGTGGGCTTCAGACCAATGCCGGGGGCAATCTCTCCGTTCGGCTTGAGACGCGCGATGCCATTGTGATCAAACCCTCAGGTGTCGGATTTAATGAATGCACGCGAGAGAACTTGCAGGTCGTTACGCTCGAGGGCGAGATCTTGCCCTTAACGCAGGCGCTTAAGCCATCAAAGGATCTCGACTTTCACCGTGATCTCTATCGCATCCGGGAGGATATCAACGCCATCGTCCATTGCCACAGCCCTTGGGCCACGGGCTATGCCAGCGCCGGGATCGAGATCCCGTGTCTGACGGTGCAGACGATCGAGAAGATCGGGCGGATGCCGCTTATCCCGCTTTCACCCAATGGCGGGCCGCAGACCGAAGCCGAGATCAGCCCTGTTTTTCGCGATCCTTCGATCCGTGCCGCCGTGCTGGCCAATCACGGCACAATCGGCGTTGGCAAGACCCTGATAGCCGCACAATACCTGGCGGAAATCATCGAAGAGACGGCGCAGATCGCCTATGTCCGCGACACGCTGCTCGCGGCGCATGGCAAGCGCGCCGCAGACCTACCGCGCTATGGCACGGCAAAGGAGGCGCGCGCGGCGACCTAGCGCCTTCAGCTCGACCGTAGCCGCGCGAGCCCGGCCTTCATGCGCGCGATACGGCTTTGGTGCTCCGTTCCGCGGCGCAGGCTTACGGCAGTCGACAGGATGTCGACCACAACGAGGTGCGAAAGGCGCGAGACCGCGGGCGTGTAGACATCGGTGTTCTCCAGGGTCTCCACCACAAGCGCGACGTCGCAACGGTCGAGGAGCGGGCTTTTGGCGCCCGATATGCCGATTGTCGACGCACCCCGCGCCTGACAGAGTTCCGCGGCTTCAACCACAGCCCGCGTTTGTCCCGTGTTCGAGATCGCAACAGCGACCTCGCCTGGGCGCATCATATCAGCCGTCATAAACATCTGGTGCGCGTCGGCGGGCGTGCCGCAGGGCACGTCAAAGAGCGGAAACTTTTGCTGTGCGTCCCGCGCGACAATACCCGAGGCGCCAAAGCCAAAGAACTCGATCCGCGTAGCATCGGCCAGGAGGTCGACCGCTCGAGCGACTTCCTCCCCGTCGAGATGGTTCTGCGCCCAAGCGAGATTGGCGAGGTTGTAGTCGAACACCTTCGCAATGATGGTCTGCAAGTCGTCGTCGACGGAGACTGCGGTATGCGACGTGCTGCGGGAGAATGCCAGCGATCGCGCGAGACGCACGCGCATTTCGCGGAAACCGGAACATCCGATTGCCGCGCAGAAGCGGATGACGGTCGGTTCGCTGACGCTTGCCGCGCGGGCAAGGGCTGCGAGCGTCATGTCGAGCACCGCCTCAGGACGGTCCAAAACAAGTTCGGCAACCTTTCGGTCGGACTTTCGCAATTCGGCTTTGATCCGAAGGATCGTCTCTAGGATCGTGTCGTCCGTGGGTTGAGCACGTTGGTTCGACATACGTCATTCGCCTTGTAAGTGATCGGGCAGAGCGCCTTCTCTATGGTCCCGACTAAACCATGAAAGCACGTGCGTTGTTCCTCGCGATTTGGAGGCTCAGTGCACTTCTGTGATTTGCCGATGGTGGGGTCGGGATCGCAGGAAGAGACCGAAGTAGAACAGTTTGCGCGAAGTGGGAAAGTGCGCAGAGCGGTGTCACGTCGTCCGGCCCATGGCAGAGGCGGCAATGCGGGAGATCTCCTCAAACTGTGGACCCGACGTTGGAATTTCGATATCGAACACCTCGGCGATGACTTGCGTCCAGCCGTGCAGGAAATAAGTCCAGCCGTCTTCTAACTGAAGGTCCCGCGCCACAGCTTGCCTTTTTGCTTGCTCCAAAAAGATAAGGTCTCCGCGATAATTCAGCTCCCAGACAATGGCGTGCCGCGGGAACAGTGCGTTCTCCCCGAGAGGTGAGCCGGGCGCATCTTTGCCGAGCCCTGTGGCATTGATAACAAGGCTGCCATTTGGGACACCTTCAAGGATGTGATCGTTGGTTCGCATTTCGGAGATCAGGGCATACTCACACGGGACGGACGTTCCGATCTGGAGGTGAATGCGCTCGATATGTTCGAGCCGAGCCTTTGACCGGTCAGAGACTATTATGCGCTTCGGTGATCCTCTTTGGCCCATCTTCCGCATCGCATGCCAAGTTATCGCAATTGATGACCCACCCGCTCCAATCACAAAGATATCGGAATGTGTTTTTTTAAAGTGTTTTTCGGGAAGAAAGCACTCTATCGCTAGCCCTGATGAAATCGGATCCTTGGCGTGGCAGATCAAGGCACCATTCCGCTTGGAGAGGCAACTCGTTTCGCGCATCAGCCTGGCATAGGGATCGACCTCGTCAAATTGGTCGAAACACGCTTCGAACAAACTGAGCTTATGCGTCGTGACAAGCGCACCGAGCGAAAGGGGGTCGGACTTCAGAAGCGAAACCACGCTACGATATGCATCTGCAGAGGAGTTGGATGCAAGGTCGATCCCCTTTATCGCGACATCCCCAAGCCCAAGCCAAGCGGCCCATTTGGGAAACACGCGCATGATTGCCGAGTGCTGTGTGGTGACGCCGATGAAGTAGAACGTGGGTTTCGTTGCTGGGACCAACATCATCGCTTTGTCTTCGGCCCTTGTTGGTCAGCTTGTGCGCCAGCCGTGAGATCTATGTCGTAAAACTACCAACTCGGCCCCGATGTGCAATCCCGAGATGAGCGATTGCTTTCCAATTTGCCCGCTTTGCCGAGTGCACAGGCATTCAATGTACCCAGACGATAGTGCAAAACCGACCCTTGCGCCGCCGCTGGGTTAAGGTAGTTTTGCACAAAGGTTCCTCGCGCAGCGGAGCGTTTTGCACTGTCACCAAGGGTTGCTGAGCGAAAGATAAGTATGGGAGCACAGCTCACAGCGCGGCACAATTTGATGCATTCTGGTAATGCGCTTTCAACCGATGTTGCGGGTGTGCGCCTTTATTGGCTGGGTCAAGCTGGTTTTCTAATCCATGGCGGCGGCCTCACGCTTGCGATCGATCCTTATCTGTCGAACGCGCTCGAGAAAAAGTACGAAGGTACGGCCACGCCGCATTCTCGAATGATGCCGCCGCCAGTCCAAGTTAACGAGCTCTCGAGCATTGACTATGTTCTCTGTACCCATCGTCACACCGACCATATGGATCCAGCCACTCTGCGTGGACTTCAGGCTTCGAATTCAAGGGTGCGCATGATCATGCCCCTCGGGGCGCGCGATCACGTTTTGAGACTTGGACTCGATCTATCGCGCGTCAGTTTCATTAATGCAGATCAGAGCTATCCCTTGATAAAGGATTGCCGGGTGACTGCAATCGCTGCCGCGCATGAGCAATTCGACAAGACGGTGGACGGATATTACCCCTACCTTGGCTACGCGATCCAATTCATAGGTTTTACAATCTATCATTCGGGCGATTGCGTCCCGTATGAAGGTCTGAATGAGACGGTGGGAGCTCAAAATACGGATCTTGCCCTTTTGCCGGTCAACGGACGGCGCCCGGACTTGCAGCAGAAAGGCGTTGCGGGGAACTTTACAGCGGAAGAGGCAGCGCTCCTCTGCAAGGCGGCGCGGATCCCAAACTTGATCATGCATCACTTTGGCATGTTTGCCTTCAATACGGTCGATCCAGAAAAAGCCCTGTCGGATGTCCTGCGCGTTAATCCTGCATTGACGAGTATGGCCGCTGCGGTCGGCGTTGAGTATCGGCTGAGCGCCTGCCGGAACGACGCCGTATAACCGCCACTAGCGGCGCGGCCGGGCAAAACCAGCACTGCCACATCCCCGCGTCACACACCGCTTCCCCGCTTTATCGACCTCAGGCGATGATCTGCGCCGCCGCAATGCCTATATGCTGCGACGAAGCAGCGGGATCGGCGAAATGAAAGCAAAGTCTGTGCGACGCAGCTTGGTCGGGTGGGCTATCGCGGCGGCCCTGATTCTCGCGCCTTTGGTTGTTGTCGGGGCAAATATGATCGGTCGCTACTCAGGGCTGACGGTCGACCGGGAAAGCCCGGACGCGGTGTTGGCGAGGCTCGGGCCCCATTTCGAGGTCACCCGTCCGGACTGGCCCGGGCCTTACCCCACGGCACTCCTTTTTTCCGGCTGTGATGGCCCGAGTTCCAACATTGCCGCATGGGCGGCGGCGATGGCGGAACGCGGCTGGGCGACCATCATGATCGATAGCCACACGCCGCGCGGCTTGCACGAGCCACAGCTTTGGCCACTTGTCTGCGCGGGGCAAGTCATGACTGGGGCGGAACGGGCCGGCGACGTGGCCGTCGCGCTGGCCCACGCGCGCGCGCTTTCTTTCGTAGATGCCGAACGGATCGCCCTTATCGGCGCCTCCCATGGCGGCTGGGCGATCTTGGAGTTTTTATCGATGGCGGATCACGGCGAGGTCCCCATCACGCTGACGGACTGGCCGATCGGGATGCATGCGCCTGCGACCGAAGGCGTGCGCGGGGCCGTCCTCCTCTATCCCTATTGTGGGGAACTCAATCGCGCCTCGTGGCTCGGTTGGGAGAGCGAGATCCCGATGTTGTTCCTCCTTGCAGAGGGCGATCTTGTGGCCGACGAGGAGGATTGCCTCGATGTCATCGAACGCGAAGTCGCGCGCGGCTTGCCGCTCGAGGCAGAAGTCTTCACGGGCGTGACGCACGCGTTCGACCACGTGAGTTCGCTCGAATTCTCGCTCAACACGTATGACGCCGAGGCGTCTGCCCGCGCGTTTGAAATGATGGGTTCGTTTCTGGACCGGTCGTTGCGATTCACGCCGGCCGCGCAGTGAGTAGGTGCGACAGGTCAAGAATGCTTCCAATCCGCGTATAGCGGCCCCAAGGCAGGTCTCAGCGTGATCGCTGGACTAGGCGCGGTTGGCTCCCCGCGCCCGAGCCATAACAAAGCTTTGCCCCAGGGCTCGAAGCGTAGGAGGCCCTTGTCTTTATTCTGCGTGGGTCGCATTGCGAGGGTGAGGACACCGTCGGCACCCGCTGGGGCGGCGCGTGGCCCGTGCCTCGACACGCGACGATCAAAGCGGAGAATGACATGCCCAAAGGCTACATTATCGGACACATAACGGTGCGCGACGCGGAAGCTTACAAAGAGTATGTCCGCCTGGACACGCCGCTCATGGTCGACCGTCACGGTGGGACGTTCCTGATCCGCGGCGGTCCTTCCGAGCTCAAGGAGGGCGAGGCCCACGCAAGGCATGTCTTGATCGAGTTTGAAAGCTACGCCGCTGCTCTGGCCGCCTACAATGATCCAGAGTACCAGGACGTCGCCGAAATCCGCCGGCGCACGGCCGACAGCACGATGATCGTGGTCGAGGGCGTTTAGGTCGAGGCGTCGCCGCCCGGTGCCCCAGCGCTGATGGCCGGGGCACTGTGCAAGACCTGGCCACCCAGATCGCGAAAGGCGCGTTGACGGCAGGAAAAGACGATGACCTGCTGATCCATCGCTTGCCGTGTCAGCGCGTCGAACATTGCCCCGATCCGGTCGTCATCGGAGAAAATCAGCGCATCATCGAGGATGAGCGGCGTCGGCCGCCCGTCGCGTGCCAACATCCGGGCGAAGGCGAGCCGCACCATTAGCGCGATTTGCTCCCGCGTGCCGCCTGAGAGCATGTCGAAGGGTTCGCCCGTTCCCCGACGCACAAGCTCTGTGGGCAGGAGGCTATCGGCATCGATGCGCAACTCCGCCTCCGGCCAGATCAGGCGCAAAAGCGGGTCTAGTTCCTTTAAGACTGGCGCCACGTAACGGGTGCGCGCCGAGCTGCGCGCCGCATCGAGGGCTGCGGCCAGGCAGCGCAGAGTGGCCACCTCATCTTCCAGCCCGCCGACCCGCTGTTCGGCTGCAAAAAGGCGGTCGTTGGTCTCCGCCAGTTCCTCCTCAATAGCTTCACTTGCCGTCGCACGGATCTCGGCATCGAGCGCGCCGCGCCGGATCGATAGCGTTTGGACCTCGCTGCGGAGGTTTTCGAGCGCTTCTTTGGCGCGCGCGTGCCGGGCGCGGAGGAGGTCGAGATCCGGTGCTCCGGCCTCAAGCTCGGCACGCCGTGCGGCTGCGTTCTCGGCATTGCGTCGCTGTTCGGCCAGATGGGCATCGGCCGAGTTGAGTGCGGCGGTGGGTGCGCCGCCGCTGGCGAGTGCCTGGTCCGCGCGCATCTGACGGCTGTCCGCTGCGCCACGCTCGGCGTCGGCCCGTGCCAGAGCGCTGCGTGCGTGGTCCCGGCCTTCGCGGGCGTCCCGCAGCTTGATTTCGGCATCGTCCAGCGCCTGCGATGCGGCCCGCTCCGCGGCGGCAGCCTCCACGCTCGGCGGAAGGCCGTCGTCCGCCGCCGCAGGCTCGGCGATTGCGGCGAGCGCGGCGCGAAGCGCATCGATGCCGTCGGGCGCCTCCGCTGTGAGGCGCGCCATTGCCTCTAGTGCCGCCGTCTCGGCGGTTTTGCGCGAAACAAGCGCAGCCTCGGCGGCGGCAAGGTCGGGATAACCGGCCTGTGCCAGAGCCTTGGTCAGCGCGGTCTCGGCTGTGGCGACATCGGCGCCGTCCGTGCCCGCGCCAGGGTCCAGCAAAAGGCGGCCGATCCCGTCTAGGACCAGCGTTGTTGGTTCTGAAATCGGGCAGCGTATTTCCCCGGACAGCGCCGTGTCGCCGATGCGAACGCGTCCCGGGCCGTCATAGATCACACGGATCGCGGGCGCGGCGTAGACCCGCGCCTGTTTGGCGAGTGTGACGGCAGTTTTCAGCGCCCGCAAACGGTCCACAACCTCCGGGTCCGGCCCCGCCAATGCTTCCGCCTGGGCCGTCTCATGAATGCTGCGCGCAGTCTCGGCCTTTTTCAAGCGTCCTTCGAGGCGTGCGCGCTGCGCGCCGGCCTCTGCCGCTTGTTCGGCAAAGACGGCGCGACGGTAGAGCTCTCGCGCGTCCTCCGCCGCGGCGCGCGCGGCGCTATGGTATTTGGACACAACAGAAAAGGCCTCTTCTTTAGCCCAAAGCTGCTTCTGCGCCTCTTGCTGCGCCTGGGACGTCTCCACGACAGCAACGGCCGCCGCCGTTTGCTCTTCGATCGCGTCGGCCAGTCGTTTCCGGCCGTCCCGCGCCACGTCGAGAAGCGCTCGTGCCGTTACTTCGGCGTCTCGCGCGGATAGCAGTGTCGCGTTGTAGCGCTCGCCCTCGGCAAGCGCCGAGTTGGCGGCGGCCAACGCCTGTTCTCGCTCGGCGGCAAGTTCGGGGTCGGCCAGGCCTTGCAGCGCCCGGCGGACACGTCTTCGTTCCGCGATGGCTTCTGACAGGGTATCGACGTCCGCTTGGAGCGTGTCGGAACGTAAGCGCAGTGCGTCTCGGTCTGCGATGGCTGCGTCGAGCGCACCTCCTTTCTTGGGGCCGCGGGTTGTCACTAGCGCGCCCAGGTCGTCGGTGACGCGCGCGAGGATCGCCTCCATACGACGCCCGCCCGTCATCGCGTCGATCTCGCCCGCGACGGAAGCGATCAGGCTCTGCCGCGCGACCTCCTCAGCGCCGCCTGCCGCAAGCTCGGTCACGCCTTGCCGGACCCAAAGAAGGCCGGCCGGCCCGCCATCGGTCGGCGGTGCGAGGAGCTTGCCCAGCACGTCCTCGGCCTGCCCCGCTTGCCCGACGAGCGTACCGTCGCGCCAGAGACGGGCGGATTTGCGCCCCGGGCTTTTGCTCCAACGCTTTTCCAGGCGCCACGCCGCGCCTTCGGCGTTGAAGGAGACAGCGACCTCGGGATCGCCCCCCGAAAACGGGATAAGCGCTTGCGCTTCGCGGTTCATGGAGCGGTGCGGCAGAAAGAAGACAGCGTGCAGCGCATCAAAGAAGGTCGACTTGCCGTGCTCATTCGGGGCCGAGAGGACGTTTATGCCGGGGCCGATCCCGCGCAACTCGACCGGGTCGGTGAAACGGCGAACGTTTGCGAGCCTGAGCGCTGTGATCTCCATCAGGGTTACGCCAGTAGGAGCGACCACAACCGGTCGAGCGCGCGCGCGGCGGTCCGTCTATCGGGCTCGGGACGGGTGCTGTCGCGCGTTGCATCGAGCAACGCGTCCGCCGTGGCGCGCAGGGCGCCGCTCGGCGCAATCGCGTCGAGGTCGTCCGCCGTGGCCTCCGTGATCAGGGCCGAAAGGTCGGTTTCGAAGTGGCCAAATTCGGGTGCCGCGCGCTCAATGGCGGCCTCCACGGCGCTGCGTGCGGGCAGGCTCAGCGTGCCGCTCGCGCGCAAGCGGACCAGCATGTCCCTGCGCGTGTCGGCAGGGGGCAGATGTCGCCTCGCTTCCGCTGCCGCATCGAGCCCGGGCGTCAACGCGAGCCTGACAGAGCGCCACTCGAAGCGCCCTGTGTCGATCCGCTGGACTTCTGGCAGCGCGCCGCCCTCGACCGAGACCAGGAGGCACGCGCCACGCCCATCGTGGCGAAACCGGTCGAACTCGGGCGTGCCAGAATAGTGGGTGCGGGCGTTGATCTCGAGGCGCCCGTGCCAATCGCCAAGCGCGAGGTAGGATAGCCCCGCCGTCTTCGCGCGATCTGGCGCGATCATCGCTTCGGCATCGCCGTCTTCATGGAAGGTCGAGGTCGGACCGTGGGCTAGGCCGATCCGGAGATGTCCTTCGGGCGTCACGATACGGGGCATGTGCGCTGTGAGGTCTGCCCCTGGAAAGCGGTGCCGCAACGGCGCCGGTAAGAGGCTGACGCCGGGCGCCAAGTCCCGTGGTGCTTCGCTATCCAGGACGTGCACGTTGGGCGGCGCGTCTGCGCGCAGCGCATCCCAAAGCGGCTCGGCGCGCAGGCTGTCGTGATTGCCCGGCAGGATCCACCACGACACGCCCTCTGCCCCTGCCATCGCGTGGAGCGCTTGCACGCGCACCCGGTCGGATGGCATTTCTGTGTCGAATGTGTCCCCTGCGAGAAGGATATCGCCGAGGCCCTCATTGGCCGCGGCCCCTGCAAGGCGCAGGAGCGCATCATGCCGGGCTTCGACTAAGCGGCCTCGGACCTCTTCGGGAAAACTGCCAAAGCGCTTTCCTAGATGCAGGTCCGAACTGTGGAGAAAGCGAAAGCGTGCCATGGCGCGGGATCGTAACCGCGACCGCCCCAGAGGAAAGAGCAGATCGGCGGACGCAGACCTGCTTTGCGGTGGTGCGGGTTGTTCTTTCGCGGAGACCGCCGTAGGTTGTATACTAATGTATTCAGTTGTTCGGCTCTGACCGCAAACGATGTCTCGATGGGTCCTCTCCTTGGGACAGCAGCGCATGATGACGCTCGCGCTGGCGGGTTGCGGAGCGGCCATCGCGTGGCTGGCCGGGCTACCGTTGCCGCTTCTCTTTGGGCCGATGTTTGCCTGTCTGGGGGCCGCGCTCGCAGGCGCTCCACTCGCCGGCATGGGGCAAGTGGGCATCGCGGCGCGCACTATTCTCGGCGTGGCCGTCGGCGCGTCGATCACGCCGGAGGTGATGGGCCAGCTTCCGCAGATGATCCTATCCGTCGCCTTGGTCCCGCTTTACATCGTTGCGATTGCAGCGATCGGCGTGCCCTATTTCCATCGATTTTGCGGGTTTGATAGGATGACCGCGTGGTACGCCGCCATGCCGGGCGGATTGCAGGATATGATCCTCTTTGGTCAGGAAGCCGGAGGGGACGTTCGGGCGCTCTCTCTCATCCACGCAACGCGCGTGCTTGTCATCGTTTCACTTGCGCCGATCATCCTGGTACAGGGGTTCGGCGTGTCACTCTCCGCGCCCATCGGCGCGCCCGCGGCCGAAATGCCGTGGTTTGAGATCGCGCTGATGGCTTTGGCGGCGCTCGTCGGCTGGAAGGGGGGCGAACGGATCGGGCTGTTTGGCGCGTCGATCCTCGGGCCGCTGATCGTAACGGCTGCGCTCTCGCTGGCGGACCTCATACACTTTCGCCCCCCTGCGGAGGCGATCCTTGTTTCGCAATACTTCATCGGGATCGCTATCGGGGTGGGGTATGTCGGCGTCACGGTTGCGGAGTTGCGCAAGGACGTGCTGGCCGGGATGGTTTTCGTGGTTGTGCTTGCCGTAATCGCCGCGGTCTTTACCGAAGCTGTGTACGTTTTGGGCCTTGCGCGCCCGGTCGAGGGGTTTTTGGCTTTCGCGCCTGGCGGACAGGCGGAGATGGCGGTGCTTGCCATCGTATCAGGCGCAGAGCTTGGCTTTGTCGTCGTCCACCACCTCGTCCGCATCCTGCTCGTCATCACCTGCGCGCCGATTGCCTTTCGCCTTTTGCGGATCGGCAGCTAGGCGCGTTCTCCTGGGCGCCTTCTCGCGTATCGCTGCGCCAGCGTCGCTTGTTGGCGCCGGTTCTGTCGCGTATCACGGAGAAAATTTTGGCGAGCCGTTAGCAACGTGCGCATTATCACTCTCTCTTCGATTCCGCCCCGGTTCGACCTGATAGGACCGACGCTTGAGTCGCTGGTCGCCCAAGGCAGTTCGGCGGATGCGGTGGAGCTCTACATACCGCAGAGTTACCGCCGATTTCCGGATTACGACGGAAGCGCGCCGCCCGTGCCTGCCGGTGTGCATGTGCTCCGTCCGGATGTCGATTTCGGGCCAGCCTCGAAGGTGCTCCATGCCGCGCAACGCCACCGAGAGACGCCCGAGGCCCAGCTCCTTTTCTGCGACGACGACCGGCATTACTATGACGGCTGGGCCGAACAGCTCTTTACCGAGCAGGTGCGGCGGCCGGACGAGGCGGTCGCACTCACGGGTTGGAACGTCGAGCGCACCGGGCTCGACCCCTACCGCCCACGCCCCTCGCCGCGCCACGAGAAACGCAGCCGGAGATGGGACATCGATTATCGCATGAAGCGCCTCCGACAGATCCTCGGCGGTGGGCGCGGCGTACCGATCCGGCTCAAACCCGCGCGGCGGCTCGTCGCGCGGGCCGGATACGCAGACATCTTCGAGGGATATGGCGGTGTCGTCGTGCGTCCGCGTTTTTTTGACGAGGAGGCCTACGACATCCCGCGCGACCTGTGGGCGGTGGACGACGTCTGGCTTTCGGGTATGCTAGCGCTCCGAGGCATCTCGATTTGGGTACCCGCGGATCTGTACGAGCCCAAAAACACCGTCGCCGATCTGACCGAGGCCCTCTTTCGTTGGAAAATGGCCAATATGACCCGCGCGCAGCTCAACGCCCATTGCGCCCACTATCTGCGCGATACTTATGGGGTTTGGAGCAATGCAGCGCCGGGCTAGGGCCACCACCTTGTTGCGCGACACGCGGCCCGAAAGGCTAAGGGAATGACCACGGAGAGCGATCAAAGCGGGCAGGGGCGCGACAGCTTCGCGCGCCGGGCCTGGGCATGGCTGCGTAACGAGATCGCGCAGGAGACCCGGTCGGTCGAAAAGCGGCCGCTCTTCTCGCCACGCGATCGGGACAATATCGCCTGGTTCTGGCGGAGCTACCTCAAAAAGCGGATGGCCTGGCTTTTCGTCGTGCTCGGCATGATCCTTGTACAAGGCATCGTCTACCAGCAGTTCCTGGCGCTCACGGAAAGCGGCCTACGTGTCATCTTCGAAGAAGGGCAGTTTTCCGATCTCATCCGCGTGTGCTTTGTGGTGTTCGGGCTCTTTACGGTTCGAGCGGTCATGTCGTACGCCGTGCCGCGGCTCTCGATCTTTCTGGCGAGCCACGCCGTCCAAGAGCTGCGCCAGGATCTGATCGACCGGCTTATGATCCTCGACCTCGCTTTCTTCGAGCGCACGAAGCCAGGGGAGATCATCCTACGGCTCGTAAACCAAGCACAGGGGCTGTCGGCCTTTGTCGGCACATCAACAGTCAATGCCGTCCGCGATGCCGTTACGATCATCATCGTCTCGGGATATCTCATCTATAAGTCTGCTCTGCTTTTTCTCGCAGCGCTCATCATCCTGCCGGTGATACTTTTGCTGATCCAGTTTGTCTCGTCGCGGATCAAGGACGTCCAAGCGAGCGCCGAAAACGCGATGGGCGCGTACATGGGCGGGATCGAGGAGATGTCGAACGGGATGCGCACAGTGAAGATCTCCAACCAGGAGGAAAACGAGACGCGGCGCCTGAAGAAATCCACCGGTGAAATCCGCGACCTTGCCGTCCGCTTGCAAGCGGCTCAGGCGCTGATCCTGCCGACCATCGATATGGCCTCCGCCGTTGCCTACGTCCTTGTCATCGGGGGCGGTGGCTACGTTGTTCTCCAGGGCGCGAGCGGGATGGATGGCGCAGCTATCATCACCTTTCTGATCGGGCTGATCCTAATCTTTGACCCGGCGCGCATGCTGGCGCAGTTCTTCGCCAAGCTACAGGCGAACCTCATCCTTCTCGACGGGGTCCGAAGCCTGCACCTTGAGGTGCCGACGATCACTGATAAACCAGGGGCGCTCGACACGTTTGACCGGTCCGGCGATATCCGCTTTGAGGGCGTCGCCTTCGGGTATGGGACTGAACAGCCGCTCTTTGACGCGCTCGACCTGGTCGCTCAGGGCGGCAAGACCACGGCGATTGTGGGCGCGACCGGCTCGGGCAAGACGACGGTCTTGAGCTTGATGACCCGGCTATATCAGGTCGAGACGGGGCAGATCACCATCGGCGGCACCCCGATCAATGACATCCGGATCGAGACCTTGCGCCGGTCCTTCTCGGTCGTCGCCCAGGACATCGTGATCTTCAACAATACGATCTGGGAGAACATTAAGTACGTCGATCCCCACGCGACCGACGAGCAGATCTGGGCCGCCGCCGGGGCCGCAGAGATCGCCGAATTGATGCGCGAGCGCGGGGACAAGGTTCTGGGGCCGAAAGGGAGCCAGCTTTCGGGCGGGCAGAAGCAGCGCATCGCGATTGCGCGCGCATTCCTCCGCTCTGCGCCGATCCTCCTTCTCGACGAGGCGACTTCGGCCCTTGATCAACGCACAGAAGACAAGGTCAAGCGTGCGCTGGGCCGCCTTTCGGAGGGAAAGACCACCATCGTTGTGGCGCATAGGCTCTCTGCTGTCATCGACGCCGATTGGATCTACGTGCTCGATGCCGGCCGCGTTGTCGAACAGGGCGCGCATGCAGATCTGATGGAAAAGCGCGGCCTCTATGCCGGAATGTTTGAGGCGCAAAAGGGAGGCTATGCCAAGAAGAACGGAGGGGCGGGGACCGAGCCCAGTTCCGATACCGCTCCGCTTACCGGCTCAGATGCCGGGGCCGAACGACAGCCGTAGCCCGATCGCTTCGGCAATATGGGGCCGGCGGATGGCCTCTGCCCCTTCGAGGTCGGCGATGGTGCGCGCCACGCGCCGCAGCCTGTTGTAGCCCCGCGCGGAAAGACCGAGCCGCTCATTGGCCCGGGTCAGCAGATCGCGGCATTCGGTATCGAGCGGCGCAATCTCATCGAGCGCAGCGCCCTCTACATCTGCGTTCACCCGGATCCCAGGCTGCGGCGCAAAGCGCTCCAGCTGGACTTTGCGGGCACCCGCGACCCGCTCGGCAATCTCCGCCGACCCTTCACTGGGGGGCGGCAGGTCGAGGTCGCTGAAGGCAACGGGCGGAACCTCGATCCGCAGGTCGAACCGGTCGAGTAGTGGACCGGAGATCCGCCCCAGGTAATCCGTGCCGCATTGGGGCACGCGGGCACAGGCGCGCGATGGGTCGGCGAGGTACCCGCACCGGCAAGGGTTCGCCGCGGCGACCAGTAGGAACCGGCAAGGATAGCGCACATGGGCGTTGGCGCGTGCCACCACGATTTCCCCGGTTTCGACGGGTTGGCGCAGGGTTTCGAGCACCGGCCGGGCGAATTCGGGAAGCTCGTCTAGGAAGAGAACGCCGTTATGCGCGAGGGACACTTCGCCCGGCTTCGCGCCTTTGCCGCCGCCCGTAATTGCTGCGGGCGAGGCGGTATGGTGCGGATCACGGAAGGGGCGCTCCATCGAGATCCCGCCATCCCTTAGAAGGCCCGCAAGGGAGTGGACCATCGACGTTTCGAGCGCTTCTGCCGCGGAGAGCGGCGGCAAGATCCCCGGCAGCCGCGTCGCCAGCATGGACTTGCCAGAGCCCGGCGGACCGACGAGAAGCAGGTGGTGCCGCCCGGCGGCCGCGATCTCCACCGCCCGCTTAGCCCGCTCCTGACCTTTGACGTCGCGAAAGTCGCCCGCGCCCGTTGCCGGCCCGGCGGTGCCCGGCTCAGCGGGAGAAAGCGCGATTTGGCCCGTGAGATGGCGGATCGCTTCGCCGAGATCGTTTGCGGCAATGACGGGTGTATCGCCGACCCAGGCTGCTTCGGCACCGCACCCTTTGGGACAGATGAGCGCGCGTGCCTCGGTCGCCGCAGCCATCGCTGCCGGTAGCGCCCCGATCACTGGAACGAGCGCTCCGTCGAGCGACATCTCTCCCAGGGCAAGCAAGCTGTCGACCGCATCGCGCGGCAGGATCTCCATTGCGGCGAGCAGGGCGAGCGCAATCGGAAGATCGAAGTGCGAGCCTTCCTTCGGCAGGTCGGCGGGCGCGAGGTTGATCGTGATCCGTTTCGAGGGAAGCGCGATGGCCAGCGTCGTGAGCGCCGCTCGGATCCGCTCTCGCGCTTCACTCACTGCCTTGTCGGGGAGGCCGACGATGGAGAAGGCCGGAAGCCCTGGCGATACCGCGCATTGGACCTCAACCGGGCGCGCCTCGATTCCTTCGAAGGCGACGGTATGTGCGCGCGCCAGCATCCCAGCCTCTCTTCACATCCCCCAATCGGATCGTGCATAGCGCCAGGATGGTTAATGATCGGTTTACGCGTGCACTTGCCCCGCGCGGCCGCATCGTCATCCAGGCCAAGGGCGCTCGGGCAGATCCTTGATGTAGCGTGTTAGAGGGCCTTCCTTCTCCAATCCCTCTTGGCGGCAAGCAACAAGAGCTGGGTCCGACAGATGCGCGGCGACATAGTCGGCTGCCGCAGGGTCAACCGGCAGAGCGTAGGTCGCAATCCGCAACGCGATCGGCGCGTAGAAAGCATCGACGATGCTGTAGCGTCCACAGAGCCACGGCGCCTTTGTGCCATGACGCGCCCAGGCCGCGGCCCACAGCTCTTGGATGCGGCGGAGATCCGCACGAACGGCCGCGTCCGGCGTAAAGCCGGAATACGCAACACGCAGATTGACAGGACAGGCCTCGCGCAGCGCATGGAAGCCGCACACCATTTCGGCGCATAGAAACCGGGCGGTCGCCCGCTCGCCCGGGTCCTCCGGCCAGAGCCCCGCCTCGGGAAACCGCGACGCGAACTCCTCGGCGATTGCGAGGCTTTCGGCAATCGCGTGACCCTCATCCGTGATCAGGATCGGGACACTACGCGCCGGGCGGTGCTGCGCCACAAGATCAGAGACTTCGCCGTCGTCGAAATCAATAAAGTGCGCATCGACCGGAAGGTTGAACCGGCGGGTCAGCAGCCAAACGCGGATTGACCAGCTTGAATAGCAGAGATTGCCGAGGATCAGCGTGTTTGGCATGGCCGAGCCTTTCCAGCGTTGGGCAACGGGGATCGGATGCCACACTCGTCGGTATGTTGCGGTGGCACCAACAATGATTTGGCAGGCGCCCCATCACGGAGATCGATTGATCTCTTCAACATGCCAGCCCGACCGATCGCGGCGGATGCGCGTAAGCGATAGGGTGTCGATCGTGTGGTTGAGCGTCTCTCGCGCCGACAGACCCGAAGCGCGCTGGATCTGCGTCAGGATCGTGCCGAAATGGGCGACCGCGACGATGTCGCCCGCGTCCCCTGTGAGCGCGTCGACTGTCCGAGAGACCCGAGCATAAAGATCGTTCCAACTTTCACCGCCGGGTGGAGCAATGTCGCCGGGATCTTCGAGGTACCTCCGTAGGCGCTCGGGTTCTTCGGCCTCAACGTCGGCAAAGCTGCGGGCCTCCCAAGCCCCGAAGTTGATCTCGCGCAGACCGGCATCGTGCGGCAGGCGCGTGCGTCCGGTGCCAATCGCGTCCGCCGTGGCAATCGCGCGGGATAGGTCGGATGAGATCAAAGGCGCATCGGTCGGAAGCGCGCGGGACAGGCGCGCGACTGCATCGCGGTCGGACAAGTCGGCGGGCACATCCGTCCAACCGTTCATATCACGCCGCCCTGTCGGCCCATGCCTCACCCACCACCACGTCACCATTTGTCTCTCATTTTATTGGGTTTCCGACGCGCCGCGCAAAAAATTTGGCGCCCGCGGAGGAACCGTCTGCAGGGGCTGGGTGTTGATACGGCGTCATCCGAAAGGCTTTGCGCGATGCCGTATCCAAATGCACCACGTATTTTCCGATGGAAAGGTAGAGCCTTTGGACCATCCGTCCCGGCGATTTTGATCCGGTCGGCAAAACGCAGCGTATCAACCATGAAAACGCAGCAACGGGCGGGACACGTAGTCCTCATAAGGGGGGGTTGATTATGGCACTCGATGGATCCTATGATCGCAGTCTTTCGCGACGCGCCATGCAAGCGGAACTGCTGGATGCCGAAACCGAGCTCAAACTCGCCTATGCCTGGCGCGACGAGCGCGACGAGGAAGCGCTACACCGTCTGGTAACAGCCTACATGCGGCTCGCCATTTCGATGGCCGCAAAGTTCAAGCGTTACGGCGCCCCGATGAACGACCTGATCCAGGAAGCTGGCCTCGGCCTGATGAAAGCGGCGGACAAGTTTGACCCAGACCGCGGCGTCCGCTTTTCTACCTACGCGGTTTGGTGGATCAAGGCATCGATCCAAGACTATGTGATGCGCAATTGGTCGATGGTGCGGACCGGCTCCACGTCGTCTCAAAAATCACTGTTCTTCAACATGCGTCGCGTCCAGGCGCGGCTGGAGCGTGAGGCGGCCGCGGCCGGCGAATCGCTCGACAGCCATCAGCTTCGCCAGATGATCGCCACCGAAGTCGGGGTGCCGCTTGCCGATGTCGAGATGATGGAGGGGCGTCTCTCCGGATCGGACTATTCGCTAAACGCGACGCAATCGGCCGAGGATGAGGGCCGCGAATGGATCGATACGCTCGAAGACGATAGCCAACAGGCGAGTGAAGTCGTGGAAGATTCCTACGACAACGAGCGCCTTCGAGATTGGTTGGTTGTCGCACTTCAAGGCCTTAACAAACGCGAGCGCTTCATCGTAACAGAGCGCAAGCTGCGCGACACGCCGCGCACGCTTGAGAGCCTCGGTAACGAACTGGGCCTGTCCAAAGAGCGCGTGCGCCAGCTTGAGGCCGCAGCCTTCCAGAAGATGCGCAAGAGCCTTGAAGGTCAGTCACGCGAGGTGATGCATTTCCTGGCCTGAGTTTCGTGCTTTGTTGCTGGTTAAGCTTGTGGGCCGAAGCTAGAGATACACGCCCGTGGCGCCCCGGCGTGCCCAGGGCGTGCTGCGAGCCACGCCTCTGGCTTCTGCGCCGCTTACCGAAGTTGAAACGACATAGTCACCCTGCCGGTCACTTTCAGTGCTTGCGGCATTGGCTGGCCTCTTTTCTTTCCGTAATGCTCCACAAAGCGTCTGTTCTAAAGAGCGTTACCGAGATCTACACATCGCACAGAACTGGGCGCAGGCATTGTAGCCCCTGACCGCATTGGTCTGGCAATCCTGAGGGTGTGTCACCGCGCCCGCTCTACGTGTTCATCATTGCGCTCTATCTGATACGCTATAGGGGCCGGCGCACTGGCCACTTGCCTAGGGCCAAGCCGAAAGGGCGGACGATGTTGGCCAACAGACACATCCTCCTGGTCATCGCAGGCGGCATAGCGGCGTTCAAAAGCCTCGATCTCATTCGCCGCTTGCGCGAGCGTGGGGCCTCCGTCACGCCCGTTCTGACGCGCGCGGCCGAAGAATTCGTCACCCCCCTCAGCGCCTCCGCCCTTGCCGCCAACAGGGTTTACCGCGACCTCTTCGACCTCACCGACGAGGCTGAGATGGGGCATATCGAGCTCTCCCGCGCCGCCGATCTGGTCGTTGTCGCCCCGGCGACCGCCGACTTGATGGCGAAGGCGGCCCAAGGGCATGCCGATGATCTGGCGTCGACCCTTCTGATGGCGACCGACAAGCGCGTCCTGCTGGCGCCGGCGATGAACGTCCGCATGTGGGAGCATCCGGCGACCCAACGCAACGTGGCTACGCTGCGAAAAGATGGGACGTTGATCGCCGGACCAGAGAACGGACCGATGGCGTGCGGCGAGTTCGGACCCGGACGTATGGCCGAAGTCCCGCAAATCCTCGAAGCGATTGAGGGCGCCTTGGGCGGCACCGGCCCGTTGACAGGAAAGCATGTTGTCGTGACGTCTGGCCCGACCCATGAGCCCATTGATCCGGTGCGCTACATTGCCAACCGCTCGTCCGGCGCGCAGGGCGCGGCGATTGGCGCCGCGCTCGCTGCGCAAGGCGCCGATGTCACCTTCGTCACCGGCCCGGCAGAAGTCGCCCCGCCACATGGCGTAAAGGTGGTGCCGATCGAGACCGCGCAAGAGATGCACGAGGCCGTATTCGACGCGCTCCCAGCCGATGTCGGGGTCTTTGCTGCGGCCGTCGCGGATTGGCGCGTAGCGCATGGGTCCGAGCAAAAGATAAAAAAGGATCACCGAGGCAACGCCCCAACCCTGGCCTTTGCCGAAAACCCCGACATCTTGGCCGCCGTCTCACAAATGACGGAAGGACGCCCCCGCCTCGTCATCGGCTTTGCCGCGGAGACGGAAGATGTCGTCACTCAGGCCACGGCGAAGCGCGTGCGCAAGGGCTGTGACTGGATCGTGGCCAACGATGTCTCGCGCGCCGGCGGCGCAATGGGGGGGGCGGATAACTCTGTGACTGTGATCGATGCGGAGGGTGCCGAACCCTGGCCGCGCATGCCCAAGACAGAAGTCGCCGCAAAGCTCGTCGCTCGGATCGCCGGGGCCCTTGCATGAGGCCGGAGGTGCGCTGCATGCGTGAGGGCTGGGCGGATCCGAACGTGCCTCTGCCCGCCTACGAGACCGCGGGCGCCGCGGGCGCGGACCTGCGCGCCAATCTTGCAGAGGATGACCGGGCAACGGGGCTCGCGGTCGCCCCAGGAGCACGCGCGTTGGTGCCAACCGGGCTCCGCGTCGCCGTTCCCCTTGGATGGGAGATGCAGATCCGGCCGCGCTCCGGCCTCGCGCTGAAACATGGGCTGACCCTGGCCAATCCGCCCGGCACCATTGACGCTGATTACCGCGGTCCGCTGGGCGTCATCGTCATCAACCTGGGCATCGCGCCCTACACGATCGCCCATGGCGAGCGTATCGCGCAGGCGGTCGTCGCGCCGGTCGCACATGCGGCGTTTGCTGCGGCGACCGAGCTCGATGCGACCGAACGGGGCACGGGCGGCTTTGGCTCTACGGGGAGGGGGGGCAGCACGTGATTATCATCGTCGCGCTTGCGCTCGCGATTTGGTTTGTCGGGCGACGTATGGGGCTGCCGACGCAGGCGCGGTTCCTGATGATCGGGCTCCTCTACGTTGCCGTCCTGATCGAGCAAATCGCGTTGCCGGACGGCAATCCGCTCCGCGTCATCACGGGCGGCGACCCCGAGCCCTGGCTCCTCATTGGTGTGCTTGGTGGTCTTTGCTATGGCTATTGGCTCATCTTCAAGCGCGTTAAGGCGCGCGCCGGGCCCGGCGTTGTCGTTGAGGCGCCAAAGACCGAGACGTTTTCGGAAACGGAGCTCGAACGCTACGCTCGCCATATTGTCCTTCGCGAGATCGGCGGACCGGGTCAGACGCGGCTGCGGGACGCCAAGGTGCTGGTGGTCGGCGCAGGCGGGCTGGGCGCGCCCGTGTTGCAATACCTGGCCGGAGCGGGCGTTGGCACGATTGGCGTCATCGACGATGACAGCGTTGCCAACAGTAATCTTCAGCGCCAAGTGATCCATCGCGATCGCGACATTGGCATGCCCAAGGTTTTCTCGGCGAAGGCGGCGATGCGCGCGCAGAACCCGTATGTTGAGGTGCGTCCCTACAATCGTCGGCTGACGGACGAGATCGCGCAAGAGCTCATTGCCGACTACGATGTCGTGCTCGATGGATGTGACAACGCCGAGACGCGCCATACCGTCAACCGTGCGTGTGTGGCGACCGGCGTTCCCCTTGTCTCGGGCGCGCTCAGCCAATGGGAAGGGCAGGTCAGCGTCTTTGCGCCCTCGCGCGGAGGGCCGTGCTATGCCTGCCTGTTCCCAACGCTTCCTGCCGATGGGGTAGCGCCCTCCTGCGCGGAGGGCGGCGTGCTTGGGCCTCTGCCGGGCGTCGTCGGCTCGATGATGGCGGTTGAAGCGATCAAGCTGATTACTGGGGCTGGCACACCGCTGATTGGGCGCCTTGCGATCTACGATGCTCTGGAGGGCGAGAGCCGCACGATCGACGTGGCGCGCAACGAAAATTGCCCGGTCTGCGGCAGGATTGCGGCCGCCAGCTAGGGCCGATTTGCCGGGGTCGGCGACGGCGCTACTTTTGGGTAACTAAACTGGGAGGGGTCAATGACCATGAAATCACTCGCTCTGACTGCGGTTATCGCCGCAATCCTGCCAATGTCGGCCCTCGCGCAAGGCATGCCGAGCCCGGAAGGCGCCGCGGTCTACATTACCAACCTCGAAGATGGCGACGTTGTCTCTTCTCCGGTCCTCGTCCAATTCGGGCTAAGCGGCATGGGTGTCGCTCCGGCCGAGGTCGAGCGTGAAAACACCGGGCATCATCACTTGCTGATCAATCGCGAACCATTTGGCGAAGGCGAGTGGGGCGAAGAAGAGTTTATCTACGCGGTGCCGAACGATGACAATCACCGGCATTTCGGAGGCGGGCAGACGGAGGTGACGCTGGATCTGCCACCCGGTGAACACACGCTTCAGCTTGTCCTGGGCGATCACGGCCATCTTCCGCATGATCCGCCGGTCATGTCCGACCGGATCACCATCACTGTCGAGTAATCGCCGCTGGCAAAAGCGCGGGCGCGCTCATAGGTCTTGGCAGGTGAAGACAGGAGCGTCCCCATGTCTAACCCGCTGACTGCGTCCCGCGATACACCATTCGAGTTGCCGCGCTTTGCGGAAATCGAAGACCAGCATTTCGAGGCGGCCTTCGAGGCGGCCTTGACCGAAGCGCGGGCGGAGGTCGACACGATCGCATCGTCGGACGCCGCACCAAGCCTTGAGAACACAATCGATGCTCTGGCCCTCTCGGGCAAAGGGCTCTCCGACGTCCTTTCAGTGTTCTTCACACTGGCCAGCGTCGACAGCAATGCAGAGCGCGAGCGCCTGCAACGCGCCTTTTCGCCAAAGCTCGCCGCCTATTCGAGCGATGTGATGCTCAATGAGCGCCTTTTTTCGCGGATCGAGACGCTCTGGCAGCAGCGTGAGACGCTCGAGCTTACCGCGGAGCAGATGCGCGTGCTCGAACTCACGCGTCGAAATTTTGTCCGCGCCGGCGCGGCGCTTGACGCACAAGGGCGCACGCGCCTGCGCGAGATCAACACGCGCCTTGCCGAACTTTCGACTGCATTCGGACAGAACCTGCTCTCAGATGAGCGAGATTGGGTCATGCCGCTGGCGGAGGGCGACCTTGCTGGCCTTCCCGATTTCGTCGTCTCCGCAGCGCGCGCAGCGGGGGAGGAACGTGGGACTGGCGGCCCGGCGATCACGCTCTCGCGCTCGCTGATCGTGCCGTTCCTGCAATTCTCGCCGCGGCGCGACCTGCGCAAGAAGGCCTATGACGGTTGGGCCAGCCGTGGGATGCGCGGCGGCGAGACGGATAACCGCGCTTTGGTGACGGAGATGCTCTCGCTTCGGCACGAACGCGCCACGCTGCTTGGCTTCGATAGCTTTTCGGACTACCGCCTGGCCGTCGAAATGGCGAAGACGCCGCAAGCCGTGCGCCAACTTATGGACGAGGTGTGGACCCCGGCGCGCGTCCAAGCCGAAGCGGACGCTCGGGTGCTGGAGAAAATGCTTGTGGCAGATGGCGAGGCCGCGCCCCTCCGCCCCTGGGACTGGCGCTACTATTCGGAAAAACGCCGAAAGGCCGAGCACGATCTCGATGAGGCAGCGCTGAAGCCGTACTTCCAGCTCGACCGGATGCGCGAGGCCGCGTTCGATTGCGCGACGCGGCTCTTTGGCTTGGAGTTTGCCGAGCTTGACGTTCCGCTTCACCATGCCGATGCCCGAGCCTGGGAGGTGACGCGCAACGGCATGCATCTCGCCGTGTTTATCGCCGACGATTTTGCCCGGCCGGGGAAACGCTCGGGCGCTTGGTGCTCTGCCATGCGGTCGCAACAGCGCCTGCGATCCGACATTCGCCCCCATGTCCTTAACGTGTGCAACTTCGCCAAACCGCCTGCAGGCGAGCCTGCGCTCCTCAGCTACGACGACGCCCGGACGCTCTTTCATGAGTTTGGCCACGCGCTGCACCAGATCCTGTCGGATGTGACCTATGAGATGGTTTCTGGCACGTCGGTCGCGCGCGATTTCGTCGAATTGCCATCGCAGCTCTACGAGCACTGGCTCGAAGTGCCTGAGGTTCTCGAACGCTTCGCCACCCATGCCGAAACCGGCGCGGCGATGCCCAAGGCGACGCTGGGGCGCGTCTTGGCGGCGGCCACCTATGACATGGGCTTTCAAACGGTGGAGTTCATCGCGTCGGCCCTTGTCGATCTGGAGTTTCACGCCGCAGAGCCGCCCTCCGACCCGATGCAGAAGCAGGCCGAAGTGCTGGCGGAGATCGGGATGCCGGATGCGATCGGCATGCGCCACGCCACGCCGCATTTCGCACACATCTTCGCGGGCGGGTATGCATCGAGCTACTACTCCTACATGTGGTCGGAGGTGATGGATGCCGACGCTTTCGCAGCCTTTGAGGAGGCCGGCGACCCGTTCGATCCTGAAACCGCCGCGCGACTGGAGCGCCATGTGCTCTCGCGCGGCGGCGTGGAGGAGCCCGAGGCGCTTTACACCGCGTTTCGCGGTCGCCTGCCCGGGGTTGGCGCGCTCCTGAAGGGTCGAGGCCTCGACAAGGCGGCCTGAGAACGGCGTCTAGCTCGCGGGAAGGAACCGGGGCAAGGGCTCTTGCATCGCCTTGAGGGCGTCTAGCAGGCGGGCCTCCGCCTCGGCATCGCTTTCGCCGGGCAGGATCGGTGTCGTCAGTCGGAGCATCGCGCCATCCGTGCGCCGCGTTGTCATCCCGTCGAGCATGAGATGAAACTTCGCCGCGATGTCCCAAGCCACGCGGCGGCCGCGCTGCTCGAACCAATAGAGCACCATCATCCGCGCTTCGCCCTTTTGGATGATGGCGCGATTGAGGTTGAAGGCTTCAGCTTGGCCGAGAAGCGGAGCGACATCGGAGCGTTCGAGCCACGCAATCTCCCAGCCCGCGCCGGGCAGGCAAATCTCGGGCGAGTGCACCCCGCCATCGGTCTGATCGGCGTACCAGGCCATGAACAGGCTGACCGGAGCCGCGTGGCCGGGCTTGGCCAGGTCGATGGAATGGTAATCATCGGCGCGAAGCTCTGCCTCGATATAGGGGTCGAGGACGTCGCGGGGGCCGTCCTGCCGCCAGCCTTCGAGCTCACGCGGAAAACTCGCGAAATTCTCACGATCTACGGGAGCCGCATTCGGCTCGGGCACAAACGCCCAGGCCGCGGCGGCGACGAGCCCCGCGCTCGCAGCGGTTAGGAGTGCGTTCGAAGGCCGAAGATGCCGGAGGCGCATCGCCTGTGTTCCGAGGCCATCGGTGTCTAGGTCAAGCGACTGCGCGAGGCTGATCTTCTTTGGGTTGAAGATCAGCATGACGCGCGCGAGCGCAAAGAGCATGAGCACGCAGGCAATGAAAATCACCCAGCCTTCGAAGAAGTGGGTCACCCCTTCGACCCAGCCGACGCCGAACTCGTTAACCATCACGCCCGCAATGGCGATGCGCACCGAGTTCATCAGAACCGTGATCGGCGCCGCGGCGAGCAACAGCACCGCCTTGTGCCACATCGACCCGCGGTAAAGCACTGCGAAAATGTAGGAAAACGACAAGATCGGGAAGAGATAACGCAACCCGGAACAAGCCTCGGCCACATGCAGCTTGTAGACGCCGAGATCAATGATGTTGCCGTCAAGAAAGACTGGAACTGAAAGCACCTTGAGAAACCAGACGCCAAGCTCCGACGAGATGAGCTGCAACTGCGTCGACATCTTGTAGTAGAACGTATCAGGCAGCGGCAGCATGTAGACTAGATGCAGGACGGGCGGCCAGAACTGCTTACCGACCTTCCAGCCGAAGCTGATCAAGAGGATCCCGCCGACCCATAGGATAAGGGCATAGGCCACGATGTCGGGGATGCCCGCGAGCTTTCCCAGACCGCCCACGGCAATCGCTAGGAAGACAACGGTCACACCGACCCAGCGATCTGTCACTGGGCCAAGCCGCACCGGAACGTCTTTGAGCTGGCGCAGGAAGAGGAAGGCGGAGAGGACGGGGATCAGCGGGCCGTGGCTATATTCGGGGCGTTGCCACTCCAAGAGCAGTTTGTCGATGCCCTCCATAAAGAAGATAACGGCACCCATGGTTGCGATCACAAGCCAGAACATCCCCCAACTTGCGAGGGACGACAGATGTGGCGGTGCGCGGCGCACCTCTTCGACATTTGCCATACGACGTCTCTACTCGCGCTCCATACGCTCAAGCGCAACCATGTCGACAGAATGGGTAACAGGCGCGTCGAATTCTTGGCAAATAAAGGGTTAACGCGGGCGAACGAACCTCCGCCGCTGTGTCCTCTCCGCCGTGGGGAGGAGCGTACGGTGCCGTCATCTTCGGACAGGGGATTGGGAATAGGGTGCCGCGGCTCGCGCTGCTGTGGCGCGTTTTTTGCAGGAGATCTACGCTATGGCTGAAGATATCTTCGCCTCGATCGCGCGCACACCCGATATGCCGGCGACGACCGTGACCGAAATTGTCCCCGATGACGGCGCCGATCTGGTAGACGTCACCCTCGCGCTCAACGTGGCAACACCAGGAAACGTGCGCGTAACGACCTTGTCGGGCGACGTTGCGGATGTGCACGTTGCAGCAGGGGTCGCCTTTCCGCTGCGGGTCGTCCGTGTTTGGGCCACGGGCACGACTGCGACGGGCATTCGCGGGCTGCTCTGAGCGCGCTTGACGCCTGCTAGATCGTCGGGGACGCCTAAGCGCAGATGCGACTGTCCCGCATCTGCGCTTCTCTTTTTTGAGCGGTGCATTGTTGCCATAGTTGCGCGGTTGTATGCGCCGGCATCGACAACTGACGCTAAAGGGCCGCCCTCCGAGCTGCACAAACATGCAACGAGGCCGCTCCCGCCCGATGGACCTTGCATGCAAGACGCGCCACCTACTCTTGACACTCCATCACCGGTGGAAGCGCACGGTCGCTACGTCTTGATCTCTCCCTGTCGAAACGAGGCCGTCCATATGCGGCGCACGCTTGATGCCGTACTCGCGCAGAGCGTCCCGCCTGCGCTCTGGGTTATTGTTGACGATGGGTCCACTGATGAAACGCCCGACATCCTGGCCGCCTATGCAGAGCGGTCTTCTATCCTGCGGATCGTGCGCTGTGCTGATCGGGGCCGCCGCGCCGTCGGGCCCGGCGTGATCGAGGCGTTTTACGCCGGGCTCGCCACTGTGGACGTGGCGAACTTCGACTATCTCTGCAAACTGGATCTCGATCTCGACTTGCCCACAACCTACTTCGCCAACCTGATCGCACACATGGAAGCGGACCCCCATCTCGGCACATGCTCTGGCATGCCGTGGTTTCGCAGCCGCTCCGGGCGGCGCGTGAGCGAGAAGTGCGGGCCAGAGATGTCGGTCGGGATGACGAAGTTCTACCGAAGAGCCTGTTTTGAGGAGATTGGCGGCTTCGAGCGGGCGGTGATGTGGGATGCCATCGACTGCCACCGGGCGCGGCAGCGCGGCTGGCGCGCGCGCGCGTTTTCGGACGCTGATCTCGGCTTTGAGCATCTCCGACCCATGGGATCCAGCGACAAGGGCGTCCTCAAAGGGCGCCGCCGCCACGGCGCGGGGCAGTATTTTATGGGCAGCGACCCCATCTATTTTGCCGCGACCGCTCTCTATCGCACCGCGCATCCGCCTTACGTGCTCGGTGGTCTGGCGATGCTGCAAGGTTATGTCGGCGCATGGTTGCGCGGGGCGGCGCGGCTCCAAGACCCGGAGCTGCGCTCGTTTATCCGTGCCTATCAAAGGCGTGCCTTGCGCGTCGGGAAAGCGCACGCGATCACCGAGATTGAAGAGCGTATGATCGGACGGTCGCACGGACCACGTCGCGGCCGCTCGGCATGATGTTCCTGGCGCATTGCGATGTGTGCCCGCCGAACCCCATCGCTTGTAAAGCCGCTGAAAGCTCAACCACAAACGCAAAATGGTGTGCTGCCACAGGTGCATACAACCCAAAAGTGCTGTTGCCGAGTGAGCGCATATCGCGCTTCGTCCGCGCGATTACCGCGCCAACGCTTGTCTCAGGCGGAGGCCAGAGGGCAACGTCCAAAGAAAAATCGCGCAGTACTTAACACGCCTTAACTTTGCCATGTGTGGGCCATTCGGTGCCCCTTTCCTGTGTTTCGTTCGGGGAATGCGCGGAACACGCGTTGCTGTGGCCACTCTGGCGATGGCGCGCGCGAGCAGGAGAGCATATGTGAATTGGGCCAGTACCGAACCCTATGATGAAGTGCCCCTGGTCGGGCGCGGTTTCATGGGACGTGATGCGCTTCTGACAGATGTTCGGACACGTCTTGTCACGTCTCGCGGCTTTGCAATTGCGACCCTTAACCTCGACCACGCGGTCAAGCTGCGCCGCATGCCCACGTTTCGCGAGGCTTACTCGGCCCATACCCATGTGGTCGCCGACGGCAATCCCATCGTCTGGATGGAACGGCTCGCTGGCCGAAGGGCCGAGCTCGTCCCGGGATCCGACCTTGTTCAGCCGTTGGCACAGATCGCGGCCGAGGCGAACGTGCCGCTTGCTTTGATCGGGTCAACTGACGTGGCGCTTAAGGGAGCGTCGCGTGCGCTCTGCCATGCCGCACCGGGCTTATCCGTCGGGCTGACCCATGCGCCGAGCGCGACATTCGATCCGTTTTCCGCCGAGGCGGACCGCATCATCGAGGCCGTGCGCAAAAGCGGTGCCGGGCTTTGTATGCTTGCCCTTGGCGCGCCAAAGCAGGAACTCTTCGCGGCCCGTTTGCGGCGCATTCTTCCGGCGCTGGGGGTGCTGTCCGTGGGCGCGGGGCTAGACTTTCTGGCTGGATCGCAGAACCGCGCACCCAGGATTGTCCGCTCGGTTGCCATGGAGTGGGCCTGGCGCCTTCTGAATGATCCCCGGCGCCTTGCCGGTCGCTATGCGCTGTGTGCGTCGCTGTTGCCGATTTTAAGTTTGGAGGCGCTGCGCTTTCGCTGGTCGGCGGCGCCAACGAGGCAGCATCACGTCGAGTCATGACCTATCTCGCCTTCGCGCTCTACCCGATCGCGGCTTTGGCGCTCTTTCGATGCTTCTCTTTCGTCACCGCAATCCCCGCGAGCTTGATGATGGGCTATCTGCTCTTGCCCGCGGCGTTTGCAATCAACCCCCCGCTTTTGCCCGAACTCTCCAAGGTGACGATGTCGGCCCTGGTCCCTCTCGTTCTTGCGATTTTCCTTGCGCCTAAGGCTGCGAAACCGGGCGAGCCCGCCACTGACGATACTGTGCCGACCGTCTTGCCCGGCTGGCTGCCGCGCGCGACTTGGGCCCGGATCTGCTTGGCGCTCATTGTCCTCGGTCCGGTGCTGACGGCCCTGACAAACCGTGAAAGTGTCACCATCGGCGCCGCGTTCATGCAGGGACTTTCGCTCTTTGATGCAGCGAACATGGCGCAGATGGCCCTTGTGACGACAGTCGCGATCCTGATCGGCCGGAGATACCTAGCAACCGAGGCGGGTCACCGTAGCATCCTGCTCGCACTTGTCGTCGCTGGGCTGCTCTACAGTCTACCGACCTTGGCTGAGGTGCGTCTCTCACCTCAAATTCACAAGTTCGTCTATGGATACTTCCAGCATTCCTGGATCCAACATCTTCGCGGCGACGGCTTCCGCCCGATCGTCTTCATGCGCCACGGGTTGGTACTCAGCCTGATCTTGTGCCTCTCGGCGCTCGCCATCATCGCCTATATGCGCGCCATCGATGGAGATCGGCGCGTGCTGTACTTCCTTGGTGCCGCATATATGACGGCGGTGCTCTTCCTTAGCAAATCCCTCGGGATGATGCTCGTGGCTTGCGTTCTCGTCCCCGTTCTTCTCTTCGCATCGGTTCGGGCGCAGCTCGTGATTGCCGCACTGATCGTCGGCATGGTGCTCACCTACCCTGCCGCGCGGTTTGTGGGGATCAACCCGCTGATGATCGTTGCCCAGCAGGCCGAGAAGATCGACCCGACCCGCGCCGCGTCGCTCCGTTACCGGCTGGATGCCGAGGACGCCGCGCTCGAGCGCTTCTCGGAAAAGCCGTTCTTTGGGTGGGGCGGTTGGGGGCGGGCCGAGCCCCTCGACGAGAGCGGCGGACGCGTGGCGGCGCGCGATGGGCACTGGATCATCTATCTCGGTCAATTCGGTATGGCCGGGCACCTCGGCGTCTACGGACTTCTTTGCCTGCCTGTCCTGCTCCTCGCCCTACGACGACGAGAGTGTGCGCCGAGTGCGGCGACCTCTGGTCTCTGCATCGTAATGGCGGCCAACGCGCTCGATCTGATCCCGAATGCCGGCCTGATGCCGATCACGTGGCTGATCGCAGGCGCGCTCCTTGGACGTGTAGAATTGGGCCATGCCGGGACTTTCGTCGAGCGGACGCCGCGCGAGGGTGTTCCTGGCGCTGGGTTGAAAGATGCGATCGAAAGTGCGGGACAGCCGCACGGCCGAGCGGGCCGCTACGCCCGCGTCGCGCCAAAGGCGGTAGAAAAACAGGCGCCATTCGTGGCGCGCATGCGGGCCGCCAACCGGAAAGCGCTAGAGGTCAGTGCCGAGGCAGAAGCGCCGACCAAGGCACCGACGAAGACGCCCTATTCCCGGTATGCCATCCGGCATGGTCGAAAGCGGGGCGCAACATAGCGCATCTCCCAAGTGGGGTACGACGATATGAGGGACGTCGTGCGGACCGCTGCCAAGCGCGCCAGACGGCATGGCTGAACCTCATCCGTCGCCGCGTTTGCATCAAATCGAGCGCAATATCAGGAAGCATTAACGTCGTTTCCGCTGTCTGTTTTCCAAAGGCTTAATCCCGCTTGGGCCAGGTTGGTCTCCAGTGGTCACCCGATGGGGAAGCTGGAGCGCGATGATCGGACGACGTACGCCCAGAGGGCCAGGGTATCGCACGCGCACGCTTCGTGCGCTCGCGCTTGTTTCCGCTGTTACTTTTTCTCTGCGCGCCGCCGCGCAGGTGGAGCCTGCCGCATTGCAGCAGGACCTCCATGATGCCGCGCGCGACGCGGCTGCGATCGCCTTCTATGTCGATGCGGATTTCACGCACACCGCCGCTGTCGGGCGCGCCATCGAACAAGGTCTACTCTCCGGCTTTGACATTGGGCGCGCGCGCTATGGCATTCCTCGGATCGATGTCATCCGCCGCGACAGCCGGACAAACTTGCGGCGCACCCAGGACACGATCGCACTCGCGCTGTCGGACCCGCATGCGGTGGCCTTGGTGGGCGGGATGCACACGCCCGCCTATCTCCGGCTGGGCTCAAAGATCAACGAGTCGCAGCTTCCACTGCTTCTGAGTTGGTCGGCAGGTGCCGCGCTGACGCGGCTTGCAGATCCGGACGACAATTTTATTTTTCGCGTGTCCGTCGATGACGCCACGGCCGCTCCGTTCCTTTCGGCAAAGGCCCGTGCCCTCGAATGTGCTCGGGTTGGCATCGTCTATCTTGACAACGGATGGGGCGTGGCCAACGCAACGGCGCTGAAGACGAGCTTGCACGATAGTGGCATCCCCACCGTTCTGAGCGTTCCCGTCCGCGATGATGCGCGTGAGCGGACCTTGGGCGAGATCGCCGAGCGGCTCGACCGCGCCGGGGCCGATTGTGTTGTCTTCGTACTCGCCCGCAAATCCGGCGCCTATGCCGCCCTGAGCCTTGGCGCGCTCGACCGTCCGCCACGTGTCATCAGCCATTGGGGCATTCTCGGCGGCGACTTTCATAGGCGCGTGCCGGCAGAGTTGCGCGACCGGCTCAACCTGACAGTGTTGCAAACATGCGGTCTGCGTGGGGATCCGCGCCGCAACGAGGCCGTCGCTCAGGCCTTGAAGGCCGCACGCACCCATGGCGTGGCGACGGAAACGATGTCGGAATTGCCGGTGCCTGCAGCTTTTGCGCATGGCTACGACCTGGCCCTTATCGCGTCGGCTGGCATCGCAGAAGCGCTCAAAGACCCGCGTTGGTCAGAGGGGATTGCCGCGCGTCGCCTCGCTTTTCGAGACGCGCTGCGCCGTCTCGATACGCCGATCGACGGCATTCTGAAGACTTACGAAAAGCCCTTTTCCGAAGCACAGCCGGACGGCCACGAAGCGCTACGTATGAAAGACCTCTGCCTCGCGCGGTTCTCTGATGATGCGGAGACCGGAACGCTCCTCGACATTCCGACGCCGCTTCCGCTGGCTGATCGGTAATGGGCGACCCCTGTTCATGACGGGCAAACAGATTGCCCAGCGGTTTTTGTTGTTGACCGCCCTCGGCTATGCCGTTGCCATCGCATGCATCGCCGGCGTGATATGGACCACGTCGCAACCATTCTTGCGGGACGCGCACACCGCGGCCCTTCAAGACCTGGCGGGAACCCAAGCCCATACGGCCGAGATGGCGCTTGACGATACATATGACACGGCAGCCTACCTTGCCGCCTCTCCGATCGTCCAAGACCTGGTTGTCGGTATCGAAGACGAAAACGTCGCACAGGACATGATCGCGGCCTGGAGCACGCGCCGCAACGTCCAGCAAGTGCAGATCCTCGACTATGCCGGGCGTTCGGTTCTGCGCTACGTACCGGAGGCGAACGCGACGCCGATCTTTCATGCGGTCGAATTGAGGTCCGGCTTGCGGACCGTGTTCAACCCGTATTCCGATACAACGCGCGAAGGCCAATTCCACCTGCGCTATAACCGCGAGACGGGATATCCGCACATTATGCTGACGATCCCCGTGCGTGTGCGTGACGTCACGGAAGGCATGCTCGCCGTCGAGCAGGTCATTCCGTTCAATGGCTCTCTGGGCAAAGCGCGCCTTGCAACTGAGTTTCAGCTCGATCTCCAATCGGACGGATCAAACGATCCGCCGATTGTCGAGCCCGTTCCCGGCACGCCATTCTTTATGAGTCTCGATCCAGACACGTCGGTCGCGACAACACGGTCGGTTGATCTCGTCGCGTCGATCTTGACCGGACTTGTCGGCGTTCTGCTGCTGCCCTTTCTCGCCATGGGCGTATTTGGTTTCCGCCATATCGTTGCTCCCACGCAAGCGCTCGAAGCGTCGCGCGCGGCTCTCGCCCGCCAACAGGATCAGCTCAAACACCAAAAACAGGAATTGCGGGAATTGGCCCGGATTGCCGAGCTGACAAAAGATGCCGTAATCGTTACCGATCTGTCGGATCGTATTCTTTGGACAAATCAATCCTTTGAGATCCTAACAGGCTACACCACGGCTGAAGCGACTGGAAGAAAACCGGGAACGTTCCTTAATGGGCCTGCAACTAATCCTGAGACAATTCAGCGAATATCAGCTGCCTTAAAGGCACGTGTGCCAGTGCGCGAGGAGATCCTGAATTATACGAAATTTGGCGATCCCTATTGGGCGGCCGTAAGCATTTCGCCCCTTACCAATGAATATGGCGAAGTGCACCGTTTCGCGTCAATTTGCTCTGATATGTCGGAACGAAAAAAGTACTTGGACGAATTGTCCAAAGCGCAGCAAGAATCCGAATACCGAGCTTTGCACGATACCATGACGGGCCTACCAAATCGCGCCTATCTCGATCGTGTGCTTGCACGAGAGGTGACATCGAAGTCCGAGCCACGCACTCTCATCCGTGTGGACCTCGATTTTTTCAAGAACGTCAACGATACGCACGGCCACGCGGCCGGCGACCACGTGCTGCGGACGGTTGCGCATATCCTGCGCAATCACACCCGGCGGGGTGACCTGGCCGCGCGCGTTGGCGGCGACGAGTTCGTCGTCCTTATGGCACAAGGCGCAAGTACAGAAGAGGCCGCGGCGTTCTGTAATCGTCTTCGACAAGAAATTTGCCAGGATATCGTCTTTGAGGGAAAGACATGCCGGGTCGGCGCGAGCTTTGGCATTGCCTCGGCTTTCGATGGTCTTGTCGGAAACACCGATCTTCTCGTTGGTGCCGATGCTGCGCTATACGTTTCGAAGGACAAGGGCCGGAATACGACAACGCTGTATACGCCGGAAGTGCACAGGGATGTTCTCGATAAACGGCGCTCTGCAGGAGAGATCGAGAAGGCCATTCAAAGGCAGGAATTCGAGCCATTCTTTCAGCCGCAAGTCTGCGCGAGGACGCGCGCATTCCGCGGCATTGAGGCGCTTGCGCGGTGGCGTCACCCCCTCCAAGGCGTTTTGTCGCCTCCAGCATTTCTTCCCATTGCGGAACAGATGGCGCTTGTTCCCGAAATTGATGCCATCATTTATGAAAAAGGCTTGCAAGCGGTCGAACGTTTGACGGCGCGCGGATATGTGCTTCCCAAAGTCTCTTTTAATGTGGGCGTGGCGCAGCTTGAAGATCCAGCTTTGGGGCATATCCATAAGAGCTTTAGGCTTGGAGAGACGCGCATTGCATTCGAGGTTCTCGAAAGTGTTCTCGTTGAGGAGCAGAGCAGCACGTTTAGCTTTCGCGTCGATCAATTGCGGGATAGCGGTTTTCAAATCGAGGTGGACGACTTCGGATCTGGGCATGCGTCCATCATCGGTCTGATGCAGCTTCAGCCCGATGTTATGAAGCTCGACCAAAGGTTGGTGCTGCCGCTAATGGAGCATGGCAACGCTCGCATTATCGTGCAATCCTTGGTCGAAATCGGCAAATCCCTCGGCATTAAGATTACCGCCGAGGGCGTCGAGACCGAAGCCCATGCGGATCTATTGCGGGATATCGGTGTGAATACGCTCCAAGGCTATTGCTTTGCGCCTCCGTTAACCGCCGAAGGTCTGGAGAGCTATCTTAAGAGCAATGCGGAGCAAAACAACGCTACGTACGACGGCAGTGTGGTTGCTCTTCAGGAGCGGCGGCGCGGCCAAACGCGAAACGCCTAGCCCGTGGCGTTAGAGCATCCGCGTTTCTTCCAGAAGATCCGGCAAGTCGTTTTCGTATAAGATCACATCCTCGGGACGGGTATCGCCCGAGAGCCGCTTGCGCGCTTCGGCCAGCGTTCCGGCTTGATGAACCGTGAGGACCGACGAATCCAATCCGTCGAGAAAGCTGCGGATCCTGGTCGGGTTCACCACATGCACTTCGTCGCAGCGCGAGTTGCAGTATTCGCCCAGTGCCAGATGTACCCGATCGTGCTCAATGCCGAGTTCAGCGATCCCAGGCGTGACTAAAATCGCCCGCCCGCCCCGCGTTTTAGCGAGGTCGGAGAGCACGTCGACTGCATTGCGAAACCCGCCTTCGTTGGAATTGAAAGCGTCGTCGAGGATGAGCGCCTGCCCTCGCGTTTCCCGCTTTTGCAAGCGGTGCGGTATCTGCTCGACCTCTTTAGAGACGAGCGGCAAGCGTGCGGCAATGCTCGGGTCGATCCGCAGGGCCATCACAGCAGCAAGCGCCGAGTTTACGATGTTATGCTCGCCCAAGAGCGGCAGCTGATACGTCAGCCGGTCCACCGGCCCGCTTGGATCATGAAGCGTTATCTCCCAAAACCCGTTGACCAATTCGGCATGCTCAATGACGATATCTGCTTCGGGCTCTCGCCCCACTGTCTTGATCTGATCCGGGTGCGCCGCTTTGATGCGCTGGAACGGCTCAAAACTCATGACCTGGTACGCAATGACGGCAAGCCCGCCTTTCCGGACCACTGCCTCTGGCAATTCGCACTTCGCAATCGCAATGTTTTCGATTGAGCCGAAGCGCTCAGTGTGCGCGTCCCCCACCGCCGTCACGATCCCGTAGGTCGGCTCTGCAAATCGGCATAGGCGGCGGACCGAGCCGATCCCGTAGGCACCCATTTCAGCAATGAAATAGCGATGCGACCATTGCAGGCGCTGCCGAATGTGCCGCGTGAGCCCAAGTTCGGTATTGATCGAGCCTCGTGAAAAGAAGACTGGCCCCGACGTCTCTAGCATCTCGGCAAGGATATGTTTGACCGTCGTTTTGCCGAACGAGCCGGTGATCCCGATGCGGACCGGGTCCATCCGTCTGAGCTTTGCCCGCGCCGCTTGAATGAACCGGTGATTGACCCGCTCCTGCATCGGGGTCAGCAGAGCGTTCGCAGTGATAAGGGCGAGCGGAAGCGCCTGGATGACGGCAAAGCCCCAAAATGGCGCGGCCAAGACAAGCAGGCCCGCCACACCGGAGAGGACTGCAGCGACAGAAAAAATGCGTCGTGCCCGCTCCGTCCAGACGAGGGGCTTTTTGTAGGTGTAGCGCGCCTCCCGCAGGGCGATTGCCCCTAAAGCGGCCGCGCCAGGAACCGCGAGCCATGGCGCCATCCCAGAAAAGAGTGCAACGAAGATAAGCACCACACTCGCCATCACGTCATAGAGGCGCACACGAAAGATCGCGCCGCCAAAGCGGCGGGAGTTGTACTCCTCCTGCTGAAAATAAGTGAGCAACGTTTTGAGGCGGACCGCCAAAAGGGGTGCGAAGCCAAGGAACAGGATGAAGCCCATTGTCATACCAAGCCGAGCGCCTCCTTGACGGTCAAGGCAATCTGATTGCGCCCGCGGTCCAAGATCGAGATATGGCCGAAATCCGGACACTCGATATAATCCGAGCCCTTGATCAGCCGGTGCAGACGGCGTCCAATCTCCGGCGGTGTTTCGGTATCGCGCCCGCCATAGATCAGCGTTGTGGGCACCGCGATCGCTCGAGCGGACTTGGTCTGGTTCTCCGCCACCGTGCGCAAGAAGATGTCCCGCAGCCCGGCCGTACGGCTCGCAATGTAATCGGCTGAGCCAAAGCGCTTTTCGAGCGAGATCAGCTCCTCCTCGTCGCGCGCCTGCGCTTTGAGCCTGCGAAACTGCGCGCTGCGGAACTTGGCGCGGATCTCCTCCCAGGTGGAGCGTTTCCGCGGAACGCCCGCGCCCGCGACGATCACGAGATGTTTCAGCCCTGCAACGGGCATCGCGGCCATGCGCAGCCCAACACGTCCGCCAAAAGAATGACCGACCCAGACGAACCGTTCGATGCCATGGGTAAGCGATAGATGTTCGGCCAGATAAGCAGCGTAATCGTCGGTCCCCCAATCGTCATCGGGGCGTGGTGTCCCACCAAAGCCCGGCAAGTCGATCAGCAGGGATTGCGCGATCGGCGCAAGCATTTCTGCAACTGGGATAAAATCCCGATGCGTGCGCCCCCAGCCATGGCCAAAAACGACCCATGGCGCCCCTTCGCGGCCGATTCTGATAGCGTGCGGCGCGTTCATGCGGTCTTGTGGCATGGCCCAATTTGCTTCACAAGATGTGGTAAAGAACATGTGCGAAGCACTGCCGCAACAGGGCCCAAGGAACAGCGAAACCATGCCGGTGCGAGGCCACGAACGCTTGACCGTCGCCGTTCTTTTTGGCGGCGCGAGCCAAGAGCATGACGTTTCGGTGGTCAGCGCACAGCAGTTGATGGACGCGGCCGACATCCGCCGAATCGAGGTTGTCCCGGTCTATCTCGATTTTGAAAACCGCCTTTTGACCGGGCCGAGCCTGCGCGATGTGACAACCTTCCGTCCGCGCCCGCCGCGCAGTGTTGAAGTACAGTTCGGCTGGGGCGACGATGGCCCCGAGTTGCGCTCCGCCAAGTCAGTGCGCGCCCTCGACTGCATCTTGCCGGTACTCCACGGGCCTTTCGGCGAGGACGGTCGGCTGCAGTCTCTTTTCGAGCTCATCGGCATTCCGGTGGCTGGATTTACGGCCTCTGCTTCGGCGCTCGCCATGCGCAAGGATGCGACGAAGGCGCTGGTCAAGTCCGTGGGGATCAACGTGCTCGACCATGTCACAGTCAACCGGGCCGAAGCTGCAGCACCCGATCCGCTCTTTGACAGGGCCGAAGCACGTCTCGGTTACCCGATGGTGGTCAAGCCTGCCAATCTCGGCTCTTCGATCGGCGTCGGCATCGCGCTCGACCGCGCGACACTCGCTGCGCTGACCGAAGCCGTCCTTCGGCAGGACACGCTTGCGCTGATCGAGCCCAAAGTCGAGAACCTCGTCGAGTACAACATCGCCATGCGTTGGCGCGACGCACCGGGGGGCGGCGAGATCGTTTTCTCTGCAATCGAGCGTCCGAAATCGACGACTGACCTGCTCGACTTTAAGGAGAAGTATCTGTCGTCTGACGGACCCGCCAAGGGCACGTTCTTGCCTTCCGAAGGCATGCTGTCGCTGACCCGGGAGATCAATCCCGACCTCCCAGTCGACCTCCTCAACGGGATAAAGGACTTCGCGCGGCGGGCTTTCGTCTGTCTTGGCCACCGCGGTGCACCCAGGATCGACTTCATGTCGAACGCCGAAACGGGTGAGCTTTGGTTCAACGAAATAAATCCAATCCCCGGCTCTTACGGCTTTTTCCTGTGGGAAGCGGCGGCCGAGCCGCTGCTCTATCCCGAACTCATCAATCACCTGGTTGACGAAGCCCTAGGGCAATCGGTCAAACACTTCGACGATCCTGTCCCGCAGGATGCCCACCTGCTTCCACGCTGAGGCAGAGGACCCTGACGATGCATGTTCCTTCTCCTCATCTTGGTTGAAATAGTCCGCGGGGGTCGCCAAGGGCGACGGGGGCTGCGCCTCCATCGGCGCTCCCAAATCACGTAGGGCTGGCAATGGCGCCGCTGCCATGCCACGCAATTTGAACAGTCGTTTCAGAGGATGCCATGCCGCTCACTATGAACCGTGAGGTCTTTGTGACCTGCGCCGTGACGGGCTCGGGCCGCACCCAGGATCGGAGCCCACATGTCCCCCGTTCGCCGGCCGAGATCGCGGCTGCGGCGATCGATGCGGCCAAGGCCGGGGCGGCCATCGTCCATTGTCACGTGCGCCATCCCGAGACGGGCGCCCCCGCCCGTTCTCTCGCGCTTTACCGCGAAGTGACGGAGCGCATCCGGGCGGCTGACACTGACGTCGTGCTCAATCTCACGGCCGGGATGGGCGGCGATTTGACCTTCGGGTCGGTGGATGCGCCGCTGCCTCTCGATCCGGAGGGTACCGACATGGCCGGCGCGGCCGAGCGGGTCGCCCATATTGCCGATTGCCTCCCGGAGATTTGCACACTCGATTGCGGCACGATGAATTTCGCCGAGGCGGATTACGTCATGGTGAACACGCCCGGCATGCTGCGCGCCATGGGCAGCGCGATGACAGCACTCGGTGTCCGGCCCGAAATCGAGGCCTTTGACAGCGGCCATCTGTGGTTTGCCAAAGAACTCGTGCGGGAGGGCGTGCTCGAGAGCCCCGCCCTTGTTCAGCTCTGTATGGGCGTGCCCTGGGGCGCGCCGGACGACCTCAACACTTTGCTTGCCATGGTTAACAATGTCCCGGCGGACTGGACTTGGTCCGCCTTCGCCCTTGGGCGCCATCAGATGCCCTATGTTGCCGCCGCGGTGCTCGCGGGCGGCCATGTCCGAGTCGGTCTTGAGGACAATCTCATGCTCGAAAAGGGCGTCCTAGCAACCAATGCGCAACTCGTCGAGAAGGCGGTCACGATCATCGAGAGCCTCGGCGCGCGCGTTGTGGGTCCCGAAGCGGTGCGCGCCCGTCTGGGGCTGACGAAGCGCGCGCCGGCCTCAGCGGCAGCGTGATGCCGTTCGGCTCTGAGCCATGCCGATGACGGGCCGGGCTCGGGCGGCGATTGTTGGCGGCGGTGTGATCGGCGGCGGCTGGGCCGCGCGCTTTCTGCTGAACGGCTGGGATGTGCATGTCTTCGACCCCGATCCCGAGGCGGAGCGCAAGGTCCACGACGTGCTCGCCAATGCCCGTCGCGCCCTTCCGGCGCTCTACGACACGCCCCTCCCGGTCGAAGGGGCGCTGGTCTTTCGGACAACGCTTGCCGATGCTGTGGCCGGCGCGGCCTGGGTGCAGGAGAGTGTGCCCGAACGTTTGGAGGTGAAGCACAGCGTTTTTGCCGAGATCGCCGCCCATGCGCCGCTGGGCGCGATCCTCGCCTCCTCTACCTCCGGCCTCAAACCCTCCGAACTGAATGCGGGCCGCGGCCGGATCGTCGTGGCGCATCCGTTCAACCCGGTTTATCTCTTGCCGCTTGTCGAGCTCGTCGGCGACGAGACGGCGCGCGCGGCCGAGATCTTGCGCACGCTTGGGATGCACCCGCTCGTGGTCCGCCATGAGATCGACGCCCACATCGCCGATCGATTGCTCGAAGCCGTCTGGCGCGAGGCGCTTTGGCTTGTCCATGACGAGATCGCCACGACCGCCGAGATCGATGATGCGATCCGCTATGGCTTTGGTCTGCGATGGGGGCAGATGGGCCTGTTCGAGACCTATCGCATCGCGGGTGGCGAAGCGAGCATGCGCCATTTCCTCGCTCAGTTCGGCCCGGCTCTGCAGTGGCCCTGGACGAAACTCACGGACGTGCCGGAGCTCGATGCGGGGCTGATCGATCGGATCGCTGCCCAGTCCGATGCGCAGTCGGGTCATCTCAATATACGCGCGCTCGAACGCCTCCGCGATGACAACCTGGTTGCCATAATCCGTGCGCTGAAACGCACCGGAACGGCCGCCGGTGGCACTGTCCGCGCTCACGAAGCCCCACCGCCGGGCGATGGTGTGTTGCCGGTGACTGTCGACCGCGTGGTCCCGCCCACGTGGACTGACTTCAACGGGCACATGAACGAGCTGCACTACCTCGAACTCGGTGGACAGGCCAATGACCGTTTTATGGCCCTGATCGGCGCCGATGCCGCCTATGTCGCGGCCGGCGGGACCTATTTCACCGCCGAGAACCACGTGTGCTATCTGCAGGAGATCCATGCGGGCCAGCGTGTGCGCGTGACTACCCAAGTCCTTGTGGGCGAGGGCAAAAAGATGCTGCTCTTTCATCGGGTCCTTAATGCCGGTGGCGAGCTTTGTGCCACGGTCGAGAGCATGCAAATCCATGTGGACCTTGCGACTCGGCGGAGCTCGCTGCCCGGAGAGGTGGTTGTCGCCCGCCTTGCGGCCTATGCCAAAGCCCATGCGGGGCTCGGCTGGCCGCAGCAGGCGGGGCGCGGCATTCGGTCGAAGCGCTCCAGTGCATAGTTTTGTCGGTACAACCCACTCTTGCAGTATATCTTATTTCGTATATTCATAAAATATGGAATCAATTATCGCCCATCGCCTCTCTACCCTTGGCCATCCTAACCGGCTTGCGATCTTTCGTCTGCTGATGCGCCGCCATCCTGGCGGCGTGACGGCGGGCGAGATCGCGGCCGTGCTTGGGCTTAAGCCGTCGACGCTCTCGGCGTATCTTTCCGCCCTGCTGCAATCCGGGATGGTAACCCAGACGCGGGAGGGGACGTCGCTGCGCTACGGCGTCGACCTCGCCGAGACCCAGACAACGATGAACTACCTCGTGAACGATTGCTGCCGGGGCCGGCCTGACATGTGCCTGCCCGGCTGGACGATCCCCCCAAGCTCCTTGGCCCAGGCCCCGAGCCCTTCGAAAGGACCCGATCCCATGTCCCAAGCTGCCACTGACGCCTTCAACGTCCTCTTCATCTGCACCGGCAACTCCGCCCGCTCGATCTTTGCCGAGGTGCTCTTGCGCGACGAGGGTCAGGGGCGGTTCCACGTGTTCTCCGCCGGCACCAAACCCTATTCGGAGCTAAACCCGTTCGCCCTCGCCGTCCTTCGTGACAAGGGCCACGAGATCGCTGATCTGCGCGCCAAGAACGTGTCGGAGTTCCAGGGCGCGGAGGCCCCAAAGCTCGACTTCGTCTTCACCGTCTGCGATCGCGCGGCGAACGAGGAATGCCCGCCCTGGCCGGGCCAGCCGATCTCGGCGCATTGGGGCCTCCCCGATCCGGTCCGGGCCGAGGGTACCGATGCGCAAAAGAGCCTCGCGTTCCAGCAAGCTTACGGCGCGCTGCGCAACCGGGTCCGCGCTTTCGCCGCCTTGCCCTTTGACACGCTCGACCGAAGCGGGCTGCAAAAGGCCGTCGACGCTCTCGCCAAGGACACCACCTCCGCATGACAACCTACGCCCTGAACGGTCTTGGCCGGATCGGAAAGCTCGCGCTGCGCCCCCTTCTGGAGCGCGGCGCCGAGATTGCCTGGATCAACGACACAACCGGTGATCCGGCGATGCACGCCCACCTTCTGGAGTTCGACACGGTGCATGGACGGTGGGACGCGGCCTTTGCGGCCGACGAGGCGGCGGTGACGATCGACGGAACGCGCCTTCCTTTTGTCGGGACGGGCAAACTCGGCGATCTTCCCCTCGTCGGCATCGATGTGCTCATCGACTGTACCGGCGTCTTCAAGTCGGAGGCCAAGCTCGCGCCCTATTTCGAGGCGGGAGTGAAAAAGGTGATTGTCTCGGCTCCGGTAAAGGACGGCCCGACCGCCAACATCGTCTATGGCGTGAACGACAGCACCTATGACGCAGCTGCGCACCGGATCGTGACCGCCGCCTCCTGCACGACCAACTGCCTCGCACCCGTCGTCAAAGTGATCCACGAGGGCCTCGGCATTCGTCATGGCTCGATCACGACGATCCACGATGTGACCAACACGCAAACCATGGTCGACCGTCCGGCCAAAGATCTGCGCCGCGCCCGCTCGGCGCTCAATTCGCTGATCCCCACGACGACCGGATCGGCCACGGCGATCACGCTGATCTATCCGGAGCTCAAGGGCCGGCTGAATGGTCACGCCGTCCGTGTGCCGCTTCTCAATGCCTCGCTCACCGATTGCGTTTTCGAGGTTGCGCGGGAAACGACCGCCGAAGAGGTCAACGCGCTCTTTAAGGCGGCCGCTGAAGGGCCGCTGCAGGGCATTCTCGGCTATGAAGAGCGTCCGCTCGTCTCTGCGGACTACGTCAACGATGTCCGCTCTTCGATCGTTGACGCGCCATCGACCATGGTCGTGAATGGGACGCAAGTGAAGGTCTATGCGTGGTACGACAACGAAATGGGCTATGCCCACCGGCTGGTGGATGTCGCGCTCATGGTCGGAGCGTCAATCTGATGGACCGCGCGCAGGGTCTGCCGGCCTATATCGCCGTCACCTCGGCCTATTGGGCCTTTATGCTAACCGATGGCGCTCTGCGGATGTTGGTGCTCCTGCACTTCCACACGCTGGGCTTTACGCCGATCCAGCTTGCTTACCTCTTCCTGCTCTACGAGTTCGCTGGGATGGTAACGAACCTCTCGGCTGGGTGGATTGCGGCGCGGTTTGGCCTGACGAGCACACTCTATGTCGGGCTCGGTCTGCAGGTCATGGCGCTTGTCGCCCTCTCGCAGCTGGACCCGGGCTGGACGATCGGGCTCTCCGTCGCCTATGTCATGGTCGTGCAGGGGCTCTCGGGCGTGGCCAAAGACCTCGCAAAGATGTCTTCGAAATCGGCCGTAAAGCTGCTGGCGCCGACCGAGGGAGATGGTCTCTTTCGCTGGGTGGCGCTGCTTACCGGCTCGAAGAACGCCGTAAAGGGGCTCGGTTTCCTCCTCGGCGCAGCACTTTTGGCGACCATCGGGTTCACTCCAGCGGTGCTGGCGATGGCGGCCGTCCTTGCGCTGATCCTCGCTGCGGTTCTCGTTGCCATGCCGCCGGGCCTGCCCAAGGGGCGCGCGGGCGTGCCGTTCCGCGACGTCTTTTCCAAGAATGCCAACGTAAACTGGCTCGCCGCCGCGCGTGTCGGGCTCTTTGGCGCGCGAGACGTTTGGTTTGTCGTTGGCATACCGATCTATTTCTACGCCGTCCTGTCTGACGGCAGCGCGGAGGGAAACCGCGCGGCGTTTTTCACAGTCGGCATTTTCATGGCGATCTGGGTAATCCTCTATGGCGCGGTTCAAGCCGCTGCGCCCCGCCTCCTGCGCGCACACATGCGCGGCGAGGACGACCTGATCGCGGCTGCGCGAGGCTGGGCTTGGGCGCTTGCCGTGATCCCTGCTTTGCTCACCGCTCTGGCACTCGCAGCGCCCGGGCCAGTTTCGTGGCTGACCGCCGCGCTCGTGCTGGGGTTGTTGGTCTTCGGCGGTGTGTTTGCGGTCAACTCTGCGCTGCACTCCTATCTGATCCTCGCCTTCACAAAGGATGAGCGCGTCACCATGGATGTCGGGTTCTACTACATGGCCAATGCCGGTGGGCGCCTCCTTGGCACGCTCCTTTCAGGTCTGACCTTTCAGATCGGAGGGCTGCCCCTAATGCTGGGGAGTGCTGCGTTTCTGGTGGGGCTCAGCGCTTTGGCCGCGGCTCGGCTGGCGCCGCAGGAGGCGCCCGCCCGTATCGCATAACGCGGTCGCGGGGGAACCTCTCCGCCTTTCCGCCCCTCTTGAACGTCGCCTGGCGCCCAGCGCAAAAAGCCAATCCAGCTTGCACGTCCATGTTGCACCGTCGGACCGACTGGCTAGCGTGTCAGGGCGGCTGTGGTCGCGCGTGTGAAAAAATTGGTTTCTGGGAGATAATATCTTGGCTTTTCTGAACACATCGCCGTTGCAACAGCTCGATATGCGCCAGCTCGTTGATCCAGAGGGGACTGAGCGCGGCGACGTCGTATCCGAGTCTGCAACCGCGTTTGTCGTGGTCTATGGGGACGGGCGCCTCGGCACCTATTCCGGCCAGTTTCAGGTCGCGGGCGGCGAGGTCTTAGGCGGCACGGCCAATCAATATGTCGAGAGCGTGAATGGGGCCGATGTCCTCAGTCTTGGCGGGTTCGGCGTCTCCCTCTTCGATTTCGAGAGCGCGCTCGTCGGCGGCGGGCTTGACCAGCTCTTTCGCAACCAGATCTTCAATGGAGCCGACACGTTCGAAGGCAGCGACTTTGGCGATTACTTGTTTGGCTATGGCGGCAACGACATCTTCGAGGGCAATTCGGGCAACGACACCATCGACGGTATGGGGGGGATAGACACGGCCAAGTACGACGATCCGCGCGAAGACTTCAAGCTCACGGTCAATGCCGACGGCACGGTGAAGGTCCGCGACGTCGATGGCGATGAGGGCGAAGACACGCTGATCAGCGTGGAACAGATCGCCTTCTCGGACGAGGTTTTCCCACTCGACCAGTTCACTGGGATTGCCGGCCTCGAAGAGGCGCAAATTCGCATCTTCGTAGAGATGTACATCGCCTACTTTGACCGTGCGCCGGACGCGCCCGGCCTCTTTTACTGGGGCACTCGGCTCGCCGACGGGATGATGCTGAATGAGATCGCGCGCAGCTTCTTCGATCAAGACGAGACAAGGGAGCTCTACCCCGATCCTGGCGACAACGAAGGCCTTGTCAAAGCCGTCTACCAAAACGTGCTGGAGCGCGAGCCTGATCCGGCGGGCGAGGCTTACTGGATCGAACAGCTCGAAATGGGCATGGTGGATCGGGGCGAGTTCATCCTTGCTATCATCGACGGAGCCAAGAAGTTTGCTGCGCCGGATGCGACGCCGGAGCAGATCGAACAAGCCGAGGCCGACGTGCGGACCATCACTGATAAGGCCGACATCGGCGTGTACTACGCGGTGATCCAGGGCCTCGACGATCCATTTGGAGAGGCGCGCGAGGCGATGGACATCTACTCGGTCGAAGACCGCGACGCATCGCTCGCCAGCGCGAAAGCCGAGATTGACGCTTTTGCCGCCGAAGCGTCGACCGACTTTACGTTGCAGCTCATGGGCGTGCTCGATGACCCGTTCGCTGCAGCGGGCTAGACCGCTCGCGACCGAACTCTCTCGCTTCGATCGAATGACTGTTGCGACCACGCGATCCCGCCGGACGAAAGACGAAGACACGGTCCGTGGCCGTTGTCAGATAACCAAAGACGCCGACAACGAGGCTGGGACGCGGCCGCAACGCTCCCGGATCTAGGGAGAGAGTTGAGCTGCTCTCACATCGAGCGGCCAACCCATCGTGCCATACCGTGTTGACGCGCCTGCAGACAAAACCTACACGTTCCCCTCGCGCATCGCGCATTTTGGGCGAGTTGGCGGAGTGGTTACGCAGCGGATTGCAAATCCGTGTACACCGGTTCGATTCCGGTACTCGCCTCCACAGCTCAACGCGTCTCCCGGTCCCCTTCGCCAAAGTGTTCCCGTCGGTTTTCCGGATGGCTTGGGTACCGCCCCTTCTCTTGAGTTGAACGCCGGTCGCCGCCGTGCCGGCAAGACACAGTTTTGCCAGGTTTCCATGCAACGCGTGTCCAAACGGGGGCGCAATTGAGCCGGGAGCGAAACAATGTCGAACGCGTTAACGGTCGGTTCGGCGACTGCTGCGGGAACGGCTTTTCTCGCGGCCGTTGATGCTTACCTAGGGACCGGTGCCGCGGAGTGGATCATCGCGCTCTGCCTTGCCGATCCGGACCGCGTCGTCGAGGTCACGCCGCTCCCGATGAAGCATAGCCAGCACGCGGTCCTTTATACGACCATGGGATTGGCTTTCGCCTCGTTGGCCCTTTTCGCAAACTGGCATCGTGCGCTCGGCGAGGGCCGCCGTGCTGCGCATACGCCGCGCATCGCGGGCTACCCCGTCTTGGCCGCGCTTTCGATCCTGGCCCAGGTCGGAACGCGGCCTGGGTTGGCGGGCATTCGCAGCGTTTATACGAGGGCCATGGGCACTGCGCTCGACCGGGCTCGCGCCGAAGCCGCGTTCCAGTTCTTCGCTGGACCGAGGGATACGCAAGATCTGGAGATCTTCGAGGGGATTGTTTGCCCCCAAGAGCGGCAGCGGATCATCTACGCGGCGATCGACTTTACTCGGCGTGCCGACACGCCGTCCGCGATGATCGAGCCGATCACCCGGATTGCCCAGGCGATGGATATGGGCCCCGCGGAGTTCGAACGGCATTGCTCGGCCTATGCCCGCCTGCACGCGCGCCGACGCCGCCGGCCCACGCTCGGCTCGTCGCTCCACTGGGCGATCTCGCTTTCTCATTTGGTCCCGCCATCGATCCGGGCACTTGTGCGTCAGGCTCCTGGTTTCGCTCATCCGCTCTCCTCCCCGCTGACCTTGAGGCACTCGAAATGAAAGATCGTCTCTATCTCTCTGGCGCTATTCTTCTGGCGGGGGCGGCTGGCGCCTTGGCTGTGGTCTATACCTCTGAGCCTGCGGATCCTTTCGCTCCCTGTCGCGAGGATACGATGATCGACTTTTCGCAGATTGGCGGTCCGTTCGAGCTGATTGACGAGACCGGGCAAGACGTGACCGATGCGGATGTCTTCACGCGCCCGACGCTGTTTTATCTCGGCTATACATTCTGTCCGGATGTCTGCCCCCTCGATAACATGCGCAACGCAGATGCCGTCTATCTCATGGAAGAGGCAGGAACCGAGGTTCAGTCGGTCTTCCTTTCCATAGATCCGCAGCGGGACACGCCCGAGGTCCTTGCGGAGTTCACTGAGTTTTTTCACCCACAGATGATCGGATTGACGGGGACGCTCGAAAGCGTGCGCGCGGTCGCCGATGCCTATGCCTCGTTCTTCGAGGTGCAGGAGACGGGAGATGAGTTCTATCTGATCGATCACAGCACCCACACGTTCCTTGTCTTGCCTGAACACGGCGTCGTCGACATCATCAATCGCGAAGAGATGCCCGAGGAGGTCGCTACGCGCGCGGCCTGCATGATCGAACACGCCTAGCTGATGGTGCAGTCACGGGTCACGGTGTGTGTCGTCCGGCCGACGGCGCGCGCATTGGGACCTGCTTGACGGCATGAGCTCCTCAGCCAACGGGTGACTGTAACTTGGTCTCCAAATGCGCAACTGCGCCTCGATGCCCCGCCCGCGTGTCGCCGCTTTTCCTCGCTTCGGAGGGCTTGACTGCGGCATTCGCAAGCAGAACCCCGACGCCCGAGCCGTCGCTCTTGCCGAGACGCCTAAGCTCTGCGATGCTATACGGGATCTCTGGCACAGATCGAAAAAGGGCCGCTGTCGTTCTTCTGGTGTAGAGCGCTCCATTGGCGATCCGTTCGTTCATACCTACGAGGCCGGGCCTCCCTTCTACCGATGTGGTGTACCGTCTAGCCGTTCGTTTCAATGGGTCGACGCTTTCTCCGCTTGCCAAGAGAGAGGTGGTCCATGGCTGACCCTGAGCTTGCTCCGTCCTCCGCGCCCGTTGCTCGGAACTGGATAAAAATCGCTGAGCATCTTGCGCCTGTCGAGGTGATCGACGACCCGCTTACGGTCAAAAAGCGCTCTCGCGATTTTTTTTGGTACAGCCCACTCCTCAACGAAAAGCTCAAGAAGTCTTTCGGCGATCTTGTGGTCCGCCCAAAGAGCCGCAGCGATCTCGCCCACACGTTGTCGGTGGCTTTTGCCCACGACGCTCCCATCGTCCTCCGTGGTGGCGGTACGGGTAATTATGGGCAAGCTGTTCCCCTTCATGGCGGGCTCATTGTCGAGATGACAGGGATGAGTCGAATTCTTGAAATCGGCGATTGCTTCGTCCGTGCGGAGGCCGGCGCGCTCATGGCCGACATCAACGCTGCGCTCGCCAAGAGCGGGCAGGAGATGGCGATGTTTCCCTCGACGCAAGACATGGCGACCATAGGGGGCTTCATCGCCGGCGGCTCGGCCGGGATCGGTTCGATCGCAAACGGGCCTCTTCGTCAAAAGGGAAATATCCTGCAGCTCAAGGCACTCTCAGTCGAAGCCGCCCCGCGGGAGCGTGTGTTCGACGCCGAGGCTGCGCTGCAGATCCATCACGCTTGGGGCCTCAATGGCGCGATCACGGAAGTGACACTGCGGACCGTGCCCGCACGTGACTGGATCGGCTGTATGGCGGGGTTCGAAACCTATCGCGCATGCTATGCCGCCGGCTATGCGCTTGCGGCATCCACTCAGATCGGTCGCAAGCTCTGCTGTACGGTCGATGCGCGCATCGTTGACTATTTTCCACGTCTCGGCGCGCATGTTCCCAAGGGTGCAAACCTCCTCGTGGCCCTTGTCCCGTCCGAAGAAATGGCTGATTTTGGGCGCCTCGTGGCCGAAGCCGGCGGCACATTACATCTCGCCATTGATGACGCAGAGCGGCAGCGCTTGAAGCTGCCTCATGTCTTCGAGTTCGCCTACAACCACACGACCTTGCAGGTGCTCAAAGCAGATCGCAGCGCCACCTACCAGCAGATCGGCGTGCCCGATGCCGCTGATGCCGACCGGGTCGCCGCGATGGCGGAGGCGTTGGGAGACGATGTCTGGCCGCACCACGAGTTTGCCCGGATCGACGGCAAGATCAAGGCATTCGACCTCCCGATCATCTGGTTCCGCTCCGAAGAGCGATTGCGCGAGATCGACGCGGCCTATGAGTCGGGTGGGTTCGCCGTGGCCGATGCCCATACCTATTTCGTGGAGGGCGGCGGGCTCAAAAATGTCGATTACCGACACCTTGCCTGGAAGCAAAGAATGGACCCGAAAGGTCTGCTGAACCCAGGCAAATCTGCTGCTTGGGAGAAAGTGAAGCACCTGCCGGCAGCAGAGATCGAGCGCATGAGCGCTAAAGCAGGCACGTCCACATGACGTCGCTCCGCACCGCGCCGCTCACACCTGCTTTCGGCGTCGAGGTGTCTGGGCTCGATCTCAACGACGTGACCAAAGCCCGGCATTTCCCCGAGATCCGCACTCTGTTCGAAGCGCATTCTCTCCTTCTTTTTCGTGAGCAGACGCTTGAAACTGAGAAGCACTTTGAATTGGCCGAGCTTTTTGGCCCGCTTGAAGACCGCTATCCCGAAGCGCGCAGGCCGGGCGAGGCGATGAAACTACCCGAAGTGTCCAACCTACGGGAAGATGGCTCAACCAGCGCGGAAATGGATTTGCACACGCTCAATCTGAAGGCCAATTTCCTTTGGCACATTGACAGTACGTTCCTACCCGTTCCCGCCCTCGTCAATATTCTGACGGCAAAGATCGTTCCCTCTTCTGGGGGCAATACGGAATTTGCAAGCACGCGCGCCGCCTGGGCCATGATGCCGGCTCCGCTCAAGGAAAAGGTCAGGGGGCGGGGCATTTGGCACAATGCTAGCAATTCACGCCGCCGCATTTCGGAGGAGTTGTCTCAACTCCCGATGTTTCATAAATGGGAGCCGCAGCATTGGAAGGCGGTCTTTCCCAATCCCATCAATGGGCATGAGGCGCTCTACATCGCCAGCCATGCCTATTTGATCGACGGCTATGACGTAACCGAAAGCCAAGCAATCCTTGATGAGTTGATCGCATTCTGCACGCAAGACCAATTCACCTATTCCCACCCTTGGACACCTGGCGATGTCCTGCTGTGGGATCAGCGCGCCGTGATGCATCGCGGCACGCCGTGGCCCTATGACGAGCCGCGCAAACTCGCCAGTACTTGTTCCAGCCTAACCGAAAGCGACGGGCTTTTAGCCATGCGCCCCACACAAAACCCAGCGTGAGGCACCCCAAATGGAGAGCGTTCTTTTTCTTGTCGACGCCGCGTTGATCGCAGGTCTCGGCACTTGGATGGCCGTTGCCGTGGCCGATAATTGGCGGCACCCCAAGCTGAACGAAGAAGCTGTGGCCACAGTTGTCCGCTTCGATCTAATGGCGCAGCAATACCCCGAAGATTTCGCCTCGGTCGCCCATCGCCGGATAGAGGATCGGCGCATGATCGGGCTCATGTTTCGCGCCATGCGCCTGGCCGAAACGGTTGCGGCATTGCTCCTCTTTCTTGCGGCTGCCCTTTTGATCGGCGCCGCATTCGATATGGTCGACGGATCTGTCGCGACCGTGACAGGCGTAATCGCGGCCGCTTACTTTTCCTGCATCTGGGCCGGGTTTGTCGTCGGTGGCAATTACTTTTGCTATTGGTATTGCCACCAATGGGCGCAATCTAATCACTACATGGTGATGTATTGGGGCTTTTTCGTTTTGCTCGTTCTTCTGAATTAGCGCTTCGCTTGATCCCCATTACTACACTTGATGATCGGACCTAGGGCATCGGACCCGATATTGGATCAGCGCTGGTCTGTGACCTGGTCAAACCCAAAGATCGTGCCAACAGGCGTGCACGCGCCCGCTCCTGTCACTTACTGGCCAAAGCGATGCGTTACATCGCATCTCGAAACAGGGCTTCTGTGTTCTCTAAGGTCATCGGGACCGGATTGCCGCCCGCGCTCGGATCGTCCAGCGCCATTCGGGAGAGCTGCGGGATCGTTTCCTCCGCGACGCCCATGTCTCTCAGCCCCGAAGGCATGCCAAACATTGCGTTCAGCGCCTCAACCCGCGCGTAAAACCCGTCGAACCCGCCCGCGATGCCGAGATAGGCTGCCGCCCGGCCGATCTGATCCTCGACCGCGTCGCGGTTGAACCGCAAGACGGCCGGCATCACGGCGGCGTTCGTCGTCCCGTGATGCGTCCCATAAACGGCGCCAACGGGATGGGAGAGCGCGTGGATCGCCCCCAGCCCTTTTTGAAACGCGACGGCACCCATCGCCGCTGCCGCCATCATCTGTGCCCGCGCCTCAATTTCCGCGCCGTCGGCAAAGGCCCGCGGGAGATAGGTGTTGACGAGACGCATCCCTTCGAGCGCCATGCCGTGGCTCATCGGATGAAAGTTGGGTGCTGAGTAGGCCTCCAGGCAATGCGCAAACGCATCCATTCCAGTGCCGGCCGTCAGCGCAGGGGACAAACCAAGCGTCAGCTCCGGGTCGGAGATAACGACGCGGGGCAGGACCTGGGGATGAAATATGATCTTCTTCGCTTGGGTCTCGGTATGCGTGAGCACACTCGCCCGGCCGACCTCTGATCCGGTCCCCGCCGTTGTGGGGACGGCGACACTTGGGGCGATCCCGCCTGGATCTGCGCGCGTCCACCAATCGCCGATATCCTCAAAGTCCCAGACTGGCCGGGTTTGCCCCGCCATGAAGGCGACCATCTTGCCCAGATCAATCGCCGAGCCGCCCCCAAAGGCCACGACGCCGTCATGGTCGCCCGCACGGTACGCAGCGAGGCCCGCAGAGAGGTTCTCACCATTCGGGTTGGGGTCTACCTCGGCAAAGAGCTCGTAGCGTAGTCCTGCGCCGTCCAGCACATCGCGCGCACGCGTCGTGATCGGGAGATCGGCAAGCCCACGGTCCGTGACCAGTAGCGGCCGGGCGATCCCGGTCTCGCTGCAAGCATCCGCCAACTCGGCGATCCGGCCCGCTCCAAAGCGGACCGCAGTCGGGTATGACCACGTCGCCCTAGGGCTCATCGCCCGCCCACACTTATCCCACTACGTCGCATTGCAGGCTCGCTCCCAAGTCGTTTGTCTCGTCAAGTCTTGCGTCCCAGCCGTGCGGCTGCAAGCCAAGGCGCGCGCGCCCTGCTTCTCTTTGCGTCACGTATTGCCGCCGGAGGCCTGCACCACACGCGCAATCCCTGCGAGCGTTGCGGCAAGGGGGCTGCGCTTTCGCCAGACCATGCCGACCCGCCGTGCCGGTTGCTGGCCGGGAAAAGGCGCAACGCAGACGGTGGCGGAGCGGGTCTCGACAGGGACAGCCATCTCCGGCACCAGCGTCACGCCGAGGCCGGCCCCTACGAGTTGCACCAGTGTCGAGAGTGATGAGCCGTCGAGCCCCTCCCGGGCCCGCACCGACGGCATACTGCAAAACGACATCGCCTGTTCGCGAAAGCAGTGGCCCTCTTCGAGCAGCAGAAGCCGCATCTCGGGCAGGGCGTCGACCGGCGGTACGGGCCGCCCGGCCTCGCTCTGAGGTCGCACGAGCATCATCCGTTCTGTAAAGAGTTCGACCTCCTCAAAATCCGCCTCGCCCGTCGGCAGGGCGACGATGGCGGTGTCGAGCCGTCCCGCACCAAGCTCCTCCATCAAGCGGAGGGTGACCGTCTCGCGCACATGGACGTCGAGCCCCGGATAGGCCGCTTGGAGGTCGCGCAGGACCTTGGGCAAAAGATAGGGCGCGATCGTCGGGATGACGCCCAGCCGCAGCCGTCCGACGCGATCGCCCTGCGCAGCGCGCGCGGCATCGCCAAGGTCATCCACGGCTTGAAGGATCTCGCGTACTCGGATTGCGAACTCTTCGCCGAACGCCGTCAGCCGCACGTTGCGTTTGGCCCGCTCGAACAATGGGAGCCCGATCTCGGTCTCCAGGTCTCTGATCTGCACAGAGAGCGCCGGCTGTGTCACCGAGCATAGGTCGGCTGCGCGCCCGAAATGGCCCTGATGGGCCAGAGCCTCGAAGTATCGCAATTGCCGAAGCGTCAGATTTTTCATAAGATTATCTTATCAAGATCATTTAAATTTGCAACTTAGTCTGATCGAATTCCAGTGCTACATGCTGCGCCATGTCGGGGAGTGGGCGCAGAGGCGCCGGCCCGGACCGCCGCACATTCAGCGACGTGTCACGCAGCTAGAACTGGAGAAGAGAATGGACGGAAACGACGTCAGCACCGGCAAATGCCCGGTAATGCACACGAGTTTTGGGGTTCAATCGAACCGGGATTGGTGGCCCAACCAGCTCAACCTGCGCATTCTGCACCAAAACTCCGCTCTGAGCGATCCGATGGGCACCGGGTTCGATTATGTCGAAGCGTTCAAGCGGATCGACTATGACGCCCTGAAGGCCGATCTCACGGCGTTGATGACCGACAGCCAAGAGTGGTGGCCCGCCGATTACGGGCATTACGGCGGCTTCATGATCCGCATGGCGTGGCACGCGGCGGGCACATATCGGACGTCGGATGGGCGCGGCGGCGCGGGCACAGGTCAGCAGCGGTTTGCACCGCTGAACTCGTGGCCCGACAACGGCAATCTCGACAAGGCGCGACGTCTCCTTTGGCCGATCAAACAGAAATACGGCAACGCGATCTCTTGGGCTGATCTCTTCGTCCTTGCCGGCAACGTGGCCATCGAGTCGATGGGTCTCAAGACGTTTGGCTTTTCCGGTGGACGCGCCGATGTCTGGGAGCCCGAAGAGGACGTCTATTGGGGCGGCGAGGCCGAGTGGCTGCAGGCGAGCGGTGGCCCCAACAGCCGTTACTCGGGCGACCGCGAGCTCGAAGTCCCGCTCGCGGCTGTCCAGATGGGCCTCATCTACGTCAATCCTGAAGGACCGGACGGCAAGCCCGATCCGCTCGCGTCGGCCTATGACATTCGAGATACATTCGCACGCATGGCGATGAACGATTACGAAACGGTCGCCCTCGTCGCTGGCGGCCACACGTTTGGCAAGGCACATGGCGCCGGCGATGCTGCCCATGTCGGCCCCGAGCCCGAAGGCGCGCCGATCGAAGCCCAAGGCATGGGTTGGCTTTCGTCGCACAAGTCCGGCAAGGGCAATGACGCGATCACATCGGGCATCGAAGGGGCTTGGACGCCGAACCCAACGACCTGGGATATGGCCTATTTCGAAGTACTCCTTGGTTACGAATGGGAGCTTGTCAAAAGCCCCGCCGGCGCTTGGCAATGGCACGCCAAGAACTTGAAGGCTGAGGATCACGCCCCAGACCCAGAAACCGGCGAGCGCACCCGCGACATCATGATGACGACCGCCGACATGGCGTTGCGCATGGACCCGGACTACGAGAAAATCTCGCGGCATTTCCTGGCAAATCCCGACGAGTTCGCCGATGCCTTCGCCCGCGCGTGGTTCAAGCTGACGCATCGCGATATGGGCCCCAAAGCGCGCTATGTCGGGCCCGAAGTCCCGGCCGAAGAGCTGATCTGGCAAGATCCAGTTCCCGCTGTCGACCACGCGCTCATCGACAGCGCCGACATCGCGGCGCTCAAGCGCGAGATCGCGGCGACCGGTCTCTCGGTTCAGGACCTTGTCAAGACAGCCTGGGCCTCGGCAGTGACGTTTCGCGGCTCGGACAAGCGCGGCGGTGCCAACGGTGCCCGCCTCCGTCTCGCTCCGCAGAACGGCTGGACGGTCAACGAGCCCGAGGCGTTGGCCGGGATCTTGGCCAAGCTCGAAGCCGTGCAGACTGCCTTTAACAGCATCGCGACTGGCGGCAAACAGGTCTCGCTCGCAGATGTCATCGTGCTTGCCGGCGGTGTGGGGGTCGAGCAGGCGGCCTCCGCGGCGGGCCACGCCATCGAAGTGCCATTCACACCGGGGCGCACCGATGCCACCGCGGCACAAACCGATGCCGAAAGCTTCGACGTCTTGGAACCGGTCGCCGACGGCTTCCGCAACTACCTCAAGACAGACTACACGCTCTCGGCCGAAGAACTCCTCGTCGACAAGGCACAGCTCTTGACCCTGACGGCGCCGGAGATGACGGTTCTCATCGGCGGTATGCGCGCGATGGGCGCCAATTACGGCGGCTCGTCCCACGGAGTGCTGACCGTGCGTCCGGGGCAGTTGACGACTGATTTCTTCGTTAACCTGCTCGACATGAGCGTCGAATGGAAAGCCATGTCCGAGCGCAAGGACGTCTTCGAGGCGCGGGATCGCACGACCGGCGCCGTGAAGTGGACCGGGACACGGGTCGACCTCGTCTTTGGCTCGAACTCACAGCTGCGGGCCCTGGCCGAAGTTTACGGCCAGTCCGATACCGGCGAAAAGTTTGTCGCTGATTTCGTCAAGGCATGGGTGAAGGTCATGGAGGCGGATCGCTTCGATATCAGGTAACCCCACTGGCAGCAGACAACGCAAAGGGCGGCACCGAAGGCGCCGCCCTATCCTTTTTCAATGCCCGCTTCGTGCCAATGGAAACGGGTCCGTTGCTTTGTTCGCAGCGGCGGTAGACGATGTCGGGACCTGTGTGCGTCAAGCACTCTGCTTCGCTTCGCTGAACAGATTCCGGACAAAGGCGATCTCATTCGCGACGCCGCGCTCACATTCAGCGAAATGCCCGTTGCGGATCGCGCGGAACGTCTCGACGCCTTTCAACATGGCCTTTGCTGTAGTCAAGCTTTGCTGCCCGCGCATGGGCGCAAGACGATGCTTCAGGACAGCGTGGTCGCCCTCGATCCGGTTGTTGAGGTGCTTGCGGGTGATGTGGCGGATGGCGTCTTCTGGACCCGATCGCGCATTCCATTCTGCTATCACTTTGGCGTAGCTGTGGGCCTTGTCGGTGACGATCGTCAGCGGGTGATAGCAGCGCACAGTGTCGGAGGCTTGCCGCATGAACGCCCTTGCTGCGTTGGCGGTTCGCCGTGCGGTCAGGCGGAAATCTATGAGCTGGCCGCATTGATCAACAGCGCGCCAAAGATAGCACCAGCGACCGTTAACGCGCAGATAGGTTTCATCAGCATGCCATTGCAGGTCCCGCCAACTGCGGTGTTGGCCGAAGGCACGCTTCCGGATCTCGGGGCCGAACCTCTGGACCCATCGGTATACAGTTGCCGCGTCCACAGTAATGCCGCGCTCGGCCAGGAGGTCGCGCACGTCCCGATACGAAAGTGGATAGCGGCAGTACCAGCGAACGGCCAAGAGGATAGTGTCCTTCGGAAACCTATAGCCTCTGAACGGATCGCGGCGTGGCATCATCTGGGCTCCCTGTGGTGCAGCAATGCGGAACCTAGACCGCTCAACGCAACGGACCCGCTCGCCGAGCTTCAGGTCCACATCGCCGTCCTCAACGGCGACACCGCGCTCGGCATACCTGTCACACAGGCCGTGAGATAAATCCGTCCGGGGAAAGGGGCGCTGCGGTCAGACCCCGATTTGCGCAACAAGGCCGCGCAGCACTGGCAATCTGAGCGTGCCGCATGGGCGAACCGGTGCTGCGCCGGAGTTGTCTTAGCGTCAAAGGTCTCCATCGTCCTCAATTGGTGTTCCGCAAGTCTGCCGTTCAATCCGCCGCGAAGCGCCGAGAGACCTACCCAAGGTAATCGACGAATTCGATGCTTGCGCTACCCGTTGGCTTGCGCCTACGCCGGGCCCCGTGCAAACCCGTTCCATGCCCGAGCACATGACCACCCACGACGCCGAGGACGACCCCCGCAACCGCGACATTTTGATTTATGTCGATGGTGCGCTCCTGCCGCGGGATGAGGCGAAGGTGTCGGTCTACGACAGCGGCTTCATGCTCGGCGACGGGATGTGGGAAGGGATGCGCCTCTATGAGGGGCATTGGGCGTTTTTTGACGACCATATGGACCGCTTCTTTGAGGCCTGCAAAGCCATCTCGCTCGACATTGGGATGGACCGCGCAAGGATCCTCGACGCGCTGACCCGGACGGCGGATGCCAACGGGATGACGACGGACGTCCATTGTCGGATGATGCTGACACGTGGCGTAAAAGTCCGTCCGTTTCAGCACCCGTCGCTCTCCCGCTCGGGGCCGACGATGGTCATCATCATGGAGCATTCTAGGCCTGTCGAGCGTCTCCTGGATCGCGGCATTCGCGTCGCAACTGTGCCCCAAGTTCGCGGCTTGCCGATGAGCCAGGACGCCAAGTACAACTCGCACTCAAAACTCAACTGCGTCATCGCCTGTCTCCAAGCCGAGCAGTCCGGGGCCGACGAAGCGCTGATGTTGGACCCGCATGGGTTCGTGAACACCACGAATGCCTGCAACTTCTTCATCGTCCGCAAAGGCGCGGTTTGGACGTCGACGGGCGATTATTGCATGAACGGGGTCACGCGGCAGAAGGTGATCGATCTTTGCCGGGAAGACGGTATTCCCGTCCGTGAGCGCAACTATTCGTTGGTCGAAGCCTACGGCGCTGACGAAGCCTTTTTGACGGGGACATTTGGCGCACAGACGCCGGTGGCAGAGATCGACGGCAAGGCCATCGGCGATGGCACCCGCCCAGTCACCAAGCGCATCCGAGCACTCTACAAGGCTGCCATCGCCGAGGATAACGCCCGGCAAAAGGCGCGCACCATACCTGGCGGACGACCCGAGATGTCGTCTTCGGGCTGACGCTGCGGCCCTGCGCGAGTTAGGCTCCGGCCAAGGAGGCCGCCGATGACCAACGAGATGCGCGCGCTGCTGAAGGCCGCCCCGGAAGAAGGCCTGACGCTTGTCCATGTCCCTGTGCCGGAGCCGGGACCGGAGGACGTGCTGATACGAGTGAAGAAGACTGGGATCTGCGGCACCGACATCCACATTTGGGTCTGGGACGAATGGGCCCGACGGACCGTTCCGGTGCCGATGGTGACAGGCCACGAGTTCGCCGGCGAGATCGTCGAAACCGGGCGCAACGTCGAGGGGCTGAGAGTCGGCCAACGGGTCTCCGGCGAGGGGCATCTCATCGGCAAGACCTCGCGCCAATCGCGGGCCGGCAAGTTTCACCTCGACCCCGAAACACGCGGCATTGGCGTCAACGTCCCCGGCGCATTCGCCGATTACCTAGTGCTTCCCGCTTTCAACGCCGTGCCGCTGCCGGATGTGATCGACGATGAGATCGGGGCGATCCTCGACCCGCTCGGCAATGCCGTCCACACCGCTTTGTCATTCGACCTTTTGGGCGAAGACGTTCTTGTGACCGGGGCGGGCCCGATCGGGATCATGGCCGCCGCTGTCGCCCGCCATGCGGGGGCGCGGAATGTGGTGATTACGGATGTGAACCCGGACCGGCTCGCCCTTGCGGCAAGGGTGGCAGATGTGCGGGCGGTCGATGTCACGCGCGAAGACTTGCGCGACGTGATCGCCGAACTCGGGCTGCAGCAGGGTTTCGATGTCGGTCTCGAAATGTCGGGCAATCAGATGGCGCTCGATCAGATGGTCGAAAGCCTCGTGATGGGCGGTCGGATCGCGCTTTTGGGCATCCCGCCGGGGAAATCGCCTGTCGATTGGTCCCGCATCGTCTTCAAGGCGATCACGATCAAGGGTGTCTATGGGCGTGAGATCTTCGAGACCTGGTACAAGATGATCGCGATGCTAGAGAACGGCCTCGACGTCCGCGCGGTGATCACCCACCGCGTTTCGGCGGCGGAGTACCGAGACGGGTTCGCGGCGATGCTATCGGGGTCGAGCGGAAAGGTCGTTCTAGATTGGAGCTAGCAGGGGAGCGTCCCTTGTGTTTTGCAGGCGGGGCAGGGCGCGTCGTTATCTGAGACGCACCGCCTGTAGCCCGTGTGCTCGCGTGGCAGTTTCATCTCACGCAAGGGAGAAGCTCGACGTCCGCGATCAGCCACATCACGCTGGGAACCAATGACATGGAACGCGCAGGCCGGTTCTACGATGCTGTGCTCGGGAGCCTCGGCTTTGACCGTCTGCCGAAGCCGCCGGGCAAACCGCCCGCTTACGAAAGAGGCGGCATGCCTACGATCTACCTTTATCCGCCGGAAGATGGCCGCCCGGCGACCTGGGGCAACGGGACTCACGTCGCATTTACCGCCGACACGCGCGAAGATGTGCGCGCGTTCTACGCGGCGGCCCTCCGTTTTGGCGGCAGCTCGGAGGGGGAGCCGGGCCTTCGGCCGCATTACGGCGATGACTACTACGCGGCTTACGTCCGCGACCCGGATGGCAACAAGCTTCAGGCGGTGTGCTGCGCGGCGGACGACTGAGCGCCCGCGCGTTACGTTCACTAAGGTCGCGGACGAGCCTGCCGCGGCGGCACCCCCTTTTCTCCCAACCCCCTCCATGTTTCTCTCCCGGCAAAATGGGAGGAGCACATGACTTATATCTTGGCTATCGACCAGGGGACGACCTCGACCAGAGCGATCCTGTTTGATCGCCATATGAAGATTGCCGCCACCGCGCAGGAGGAGTTTGCCCAGCACTTCCCGCAATCGGGCTGGGTCGAGCACGACCCGGCGGATCTCTGGGGTACGACCGCAGGCACCTGCCGCGAGGCGATCGAGCGGGCCGGGATCAAGGGCAGCGACATAGCCGGGATCGGCATCACCAATCAGCGCGAGACGGTCGTAATTTGGGAGAAGGCGACCGGCAAGCCCATCCACAACGCCATCGTCTGGCAAGATCGGAGGACGGCGGCGATCTGCGACGCGCTGCGTGCCGCCGGGCATGAGCCGACGGTGACGGAGCGAACGGGGCTGCTCCTCGATCCGTACTTTTCCGGAACGAAGGTCAAGTGGATCCTCGACCATGTCGAGGGCGCACGGGCGCGGGCCGAGGCGGGCGAACTCCTCTTCGGGACGGTCGATACCTGGCTTATCTGGCGGCTGACCGGCGGGCAGGCGCATGTCACCGATGCCACGAATGCTGCGCGCACGCTTCTCTACGATATCCGCAAAGGGCGCTGGTCGAGCACGATTTGCGCGCTCCTAGGCATCCCGCTCCCCATGCTGCCCGAGGTGCGCGACACGGGCGGCCTCTTTGGCCATGCGCGGGAAGACCTTTTCGGAGCCGCGATCCCGATCCTCGGCGTCGCGGGCGACCAACAGGCCGCGACGATCGGGCAGGCCTGTTTCGCACCCGGCATGCTGAAAAGCACCTACGGCACCGGCTGCTTTGCGCTTTTGAATACCGGCGAAACGCCGGTCGCCTCGCAGAACCGACTTTTGACGACGATTGCATATCAGTTTGACGGCACGCCGACCTACGCTCTCGAAGGCTCGATCTTCATTGCGGGAGCGGTCGTTCAATGGCTGCGGGACGGGCTCCAAGTCATCCGCGCGGCGCCCGAGACGCAAGCGCTCGCCGAACGGGCGGATGAGAGCCAGGAGATCGTGCTTGTCCCAGCCTTTGTCGGCCTCGGCGCGCCCTATTGGCAGCCTGAATGTCGCGGCGCCGTCTTTGGCCTCACGCGCAGTTCGGGTCCGGCGGAGTTTGCCCGGGCCGCGCTCGAAAGCGTGGGCTACCAGACGCGAGACTTGCTCGAGGCGATGAAGGCGGATTGGCAAGGCGGCGATGGCGGCCAGGCACCGGGCAACCTCTCCCAGGACGCATTGCGTGTCGATGGCGGGATGAGCGCGTCCGACTGGGCGATGCAGTTTCTCGCCGATGTGATTGGCGCGCCTGTGGACCGGCCCGAGGTCCTCGAGACGACCGCGCTCGGCGTCGCATGGCTCGCCGGTCAACAGGCGGGCGTCTACCCTGACCGTGACGCCTTCGCCAAGACCTGGGCGCTCGAACGCCAGTTCGCCCCAGCGATGACGGAAGACGAGCGCGCGCGACGCTATGGGCGTTGGAAATCCGCGGTTGCCGCCACAATGGCGTTCTAAACCGGTCACATTAGGGTGACGCGACTGTGCTCCGTTGCTATCGGTCGCGGGACGACCCCGAGAGCAGGCGCAAGGGCGGCATGGATATCTTCGAGACAACGCTTCCAGGTGTGTTGGTCCTGGTCCCGCGCCGCTTTGGCGATGCGCGCGGCTGGTTCTCTGAATCCTGGAACGCGCGCGTGCTGGCCTCGAAGGGGCTGGACCTTGAGTTCGTGCAGGACAACGAGTCGTTCTCGGCAGAGGCCTTCACGCTGCGCGGGCTGCATTTTCAAGCGCCCCCCCATGCCCAGGCCAAACTCGTTCGCTGCGTGGCCGGTCGGATCCTCGATGTCGCGGTCGATGCGCGCCGCAGCGCGCCGACATTCGGCCAGTGGACAGCGCGCGAGCTGACGGCCGCAGGCGGCGAACAGCTCCTCATCCCCGCCGGCTTCCTGCACGGGTTTCTAACGCTCGATCCCGCTTGCCACGTCGCGTATAAATGCACCGATTTCTACGCACCGGAGGCCGACGGCGCTGTGCGTTGGGACAGCGTCGGCATCGATTGGGGCCTGCCCAACGGGGCGTCTCCGATGCTCTCGACCAAGGACGCGGCCGCGCCTGCCTTCGCCGAGTGGTCAAGTCCATTCAACGATAGCGCTGCGACCAAGAAAGCGGGCGCGCAATGAAGATCCTCGTAACGGGAGGCGCGGGCTTCATCGGGTCGGCCGTCATCCGCCGTGCCGTGGCGGCCGGTCACCGCGTCGTCAATCTCGATGCGCTGACCTATTCCGCCGATTTGCGCAATGTCGCTGAAGTCTCGTCCAACCCGCTCTACGCCTTCGAAAAGGCCGATATCCGCGACCGCGCCGCGCTCGACCGGATTTTTGCCGCGCACACGCCCCAAGCCGTTCTGCATCTCGCCGCCGAAAGCCATGTGGACCGTTCAATCGACGGGCCCGCCGCCTTCATCGAGACCAACATCACCGGCACCTATACCCTCCTCGAAGCAGCGCGCGCGTTTTGGGAGGGGCGGGGGCAGCCGGACACGTTCCGCTTTCACCATGTTTCGACGGATGAGGTATTTGGCTCGCTCGAGGCCGAGGGGCAGTTTACCGAAACGACGGCCTACGCCCCGCGCTCGCCCTATTCGGCCTCCAAGGCCGCCTCCGACCACCTCGTGATGGCCTGGCACGAGACCTACGGCCTTCCTGTCCTCCTGACCAATTGCTCCAACAATTACGGCCCGTTCCACTTTCCGGAAAAGCTGATCCCGGTGGTGATCCTGAACGCGCTCCATGGCCGTCCGATCCCTGTCTACGGCAAGGGTGAGAATGTGCGCGACTGGCTTTACGTCGAGGATCACGCCGATGCTCTGCTAACGGTGCTTCGACGTGGTCAGGTTGGGCGGAGCTATAACATTGGCGGCGAGAATGAGGCCCGAAACATCGATCTGATCGAGAAGATCTGCGCCCTTCTCGACGCGCGCCGCCCTGAGGCTGCGCCCCATGCGCGCCTGATCGAGTTTGTGGCGGACCGGCCGGGCCATGACCTGCGCTATGCCATCGACCCTGCTCGTATTCGCGATGAGCTCGGCTGGCGGCCGTCCCTCAGCCTTGATGAGGGGCTCGCCCGCACGGTCGACTGGTTCTCTGCGAACGAAGCCTGGTGGCGCCCGCTGATGGAGCGGGACGGCGTCGGCAAGAGGCTCGGCACACGCGTCGCATCGGTCGAGCGCAGCGCATGATCCTGGTGATTGGTCAAACCGGGCAAGTCGCGCGAGAAATCGCACGCCGCGCGCCCAACGCACGGTATCTGTCGCGGGCCGAGGCTGATCTGAACAGCCCCGACACTGCGGAAGCGGTCGTGGCTCAGGCGCTCGCAGAGACGGGCGCAACGGCGGTGATCAACGCCGCCGCCTACACTGCCGTCGACCGCGCGGAAAAGGAGGAAGCCCTCGCGCACCAGGTCAACGCCGAAAGCCCGGGCCGCATCGCCGCGCTCTGCGCCGCCCGTGGCATCCCCATCGTTCACATCTCGACCGATTACGTCTTCGACGGCTCCGGCGATGCGCCGCGCGCGCCCGACGCGCCAACAGCCCCAATCGGTGCCTATGGACGTACTAAGCTCTCCGGGGAGGTAGCCGTGAGCGCCGCAGGCGGCCCCCATGCGGTGCTACGCACGTCCTGGGTCTTCTCCGCCCACGGCGCTAACTTTCTCAAGACGATGCTCCGCCTGTCCGAGAGCCGCGACGCGCTCCGCATCGTCGCTGACCAGGTCGGCGGCCCAACGCCCGCAGGCGCCATCGCCGAGGCAACGCTTGAGATCGCCAAGGCCCTGCGCGCAAACCCTACATTGTCTGGCACCTATCATTTCTCCGGAGCCCCAGACGTGAGCTGGGCCGACTTCGCCCGCGCGATCTTTGCCGAGGCTGGGCGCGATGTCGCCGTGAGCGACATCCCGACATCCGAGTACCCAACGCCCGCGCGCCGCCCGCTGAACTCACGCCTCGACTGCGAGGCAACCGAGGCCGCCTTCGGCGTCTCTCGGCCCGTTTGGTGCGTCGCGCTTTCCCCGATCCTGTCCGAGCTCAGATCGCACGCATGACACGCAAAGGCATCATCCTCGCAGGCGGCTCCGGTACGCGCCTCTACCCGATCACGATGGCTGTCTCAAAGCAGCTTCTTCCCCTCTATGACAAGCCGATGATCTATTATCCGCTCTCGGTCCTCATGCTTTCGGGCATCCGCGAGATCGCTGTGATCACAACCCCCCACGATCAGGACCAGTTTCAGCGCCTTCTTGGCGATGGCGCGCAATGGGGTTTGTCGCTGACTTACATCGCGCAGCCCTCTCCCGACGGGCTGGCGCAAGCGTATCTCCTGGCCGGAGACTTCCTCGCTGGCGCGCCCTCGGCCATGGTCCTGGGTGACAACATTTTCTTCGGCCACGGCCTGCCCGACCTCATGGCGCGTGCCAACGAGAAACCCGCGGGCGGAACCGTCTTCGGCTATCGCGTGGCGGATCCCGAGCGCTACGGGGTCGTCGCCTTCGAGGGCGAAACGGTGCGCGCGATCATAGAAAAGCCGCGACACCCGCCATCGAACTTCGCCGTCACCGGGCTTTACTTCCTCGACGGCAGCGCGCCCGACCGCGCTCGCACGATCGTTCCGTCGGATCGCGGCGAGCTCGAGATCACGTCCCTCCTCGAGACGTACCTTGCCGACGGCACCCTCACAGTCGAGCGGATGGGCCGCGGCTATGCGTGGCTCGATACCGGCACGCATGCCTCGCTCCTCGATGCTGGAAACTTTGTGCGCACGCTCACCGAGCGCCAGGGCCTGCAGACCGGTTGCCCGGAAGAGATCGCCCATGCCGCCGGCTGGATCGATAACGCGGCTCTCGCCGATGCCGCGCAGCGCTTCGGCAAAACCGCCTACGGCGCCTACCTTGCCGCTCTCCTGCCAGACTGATCGACAGAGGACGCAAAGCACACCAAAAGCGTACAGCGCCTCGGCGGCGCACTGCTCCCGCTGCCGGGCTTCTTCTTGCGCCAAATATCGCCGCCGGAGGCACATCCAAGTAAAGGAATGCCGCAACGCGGCGCACTTAGATCACCGACCGAAGAACCCGCTCCAGCGCGTCGGAAAAGCGCGCGCGGTCGGCCTTGGAAAAGGGACGCCCGCCCGTCGATGTGCGAAGCGGCTCGGCGGAGCGCAGGTCGGTCATCAGATCGCGGGTGGCGAGCTCAGCGCCAATATTGGCCTCTGTGAGGCGGCTGCCATCGTGGCGGAGGACGGCCGCGCCCGATGCGACGCACGCGGCCGCAAGCGGCATGTCAGAGGTCACCACGATATCGCCCGTGCCCGCGTGCTCGGCGATCCAGGTGTCGGCCACGTCGAGCCCCTCCGCGACATAGACAATTTCGACGAGCGGATTTGCCGAGGGGCGCAGACCGCCATTGCAGACAAGCTTCAACGGCACGCTGTTTCGGGTCGCGACGGCCTCGGCTTCGGCTTTCACCGGACAGGCATCGGCGTCGACATAAATCGTTGTCAAGCGCCGAGCGCCGCGGCGTGAAACGCAATATGCGCCTCCATGAAGCTTGCTACAAAGAAATAGGAGTGGTCATACCCCGCTTGCATCCGAAACGCCCCCTCTTGTCGGCGCGTGGCCATCGCCTCTGCCAGGGTCTCGGGCATTAGAAGTTCTAGAAACTGATCAGCACTGCCTTGATCGATCAGAACGGGCGCTGCGACTCCGCTCTCCCGCATCTGCAGGACAGCGTCGTGCTTCGTCCAGGCCGCCTCATCCCTGCCGAGATACGCGCCGAGTTGCTTTCTGCCCCAACCGCTCGATGAGGGATGCGCGATCGGCGCGAAGGCGGAAACCGAGGCGAAGCGGCCGGGATGCGCCGCGGCTATCGTGAGCGCCCCATGCCCGCCCATGGAATGGCCGGTGATCGCTTGTCGGTCGGGATCGACCATGAACTCTGCGGCGAGGAGCGCGGGCAACTCTTCTGTCACGTAGCTCCACATGTTGAAATGCGGTGCCCAAGGCGCCTCGGTCGCATCGACGTAGAACCCCGCCCCTTGCCCCAAGTCATAGGTGTCGTCATCGGCAACCTCCGCACCGCGCGGCGACGTATCGGGAAACACCAGCGCGAGCCCCGCTGCGGCGGCATAGGCTTGGGCGCCAGCCTTCGTCATGGCGTTCTCGTGCGTGCAAGTAAGCCCCGAAAGATAAGTTAAGACAGGGACTTGCCCGGTCGCCGCGGCAGGGGGCAAAAAGAGACCGAAGGTCATCTCACAGCCTGTGACCTTTGAATGATGCGTGTAGACTCCTTGCACGCCGCCAAAGCACCTGTTCTCCGCTTGCGCATCCATGGCGTGTTCTCCCGAGTTTTGCCGCTGCAACCAAAGGTCGGCCTGCCACGGTCGCGACGGCCCCGCAACCCGTCGGACGTTGCTGAAAAGCCCAAATTAACGGTGCGGCACACGCACTGGCCTGCCTATGGCCTACACGCTGCCACTTTCAGCGCGCTAGAATACTCGTTGGGGAGGACGGATCTGACATGGGACACTCATCCGCGACCGCGACCGCAACCGTGACCGCGCCCGAAGCGGCGGAGGCCAGACCGCTGGTCGTGCCGCTCGAAGGGGTGCTTTGCCGGACGGATCTTGGGCTCGAGGCTCGGGTGCAGGCGCTCTGCGCCAACCCGCTGAGCGCCATCCGCGGCGCCGCGCCGCCTCCCGTTTCAGCAGCTGCATTGCCGCTCGATGCCGATCTCCTCGCGCACGCGCGGGAGGCGCGGGCGGCGGGGCGACGCGTGCTCTTGGCCACGACCGGCGACGCGGCGCAAGCGGAGCTGATCACCCGCGAGACCGGGGCCTTTGACGAGGTCGTTGCCGTGCCGCCGGGCGCGACAGTCACGGACATGCTGGCCGAGAGGTTTGGGGTCGCGCCTGAGATGGCTGACGCGGGCCGCAGACCGGTCCATCGCGCACGCGCCCAGATCAAAGCCATGCGGCCCCACCAATGGTCGAAAAACGCTCTGATCTTCGTTCCTGCGCTCGCTGCGCACGACCCGTCGGGCCTCGGCGCAGCATGCGCGGCGTTTGTCGCCTTCTCCCTGACCGCCTCATCGGTCTATGTGCTGAATGATATCGCCGATCTTGCCGCCGACCGCGCCCACCCCCGAAAGCGCAACCGCCCCTTTGCGGCGGGCACGCTGACGATTCAGCAGGGGCTTCGCCTTGCGCTTGGGCTGATCCTCGGCGCACTCGCGGTCTCGCTTCTTTTCGTGTCGCCCGCGTTCCTGGGGATGCTCGCGCTCTACTACATAGCGACGTTCGCTTATTCGTTTTGGCTCAAGCGCAAGCTCGTGATCGATGTGATCATGCTTGCGAGCCTCTACACGATTCGCATCATCGCCGGCGCAGCGGCAGCCTGGGTGACGCTTTCGCCTTGGATGCTCGGCTTTTCGATGTTCCTCTTTCTCGCGCTTGCGGCCGTCAAACGTCAGGCGGAGCTCATGGACATGGTCTTTGCTGGCGACAACGCGCGCGCTGGGCGCGGTTATGTGCCGGACGATCTGCCGGTGATCCGCTCCATGGCGCTTGCCGCAGGCTATGCGGCGGTCCTCGTTCTGGCGCTCTACATCAGCTCCGAGGACGTGCGTGTGCTCTACTCGCTGCCCGAGGCGCTGTGGCTGCTATGCCCGATCTTGCTTTACTGGGTGAGCCGGATGGTCATGAACACGCATCGCGGCAAGATGAACGATGACCCGATCGTCTATGCGGCGACGGATAAGGTGAGTCTCGGGACCTTTCTCGCGGGCGCGGCCATTATCTTTGCGGCCAGCGTCCTTTAGGAGCGCTGCCGCCCCGCGCGAGAGGCCTCGATCAACGCCCCGGAATGACGGCGCGTTTCTTGCCCGCATTCTCCCACCCGTCCATCGCGCGGAGGGCCTCCTCGGCGGTTTCGACAAAGGTGAAGAGCTTGAGGTCTTCTCGGCTGATCGTGCCGGACTCGACCAGAAACGCAAAGTCGATGGTCCTCCGCCAGAAGGCCTCGCCAAAGAGCAGAAACGGCACTTGCTCCATCCGGCCCGTCTGGATGAGCGTCAGTGCCTCAAAGGTCTCGTCGAGCGTGCCGAAGCCGCCGGGGAATACGGCGACGGCGGCCGCGCGCATCAGGAAATGCATCTTTCGGATGCCGAAATAGTGAAAGTTGAAGCAAAGCTCGGGCGTGACATAACCGTTCGGCGCCTGTTCGTGCGGCAGCACAATGGACAGGCCCACAGAGCGACCGCCAGCATCTGCTGCACCGCGGTTGCCCGCTTCCATCACGCCCGGACCCCCGCCCGTGCAGATGACCCAGTCACGCCCGCCCATCTCCACCGAGCGCTCTGTCACGACCCGGGCAAAGGTGCGCGCTTCATTGTAGAAATGGCTGAGCGCGCCCATCGTGCTGGCTGGAGCCGCGCCGTTGTCCGCCGCCCCCGGCTCCGGGATCCGCGCCCCGCCGAAGAGGACGACGGTGCTGTCGACGCCGGCCTCGGCCATCAAAAGCTCGGGCTTTAGAAGCTCAAGCTGCAGGCGGACGGGGCGCAACTCATCGCGATAGATGAAGTCGGCATCGGCAAACGCAAGGCGATAGGCCGGCGACACGGTCTGCGCCGTCTCGGGCACGCCACGCGCAACCTTGCTGTCTTCCTCAGCGTCGCGAAAGCCCCTGGGCCTGTCATTTGCCATTCGATGCTTATCCTGCCGCCTGCGCCGTGGGGGCGCCTGATTGCGCTGCCCAAGCCTGCCGTCTATAGCCAGCCCGTCTACCTGAGCAGAAGGAACGCCCCATGTCCAACGCCGAGCTGGAAGCAGCCATCGAAAGTGCATGGGAGGCGCGTGAGACGATCACGCCAGCGACCACCGGCGCGGTTCGTGAAGCGGTGGAAGACACGCTGGACGCGCTGGACGGCGGAGGATTGCGCGTTGCTGAGCCGAGCGCGGACGGGCAATGGCATGTCAACCAATGGGCCAAGAAAGCCGTGCTTTTGGGCTTCCGGCTTAAGGACATGGCACCGCAAGAGGGCGGGCCCCAGGGCGGAACCTGGTGGGATAAGGTCGACAGCAAGTTTGTTGGTTGGGGAGAAAACCGCTGGTCCGAGGCGGGGTTTCGCGCAGTGCCGAACAGTATCGTCCGAAAGTCGGCCTTTATCGCGCCCGGGGTCGTGCTTATGCCCTCTTTCGTCAATCTCGGCGCCTATGTCGACAGCGGCACAATGGTCGACACGTGGGCGACTGTCGGCTCTTGCGCGCAGATCGGCAAGAACGTGCACCTTTCGGGCGGCGTCGGCATCGGCGGCGTGCTGGAGCCGATGCAGGCCAATCCGACGATCATCGAAGACAATTGCTTCATCGGCGCCCGCTCCGAGGTCGTCGAAGGCGTGATCGTGCGCGAGGGCTCGGTTCTTGGGATGGGTGTCTTCATCGGGCAGTCGACCAAGATTGTCGATCGGGAGACGGGCGATGTCCTCATGGGCGAGGTCCCGCCCTATTCGGTCGTTGTGGCGGGCTCGATGCCCTCGAAGAACGGGGTGCACCTTTATTGCGCAGTCATCGTGAAGCGGGTCGACGCGCAGACCCGCTCAAAGACTGGCATCAACGAATTGCTCCGCGATTGAGCGTCGGCCCCCCGCATTACGCAGCAGTGTTACCTCCAGCGCGGCTCCACAGCTTTACGAGGATCATGCCGGCGCCATCATAGCGCCTAATTGGCGTTGTTCGCTCCCGAGGGTAAACGGAGCGTTTAACATGACCATGGAGCGCATCGACGCCGCCAGGCGGCATGTGGGAGACACGCGGGTGGAGGCGTCCATATTGGTCGCTGTGCTTGGCGTGGCCTTCGGTGCCTATGTGACGGCGTTGGGCGGCGCGATGTTCCGGCTCGACGATGCCTATATCGTTTTGAACAACGCCCAAGCGCTCTTTGCGCCCGATACGGCCTTTCCCAATACTCCTGCGCTATACGGCTCGACGAGCCTCGTGCACACATTGCTCACGGCGGGCGTGGGATGGGTCCTGCCGCCGGAACTCGGCCTGATGCTGCTCGCGTGGGTGGCGGTCGCGCTCTTCGGTCTTGGCGTGCTTGAATTGGGTCGAATGGCGGGGCTTGCTGCGCCCATGCGCGTCGCTATTGCCATTTGCGCGCTGACGACGGGGGATTTTGTTCGCGTCCATCTCAATGGGCTCGAAACAGGCCTCGCCATGGCTGTCGTAACGTGGCTGATCGTGCTCCATCGCCGCCGCTCGCCCGCTCTGCCCTGGCTTGCCGCACTCGCGCCCTTCATCCGCCCAGAGCTTCTGCTGCTCTCGGGCTTGATCATCGGCGACGTGCTGTGGCGCGCGCGAGTCTGGCGGGACTTTTCGGCCGCCTTGCAGATCGGTGCAGCCTTCGTTGTGACCCTCGTTGCGTTGCTGGTGCTGCAATTCTGGATCTCTGGGGGCCTTTTCCCCTCTACCGGCGACGCCAAACGGTACTTCTTCGTGACCTCCGACCTCGGGCTGGAACGTGAGCTGCGGATCGGCGGCATGCAGCTCGTCGCGTTTCTGACGCAGACCCAGATTCTACCGCAGTCGCTCTTTCTGCTCTTCCTCTTTCGCGGTCGAAACCTGAGCTACTTGCTCTTCGCAATGGCTCTCGTGGCGTATTTCGTCTACGTCCAACCGCTGATCATGCATCAGACTTACTATCGCTACCTCTATCTGTTGGTGCCTCTTTTCTGCTTGGGGATGGTCGATGCGATCGCGTCCGAGAGAAAGCTGGTGCGTGATTTGTCGTTTGCAGTCGTGTTGGGCGCGCTCGTACTCAACGTATTTAATGCCGTGCAGCGGGTGCCGCCTAATGTCGCCTCGGTGCAGGACAAGTATTATGCGCTGACCGATGTCGCCGACTGGATCGAGCGGAACACCGCGCCAGACGAGGTCGTCATGATCCACGACATCGGCTATCTCGCCTATGCTGTTGACCGGCCCTTTTACGATGTGGTGGGGCTGAAGTCGCCCGCTTCCGTAGTGCTCAACCGCGATTTGACGTTTCGCAGCGGCGAAGAGGGGCGCGGGGCGGCGCTTGCGGGGATGGCGCATCGATCCGGCACGCGTCTTTTTGTAGTCAGCAAAGCTTGGGACCGCAACTTCGGACTGATCCGGTCACTAGAGGCGCAAGGATGGTCCGCCAAGGCGCATCCGGGCCGCGAAATGATCGAGTACATGGCCTTCGTGCTCACGCCTCCAGCCTCTTAGCGTCGGAAGTCTGCACCCGTGCGGGGCTCAATCGTCCCGCGCGAGAAGCCCGTATTTGCGGAGTTTGACATAAAGCGACTGGCGCGAGAGGCCGAGCATCTCGGCTGCGGCGACACGGTTGTTGCGCGTAAGTTCAACGGCAGTCTCTATGCAGAGCTTCTCAACAACGTCGGTCGTTTCCGCAACGATGTCCTTTAGGGTTGCAGATCCGACCAGCTCCATCACCGAGCGCATGGCGTCGTCCGTCACGCCCACGCCGGGCTTGCGCATCGCTTCGGCGCGGCTCGCGTCGCGAAGGACGAACACAAAGGCAGGATGAGCCCGGTTTGCAAGGTAGGTCGCCGAGATCTCGACGGGCACGTGCGTCCCATATTCGCTCGCGAGCTTTGTCGCGTACATGCGCATCTGGCCCGCGCGCTCCGCGTTGTCGAGCAGCACCTTCAGGTCAACAGCCCCGCGCGACAGGAACTGCCCCAAACTACGCCCTTTCACGGCCGAGATGTGGGCGGCATCCGTTAGGCTGAGAAATGAGTCGTTGGCAGCGCGAATGACGCCCTCGTGATCGGTGAAGACGATCCCATCGACGCCGCCGGAGAAAAGCGCCTGCAGGTCCTCGCTGAGCGGGCCGGCAGGCATCGGCAAGTTCGGATCAGCCGCGACCCGAAGGAGCAGCATCCTCTCCCCGGCCGCGCGGAAGGCAGTGGGTGAGAGGCTCACCTTCTCGCCGGTCCGCTTGAGTTTGGCGACCACCGGTCCCGCGCCCTCGGCGAGCGCGGCATTGGTCAGTGTCTCGACAAACTCCCCGCGTTTCTTACCGTCAAACTCCTGCGCGAGCGTCGTGCCGATCAGGTCTTCCAGGGCCGTGTCGAGCAGAAGCGCAGCCGCGGCGTTGGCGTCGGCGACCTTGCCGGTTCCAATCGTCACGAACAGAAGCGGCTCCGTCGCCACCTCCATCAACACGCGGTAGCGCGTGTCGAAATCGCGTTGCACCTCGTAGTCTTGTTCGAGGGCCAGCTGCGCTTTGACGAGCTGCTCCTGCATCTCGGCGATCGGGCGTAAATCGCGCCCGAGCATCAGGACCGTGCCATCCGGACCAATGCGGTGAAACGAATAACGGATCGGAAAGTCGTTTCCGCTGCGCCCGTTATGGTTGAGTTCTACACCGCCAATTCCGCGCGGATCCGAGCCGATCCTCTCGAGGGCATCGCCGACTTTTGGTACAGAGTCCCGTGTGAGATGGTCGCGCACATCGTCGCCTTCCCACGTGTCCGCCTCGGTCAATTGTCCGCTTTCGGGATTGCGCAGAACCGACAGGATGCGGCCCTCAGGAGAAACAACAATTGCTAGGTCGGAGGCCGAAGAAATTATGTCGCCGAGGATGTCCGGCGCAATCAGCGGGATCGACCCTGTATTCCAGTATGTCGTCCCGCCGGAGCTCAAACGCGCTCGGAGACCCTTTCCGGATCTCCCCTCATCGTCGTCGACCGGTTCCGCTCGGAGAACCCTGCGCTTGCTGATATCGTAAGGCCGCAAAGCGTCAACGCCTCCTCGGGATCCGACGTCCCGAAGTCAGCGCCAACGAGGGCAGGGGCGTCGCGATATTGGTTCAAAATCTCGCCTCCAAGGACGACATAAGGCACCGGGCCGAGACCCGACCTAACTGAATTTATGAGCGTGGCGAGGAAATCAAGCCCTTCGTTGCCCGCGGCCGACAGCGCGATCATGTCATAGTGGCCCGCGCGCACGATCCGCCCGACCGTGCGCGCGTCTTGCCCGAGGCAAAGGCGAACGAGCGCGCCAAGCCGGCGAAAGCGCGAGACGGCGACCATTGCACCGAGGGTATGATGGCAGCTTTCCGGTACGACTAGGAGGACTTCGGGCGCATCGAGGCGAAAGGGATCGGTCGCGCCCTGTGCCATGTCCAGGTCGCGCAGCCATCCCTGGAGACGCGCCGTCGCGATCGTCACTTCGGCAAAGCTGTGTCCGCCAGAGAGCCACGCCTCGCCAAAAACCCGGGCCGCCTCCGGGATATAACGGTCGATGATCTCCGTTGTTGGCACGCCGAGATCAAGGATGGCGCGCAGGTCGCGCGCGCTTTGCGGTCGATCCTGACAAAGGACCGCCGTACAGAGCATCGATAGCACATGGGCCTCAACCCGCTCGACCGAGGCCATTGCTTGGCTGGATTGACCGCTGCTTGACGCGCCGACGTCCTCACCGGCCTGCGGCTGCGCGACGGGGTGTTCGCTGTCGGCACGCGGCGTTTCGGAGCTTTGAGACGACCCGGGGTCGGCCATACGCGGACGGTCTTGCGCCCCTGCCTTAGGCTCGCGGGTCTCTTTGAGCATGTCAAACGTCCTTTCGCGGGTTGCCTGCAGATGCGAGCACCCAGCCTACCGAGTGAGTGAAAGTGTCCGGCATCCGCTCTGTGATGTCAAATCAAACTGACAGTTTTCATGGCCGCAATCCGGGTTCTCACGGCGAAGGCGCCGATTCCTTTGGAAATTAAGCATCTCTCGCGCGGCGCTGCGAAGATGGCCGCGAGGGCCTGCGGAAAAGTGTAAACCAAATGACTGTCAGTTTTTGTTGACACTCCTGACTGACAATCCATACTCCCACCCACAAAAGACCGCGAACGAGGACCGCGATGCCCATGGCAGACCACCAGAGGCCCCCCCCTGGACAGCTTTATACGCCCGCGCAGCGCGCCCGCCGCGATGCGAGCGTCTGGACGCTGGTTCAGGGGGTTTTGGCGCCGCTGCAATTCGTGGTTTTTGCGGTCTCTCTCGCGCTCGTGCTGCGCTACTTGATGACCGGCGATGGGTATGCGGCGGCGACGGTCTCGATCCTCATAAAAACCGGCATCCTCTATACGATCATGGTGACCGGTGCGATCTGGGAGAAGGTCGTCTTCGGCCAATATTTATTGGCTCCGGCGTTCTTTTGGGAGGATGTCGTTAGCTTCGGCGTGATCGCGCTCCATACGCTTTACGTCTACGCCGTCTTCTTTGCCAATTGGGGTGCTGCGACCGAGATGAGCATCGCTCTCGCGGCCTACGCCGCCTACGTCGTCAACGCTGTCCAATTCGTTTGGAAGCTGCGTCAGGCGCGGCTCTCGGCGGCGCGTGCGGACGCTCTTTCGGCGAGGGCCGCGGCATGACGGAGCATCGTGTCCCCCTCTCTAGCGGCTGCAGCGCGACCCCTGTGTTACGTGAACGCGGACAGCGCGAAGTGTTCTGCGGGCTGACGGGAATCATCTGGCTGCACCGCAAGATGCAAGACGCGTTTTTCCTCGTGGTTGGCTCGCGCACCTGCGCTCATCTGCTTCAATCGGCCGCCGGTGTCATGATCTTTGCCGAACCGCGCTTCGGGACTGCGATCCTCGAGGAGAAAGACCTCGCCGGGATGGCCGACGCCCATGAGGAGCTCGACCGCGAAGTCGCCCGCCTGCTCTCCCGCCGCCCCGATATCCGGCAGCTTTTTCTGGTGGGCTCCTGCCCTTCCGAGGTCATCAAGCTCGATCTTGCGAATGCCGCCGAGCGCCTAACGCGCCTCCACGCGCCCCATGTCCGGGTGATGAACTACTCGGGCTCCGGCATCGAGACGACCTTTACGCAAGGTGAAGACGCCTGCCTGGCGGCCATGGTACCCACGCTGGCCACGACAGAGCGGCGCAACCTCCTCCTTGTGGGGGCGCTGCCCGATGTGGTCGAGGATCAGATGCGCGCGCTCGTTGCAGGGCTCGGGATCGAGGACGTCCAGGTTTTGCCAGCGCCCCGGGCCGATGCCTACCCTCAAGTCGGGCCGAACACTGTGTTTGCGCTGACCCAGCCGTTCCTCGCCGACACGGCCGCAGCCCTTGAACGCCGCGGCGCGCGGCACCTGCCCGCGCCCTTCCCCTTCGGCGAGGAGGGGACGACCGCATGGCTCGCTGCGCTGGCCCGCGAGTTCGACGTGGGCCTGGCGCGCTTTGACGCAGTGACCGCCGCCCCACGCGCCCGCGCCCGCAAAGCGCTCGCAGCGCAAGCGCAAGAGCTTTCCGGCAAGTCGGTCTTCTTCTTTCCCGACAGCCAGCTCGAGATCCCGCTCGCCCGGTTTCTCACCCGCGAATGCGGCATGACTGCTACTGAAGTGGGCTCACCCTACATTCACCGCGGTCTCCATGCGCCCGATCTTGCCCTGATCCCCGAGGGCCCGACGATCTCCGAGGGGCAAGACGTCGATCTGCAACTGGATCGCTGCCGCGCCGCCCGGCCAGACCTCACCGTGTGCGGCCTCGGCCTCGCCAATCCGCTTGAAGCCGAAGGCCTCTCCACGAAATGGGCCATCGAGCTCGTCTTCACCCCGGTGCACTTCTACGAACAGGCGGGCGATCTGGCCGGCCTCTTCTCCCGCCCACTCCGTCGCAAGGCCGCTCTCCGGATGGAGGCCGCCGAATGAGCCGCGCTCCCGCCTCCCTCATCTTGGACCAAATACTCCGGGGTCTGGGGCAGCGCCCCAGCCGTCTGCCATGAAGCTCACCGTTTGGACCTATGAAGGCCCGCCCCATGTGGGCGCGATGCGGGTCGCCACCGGCATGAAGGGGCTGCACTATGTGCTCCACGCCCCGCAGGGCGACACCTATGCCGATCTTCTTTTTACGATGATCGAGCGGCGCAGCCACCGCCCGCCGGTCACCTACACCACGTTTCAGGCGCAAGATCTGGGCTCGGACACCGCGAACCTATTCAAGAGCGCGGCCCGCGACGCCTATGACCGCTTCGCGCCCGAGGCGATCATCGTCGGCGCGTCCTGCACTGCCGAACTGATCCAGGACGACCCGGCCGGCCTCGCCGCGACGATGGGCTTGCCGATCCCGGTCATCCCGCTCGAACTGCCAAGCTATTCCCGCAAGGAGAATTTCGGCGCCGACGAGACGTTCTTTCAGATCGTGCGGCAGCTCGCCGGTCCGGTCGAGCGAACGCCTGCGCTTTCAGCCAACATTCTTGGGGCGACGGGGCTGGGTTTTCGCCATCGCGACGATGTTGCCGAGATCACCGGGCTCTTGGCCGAGATGGGGATAGCAGTGAATGTGGCTGCGCCGCTCGATGCGACGCCTGCCGACATTGCCCAGCTCGGGGCCGCGCATTTCAACGTTCTGCTTTATCCCGAGACCGGAGAGGCGGCAGCGCGCTGGCTTCGTCGCGACCGCGGGCAGCCTTACACCAAAACGGTGCCGCTCGGCGTGGGCGCCACGCGGGATTTCGTGGCCGAGGTGATGCAGATCGCGGAGAGCCTTGCGGAGAGCCTTGCGGCGAGCGGCGGTCCGACCGCTGACCTTCGCCAACCGTCCGAAGCGCGGCTGCGACTGCCGTGGTGGTCGCGCTCGGTCGACAGCACGTACCTGACTGGCAAGCGCGTCTTTCTCTTCGGCGACGCGACCCATGTGCGGGCGATGGCCCGTGTCGCGCGTGACGAAATGGGCTTCGAGGTCGTCGGTCTCGGCTGCTACAACCGCGAATTTGCTCGCGATATCCGTGCCCTGGCGCGCGATTTTGGCGTCGAAGCTCTGATCACCGACGATTACTTGGAGGTTGAGGCTCGGATCGAAGACCTCGCGCCAGAGATGATCCTCGGTACCCAGATGGAGCGCCACATCGGCAAGCGTCTGGGCATCCCTTGCGCTGTGATCTCGGCGCCCGTCCACGTGCAAGACTTCCCCGCGCGCTACTCGCCGGTGATGGGGTTCGAGGGTGCGAATGTCCTCTTTGACACGCTTGTCCATCCGCTGGTGATGGGGCTCGAAGAGCATCTGCTCGCGATGTTCCGCGAGGATTTCGAGTTTCACGACGCTGCCGGGCCCTCGCACCATGGCGGGCATGCGCCCAAGCCGGTCGAACAGATGGCAGAGGCTGGGGGGCTGTCTGCCCCCCAGACCCCCCGAGGATATTTGGAGCCCAAAGAAGAGGGGAGCGCGGCGCGGTCGGAGACGGCTGTGCAGGCTGGCGGCGATGTCGTTACCTGGCTGGCCGAGGCGGAGCGAGAGCTAAAGAAGATCCCATTCTTTGTGCGGGGGAAAGCCAAGCGCAACACCGAGAAATTCGCTGCGGAACGGGGCGTCTCCGAAATCAGCGTCGACACGCTCTACGAAGCGAAGGCCCATTATGCGCGATGATGGCTTCATCCCCGGCTACCGCTTTGCGGTGATTACGCTCGACAGCCACGCCGCGGGCCCGGCTGCACGGGTGGCCGACCGGCTCACGGCAGACTTTCCGGGGCTCTCGGTCTCGATCCATGCTGCAGCCGAGTGGGGCGAGAACCCCAACGCGCTAGAGGAAGCGCGGCTGGCCATCCGCCATGCCGACATCGTCGTCTGCAACCTTTTGTTCATTGAGGAGCACATCCAGGCGATCCTGCCGGAGCTGACCGCGCGGCGCGACGATCTTGACGCTCTCATCGGCGTGATCGCCGATCCGGCGATCGTCAACCTAACGAAGATGGGCACGCTTGACATGTCGAGCCCGACTTCGCCGGCGATGGCACTCCTGAAAAAGCTTAAGCCGAAGCCGAAGAAGGGTGCCTCTGCCGGTGAGGCGTCGATGCGGATGCTGCGCCGGCTTCCGAAGATCCTGAAGTTCTTGCCGGGCAAGGCGCAGGACTTGCGCGCATATTTCCTGACGATGCAATACTGGCTCGGCGGCTCTGACGACAATGTCGAGCAGATGATCCGCTTCCTTGTCGGCCGCTACGCCCGCATTGCAGCCTGGAACCGCGTCGAGGCGAAGGCTCCGGTCGATTATCCCGAGGTCGGGCTTTATCACCCCGATCTTCCGAGCCACCGGATTGTGACCGACGCGGCCGACCTGCCCGGGCAGAGCGGCTCCGGCCCGGTTGTCGGCCTCGTCATGTTGCGCTCCTACGTTCTGGCGTCCGATACCGCGCATTACGACGCGGTGATCCGTGGGCTGGAGGCGCGCGGCCTGCGCGTTTTGCCTGCCTTTGCGGGCGGGCTCGACGCGCGCCCGGCGGTGGTGCGTTATTTCCAGGCCGAAGACGGCGCGCCCAAGATCGATGCGCTCATCTCGCTTACCGGCTTCTCTCTCGTGGGCGGGCCGGCCTATAACGACAGCGACGCCGCCGTCGCAATGCTCAAGGGCCTCGACGTGCCCTACCTGGCCGCCCATCCGCTGGAGTTCCAGACGCTGGGCCAATGGGCGACTTCGGCGGGCGGGCTCGGCCCTGTCGAGACAACGATGCTCATCGCGCTGCCGGAGATCGACGGCGCGACTTGCCCGACGGTCTTTGGTGGGCGGCACGGGCCAGAGGGCTGCCAGGGCTGCCAGCATATCTGCCGTAACAAGAGCGCCGAGACCAAGGCCATGGCGCCCTGCCTAGAACGGATCGACAGCCTCGTCGAAAAGGCCGAGCGGTTCGCGCGCCTGCGCGAAAAGCGCAACGCTAAAAAGAAGATTGCCATCGTGCTCTTCGGCTTTCCGCCGAACGCGGGCGCGGTGGGGACGGCGGCGTATCTCTCGGTCTTCGAGAGCCTGCACAACACGATGAAGCGGATGTCGCAGGAGGGTTACCGGATCGAAGTGCCCGCGACGGTCGACGATCTGCGCGCCGCGATCCTGCACGGCAATGCCAAGCAATACGGACAGGAGGCAAACGTTGCCGCCCATGTCGATGCGGAGACGATCGTGCGACAGACGCCGCCGCTGAAGGCGATCGAGGCGGTCTGGGGCCCGGCGCCGGGGCGCATTCAGTCGGACGGGCGCGGCGTCTTTGTGCTCGGCTCGGAATTCGGCAATGTCTTTGTCGGTGTGCAACCCGCCTTCGGCTATGAGGGCGACCCGATGCGCCTGCTCTTTGAGAAGGGCTTTGCGCCGACCCATGCCTTTGTGACCTTCTACCTGTGGCTCCGGAACACCTATCGCGCCGATGCGATCCTCCATTTCGGGATGCATGGGGCGCTCGAGTTTATGCCCGGCAAGCAGGCGGGGCTCGGCGCGCGGGACTGGCCCGACCGGCTGATCGGCGAGATGCCGAATGTCTACCTTTACGCCTCCAACAACCCCTCCGAGGCGACGCTGGCCAAGCGGCGCTCGGGGGCCGTGACCATCACGCATCTGACCCCGCCGCTCGCGGCGTCGGGGCTCTACAAGGGCTTGTCAGAGCTGAAGGACTCGCTCACGCGCTGGCGCGGGCTTGTGCCCGAAGATCCGGCGCGCGGCGACCTGGAGACCCTGATCGCGGATCAAGCGGAGGCGGTGGATCTCGGCGGCGAGGCGCCCGATGCGCTCTGGCTGAAGCTTTTGGAGACCGAGGACGCGCTGATCCCTGAGGGGCTGCACATTGTCGGCCAGCCAATGTCGGCGGAGGCCCGGGCCGCGCAGATCGCGACGATGGCGGATCAATCCGAAGACGCGGTCGCCCGCATTGACGCGCTTTTGCAGGAAGACGCAGAACTTCCAGCGCTTATGCGTGCGCTTTCAGGGCGCTATATCGCGCCCGTGCCCGGCGGCGATCTGATCCGCTCGCCGGAGATCTTGCCGACGGGGCGCAACATCCATGCCTTCGATCCCTTTCGGATGCCGACGCCGTTCGCCATGGCCGATGGGCGAAAGCAAGCGGAGCTTTTGCTGAAGACCCATGCCAGCCTGCCGCGTTCTGTGGCGCTCGTGCTCTGGGGATCGGACAACATTAAGTCGGACGGCGGGCCGATTGCACAGGCGCTGGCCCTCATGGGAGCGGTGCCCCGGTTCGACAGCTATGGCCGTTTGAGCGGCGCGGATCTGCTGCCGCTTGCGGAGCTCGGCCGACCGCGGATCGACGTCGTCATGACTCTGTCGGGGATCTTCCGCGATCTCCTGCCGCTTCAGACCAAACTCCTGGCTGAGGCAGCCTATAAGTGCGCAACGGCAGAAGAGCCGCTTGCCGAGAACTTCATCCGGGCCCACGCGCTGGCCTATGCCGAGAAGATGGGCTGCGGGATGGAGGAGGCCAGCTTGCGCGTCTTTTCCAATGCCGAGGGCGCCTATGGCTCCAATGTGAATGGGCTGGTCGATAGCGGCGCATGGGATGACGAGGACGAACTGGCCGACGCCTATGAGAACCGGAAGAGCTTTGCCTATGGGCTCAACGGCAAGTCGAAAGCGAACCCGGCGCTCCTAAAGGAGGCGCTGCGGGACGTAGACGTCGCCTATCAAAACCTTGAATCGGTCGAGCTCGGCGTGACGACCGTCGATCACTACTTCGACACGCTCGGCGGGATCAGCCGCGCAGTGAAACGTGCCAAGGGCGAAGAGGCGGCCGTTTATATCGGCGATCAGACGCGGGGCACGGCAAAGGTACGCACGTTGAAAGATCAGGTCGCGCTCGAGACCCGCAGTCGGAGCCTCAATCCCAAATGGTTCGAGGGCATGCTGAAGCATGGGCATGAGGGCGTGCGCCAGATCGAGGCGCAGGTTACCAATACGCTTGGCTGGTCGGCAACGACGGGACAAGTGGACCCGTGGGTCTATCAGCGGATCTCGGAAACGTTTGTCCTCGATGAGGCGATGCGCAAGCGCTTAGCGGAGATGAACCCGCAAGCCTCGGCGCGCATGGCGAACCGGCTCCTCGAAGCCCATGACCGCGCCTATTGGCAGCCCGATGCGGAGACGCTGGCGGCCCTTCAGGACGCCGCCGACGAGATCGAAGACCGTCTGGAAGGAATCGCTGCGGAATGAGCGCGCCTTGTCCATATCGCATGCCCGGTTGCGAGGCTGGGGGGCAGCCTGCCCCCCAGACCCCCCGGGAGTATTTTCACCAAGATGATGGGGGCGGAGTGGCTCCTTTCGGAGGGAGGACTCGATGAGCCCCTATGACGATCCACGACAGCCGCCGGCCGCGCGCCGGGTGAATGCGCCGCCGGTGTTGAAAGGGCAGGACGGGGAAGGCTCTGTTCAGGTCCATCAGGATGCGTCGATGAAGATCGAGGGCGCGAAGGTGTTTTCCGTCTATGGCAAGGGCGGGATTGGAAAATCGACGACCTCGTCTAACCTCTCGGTCGCGTTTTCGAAGCTCGGCAAGCGCGTGCTGCAGATCGGGTGCGACCCAAAGCATGACAGTACGTTCACGCTCACGGGGCGGTTGCAGCCGACGGTGATCGATATTCTCAAGGAGGTGGATTTCCACACCGAGGAGCTGCGGCCCGAGGATTTCGTGACCGAAGGCTATAACGGTGTGCAATGCGTCGAAGCGGGGGGGCCGCCCGCGGGGACGGGCTGCGGCGGTTATGTCGTGGGCCAGACGGTCAAGCTGCTGAAACAGCACCACATGCTTGAGGACACCGATGTCGTCCTCTTCGACGTACTGGGCGATGTGGTCTGCGGCGGGTTTGCCGCCCCGCTCCAGCATGCCGACCGTGCGGTGATCGTGACCGCCAACGACTTTGACTCGATTTACGCCATGAACCGGATCATCGCCGCGGTTCAGGCAAAGTCTAAGAACTACAACGTGCGGCTCGCGGGCTGCGTTGCCAACCGTTCGGAGACGACCGAGGAGGTCGACCGGTATTGCGGCGTGGTCGGCTTTCGGCGGATCGCCCATATGCCGGCGGTCGACGCAATCCGGCGCTCGCGCCTCAAGAAGAAGACGCTCTTTGAGATGCCCGATGACGAGGACATCGTGCATTGTCAGAAAGAGTATATCCGCCTGGCCGAAACGCTCTGGAACGGGACAGAGCCGCTCGCGCCCGCCCCGCTGCCGGATCGCGAGATCTTCGAACTTCTGGGCTTCGACTGATGCGGGCTCCGGCACATATCCTGCCCGGACGCGGTGCAGAGGCGTCGGCGCGCGCGTCCGCCCATGGTGGCGCCTACGAGGGGACACGCGCACGCGTCGAGCACTATTTTGACCGGACGGCGACATCCGTTTGGGAGCGGCTCACGTCGGACGCGCCGGTCAGCAGGATCCGCGCCACAGTGCGTGCGGGACGAGACAAAATGCGGGCGCTCATGCTCTCATGTTTGCCCGCCGATCTTAGCGGCGCGCGCGTCCTCGATGCTGGCTGCGGCGCTGGGCAGATGGCGGCAGAGCTCGCCGCACGCGGGGCGCATGTTACGGCGGTCGACATCTCGCCGAGCCTCGTTGAGATCGCGCGGCGCCGGCTGCCCCGGCATCTCGAACGTCAGGTGACATTTGCTGCGGGCGACATGCTCGACCCTGTGCATGGCGCACACGACTTCGTCGTCGCGATGGACAGCCTGATCTATTACGAAGCGCGCGACATTGCCGCCGCGATGGACCGGCTGATGCAGCGCACTGCGGGCGCCGTCGTCTTTACCATCGCACCGCGCACGCGGCTTCTCATGGCGATGTTCTATGCGGGCAAGCTCTTCCCGCGGGCGGATCGCTCTCCGGTCATGGTGCCGCAAAGCCCGGCCCAGCTCGCCGAAGCGCTGCGCGTGGCCGGCGTGCCAGGGCGGCTGCGAGAGGTTGAGCGGGTCACAAGTGGCTTTTACATCTCAAGTTGCCTGGAGGTGTCTCGGTGAAAAAGCGGCGCCTCGTCTCCCAATTGGCGATCCAGTATCTGCCCTTCGCCGACGCGGCCTCGGCAGGTTTTCCGCTGCGCGAAGTGCTGCGGCTTTCGCTGTTTCAGATCTCGGTCGGCATGGCGACGGTCCTGCTCTTGGGGACGCTGAACCGCGTGATGATCGTCGAGCTTGGTGTCCCGGCGATGATGGTTGCGGCGATGATCGCGCTGCCGGTGCTCGTCGCTCCGCTCCGGGCCGCGATCGGCTTTCGGTCCGACACCTACCGTTCGGCCATCGGCTGGAAACGCGTGCCGTTCATCTGGTTCGGCTCGCTTTGGCAGTTCGGCGGGCTCGCGATCATGCCCTTCGCGCTCCTCGTCCTCGGCGGGGACACGTACCATTCGTTCCCGTTTGACGGCGAAATCCTCGCCGCCCTTGCCTTTATCATGACCGGTTGGGGCATCGCGATGACGCAGACGGCGGGCCTCGCGCTCGCCTCAGACCGGGCGACAGATGAGACGCGGCCACGGGTCGTCGCACTGCTTTACGTAATGTTCCTTGTGGGAATGGGCCTGTCGTCGCTCGTGATCGGCTGGCTCTTGCAAGATTTCACGCCGCTGAAGCTTATTCAGGTCGTGCAGGGAGCGGCAGTGGTGACGGTGCTCCTCAATACTGCGGCCCTTTGGAAGCAGGAGCGGGTGCGCCCGATGAGCCGCGAAGAGCGTGCGGCGCCGAGGCCCGCCTTTCGCGACGCCTGGGCGGACTTTATGGCCGGGGGCCAGGCGGGCCGCCTCATCGCGGTCGTCGCGCTCGGCACACTCGCGTTCAACATGCAAGACGTGCTGCTTGAGCCCTATGGCGGTGAGATCCTGGGTCTCTCGGTCTCGGCAACGACGCTGCTGACTGCCGCATGGTCCTTTGGCGCGCTCGTGGCCTTTGCGCTGTCGGCACGGTGGCTTGCCGAAGGGCGGGACGCCTTTCGCATGGCGGCGACGGGCATCCTTTTCGGTATCGCGGCCTTCTCCGCCGTGATTTTCGCCGCGCCCCTCGAAAGCGCTGCTCTCTTCTTTGCAGGCGCTGCCGGGATCGGCTTTGGCGGCGGCCTCTTTGCGGTGGCGACGCTGACCGCCGCGATGACCCTGCCCGCGCAGGGCAGCGCGGGGCGTGGCTTGGCGCTCGGCGCATGGGGCGCGGCGCAGGCCACGGCCGCTGGCATCGCGATCTTTGCGGGCGGGACGATCCGCGATCTCGTCTCCGCCACAGGCCTGCCCGAAACACTCGGTCCGGCGACCGGCTACAGTGTGGTCTATCACGTTGAGATCGCGCTTCTTTTCGCAACTCTCGCTGTCCTCGGCCCGCTTGTACGGCTGGGGACGCCCCGTAAACCTCGATCCGCTCAGACCGGCATAGGCCTTGCCGATCTGCCCACCTGACCCACCCCCGGGCGGGGCCCCGCCCGGACGAAACCCTTGGAGGAACTCACAATGGTTGGCGTCAATTTCTTCGGAAACTTCGACTTGGCGAGCCTGTCCATCTGGCTCTTCTACCTCTTCTTTGCGCTGCTGATTTACTATCTGCAGACCGAGAACATGCGCGAGGGCTACCCCCTCGAAGATGAGGATGGCACGCCGGCGGCCAATCAGGGCCCGTTTCCGGTGCCTGCGCCCAAGACGCGGATGCTGCCCCATGGCGGCGGCGAGTGGACGGTCCCGTCTCAAGAAGTCGAGGACGCGCATCGACGCACGGATCTTGCGCTTGAGCGAACCTCGCCCACCGGCGGCTATCCGCTTCGTCCGACGGGTGATCCCATGGCCGATGGCGTCGGCCCGGCCTCCTGGACGCCGCGCAAGGACAGCCCCGAGCTCGACGGCAAGGGCTATCCCAAGATCGTTCCGATGGCCTCGCATGACAGCTTTGCGATCTCGGCCGGTCGAGACCCGCGCGGCCTCTCCGTCATGGGCCGCGACAAGGCGGTCGTCGGCACCGTGTCAGACATGTGGGTCGACGAGCCGGAACAGCTCGTGCGCTATCTCGAGATCGATCTTGACGGGGCCGGCAAGCGCCTAGTTCCCATCCAGCTCGCTAAGATCGGCCTACGCGGCGTGATGGTGCGCAGCCTCGTGAAAGAGCGTTGGGCCGGCATTCCCAAGACCAAGTCGGACAGCCAAGTGACGCTGCTCGAGGAAGATAAGATCTCTGCCTATGTCGCGGCCGGCAACCTCTATGGAGCGGGCACCGAAGCGAAAATGGAGCTGGTCTGAGGCCAGCTTCGGGGCCGGGCATCGCCATCCCGGCCCCTTCTCCGACCGACCCGAGGGAGCCAAACCATGCCGGACCGAACTAACGCCGACTTCGCCTTTGATCACGCGCCGGGCCTGCCCGAGCCCCTGCCGCGCGGCGAAGAGATCCCGTGGCAGGGCAAGCCCGACGCCTGGCGCCTGGCGGTTGAGAGCCTCTCGCTCAAGTGGATCCTGGGCTACTTTGCGTTGCTCGCGTTCTGGCGCGCCGGATCCGCGCTTGCGGACTATTCCCTAGGCGTCGCACTCGCCTCAATCGTGCCGATCGTCGTGCTCGCCGCCCTTGCGACTGCGATCTTTTATGCGTTTTCTTGGGCGCAGGCGCGGGCCGCGATCTATACTGTGACGACCAGTCGTGTGATCCTAAAAACGGGTGCGGCGCTTCAGGTCACGTTACAGATGCCCTATCGCCGGATCGAGAACATTGCGCTCGATCTGCGCAAGACAGGCCACGGCACGATTGCATTCGAGCCGCAAAAGGATGGCGGCGATCAGCTGAGCTACCTTGTGCTCTGGCCCCATGTCCGACCCTGGCACATGCGCCTCGTGCAGCCCGCCTTCCGCTGCATCCCCAATGCCGCTGTCGTTGCCGAGATCCTTGCCGAAGCGGCCGAAGGTCAGATGGCGCAGCCGATCCTCACACCGCGCTCAGACCGCGCCGCCGAGAGGCCCTCCGCGCCGATGCCGGCGCACGGGGCCGAGCGTCCCGCCGCCACCCCCATGCCCGCCGAATAAGCCCGGCCAAGGAGACCCGATATGTCCGACAGACCTCTCAACGTCGCCCAATCCCGGCACCCGCAACTCGTCAATCGTGATAAGGAGATGATCCCCACCGTTCTGGTTAAGGCGATGTTCATGCTCGCGCTGACCTCGCTCCTGCTTGTCACCTATGCCGTCCTGACGGACCGGCCGCTGACCGGCGTGCCGCAGGCAGCGCCCGAGATCGCGAGCCGCGTGATCATCTTGGATGGCGACAGCAAAGGCGCCGTAACCGTGACTGACGAAAATGGCGTCGTCCTGGCCGATCACGGCGCGGACACGGCCGGGTTTCTTTCGGTCGTCTGGCGCTCGATGAATCGCACGCGCATGCTTGCCGGGGTCCCCGAAACCGACCCGCTGCGCCTTGTCGAGTTCGAAAACGGCCGCCTTGCGATCTTTGATGCGCAGACCGGCTGGTCAATCGAGCTCGGCTCTTTTGGCAAAGATAATCGTGCAACCTTCGCCGCGCTTCTCTCGAAGTGAGCGGTTGCACCATGATGAACGACCGGCGCCCAGCCTAGCCAGCCAGGGGCCCTAACCGGAAGAAAAGGGAACCAAACCATGGGACTACTGACCAAGAGTAAGGAGATCGCGCCCTGCACGGTCGAGATCTCCCACAAATTCGAGAGCTTGCATGCGCATGTGCGCTTTAACAACGGCGCGGTGGTCTATCCGGGCGACGAGGTCCGTGTGCAGGGCCCCGAAATCATGGCGCCCTTCGGCGAGGTCGTCACCGAAGACCGCACGGCCGTCATTTGGCGCGCGAGCGCGCTGGAACGGCTCTGGACCCGGCTCACGGGCGACTTCGAAGTCATGGAGCTCTGCGAGTTCTCGTTCTCTGAGGAGGTCACGCTATGAACGTCCAAAACCTTCACACGGCCGATGCCGACACCGTCGAAGAGGGCCTCGCGATCCAGGAAAAGCAAGCGGTCTTTGACAGCGAGACGGCGACGGCCGTTGCCATGCAGAACACGCTGCTGACGCCGCGCTTTTATACAACCGATTTCGACGAACTCGACGCGATCGATGTCGACGGCATCCGCGACGAGTGGGATCCGTTGATCGCGGAGATGAAATCGGACCCCAACAAGGGGCATTTCCGCAAGAACGAAGACTGGGACCATGTCGATTGGGACGGGATGGAACCGGAACTCAAAAAGGAGTTCATCGACTTTCTGATCTCGTCCTGCACGGCCGAATTCTCGGGCTGCGTGCTCTACAAGGAGATGAAGCGAAGGGGCTCAAACAGCGATATCGTGGAGCTCTTCCAGCTGATGGCGCGGGACGAAGCGCGGCATGCGGGCTTTATAAACGATGCGCTGCGCGAGGCCGGAATCGCAGTCAATCTCGGGTTCCTGACCCAAAAGAAGAAGTACACCTACTTTCGGCCGAAATTCATCTACTACGCGACTTACCTTTCCGAAAAGATCGGCTACGCCCGGTACATCACGATCTTCCGGCATTTGCAGGCGCATCCGGAGCATCGCTTCCATCCGATCTTCAAGTGGTTCGAGGAATGGTGTAACGACGAGTTCCGCCACGGCGAGGCGTTCGCCATGCTGATGAAGACGGATCCCAAACTCACCTCGGGCGTCAATGAGTGGTGGATCAAGTTCTTCCTCACCGCCGTCTACGGCACGATGTATGTGCGCGATCACCAGCGGCCGGCGTTCCACCGCGCGCTCGGCGTGGATACGGATTGGTACGGGCAGGAGGTGTTCCGGAAGACCTCCGAGATGACCAAGCAGATCTTCCCCTTCACGCTCGACATCGAACACAAGCGCTGGATGCCGAACCTCAAGCGCCTGCAGCGCGCGTCCGTCGAGATCGACATGGCGACGAAGCGGGGCGGCGTGGCAGGCTTTTTCGGTCGGCTCGCCGGGACGGCAAAGGCGGCCTACGCGTTCATCGCCCTCTATACGATCCCGGCGGTGCGCCATGACGTGCCGGAGGTGACCCGCCTGCACCCGGCCTACTGAGCCTAAGGCTGGGGGGCCTTCTGCCCCCCAGACCCCCTGAGAGTACTTTTGCCAAGATGATGGGAGAGGAGTGTTTCTGGTGAACCCGGCCTGGATTGCAGCGCTGACAGCCGTTTTCGCTTGGTGGTTTGCCACAGGAGCGATCCTGGCGGTGGTCAAACGCGCGGATGCCGGAGGGCGGCGCAGCCATATCTGGGCGGTGCTTTTGGCGCTGCCCCTTCTGGTGCTCGGCGCCGGGCTTTACGTCGATACGCTCGTGCGGACGGAGGTCGGCGCGGTGTACGCCGCTTTTTTCGCGGCATTGATGATTTGGGGCTGGATCGAGATGGCCTTTCTCTGCGGTGTGATCACGGGACCGAACCGATTGGCGACGCCCGCGGGCACGCCCGAATGGGAGCGGTTTGTGCGGGCGTGGGGCGCGGTGGCCCACCATGAGATGCTGCTCCTTTTGGCACTCATCGTGATGGGCTGGGCCGCGCTTGTTGTCAGCGCTGGCGTGGACGGCGGCGGCCAGGATGGAACAGCCGAAGCGATTAACCCGTTCGGGTTTTGGACGTTTGCGCTCCTCTTCGGCGCGCGGATCTCGGCGAAGCTCAACCTCTTTTACGGCGTGCCGCGGATCAACACCGATTTCCTGCCCGAAGCGCTTGCCCATCTGCCAACGCACTTTCGCGTCCGTCGCATCAACTGGGTCTTCCCGGTCTCGGTCCTTGGGCTCGCGCTCACCTGTCTTTACCTCTTCGAACACCTTGCGGCGCAGACTGCGCCCCACGCCATTGCCGGCTTTGCCCTGCTGAGCGCGATCGCGGCGCTCGCCTTGATCGAACACCTATTGATGGTGATCCCGCTGCCCGACGCCAAGCTCTGGCGCTGGATGCTCCCCGAGCCGCACCCGCCGCGGCCCGACCCACCGGCGGACTGAGCCCGCCCCGTTGCTTCCCCGGCCCGCACCCGACGGCACGACCCTGACAGAAAGAGACGACCCATGGATTACGACAGCCTCTTCCGCGCCCAGCTCGACACGCTTCGGGATGAAGGCAATTACCGCATCTTTGCCGAGCTCGAACGGCGGTGCGGCGCGTTTCCCCGGGCCGGCCATCGCGGCGAGGGCCCGGATCATGTGACGGTCTGGTGTTCGAACGATTATCTCGGGATGGGCCAGCATCCGGTCACCGTGGGTGCGATGGTCCGCACGGTCCAGCAATGTGGGACCGGTGCCGGCGGCACGCGCAACATCTCCGGTACAAACGCGCACCATGTGGCGCTCGAGCAAGAAATTGCGGATCTTCACGCCAAGGAGGCGGCGCTCCTCTTTACCTCCGGCTATGTCTCAAACTGGGCTTCGCTCTCGACGCTGGGAAGCCGATTGCCAAATGCAGTGATACTGTCGGACGCAGAAAACCACGCCTCGATGATCGAGGGCATCCGGCATAGCCGAGCCGATAAGGTCATCTGGAAGCACAACGACCCCGAGGATCTCAATCGCCATCTCGGCCGGCTCGACCCGACCAGGCCGCGCATCGTTGCCTTCGAGAGCGTGTACTCGATGGATGGGGACATCTGCCCCATGCAGGAGATTGTCGAGGTCGCTGAGGCGCATGGCGCAATGACCTATCTGGACGAGGTTCATGCCGTGGGTATGTATGGCCCGCGCGGCGGCGGGATCTCGGAGCGCGAGGGGCTGGCCTACCGGATCGACCTGATAGAAGGCACACTTGGGAAGGCCTATGGTTGCGTCGGCGGCTACATCGCGGGATCGGAGGCGCTATGCGACTTTATCCGCTCCTTTGCGAGCGGGTTCATCTTTACGACCGCGTTGCCGCCCGGAGTGGCCTCGGCCGCCAAGGCCTCTATCGCGCATCTTAAGCACTCGAACGCCGAGCGTCTTGGCCAGCGGGACCGTGTCGCTCGGCTGCGCGCAAAGCTCGACATGGCGGGCATCCCCTATATGCCGAACGAAAGCCACATCGTCCCGGTTCCGGTGGGCGATCCAGTTAAGTGCCGGCTGATCTCCGACATTCTAATGCGAGACTACGGGATTTACGTGCAGCCGATCAATTATCCGACCGTGCCCAAAGGCACGGAACGGCTCCGCCTCACGCCCTCGCCGCACCATTCGGATGCCGATATCGATGCGCTGGTCTCGGCACTCCATGCGCTCTGGAGCCAGTGCGCTCTGGCGCGGCAGGTGGCGTGAAAAGGCATCTTGCGAAGCGGCGTTTGCCCGCAAAGCGGCGGCTTTACGCGTGCTAGGCCATGCCTGACGGACTGTAATCGGTCCGTAGAGGTGGAGACTGGCACGTCACACTGACGGTCGACGCCGGACAATGCAGGGCGATCATTCCGAACAGGATCAGAGCATGCGATCGAGAAAGACGAGGATCCGCGTTGTGATCTCTTCGGGCGCCTCTTCATGGGCCAGATGGCCGAGTCCAGGCAGAAGCTCCACGCGTCCCTCCGGCAGCCGTGCGGCGGCGCGCTTCGATGTCGAGGGTGGCACGGCCCGGTCGTCGGTCCCAGCCAGGAGAAGCGTCGGGAGCTCCAGACGCGGGAGGGCCCTTTCGAGGGCGGACAGACGCCACTGCGCCATCATAGTGAGCGCCCCATCCACATGCCGCGCATCCGAGATGCAGGCGCGGTAGAGCGCGAGGCCGAGCGGGTCGATCCGGCTCCCCGTTCCCCCGATAAGGCGCTCGACTCCAGTGGGTCGGGCCATTCGCGCAAAGGTCGGTGCAACGAACGGGTTGAGCGCCAGGGCCTTGGCCATGATCGGAAAGAGCCACCCCGCGGCCCCCGCGAAACTCTCTAACGCGGCGTTGAGCCCGACAAGCGCACGGGGCCGAGCATCGCCCCGTTGCGCAAGACGCAGCGCGAGCGCCCCGCCGGCCGAATGGCCCACGATCGCATCTGGCGGTGTGCCGAGCTTGCCGAGCAGCGCCGCCAGATCTTGCGCCATGAGGTCGGGGCTCGAACGCTGCATCGCGCCGAGGCGAGTGAATCCGTGACCAGGCAAGTCGGGTACGACCACGCGGAAACGTTCTGCAAGGCGCGGCGCGACATCGCGCCAGGAATGCGTCGCCCCGCCGGTGCCGTGCAGCAGCAGTAGAACCGGCGCGTCTTCGGGCCCCATCAGCTGCACATGCCAGCGATGCGGGCGCGCTTGGACAAAACGCGAGGTCGCTGCGTGGGGCCAAATGTCGGCATAGCTCGCCCAATCCATCGCGTTCAGGCGTCGAGCGTTGCTGTGACGGCGGTCGAGAGGCGCGCGGCATCGGCCCGCGGCATTGCCAAGTAAGGCGCGCCCATCTCGGCGGCGAGCGTGTTCAGCGCAGGTTGCGGGCGCGGCGAGACGTCGATCACGAGGCCGGGGAACCTGGCGCTGCGGATCGTGCGGGCCACGTGCGCGGCGTCGTCGGCGGCGGCCTTGCGGTCCGCGCTGCCATCGAGCGCGATGTTGGCGCGCCCGTCGGTCAGCAGCGCAAGGGTCGGCGTCATACCGCGTCCCTGCGCGGCGCGTGCCAGTTCCATCGCGGCGGAGAGGCCAGCGGCCAAGGGGGTGCCGCCGCCGCCGGGAAGTGCGGCCAAGCGGCGTTTGGTCTGCACAAGCGATCGCGTCGGCGGCAACAGCACCTCCGCGCCGGTGCCGCGAAACGCCACGAGGGCCACGTGATCGCGCCGTGCATAGGCCTCGCCGAGGAGAAGCTCGACCGCGCCCTTGGCCTCGGCGAGGCGGGACATCGCAGCGGATCCCGAGGCGTCGACGACGAAAATCAGCAGGCGGTCGGATTGCTCTTGGTAGCGCTTGGTGCGGATGTCGGGCAGTCGGACATGGAGCGTCCGCTCCGCCGTGGGGCCGCCGCAGGCACTGGCCCGCCTAAGGGGCTGCCACGGCGCCGCTGCCCGGAGCGTGGCGATCATGTCGACGCGGGATTGCCCGTTGATCTTGCCGGGGCGCGCGGGGAGCGGACGCCCGCGCCGATTGCCCTTCTTGCCTGCACCGGTACCGGAGCTGCCCGCCTGGCTGCGCGGCGCGCGGCCTGCGGCCAGACTTTCGAGGAGATCGCGGGGCAATGTGGCCGCTGCCGCCTCAAGGAGGATGTCGTCCGGTGGGGTGCGCTGCGCGCTGTCCGTGTCGCCGCCCGCCTCGTCTTGCGGCGGGTCTGCCTCGGGTTGCGCGTCCGGTGGGTCGTTTGGCTCGGGCGGCGGGTCTTCGGCGGGAGCGTGCGTGGCACGCGGGCCGAGCACAAGCGCTGCGGCGACGGCGAGGTCTTCGGTCCCGACTTCCGCGCGACCTGCGAGCGCGGCATGGGCTTTGGCCGCGCGAAGGGCATGGAGCGGCGCCCGCAGGCTGTCGATGCCGAGGCGGAGCGCAATGGCGGCCAGATCCTGTAAGGCCTGCGCCGGCGCGGTGACATTGGCGATCGGACGCTCGACCGGTACCGGCGTTTGCAAAAGCGGCTCCGTCTCGCCGAAACCGACTCCATCGAGATCGAGATGCAGTGCCAAGCGCTCGCACAGCGCATGGGGCAGGGCTTCGCCCGGTTCGGCGCCCTCATCGAGCGCAATCAGGCAGTGTCCGCGGCCCTCTTCGAGAGCATTTGCAAGACGGGCAGCGAGGCCCGGCGCGCAGCGCTCCGCCATAGGCAGGACAAAGACCGTCGGCGTCGCAAAGAGGCCACGCTGCCAAACCACCTTCCCCGAGTTCAGCGTCGCCGAGAGATCGACCCCGCCGTAAAGCTGCTCATCGGCAATGCCAGTGTGGATCTTGCGAAGGGGGAGCGGCAGGGCACCAAGCGCCGCGACGAAGCGCTCTCGGACAGGGCCCGAGCGCGCGCGCAGCCAAATGCCCCCGAGCCCCGCCGGGTCGGCGGCGAGCAGCCGCAAAGCGAGGGTGGCGCGCGCCCATGGTGTCATCGGCAAAGGGCTGCGTTTGGCGTGCCTGCCATCCTGTCGTCAGGGCCCACTTTGGGAATGCTGCTGACCGTGTGGCAAGCGGACTTGGTAGTCTTTCGGCGATGCACCCGACTGCGTCTAGTGTGCTCGGAGCTGACCCCGCGCCACGACGCTTGCCCTCTCGCCGCTCTGGCCTGCCATCTGCCAAAAGCGTCTATGAGAGTGCGGATGCTCACGCGCCCAAGACCTCCTCGATCACACGGAGGACGCGCGCCGTCGATCCAGCTTCGTCCAGCGGGTCGCGCCGTAGGCGGTGGCGCAGGGCCGAGGGCGCAACGGCGCGGACCTCGGCCACGCCGACCGCATCGACCCCTTCGAAAGCCGCAAGCGCACGGGCGGCGCGCAAGAGCGTAAGCTCGCCCCGAAGCCCGTCCGCGCCGAGGGCCACGCACAGTTCGGCACAGGCCCGCAACGTGGTCTCCGGCACGTCGATTGCCCCGACACGCGCCTTTCCCGCGACAATGCGCTGGCGCAGGTCGGCGTCTTCGCGCCCCCACGTCTCCAGAAAGGTCGCCGGTTCGGTTTCATAGGCGTCGCGGCGCCGGATAACCTCGATCCGCTGGTCGATGTCAGTCGGCGAGGCCACCTCGACCGACAGCCCGAAGCGATCGAGAAGCTGCGGCCGAAGCTCGCCTTCCTCGGGGTTGCCCGAGCCGACAAGAACAAAGCGCGCCGCATGCCGGATCGAGAGCCCCTCGCGCTCGACCACGTTTTCGCCGGATTGAGCCACATCGAGAAGCAGATCGACGATGTGATCCTCAAGGAGGTTGACCTCGTCGATATAGAGATAGCCCCGATTGGCGCGCGCCAGCAGGCCAGGCTCAAATGCCTTTTCGCCCCTCGCGAGCGCCTTTTCGATGTCGAGCGCGCCGACGACGCGGTCTTCCGTCACGCCGAGCGGCAAGTCGACGACGGGCGTCGCCTTGCGGACAATCCCGTGGGCGTGCACCTCGGCCCAGTCGGGGATCTCGTGCTCGGTGGCGGAGTTGACCGGGCAGCCCTCCACAGCCTCGATCTCTGGCAGGAGCGCGGCGAGCGCGCGTACGGCGGTCGACTTGCCGGTGCCCCGATCGCCGAAGACGAGGACTCCGCCGATTTTGGGGTCGACCGCCGTCAGGATCATCGCCTGTTTCATTTCCTCCTGGCCGACGATCGCGGAAAAGGGGAAGGGCGCGGGGCGTGCCGCTCGCACGGCGACGGGCTTTTGCTCGGTCATCTGCATTCTCTCAGCTTAGCGAGCGGGTCTCCCCCCGCCCATGCGCCGTCTGCGCCCAGGATGCGAAAGCGGGCATAGAGCTCCTCGCGGAACCAGCCTCCTTCGCGCACCGCCCGGATCGCGTCGGCGTGAAGGCCCTTGCGGGCAAAATTGGCCATGGTGTCGGTGTTGGGCCAGATCGAAAACGTCACCTGCTGCATCAGCGGCACCTCTCCGATGCCGATGCGAAACATGACATTTGGGTCGGCAAAGATCGCACGATTAAGGTCGGGCGTGCGCCGCCAAAACTGTGCGGCCACCGAGGGACGGACCGTCGCGCGCGTCAGCGCGGCGACGGGGCCTGGTTTGGCGCGGGCCGAGACCGTGAAGGGCTCAATGCCAGCCCATTTTCCGCGCGCCGACGTCGGCGCCAGATAGACCGTCCAGCGTTCGTCCGCCCGTTCAGCCCATGCCGTAAACGGGTGGGCCGCGGCGGTCTGCGCGCGCGCAGTCGCCGCGTCAGGCCAGGTTGCCAGGATCACCCAGACCGCCGGGTTGGGGATCGGGACGAAGCCCTGATTGGCGCCGGAGCCGCAAAGCTTCCACGCACCGATGCCCGGCACTCTCGGCAGAGACAGCCGTGCCGCACCCATTTGCCCGAGGACCCAAAGGCGCTGCCCCCAGGTGCCGAACCGGTGAAAAGAGAGCGACACGCAAGCCCCGATATGCGCCTTCGGCGGCGCCGTGCTGCGCGGCTGTCCCTGCGGTGGTTCTGCGTGGGATGTTTCCGGTGCGGTATTGTCCAGCATATCTGACACTTTCGGGTGGAACCATTGTAGATGTTGGACACTTGTAACATGACATCTAAATCGAGATTGTAAAGCAAACTAGACAGAGGTAGCATCGGCCCATGGCAAAAGATCTCTCCACCCCTGCGGTTCTGTCTGGTCCTGGCCTGTCCACGACTGGTTTTGTCGATGATCCACGCCCCCATGCGGCCGTCATTGGCGCGGGGCTCGGCGGGCTTGCGGCGGCGATGCGTCTCGGCGCCAAGGGCTATCGCGTTACGATCTTCGACAAGCTCGATATGCCCGGCGGGCGCGGCTCGGCGATCTGGAAGGACGGGCACCGGTTCGATCTTGGGCCCACGATCGTGACGGTGCCGCAGGTTTTTCGCAAGCTATGGGCCGATTGCGGGCGCGACTTTGACGCCGATGTCGATCTGCGGGCGCTCGACCCGTTCTACGAGATCCGCTGGCCAGACGGCTCTTCCTTTACAATGTCAGCCGACGAGGGCGCGGTACGCTCTGAGATCGCGCGCCTTTCGCCGGCCGATGAGCCAGGCTACGAGCGTTTTCTCGCCGATGCCGAGCGGCGCTATTCCTTCGGGTTCGAAGGGCTCGGCCGCCGGTCGATGCACCAGCTCTGGGAGTTGATCAAAGTGCTGCCGCGCTTTGCCTGGCTTCGAGCCGACCGGTCCGTCTATGCCCATGCCGCCAGGCGGTTTCGCGACGAGCGCCTGCGGATGGCGTTTTCCTTCCATCCGCTCTTCATCGGCGGAGATCCGTTTCGGGTGACGTCGATGTACATCCTCGTCAGCCATCTGGAGAAGGCGTTCGGCGTACATTATTCCATGGGGGGTGTGCAGGCGCTCGCCCGTGCAATGGCCGATGTGGTCACGTCGCAAGGCGGAGCGCTGCGCTTCGGCGCGGAGGTCGACGAGATCCTGCTCACCGGCGACGGCAAACACGCGCGGACGACTGGCGTTCAACTTGCCGGAGGGGAGGTCGTCGCCGCCGACATCGTCGTCTCTAATGCGGATGCGGGCCACACCTATGACCGGCTGCTCCGGCGCCAGGGCAAGCGGCGCTGGTCGCGCGCGCGTCTGCGTCGGTCGCGCTGGTCGATGGGCCTCTTTGTTTGGTATTTCGGGACGCGGGGGACACGCGGGCTCTGGAGGGATGTCGGCCACCACACCGTCTTGAACGGGCCGCGTTACCATGGGCTCGTCGACGACATCTTCATCAAGGGCAAGCTTGCCGAAGACATGTCGCTCTATGTTCATCGGCCTTCAGTGACCGATCCGAGTTGCGCGCCCGAGGGCGGAGACACGTTTTATGCGCTCTCCCCGGTCCCCCATCTCGGCCATCGCGGGCGCGGGCCGGACTGGACCGAGATCGCCGAAAGCTACCGCGCGCGGGTTCAATCCGTGCTGGAGGATCAGTTGCTCCCCGGCCTCGGGGATCATCTGACCGCGTCCGAAGTCTTTACGCCTGAGACGTTTCGCGACCGGTATCTTTCGCCCCACGGCTCCGGCTTTTCGATCGAGCCACGAATTTTTCAGTCGGCCTGGTTCCGGCCGCACAATATCAGCGAGGAGGCGCGCGGTCTCTTTCTTGTTGGCGCGGGCACGCATCCCGGTGCCGGCTTGCCCGGCGTCGTCGCGTCGGCCGAGGTTTTGGCCAAGCTCGTGCCGGATGTGAACCCGGTTCGTCTGCCGCTTTCCGGCGCGCAGAAGATGGCCGCGGAATGAGCCCGTCGGACGTCACGGCCGAGGCGTTTCGCCCCGCAGCGCCGCCGCGCCTGCCCGAGCGGCGGGCTGGGATCGGGGTGGCGGACCTCGCGGCCTGTCGCGAGGCAATCCGCACGGGCTCCTATTCCTTCCATGCCGCTTCGCGGCTCTTGCCGGCGCGCTATCGCGATCCGGCGCTGGCGCTCTATGCCTTCTGCCGCCTGGCCGACGACTCGGTCGATCTTCAAGACGAGAAGACCGCCGCTGTGCTGCGCTTGGGCGAGCGTTTGGAGGCCGCCTATGCCGGTCGGCCGGAGAATGCGCCGGAGGATCGGGCGTTTACCGCGATGGCCGAGGCCTGCGCCTTGCCACGGGCACTCCCCGAGGCGCTGCTCGAAGGCTTGGCCTGGGACGCGATGGAGCGGCGCTACCGCACGCTCTCGGATGTCCGCGCGTACTCGGCCCGCGTTGCCGCGACGGTGGGCACGATGATGGCCGTGATTATGGGCGTGCGCGCGCCCAATGCGCTGGCCCGCGCCTGTGATCTCGGCGTTGCGATGCAACTTACAAACATTGCGCGGGATGTGGGCGAGGATGCCCGCGCGCACCGGATTTATCTGCCGCTTGACTGGATGGCGGAGGCCGGGATCGACCCGATCAACTTCTTCCGCGAGCCGATGCCATCCGACCCAATTCGCGACATGGTCCGTCGCCTGCTGGCGGAGGCGCGCCGTCTCTATGGGCGCGGAGAGGCGGGCATCGCCCTGCTGCCCCGCGCCTGTCGCCCCGGCATTTTTGCCGCGCGACATATCTATGATGGCATCGGCACAGAGATCGCGCGGGCGGGCTATGACCCGGTCACGGCCCGCGCCCGGACGAACACCGCGCAAAAGCTCGGATGGTTGCTCCTGTCGGCGGCCCGCGCAGCGACAACGTCGATCACGCCGCGCTCGGCTGTGCTCTATGCAAAGCCGCTCGCCGAGACCGCTTTTCTGGTCGAGGCCGCCGCCCATCACGCGCCGCGTCCCGGCCCCTGGGGCGAGGGCCGGGCGGGTGAGCTTGTCTCGCTTTTTGCAGAGCTGAAGCGACGCGACGCGAGCCGCCGCGCCTCTCAGCAGCAGGGCCGGCGGATCGCCGCGGAGTAAGCGCATGCAGGCCATTTGGACCCGGTGAGACCCGTGCCGGGCGTCAAGGAGTGGACGTAACGTCGGCTTCGGTTATCTTGGGGCCATGGACTGGATGCTTTTCATGGTCTTCTTCGGCGCCTGTGCGGCGGCCGCCTCCACTGGCGCGATGTTTCCGCCCGACGCGTGGTATCGTACGCTGACCAAACCCGCATGGACGCCTCCCGACTGGGTCTTCCCCGTCACATGGACGGTGCTCTACGTCCTCATCGCTTTTGCGGCAACGCGCGTTGCGGCGTTGCCAGGCGCAGAGCTCGCGCTGGCCTTCTGGGCGTTGCAGATGACGCTCAACACGCTCTGGTCGCCGATCTTTTTCGGATTGCGCCGGATACGCGCGGCTCTTGTCGCCGTCGGTGCGCTTTGGGCGGCGGTTTTCGGCGCAATGGTGACGCTCTTTCGGCTCGATGTGATCGCGGGAGCGATGTTTGTGCCCTATTTCGTTTGGGTCAGCATTGCCGCCGCGCTCAATTTCTGGATCTGGCGCAACAACGAGGACATTTATGCACAGCAATCAGAAGCCTAGCGTATGTCGGTCTTCGCCCTGCGGCGTTTGGCGATAGGCACCGGGGCTATGAGCCGAGGTACGCTTCAGCATGAGTAACGCGCTGGTTTCGCGAACGGAGTACAGTAAAGCGGAGCGCTTATCGGATGCGGCTGTGCACCTCGTGGCGCTTGTCGCCGCCGTCGCGGCCGTTCCAGTTCTGATCACATTGGCCGCCTTTTGGCATGGCGGCGCCTCGGCGATCACCGCGATTTCAATTTACGGCGCGACCCTGATCCTGATGATCGCGTGCTCGGCGCTCTACAATGGCTTCCCCACGGCATCGCTCAACTGGCTCTACCAACGGTTGGACCACGCCGCGATCTACTTCAAGATCGCGGGGACCTATACACCTTTTACGCTGATGACCGGCCAGGGCGGTTGGCTCTTGACCGGCCTTTGGGGGGCAGCGCTTGCCGGCTCAGGTATTCGGATCTTCGGCCCGGGGCGGCTCAAATGGATTGCGTTTGTGCTGTACCTCGCCATGGGCTGGGCGGGCGTGCTTTTCGGCTGGTCGATCTTCGCCGCCCTGTCCGCGCCCGTGCTCGCACTGATGCTCACGGGCGGGATCCTCTACACGGTCGGCACGGTTTTTCTGCTTTGGGAGCGGTTGCCGTTTCACAACACGATCTGGCACGTCTTCGTGATGGCGGCGACGGCCGTGTTTTTCGTGGCGGTCACGATGCATCTGTCGCAGACTGCGCGCCTTGCCGGGATGTGAGGCGAGGCGCCTGAGTCTGAGGGGCAGAGTGAGTGGGGGCGCTGCCCCCAGCGCCCACGGCGCCGCCCCCGGAGTATTTTTGCCAAGATGAGGGGGAGAGGCGCGCCCAGCCGCGCGGGGTCTAACCCGGACGGCGGGGCACTTTGACGGCGAGCATGGGCTTGAGGAGCGAGGAGGCGAACCGGTCGAGATCGAGCGCCTCATGGACACCCCGAGTGCGCTCGCCATGGATCGTCGTCTCGACGATAGACCGGCAATAGAACGGCGCGTCGAGCATGGATTTGACCTGTCGCGGGGACGTCCCTGGATCGGCGCGGGTCTCGCGGCGCACCGTCCAGAGGGAGCGCCGGAATGGAGTGCGCGGCGGGGCGTCGACGATACGCGCCTCGCCACGTTCGAAGCTGACGGCAACGCCGAGATCCGTGCCGTCGCGGCGCGCGGCATCATAGAAAGTGAGCGCGCCTGCGCGGGTGGGATAGCGACCCCAGGTCCAATACCTGAACTCGTCCTCGAGGGCGCGGGTGCCGAAATTGGCGTCAAAATAGCCGTGGCCCGAAAAGGTCCAACCGGGGCGGTTGAGGGCGACCTCGATGCGCGCGTCGGGGGCGAAGGGGCGCCAGATATGGGTGCCGCTCGACGTAAGGGGAAGCTCGACCTCTGTGAGCGCTTCTGGGTGGATCGTAACGCGGCCCTTCAGGCGACTCAGATGCGGCCAGCTCCGCTCATCGATGTCAATGACGAGCGTGTCCGCCTCCCACCGCATGGAGGACGGGCCGATATGGATGCCGCTCTGTTCTAGGACCAGCGCACCCTCGCCCCGGTCCGTCATCGTCCAGCGCCCGCCGCGCCCGTAGGTGGCAACGTTCAAGCAGCAGTGGTTGGCCGGGTTTTTGCGGCCGGACCAGCGGTACCAAGGCGAGAAGACGGAACCGATGAAGGCGATGATCGAGATGGCTTGGGTGCCATCGTCGGAGATCCCGTCGACATACCACCAGGCGTAGCCGTCGGGCGGGACGCCGATGTCGAAGTTTGGGCGCTCCCGATCGCCGCGGCCGCGTGCTTGCCGGAGAGCGTCGCCATCGGGATCCCCGCCCCCGGATGCGCCCCGCCCCCCGCGAGGATCAGGCCCGGGAGCGCCGTTTTCGCCGTGGGGCGGGCGAAGGCGGCCATCATCCCATGTGGGCTCCGCCCGTAGAGGGACCCGTCCGATCCGGGGAACAGCCGGTGAAACCCCGCTTGCGTCGTCAGCGCGGCGCGGCTGGGCGGAGGGGAGAAGGTCAGCCCCGAGGCGGCGAGGCGATCCCATATGCGTGTCGGACAAGTCTCGATCTCCTCCTCGGACGTGGCGGTGGCGCCGGTGGGCGGCGCATTCATGATGATCTCGAAGCGTTCGAGCGTGCCGGGCGCCGGCGCGCCGCCGCCGCGATCCTCGGCGCAGACGTAAACCGTGGGATCCTCGGGCATGCGGCCTTTTTCGAGCGGGCGGAACTCGCGCTCAGGCTCCGCACCGAAAAAGACATTGTGATAGGCAAGATCGGGTCGGCCGAGGGCAATCTCCGGCACAGCGGCGAAGGCGAACACATGGGCTGAGAGGCTGCGCGGTGCGACGGCCTTGCGCGTGATGGCGCGCTGGGCGGCGGGGCCGAGGAGGCCGTCGGTCAGAGCTTTGGGATCCCCGTTGAAAACGATATGGCGCGCAGCGTGGCGCGTCCCCTCCGCAGTGATCGCAGCGGCGACGCGGCCCTCTTGGACTTCGATCCGTGCAACCGATGTGCCGTAGGCGATCTCGGCGCCGAGCGCTTCGGCAAGCGCTGCCATCGCTTCGGCAAGTTTGTGCATCCCGCCGCGGACGCGCCAAACCCCGCTCGCTTCGGCGTGCCAGATGAGGCCGAGAACGGCGGGCACGCGATAGGGCGAGCCGCCGACATAGGTCGCATAGCGCCCGAAGAGCTGCCTTAGGCGCGGCTCGCGAAATGCGCCGCGGAGCGCGCCCGCGAGGCTGCCCGGGCCCATGTCGAAGAGGATCCGCGGGTGTCGCAGGACATGGGCGACGAGGCGCGCAAGCTCCGGCTTTGGCGTCTGCATCATCGGCGCGTCGAAGGCCTCAAAGAGGCGCTTGGCGCGGGCAGAGAAGCGGCGGAACTCCGCCTCGGCGCGCGCGCCGCCCCAGGCACGGACGGCCTCGGCGGAGCGGTCTGGGTCGTCCCAGAGGTCGAGCGTACTGCCGTCGGGCCAGAAATGGCGGGCAAGCAGGTGCTGGCGTTCCAGCGTGACATGGTCGTCGAGCCGCGTGCCCGCGGCGGCGAAAAGGTCGTCGAACACATGCCGCATTGTGAGGACGGTGGGCCCCGCATCGACTAGACCCGCGGCGGAAGGCAGAGTGCGCATCTTGCCCCCGGCGGCAGGCTGCGTCTCGAGCACGCGCACATTGTGGCCCGACGCGGCCAGGCGGATGGCCGCAGCCAGGCCGCCCATCCCGGCGCCGATGACAATCACCCGGTCAGTCATTCTGTTTGCGTCGCGCGGTCATCCCTTCGCCGATCCTTTGCCCAAGTGTCAACTTACATTGACTCATGCATGCCAGTGTGTCCATTCTTATGGACAGATACTTTGTCTATTTTAATTTACACCACGAGAAGACAACTTGTAGGAGGCGCGCCATGCCGCTGTCATCCCGGATCGAGGCCGCTATGGGTCGGGCCATCACACTGGGCCAAAGCCGGATAGCCGGTGCCCCGCCCCAGCTGAAAAGTGCGCTCGACTACGCGGTGAGCCCGGGCGGCGCGCGCATCCGGCCGACGATTTGCCTTTCCGTCGCCCTGGCCTGTGGTGACGATCAGCCTGCCTTGTCCGACGCAGCCGCCTCGGCGCTGGAGTTGATCCATTGCGCGAGTCTCGTGCATGACGACATGCCGTGCTTTGATGCGGCTGACATGCGGCGCGGCAAGCCGTCCGTACATAAAGCGTTTTCGGAACCGTTGGCGCTTCTGACAGGCGACAGCCTTATCGTACTGGCGTTCGAGGTGCTTGGGCGGGAGGCGCATCACGATGCGGGCCGCGTGGCGCAGCTTGTCGTGCACCTAGCGCAGCGCACCGGTATGCCCGGCGGCATCTGTGCTGGGCAGGGTTGGGAGAGCGAGCCGACGATTGACCTGGGGGCCTATCATCGCGCCAAGACCGGCGCGTTGTTCTGTGCAGCGACGCAGATGGGCGCAATTGCGGCGGGGCAAGACCCAGAACCCTGGGAAGAGCTCGGCGCCCGGATCGGCGAGGCGTTTCAGGTCGCCGATGATCTCAAGGACGTGCTCGAAGACGAAAGCACGCTCGGCAAACCGGCCTTGCAGGACGCCGCGCATGACCGTCCCTCGGCTGTAACGGAATTTGGCGTGGATGGCGCGATCTCTCGTCTGGGCGACATCCTTTCGGGCGCCATCGCCTCCATCCCGGCCTGTCCGGGCGAGGCGGCGCTCGCGCAGATGGTCCGCAAGACAGCGGATCGCCTCACGCCTGTGGCCGCGGCACGCGTCTCAAGATGAGTGAGCCTGGCCGCCTTCAGGCGCGGCGCGCGTCGCCGGCCCAGACGCGGTCAGAGGCGGCACCTTCGGAGAGCGAAACGGCCCAGCCGCTCCCGTTTTTGGCACGTTGGCGGCGCTGGCGGAATGCCCGCGTCGCCTCGCCCGCGTTTCAAAGCTGGGCTGCAGCGCATCCTTTGACCAAGCGCGCAACGCGCAAGGATGGCGAGGCTCTCTTCGATCTCGTGGCCGGGTTTGTGCAGTCTCAGGTGCTCTTTTCCGTCGTTGAGCTGGATCTGCTGGACGAGCTTATGGCCGCTCCGCAAACGGCTGAGAGGCTTGCAGAGCGGCACCGGATCGACCCGCAGCGGATGGAAGCGCTTTTGCGCGCGGCAACGGCGCTGGGGCTTCTGGAGCATAGCGCGGACGGATATCAAACGGGGCGACTGGGGGCAGCAGCGACGGGTGTCCCTGGTCTTGCCGATATGATCCGGCACCATGCCGTCTTTTACCGTGATCTGGCCGATCCGCTCGCGCTCCTGCGTGGCGAGGCGGACACGGAGCTTGCCAAGTTCTGGCCCTACGTCTTTGGCGCGCAAGGGCCGGTGCAGAGCGACGTTGCCGCGCGCTATTCGGAGTTGATGGCCGAGAGTCAGGGCCTTGTTGCCGAGGAAACGCTGCGCGCAGTGCGGTTGGGCGGGATCAAGCGGCTGATGGATGTCGGCGGCGGAACGGGCGCGTTTCTCACTGCGGTCGGCACGGCGAAGCCCGCGCCGGACCTTATTCTCTTCGATCTGCCCGAAGTCGCACCAAGCGCACGCGCGCGTTTCGAGGCCGCAGGGCTCTCTGCACGGGTCACTATCGTGTCGGGGTCCTTCCGCGAGGGCGCCTTGCCGCGCGGTGCTGACGCGATCAGCCTCGTGCGCGTCCTCTACGACCACGCTGATGCGACAGTGGCCCGACTGCTCGGCGCGGTGCGCGAGGCCCTTCCTCCGCGCGGACGGCTGATCGTGTCCGAGCCGATGACGGGCGCCCAACGACCAGAGCGCGCAGGCGACGTCTACTTCGCCTTTTATTGTATGGCGATGCGGACTGGGCGCGCTCGATCCCCCAGCGAGATCGCTCGCCTGATGGGCGAAGCGGGCTTTGAGCGCATTGCGCCGCGGCGCACCGCACGCCCCTTCGTCACCTCGGTCGTGGAAGCGCGCAAGCCCGCCTCGGGCTGACAGAGGCACAGCGCACGTGCGTGCGAACGCCGGTCAACCAGTTTGGAATGATTTAGTGTCTAATCTTGTTGACACTATTTGCTGTCCAGCTAGACTTACATCCAGAATGACGGCAAGGGCTGACACTGGTGCATTGAGTCGCACCCGTATGCCCCTTGCGAATTTGGAGGGACATCGGATGCACACCAAGGCTGTGATCCTCGAGCGCGCTCAGACGCTCTCGCTCGGCGATGTCGCTCTGGCCGATCCTGGGCCCGGCGATCTGCTGATCCGCATCGATCATTCGGGCATCTCAACCGGCACGGAGAAACTCTTTTACAACGGAGAGATGCCGCCCTTTCCCGGGATGGGCTATCCCCTCATCCCCGGCTACGAGGCCGCGGGGGAGGTCATCGAGGCGGACCGCGACACCGGCTTTAAACCGGGAGACTACGTCTTCGTGCCCGGGGCCAATTGCTATGGTGAGGTGCGCGGTCTCTTCGGCGGCGCCGCGCAGCTCCTGGTCTCCAAAGCCGACCGCGTCACGCGGATCGACCGGGCTTGGGGCCCGGAGGGCGCGCTCCTTGCCCTCGCAGCGACGGCGCGGCACGCGATGGCGGGCCTCCACGTGGAGATGCCCGACCTAGTCGTGGGCCACGGTGTGCTCGGCCGGCTCCTCGCCCGTCTCGCCATCGCTGCTGGCGCACCGGCGCCCACGGTGTGGGAGATCGACGCCGACCGCGCACAGGGCGCGATGGGATACGATGTCGTCCATCCCGATGACGATCCGCGGCGCGACTACCGCGCGATTTACGATGCGTCTGGCAACGGCGCCCTCCTCGACACGTTCATTGGCCGGATTGCCAAGGGTGGCGAGGTGGTGCTCGCAGGGTTTTACACCCAGCCGCTGCAATTCGCCTTTCCGCCCGCGTTCATGAAGGAGGCCCGCCTACGCGTTGCTGCCGAATGGACGCATGACGACCTCGCCGCCACGCGCGCGCTGGTCGAAGCCGGGGCGCTCACGCTCAGCGGCCTCATCACCCACACGGCACGCGCCGAAGACGCACCGGAGGCCTACGCCACCGCCTTCAACGATCCCGCTTGCCTGAAAATGATACTCGATTGGAGCAATGCCCCATGAAGGACATTCCCAACCTCAAGGACTTTGACCGCCGCCTGCGCGACGAAGCGGGCGCCGAGCCGAGCCTTGAAGTGCCCCAAAGCGAACCCACGAAGAAGACCCAGATCATCGCGATCTACGGCAAGGGTGGGATCGGCAAGTCATTCACCCTGGCCAATCTCAGCCACATGATGGCCGAGCAAGGCAAGCGCGTGCTGTTGATCGGATGCGATCCGAAGTCAGACACCACATCGCTCCTGTTCGGCGGCAAGGCTTGTCCCACGATCATCGAGACGTCGTCTGCCAAGAAGCTCGCGGGCGAAGAGGTCAAGATCGGGGATGTCTGCTTTAAGCGTGGTGGCGTCTTTGCGATGGAACTCGGCGGGCCCGAGGTCGGCCGCGGCTGCGGCGGGCGCGGGATTATCCACGGGTTTGAGCTTTTGGAGAAGCTCGGCTTCCACGATTGGGATTTCGACTACGTGCTCCTGGATTTTCTGGGCGACGTCGTCTGCGGCGGCTTCGGCTTGCCCATCGCGCGCGACATGGCGCAAAAGGTGATCCTGGTTGCGTCGAACGATCTGCAATCGCTCTACGTGGCCAACAACGTCTGCTCTGCGGTCCAGTACTTTCGCAAGATGGGCGGCAATGTCGGCGTCGCCGGCCTTGTCATCAACAAGGATGACGGGACGGGCGAGGCGCAGGCCTTCGCCGAAGCGGTCGACATCCCGATCCTCGCCTCGATCCCAGCCGATGATGATCTTCGCAAGAAATCGGCGAATTATCAGATCGTTGGGACAATGGCCGGACCTTGGGGCACGCTCTTTGCGGACCTTGGAGACAACGTGGCCTCCGCCCCGCCGGGCCATCCTTCACCGCTGACGCAAGATGGACTGTTGGGCCTCTTTTCCTCCGATGTGACCGGAGCCGACTTTGTCCTTGAGCCGGCCACGGATGCCGATATGCGGGGTTCGAACTATGTGCCGAAAGCCTCGCTCGAAGTCGTCTACGACGAGGCGTGAGCGATGGCCGGTGAGATCAAATATGACGACGCAGGCACCGCAGAGGTTGACCTGGGCGCAGAGCGCGCGCCCGCGCCCCAAGGTGTCGCGCAACCGGTTGACGGGATGGGCTGTCACGCAGGTGCGGCGCAAATGGAAGCGGCGGCCCGGATGGCGGGCAAGTCCGAGATCCTCGACCAATACGCCAAAGACTATCCCCAAGGGCCCCATGACAAACCGCAGAGCATGTGCCCGGCCTTTGGCTCGCTGCGCGTGGGTCTGCGTATGCGGCGCGTGGCGACTGTGCTCTCAGGGTCGGCCTGCTGCGTTTACGGCCTCACCTTCGTGTCGCATTTCTACGGCGCGCGGCGGTCGGTCGGCTACGTGCCGTTCAACTCCGAGACGCTGGTGACCGGCAAGCTCTTCGAAGACATCCGCGACGCGGTGCACGAGCTCGCCGATCCGGAGAAATACGATGCCATCGTCGTAACAAACCTTTGCGTGCCGACCGCCTCCGGCGTGCCGCTGCGGCTCCTACCAGAAGAGATCGACGGTGTGCGCATCGTCGGCATCGACGTGCCGGGCTTTGGGATCCCGACCCATGCCGAGGCCAAGGACGTGCTCGCCGGCGCCATGCTGAACTATGCGCGTCGGGAGGTCGAAGCGGGGCCGGTGCCTGCGCCCGTGGGCGGCAAGTCCGACCGGCCGACCGTGACAATGCTGGGTGAGATGTTCCCGGCCGATCCGATGATCATCGCACAGATGCTCGCGCCACTTGGCCTTGCGCCCGGGCCGGTCGTGCCGTGCCGCGAATGGCGCGAGCTCTATGCCGCGCTCGATTGCGGGGCGGTCGCCGCGATCCACCCCTTCTACACCGCTGCCATGCGCGAATTCGAGGCCGCCGGACGGCCCATCGTGCCGTCGGCGCCCGTGGGTCACGATGGAACCGCGCTCTGGCTGAAATCCATTGGTGAGGCGTTCGGCCTGCCGGCCGACAAGGTTGCCGCGGCGCAGAACGCGTTTTTGCCCGCAATCAAAGGCGCGCTCGCCGGGTCAAAGATCGACGGCACGATCACGCTGTCGGGCTATGAGGGCTCCGAACTCATTGTCGCCCGTCTCCTCATCGAAAGCGGCGCGGACGTCCCGTATGTCGGGACGGCGTGCCCCCGTACCGCAATGTCCGACCCGGACCGCGAATGGCTCGAAGCGCGGGGCGTCAAGGTCAAGTACCGCGCCTCGCTCGAAGACGATTGCGCCGCCATGGAGGCGATCAAGCCAAACCTTGCAATCGGCACGACGCCCGTTGTGCAAAAGGCCAAGGAGCTCGCGATCCCTGGGCTTTACTTCACCAATCTGATCTCGGCGCGACCGCTCATGGGCCCGGCCGGAGCAGGCAGCCTCGCGCAAGTTGTCAACGCCGCCATAGCCAACAAGGACCGCTTCGACGGCATGAAGGCGTTCTTCGAAGGCGTGGGCACGGAAGACAGTGCCGGCGTCTGGGAGGGCGCGCCCAACCTGAGGCCCGACTTCCGCGCCGCGCATCAAAAGAAGCTCGACAAGCAAGCCCGCGCCGCCAAAGCGCAGGAGATGATCTGATGCCCGACGATTTTCCAGAAAATCGTAACCCTACGCAATCTTCCAGAGGATTGCGCCGCCGCGCCGAGAGGCCGGTATGCTGATTCAGGACCATGACCGGGCCGGCGGCTATTGGGGCGCCGTATACGCCTTTTGTGCCGTCAAGGGGCTGCAGGTCGTGATCGATGGGCCCGTGGGCTGTGAAAACCTGCCGGTCACGTCGGTTCTGCACTACACCGATGGCCTGCCGCCGCACGAATTGCCGATTGTGACGACGGGCCTCGGTGAAGAGGAACTTGGCCGAGACGGGACCGAAGGGGCCATGAAACGCGCCTGGGGCACGCTCGACCCGGCTTTGCCGGCCGTGGTCGTCACCGGCTCCATCGCCGAGATGATCGGCGGTGGGGTCACGCCGCAAGGTACAAACATCCAACGCTTTCTGCCCCGCACCATCGACGAGGATCAGTGGGAATGTGCCGACCGGGCAATGACCTGGATCTTTACCGAATTCGGCATGACGAAGGGCCGGATGCCGCGCGAGGCCAAGCGCATCGATGGCGCAAAGCCGCGTGTGAACATCCTCGGGCCGATGTACGGCACGTTCAACATGCCGTCGGATCTCGCCGAGATCCGCCGTCTGGTCGAAGGGATCGGAGCGGAAGTCAACATGGTCTTCCCGCTCGGCGCGCATCTGGCCGAGATGCGGCACCTTGTGAATGCGGACGTCAACATCGTCATGTATCGCGAGTTCGGCCGCGGCCTCGCCGAGGTTCTGGGCAAGCCCTTTCTTCAGGCGCCGATCGGCGTCGACTCGACGACGAAGTTCCTGCGCATGCTGGGGCAACTCACCGGGCTCGACCCCGAGCCCTTCATCGCTCGCGAAAAGCACTCTACGATCAAACCAGTCTGGGATCTGTGGCGCTCTGTCACGCAGGACTTCTTTGCCACCGCAAACTTCGGCATTGTCGCGAATGAAACCTATGCGCGCGGTGTGCGGCATTTCCTCGAAGAGGATCTCGGCTTTCCCTGCGCCTTTGCGACTGCGCGCGTCGCGGGCCGCAAGCCCAACAACGATCAGGTGCGCGCCGATATCCACGGCAAACGCCCGCTGATCGTCCTCGGATCCATCAACGAAAAGATGTACTTGGCCGAAATGAAAGGCGGGCATGGGCCATCGCCCGCCTTTATCCCTGCCTCTTTCCCTGGCGCGGCGATCCGGCGGGCCACGGGCACGCCCTTTATGGGTTACGCGGGCGCGACGTATCTTTTGCAGGAGATCTGCAACGGTCTCTTCGACGCTCTCTTTCATATTCTGCCGCTCGGCGCCGAGATGGACGCGGCGGACGCTACGCCGACAACACTGCGGCGCGACTTTCCTTGGGACGACGACGCCCAAGCCATGCTCGACCGGATCGTCGAGGAGCACCCCATCCTCACGCGGATCTCTGCGGCCAAGCAGCTCCGCGACGCGGCCGAGACCGCTGCGCTCAAATCCGGCGCCGAACGCGTCCAGATCGAGACGGTGCGGGGCCTCGCACCAGCGAGCTTTGCGGACAAGCCAAAGGCAAAACCAACGGAAACCGAGGGAGAAAGCGCATGACCGATCAATTGACGGATCTGCCCATCGAGACCCCCGCCGACAGCACGCGCTACTGCACCCGCGCGCGCAACATGCCGGCAGCGCCGAAGCGCGAGTTCTACGCGTACTTTGCGATCATCTTCCTCGCGACGCTGCCGCTGGCGTTCGTGACCTGGACGCTGTCGGCGCTCCGCATGATGCGCCTGCCGGCGAAAGGACCGATCAAGAAAGCCTGGAGCCAGGCGCGGATCATCACACCGATGATCTTTGCCGCCTAAGGCTCGGGCTCGCTCTGCCGCCTCGGCCCTGGGCTAGCCGGCGGCCACCCTATTCGCCCGTTCCTTCGGGGGCAGGTGGATGACCTCAGCGGGGGGAACCCGTTAACCCAGCCGCGGGGTGCGCGGCGCAGTCTGAGTTTTCGGAGGAAAATATATGGCTGATAGCAGTGACCTGTCCTTCACAGGTCTCACCGACGACCAGGCGCAGGAACTCCACAGCGTCTATCTGAGCGGCCTCTGGCTGTTCTCGGCTGTCGCGATCGTCGCCCACTTGGCGACGTTCATCTGGCGCCCCTGGTTCTGAGAAAAGGGTAGAAAATGGCACAGTTTTACAAGATCTGGCTCGTCTTCGACCCTCGTCGGGTATTCGTGGCGCAGGGCGTCTTCCTGTTCCTGCTCGCTGCGATGATCCACCTCGTGCTGCTCTCGACGGACCGCTACAACTGGTTCGAAGTGGCGCAGGCAAAGTACTCGCCTGCCGCAGAGGCGGCCGAGTAACGGGTCCGTCCCGCCTTGCGGGGCACAGTTCCGGGCGGCGGGCCACCCTCTTGCCGCCCGGATCGCACTATTCATCGTCGGCAGCCTGACGCTGCGCGGCGCATCTCTTGGGGTGCGCACCGAGACGTCATGACCGCCGCCATTACGGAGTAAGAAGATGGCTTTGCTCAGCTTCGAACGAAAATACCGCGTGCCCGGGGGCACGCTCATCGGCGGCGACCTGTTCGATTTCTGGGTCGGCCCGTTCTACGTCGGCTTCTTCGGCGTCACGACGTTCTTCTTTGCAGCACTCGGAACAATCCTGATCTTCTGGTCGACGGCCGTCGACGGGGTCTTTAATCCATGGCTCATTTCGATCGAGCCACCACCGCTCGAATACGGGCTCGGTGCCGCGCCGCTTATGGAAGGCGGCTATTGGCAGCTCATCACGATCTGCGCCCATGGCGCGTTCATCTCGTGGTTGCTGCGCGAGGTTGAGATCTGCCGCAAGCTCGGCATGGGCTATCACGTGCCGTTCGCGTTCGGCGTGGCGATCTTTGCCTATACAACCCTCGTCGTCATCCGCCCGGTGCTGATGGGAGCCTGGGGGCATGGTTTCCCCTATGGCATCTGGACCCATCTCGATTGGGTGTCGAACGTCGGCTACCAATACGGCAACTTTCACTACAACCCGGCCCATATGATCGCGATCACGTTCTTCTTTACGACGACGCTCGCGCTCGCGCTCCATGGCGGCCTGGTCCTCTCGGCCTGTAACCCCAAGAAGGGGACCGAGATGAAAACCCCCGACCACGAAGACACCTATTTCCGCGACTTCATCGGCTATTCGGTCGGCACGCTCGGGATCCACCGCTTGGGCCTGATCCTGGCGCTGAATGCCGGCTTTTGGAGTGCGGTTTGTATCGTGATCTCCGGCACCGTCTGGTTCGACCAGTGGATCGCCTGGTGGGATTGGTACGTGTTCCTGCCGTGGTGGGCCGACATTCCAGGAGGCGTCAATGGCTGATAATTATGTGAGCATCTTCCGGTCGCCGGAATACCAGAACATCTTCACCCAGGTGCAGGTGCGCGGCGAGCCGGAGTTTGGGATGGCCGGGAGCGGCGACTTTGACCTCGATGAACGCGCCGGTCGCCCGGGCTTTTCCAACCTGTTGGGCTGGCTCGGCAACGCCCAGCTTGGGCCGATCTATCTCGGCGCGTTCGGAGTGGTGTCGCTGGCCACGGGCCTCATCTGGTTCGTGATCGTCGGCCTCTCCTATTGGGACCAGGCGGGCTATAACCCGGCCGTGTTCCTGCGGGATCTCTTCTACTTCTCGCTGGAACCGCCCGGGCCGGAATACGGGCTCTCGATCCCACCGCTTGGAGAAGGGCTAGGCTGGATCATCGCCTCGTTCTTCCTGCTTGTGTCGGTCATGTCCTGGTGGATCCGATCCTATATCCTCGCCGAGCAGCTCGGCATGGGAAAGCACATCTGCTGGGCGTTTCTGTCGGCGATCTGGCTCTTTCTCGTGCTTGGGCTCTTCCGCCCGCTGCTCATGGGAAGCTGGTCGGAGGCTGTGCCCTATGGGATCTTTACCCATCTCGACTGGACCAACAACTTCAGCTTGGTCTACGGAAACCTCTTCTATAATCCGTTCCACGCCCTCTCGATCGTCTTCCTCTATGGCTCAACGCTGCTCTTTGCGATGCACGGAGCAACGATCCTCGCCGTCTCCCGCTTCGGCGGAGACCGGGAGCTCGAGCAGATCGCGGATCGCGGCACAGCGACAGAACGAGCCGCCCTCTTCTGGCGCTGGACCATGGGCTTTAACGCCACGATGGAAGGGATCCACCGCTGGGCTTGGTGGTTTGCAGTCCTGACGACGCTCACGGGCGGCATTGGCATCCTGATCACTGGCACAGTCGTCGACGATTGGCGCGCCTGGGCCGAGCTGCGCAACTATGCGCCGATCTACGATTGAGGAGGTCTGAACATGGCTGAACAACGTCCCATCTTCGGCGAGCGCAAAGAGCCCTCGCTGTTTCAGGAGGGCGCCCAGCTCATGGGCAAGGGCATGCTCATCGGCGCGGCCATCGCCTTTATCCCAGTGATCTTTGTTTGGATCTGGGTCGCCATTGGCGCGCTCCTTCCGCCCGAAAGCAAGGAGGCGCCCGATCCCTCCTTTGGCGTCCTGGAGGCGCCGCTCGAAACGCAGGCGGCCTGAGGAGCTTGCCCGCTTTCCGGTCGCCGCTGTCCCCAAGATTGCGGCGGCCGGGTCCAACCCGGCAGCTCCCCGCACAAGGCTGCCGGACGCCTGTTCGGACCGCCTCAGCAGTCCGGGCACGGGGGGTCACCCCCGGTTCCCTTCCTGTTGGCTACAGGACCCGGCGCCGTGCGGACCGCTTTTCCGCGCGGCGCCACTTTCGGATTGGCCCGTCCGCCGAGACCGGTGGCAAACGCGGCGCGGGGCTTTGGAGGAGAAAAAATGGCTGATCGTCCGACCACCCCGACGCTCGACCGCGTTGCCGGCCCTGCTGATCTGAAAGCGCTTACGGACAGCGAGCTTCGACGGCTTGCCGACGAATTGCGCGCCGAGACGATCTCCGCTGTGTCCGAGACAGGCGGGCATCTTGGCTCGTCGCTCGGCGTTGTAGAACTCTCGGTCGCGATCCACGCCGTCTTCGACACGCCAAAGGACAAGCTCATCTGGGATGTCGGCCACCAATGCTATCCGCATAAGATCCTGACGGGGCGGCGCTCGCGCATCCGAACGCTGCGACAGGAGGGCGGCCTCTCTGGCTTCACTAAGCGCGCCGAGAGCAGCTACGATCCGTTCGGCGCCGCCCACAGCTCGACCTCGATCTCCGCCGCCCTCGGCTTTACCATTGCGCGCGATTTGGGCCAGCCCACGGGCGATGCGGTCGCGGTGATCGGCGATGGCTCCATCAGCGCCGGCATGGCCTATGAGGCGCTAAATAATGCGGGATCTGAGGGACGGCGGATGTTTGTTGTCCTCAACGACAACGAGATGTCAATCGCGCCCCCGGTCGGCGCCATGTCGCGCTACCTTTCTGGCCTTTATGCTTCGCCCTTCGGCAAGATGGCCGAGGGCTTTGAGGCGGCGTTGCCGGGCCCGATTCGCGACAGCGCGCGCCGTGCCCGACAGCTCGTGAGCGGCACAGCGGGGACGGGCGGCACACTCTTTGAGGAGCTGGGCTTTACCTATATCGGCCCCATCGATGGGCACGACATGGACCAGTTGCTGACCGTCTTGCGCGCGGCCAAGGCGCGCGCCACCGGTCCGGTTCTCATCCACGCGCTGACCGTCAAGGGCAAGGGCTATGCCCCGGCCGAGACATCCTCCGACAAATATCACGGCGTTGCGAAGTTTGACGTGGCCACCGGCACGCAAAGGAAATCTGCCCCGAACGCCCCCGCATACACAAAGGTCTTCGGTCAGACACTGACCGAGCTTGCGGCCGACGATCCCGAGATCGTCGCCGTGACGGCGGCGATGCCCTCGGGCACCGGCGTCAATCTGATGGCCGATCGCTTTCCGGGGCGGGTCTTTGACGTCGGCATCGCCGAACAGCACGGCGTGACCTTTGCCGCAGGCATGGCCGCGGGCGGGCTTAAACCCTTCTGCGCGATCTACTCAACCTTTCTGCAGCGTGGGTATGACCAGATCGTGCACGACGTGGCGCTGCAGAACTTGCCCGTCCGCTTCGCCATTGACCGTGCGGGCCTTGTCGGCGCGGACGGCGCGACCCATGCGGGCAGCTTTGACATCGCCTATCTCGCCAACCTTCCGAACATGGTCGTCATGGCGGCGGGCGATGAGGCAGAGCTCGTCCACATGACGACAACCGCGGCGTCCTACGGCGAGGGGCCGATCGCCTTTCGCTATCCGCGCGGAGAGGGCATCGGCGTCGACCTGCCCGCGCGCGGCACGGTGCTCGAGATCGGGAAAGGCCGCATCCTGCGTGAGGGCAACACGGTGGCGCTCTTGTCTTTTGGCGCGCATCTCGGCGAGACGCTCGCCGCAGCGGAGGATCTCGAAGCACGGGGTATCTCGTGCACAATTGCCGATGCCCGCTTTGCCAAACCGCTCGATACCGAGCTCGTCGCGCAGCTCGCCCGACACCACGGCGCGCTGATTACGATAGAGCAGGGGGCTCAGGGAGGCTTTGGCGCCCATGTGCTGCACCATCTCGCGGGCGCGGGCCTCTTGGATCAGGGGCTGCGCGTGCGGACTATGACGCTGCCCGACCGCTTTATAGACCAAGCAAGCCCTGCGGCGATGTACGCCCAAGCGCGCCTTACTGCGCAAGACATAGCCGCTACGGCGCTGGGCGCGCTCGGGATCGAAGCCCCAGTTTTCAGAAACGCGCGCGCTTAGAGCGCGTCCGCTGTCTTCTTCAAAAGCGCGGCGGAGCTGTGTAGGGCTTCGCGTTCGGCGTCGTTCAGCGTCGGGCTGAGCTCAGCCATCAGGCCATCGGCGCCGAGTAGCCGGGGCACAGAGAACGCGACCTTGGGGTAGTCGGTGAGCGTCGCGCTTTCGGCCGAGAGGGAGAGGACGGCGCGTTCATCTTGCGCGATCGCCTGAACGATGCGGGCCAACCCGCCGCCGATCCCATAATTCGTCGCACCCTTACCAGAGATAATCGTATAGGCCGCGCGACGCACTCCGCCGTCGATCCGCTCGCGGATCGCTTCGGTCAACGGCATGCGCACCTGGGCCGCAAAGGCGTCGACCGCCATCGTGCCGACGCGCGCTCCGGACCAGCCGAGGACCTCGCTGTCGCCATGCTCGCCCAGCACATAGGCATGGACCGAGCGGTAGGCGACGCCGAGATGCTGCGCCAGCAACGCGCGAAAACGCGCCGTGTCGAGGATTGTGCCCGATCCGATGACGCGCGCGGGCGGGAGGCCCGAAAGGCGCAGGGCGACAGTCGTCATGATGTCGACCGGGTTGGTCGCGATAAGCAGGATCGGGTTCGGGACGACGGCAAGAATCTGGGCGATCACCTCTTCGAACACGGACACATTGCGTGACAGGAGCGCAAGGCGGCTCTCTCCGGGTTTTTGATTTACCCCCGCGGCGATGATTACGACGTCGGCATCGGCGAGCGCGTCATAGCCCCCGGCCATCACCCGCGTCGAGGAAGCAAAAGGCATGGCGTGCAGAATGTCGGCGGCTTGGGCCTGGGCAAGGTCTCCGTCGCGGTCGACCAGCACGACCTCGTTCGCCGTTCGCAGCATCCCGATTGCATAGCCTGCCGTCGCCCCGACAAGCCCCGCCCCGACAATTCCGACCTTCATGATGCCTCTCCCTGCCCTCTGTGACGATGGTGACAACCCGAGCGCGCCATGAAAAGCGCGAAGCGGACCCAAGAGGCACCTGCGCCTTGCCTTCGACTGTTTCTAGTGCATGCCGTCGTCCCAAGCGCTGTCACAGAATGCTCTTTCACGCCGAGAAGAGTGTTCGAAGCAAATCGTTCGCCCGGGGGCCGAATCCTTTCGAAAAGTCGGCGCCGACACGGCAGAGCCCGTCAGACCTTGACGAGCGTACCGAAGATCCGGTCCTTGTGCTCCTGCAGATAGATGCGCAGCCAGGGAACGAAGCGTTCTGGCCGACGCGCGACCTCGGCCGTAAGGTCGTAGAAGCCGACCCATTCGACCTGCGCAACCTCGTCTGGATTGGGCGAGACCTTCATCTTGCGCTCTGCGATCGCCGTAAAGATGTCGACCACCTCATGCTCCACAAGACCGTGGCCGACCTCGGCGCGATACTCCACCGTGTCGCGAAACGCCGGGTAAAGCCCTTCTATCCCAAGCTCTTCGCGCAGGCGACGCACGGCGCAAACGGCCGGCGCTTCGTTCCACGCGGGATGGGTGCAACACGTATTCGCCCAGAGACCTGGCGTGTGATACTTTGACAACGCCCGGCGCTGCAGCAGCACATTCTCTCCGTCAAGAACAAAGACAGAGACGGCTTTGTGTTTGAGGCCCTTACGGTGTACCGCGAGCTTTTCGACGGGCTTTAACACGCCGTCCACCCAGGCCGGGATCAGTATCTCCGTCATTCGGGCCTTCTACGGTCGGTCCTATGTGGAGACCGCCGAAACGATCCCCGTCAGATGCGCCAGGTTTTTCAGCCCGATCTTGAGGTGCGCCAGTGGCCGTGCCTTTACGAGCTTTTTATTCATGTACGCCTCGAACGTGAGCTTTTGCACGTCGACATCATGACACAGCGACACGAAGCGCTCGCGCCGCTCGTCGGACCGGTAGTAGGCATCCTGCATGGCTCCGAGAATCTTGAAGACGTTCTTGTGCTCTTTCATGAACAGCTGCCGTGCAAGCTTGAGGTCTGCCACGCGGCCCGTCTTGAGGGCGGCTTGGGCGGCCGTCGCCGCCGCCCGTCCACCGGCCATCGCGTAATAGATCCCTTCGCCCGAGGAGGGGGCGACCACCCCCGCGGCGTCGCCCGCGAGGACGACGTCGCGGCCGTTGTCCCAGCGGTCCAAGGGCTTAAGCGGGATCGGCGCGCCTTCGCGCCGGATCGTGTCGCATTCGCTCAGGCCCGCAGCGGCGCGCAGATCAGCGGTCGCCTGCTTGAGATCGACCCCTTCTTGGCAGGAACCCATGCCAACTGAGGCGGATGCGCCGTGGGGAAACACCCAGCCGTAGAAGTCGGGCGAAATGCGCCCGTCATAGATCACGTCGCAGCGGGCGGGAGCGTAGGCGCCGTTGACGCAGTCTTCCCGGGCGCCTTTCGGATCGATGATCTCGTGGTAGGCGATGACATAGGGGATCCGGTCCCCGCCTCTGACCTCTTGGCGTGCGACGTTGGAGCGCGCGCCGTCCGCGCCAATCACGTAACGGGCGGAGAGGCGACGCTCCTCGCCCGTTTCCTTGTCGCGGTAGACGACGCGCGTGCGGTCCGCTTCCCGCTCGATCGCTTTGAACGTGCCGGTATGCCGCTTTGCACCGGCGCGCGCGGCCCGGTCGCGCAGAAACTCGTCGAAATGCTCGCGGTCGACCATGCCGACAAAGCCGTTCTCGATGGGGATGTCGACATGGCGATGGGTGGGCGAGATCATGCGCGCGGTGGTGATCTTGGCCACGAGCATATCGTCGGTGATGTCGAAATCGGCGATCAGCCGCGGCGGGATCGCGCCGCCGCAGGGTTTAATCCGGCCGGCACGGTCGATCAGGGCAACCTTTCGGCCAGCGCGCGCGAGATCTTCGGCAGCGGTGGCGCCAGCGGGCCCTCCGCCCACGACGACGACGTCATATTCCATGTCGGTCACTCCCCAGGGACGAGCGCCGCGCCGGACGCTGTCGGTTGTTTCATCATGCGAAAGGCCATCGCGGCCGCGAGCAGGAAGAGCGCCGCTTCGGCTAGGAAGACCGCGCCGAAGGCGGGCGCGTCGGCGATGTTGGTGCGCAGCAGGTCGACCGCGGCCGCGCCGGTCAGCCCGCCAAAGCCGGCCGCAATGGCTTGCGCAGCGCCCCAGAGGCCCATGCGCGTGCCCTCGCGGTGCGCCCGGCCCTCGCCCGCAAGCGCCATCATCGAGCCGATGGCCGCGACCGCAAACATGCCGTTGAAAAAGCCCATGGCGACGACAGCCGGCACGAGCGGTGCACCGGGCCCCAGGGGGCCGAGCGATGCGATCACAACCTGACAGGCGGCAGAACCGATGCAACCGGCGACGACCCAGCCTCGCAAGCTGCCGAGCCGCAGCGCCGTTCCCGCAATGCCCACAAGGATCATGCCGAGGAGCACGCCGCCGTTTTGTGCGCCCGAAAGCGCCGTCGACTGTCCCGGCGAGAAGGCAAAGACAAGCCCGGCATAGGGTTCAAGGATCAACTCCTGCATGAAGTAGGCCGTCATCGACAGGAAGACGAAAATCGTAAAGCGCCGTGCGTCGGGTTCGCCCCAGACCTCGCGCAGCCCTTGGAGGAACGGCTGCTCCTCCGGCGCCCGCGCGGCGGTGACGCGGCGTTCGATCCCCCACACAGCGATTGCGGAGAGGAGAAAGGCGCCCGAGGCAACGATCGTCACAATAGTGAGCATACGCGCATGGCTATAGGGCTCGAGTACGGCACCGACGGTCCCCGCGGTCGCCGCGATCCCAAGGATCATCATAAGCCAGGTGATCGTCGCCGCTGCGGGACGGCGGCGCGGCGCGGTTGCTGTCGCTAGGAGCGCTAGAAGGGACGTGCCCGAGGCGCCGACCCCGCCACCGATCAGGATGTACGCCAAGATCGACAGGGCGAGCCCGGGCCAAAACGCGCCATCCATCAGCCAGACCGCGGCGGCGGCAAGGACGCCCCCGAGCGCCAACACGGCCATTCCGGCGATGATCCAAAAGGTCCGCTTGCCCGATTGGTCGGACAGGAAGCCCCAATTCGGGCGGGTGATCTGGATGCCGTAATGCAAGGCAACGAGCGCCCCGGGCAGGATCGCGGGGAGTGCGAGTTCGACCACCATCAGGCGGTTGAGCGTCGACGTCATCAAAACGACGATCGCGCCGAGCGCCATTTGCACTGCGCCGAGGCGCACGATCTGGCCCCAGGAGAGCGTCATCCGCCAAGCCCCCGGAGCGCGAAGGCGGCGACCATCATCCCGCTTACATAGAGGCCGACACCCGGTCCGTTATACCACGGCGCCTTGCCTTTAGGATCCGTCAGCAGGACCTGCATCGCCCAAATCTGCCCGAAAAGGCCCGCTGTGATCGCCGCTGCGTAGGGCTCTTGCCCCCAAGCGAAAAGGAGCAGGATTACCGCGATCTGCGGCAGCGCCATGATCCAACAGGCGAGCCGTGCCGCGGGCTCGGGGCCGAGTGTCACAGGCAGAGAGTTCACCCCGGTCTGCCGGTCTCCCTCCAAGGCCTTAAAGTCGTTGAGGGTCATGATCCCATGCGCGCCGAGGCCATAGAGCACAGCGATCAACATGATCTGCCAACTCGGCGCGCCGGCTGAGAGGATCGCGGCACCCGTGATCCAGGGCAGCGATTCGTAGGAGAGGCCGACGAGCCCGGGCCCCCACCAGCCGGAACGCTTGAGCCGCACCGGCTCGGCCGAATACGCCCACGCGGCAGCCACGCCGGCCACCGTCGCGGCAAAGCCCCAGGGGCCGAGAAACGTGCCGACGCAGAGCGCCAGGGCCGACATAGCCAGGGCGATCCAAAGGCCCCATCGACCCGGGATGCGGCCCGAGGGGATCGGCCGGTTGGGCTCGTTGATCGCGTCCACATGCCGATCGCACCAATCGTTGGCCGCCTGGCTCATGCCGCAGACAATTGGCCCCGCTAGCAGAACCCCGAGGAGGACAAGCCCCCAGTTTTCGAGCACCGCGCCGCCAGCCGAGATCGCGCCGCAAACATAAGCCCACATTGGAGGAAACCACGTGACTGGCTTGACGAGCGTCATCGTGGCGCGCAACTCGGGAAAGCGGCGCGGTGCGTCAAGCCTACCTGAATGTAAACTAGAACTGACAGCCATGGTGCCAGAGAATAGCACAGGATTAGCCTTAGCAAGTTGAAATCGACGAGGCTGCGTCGAATATGTCCACTTTGCTTGACAGTTACGCGCTTGATTAGACGCGCTGCCCCTTTGGCGACTGCATTTGGCCTAGAGGCGGGGCCACGCCGCCCCGATTTGCCTCATATCCGCGGCGATAGGGACGCCGTGCTGCTAGGTGTGTCGCAATGCTCGCGCTTTGCGTACTTGCGGTCTGTGCGCGATTTGCGGGCGCTTCTGTTGGCCGGCGGCCCATTGCCCTTCGCGCCTGCTCCGATCGGGGGCCGCGCGGCGGAAACTGGGGCGCCGTGACGCGCCTTCGCGGACTATATTGCGCGCGTCTTCGTCCTCGCCGGTGCGGCACAGCGCCTTTATGCACCCCGCTTTGATTGCGATCCCTAAGGAGGCTGGCCAGAGACGCGCATCGAAGCCCAAGGATTGCCATCCCATATCCCTGCGGCCTACCTATGCCGCATGGAACAGAGTGAATCCGCCGCGCCGCGCCGTCAGCACGTCTTCACGCTCGTGGTTGAGGTCGGCCGGTCCGTTGATGATGGCTTGCCCGCACGCGCCACGGGAGCTGGCCTGATGTGCTATGCGACGGGGGTCGACGAGGCGGAGGCTGTGCGAGAGACGGTGGCGCTTTTGAAGCAGGCGGGCATGGCGCCGCTCGACGTGACGGGATACGGTACGCGCGCCGAGCGGTTGGCCGAGGGCCAGGACATCGGCGCCGAAGAGAGCGAACTCATGGCGCGGGCGGAGGCGGAGAACGCGATCGTCGTTGCGCAAGTCACCCCTTTCTTCGACGACAATTGAGCGAGCCGAGAGAAGACCTTAGGCCGTTTGCAAGCGTCCAGGGTCGCCCGGGCACACGACACAAGCCACCCCCTTGATCGCTTGTGAGCGGAGGACGGCGATGCCGCTTACGTGCCATCGGTCTAGAGATAACCCTCGCCACGCAGGCTGATCTCGCGGCTTTTGCCAACAATAAGGTGGTCATGCAGCGTGAGGCCGAGCGCGTCGGCCGCCGCTTCGATCTTCCGGGTCATGTCGATATCGGCTTCGCTGGGTGAGGGATCGCCCGAAGGGTGATTGTGGACGAGGATCAGAGCAGATGCATTGAGCTCTAGCGCGCGCTTCATGACCTCCCGCGGATAGACCGGGACATGGTCGACCGTGCCATCGGACTGGGCCTCATCGGCAACAAGCGTGTTCTTGCGGTCGAGATAGAGGACGCGAAACTGTTCGGTATCGCGATGCGCCATTGCCGTCCGGCAATAGTCGAGCACAGCTTCCCAACTCGAAATCACGTTCCGGTCGAGGATTCGCGCACGGGCAAGGCGATGGGCGGCGGCCTCCACGATTTTGAGCTCGCACAACACAGCATCGCCGACGCCGTCGACTTCCATCAGGCGGGGGGATGGTGCCGAGAGGACGCGGTTAAAGTCGCCGAAATGGTCAATAAGGCGGCGCGCGAGTGGCTTAACGTCTTGCCGCGGGATCGCGCGGAACAGGACGAGTTCAAGCATTTCATAGTCGGGAAGGGCGTTGGCGCCACCCGCGAGGAACCGTTCACGCAGGCGCTGCCGGTGATCGCGGATGTAGGAGGGCGGCGCTGCACGCCGCCCGCTGCGTTTGGGCGCCTCGGGCAGCGGATCGGGGAGCGCTTCGTCGCCACCGAAGAGGGGAAGCGGGGCTTCGGAGAAGGTCGTATCTCGCATTGCGCCGGAGCCTGCCGCGATTCTGGTAAAGGAGGGGTTAAGCCGCCGGGAGGGGCCTTTCCTTCACGCGGCAGACCTGCTGGAGCGTCAACGGCATGCCCCTGCGCGCCTCACCCTTTCATGCTGTCCCAGAAGCCTCTGACGGATTGAAAGAACGAGGTGCCATGCGGGTTGTTGTCCTCGCTCAGCCTCTCAAACTCCCGCAGCAGCTCTTTTTGGCGTGAGGTCAAATTGACGGGCGTTTCCATCACAAGCTCAATGAACATGTCGCCGGTACCAGTGCCCCTTAATGCGGGCATGCCCTTGCCACGGAGGCGTAGTTGCTTGCCGGTCTGGCTGCCCGCAGGAACCTTTACCCGGGCGCGGCCCCCGTCGATGGTCGGAACTTCGATGTCGCCCCCAAGTGCGGCGGACGTGATGGTTACCGGTACGCGGCAATAAAGGTTGATCCCGTCGCGCTGGAACAGATCATGGTCGGTCACCTCAATGAAGATGTAGAGGTCGCCCGAAGGTCCGCCGCGCAGGCCAGCATCGCCCTCGCCGGCAAGGCGGATGCGCGTGCCGGTCTCGACGCCAGCGGGGATGTTGACGCTGAGTGCGCGTTCTTTTTCGATCCGGCCGCTGCCACCGCAGGCTTGGCACGGGTTCTTGATGATCTGGCCAAGACCGTTGCAGGTCGGACAGGTCCGCTCGACGGTGAAGAAGCCCTGCTGCGCGCGGACCTTGCCCATGCCGTTGCAGGTGGGGCAGGTGACCGGCTCGGCGCCCCCCTCGGCCCCAGTGCCGTTGCAAGCACTGCAGACAACGGAGGCCGGGATGTTTATCGTCTTTTGCATGCCGGCAAAGGCATCTTCGAGGGAAATCCGCAGGTTGTAGCGCAGGTCGGAGCCACGGGAGGCGCGTTGGCGCCCGCCGCCGCGCTGGCCGCCCATGAAATCGCCGAAGAGGTCGTCGAAGACATCGGAGAATGCGGACGCAAAGTCACCCTGCTGACCAAAGCCTGGTCCGCCGCCCGGTCGTCCGCCGCCCATGCCGCCTTCAAATGCCGCGTGGCCGAAACGGTCGTAGGCGGCCTTTTTGTCGGGATCTTTCAGAGCCTCGTAGGCCTCATTCACTTCTTTGAACTGGCTCTCGGCTTGGGGATTGTCCGCGTTGCGGTCGGGATGAAGCTCTTTGGCCTTCTTGCGGTAGGCCTTTTTGATCTCGTCGCCCGAGGCGCCTTTCGTGACGCCAAGCACGTCGTAAAAATCGCGTTTTGCCATGGGGTGATATCCTTCCCAAGAGGCGTGGGCCCCAAATGCGCAGGGGCCGGCCCGGTGAGTCTCCGGACCGGCCGCGCATAGGGTGCAATGCCTGGCTTAGCCGGCCCGCTTATCGTCGCCCAGGTCCTCGAAATCGGCGTCAACAATGTCGTCGTCGACGCCTTTCGGCTCACCGTCATCGTCGGGCGCGGCTTCGCCCGCCTTCTCTTGCTCGGCCTTGTAGATGGCCTCGCCAAGTTTCATGGCGGCTTCGGTCAGGTTTTGGATGCCGGACTTGATCTTGCCCGCATCCTCGCTCTGAAGCGCTTCTTCAAGCGGGCCCATGGCCAACTCGATGGCCTCGACGGTCGACTGATCGACTTTGTCGCCATGCTCTTCGAGCGACTTCTTGGTCGAATGCAGGAGGCTCTCGCCTTGGTTCTTCGTTTCGACCAGTTCGCGCTTCTCCTTGTCGGCCTCGGCATTGGCCTCGGCTTCCTGCACCATGCGTTCGATCTCGTCATCCTCAAGGCCGCCGGAGGCTTGGATGGTGATCTTCTGCTCTTTGTTGGTGCCTTTGTCTTTCGCGGAGACGGAAACGATGCCGTTGGCGTCGATGTCGAAAGTCACCTCGATCTGGGGCATGCCGCGCGGCGCGGGCGGGATCTCTTCGAGGTTGAACTGACCGAGGATCTTGTTGTCTGCGGCCATCTCGCGCTCACCCTGGAAGACCCGGATCGTCACGGCGTTCTGGTTATCCTCGGCGGTCGAGAAGATCTGGCCCTTCTTCGTCGGGATCGTCGTGTTGCGGTCGATCAGGCGGGTGAAGACACCCCCCAGCGTTTCGATGCCGAGCGACAGCGGCGTGACGTCAAGCAGAACGACGTCTTTGACGTCACCCTGAAGCACGCCTGCCTGGATGGCGGCACCTGCGGCGACGACTTCGTCGGGGTTCACGCCCTTATGCGGCTCCTTGCCGAAGAACTTCGTGACTTCTTCGACCACCTTGGGCATCCGCGTCATCCCACCGACCAGGACGACCTCGTCGATCTCGGAGGCCGACACGCCGGCATCTTTCAGAGCGGCTTTACAAGGGTCGATCGACTTCTTGATGAGATCGCTCACCAAGCTTTCGAGCTTGGCGCGCGTCAGCTTCATCACCATGTGCAACGGCTGTCCGCCATTCGGGTCCATCGAGATGAAGGGCTGGTTGATCTCGGTCTGAGACGAGGACGACAGCTCGATCTTAGCCTTTTCCGCAGCCTCTTTCAGGCGCTGCAGGGCCATCTTGTCCTTCTTGAGATCGACGCCGTATTCCTTTTTGAACTCCTCTGCGAGGTAGGTCACGATCCGCATGTCAAAGTCTTCCCCGCCGAGGAACGTGTCCCCGTTGGTAGACTTGACCTCAAAAAGACCGTCGTCGATTTCCAGGATTGTGATGTCGAACGTGCCGCCGCCGAGGTCGTAGACGGCGATCGTCTTGCTGTCCTTCTTGTCGAGACCATAGGCTAGGGCGGCTGCCGTCGGCTCGTTGATGATGCGGAGCACCTCAAGGCCTGCGATCTTGCCGGCATCCTTTGTGGCCTGACGCTGGGCATCGTTGAAGTAGGCAGGGACCGTAATCACGGCCTGGCTTACATCTTCGCCGAGGTAGCTTTCGGCGGTCTCCTTCATCTTTTGGAGGATGAAGGCGGAAATCTGAGACGGCGAATACTTCTCGCCACGGACTTCGACCCATGCGTCGCCGTTGCCGCCATCCACGATGCGGTAGGGAACGAGCCCCTTGTCCTTCTCGACCTCGGCGTCGCCCACGCGGCGCCCGATCAAACGTTTGACCGCAAAGATCGTGTTCTCGGCGTTGGTGACGGCTTGGCGCTTGGCGGCTTGACCCGCGAGGCGTTCACTGTCGGTAAAGGCGACGATGGAGGGGGTGGTGCGGGCCCCTTCGGCATTCTCGATCACGCGCGGCTGCGACCCGTCCATGATGGCAACGCAGCTATTGGTGGTGCCGAGGTCGATCCCGATGACTTTAGCCATATGCTATACCTCTTCTTTGGCGACGTTGTGGGGCGCGGGCCCATCAGGCTCCCGCACTCCGATCCCAGGGTTTGGCCAGGGCCGGGAAGCGGCCCGACCTGTACATCTGGGCGTATATAGGAGCCGTGATTTAGGGCTGCAAGCAAAGGCGCGGGGGAAGATGACAGATGAATGAAAGCGCCGCGCAAGGGCTCTCGGTGCGTGGGGTACTGGTCTATCCCGGCCATCTCGATCGGCCCGCGCAAGAAGAGATTGTGGCGGCTGTGCGCGGGGTGGTCGCGGCGGCCCCGCTCTTTCATCCGGTGACGGCGCGGGGGCAGCAGATGTCGGTGCGGATGACGTCAGCAGGGCAGGTCGGCTGGGTGTCGGACCGACGCGGGTATCGCTATGAGCCGCGGCATCCATCGGGCGTGCCATGGCCCCCGATCCCCGCTCCGGTCCAGGCGGTGTGGGAAGCCCTCTCGGGCAGCACGTCAGAGCCCGATTGCTGCCTGGTGAATTTCTACGGCGCAGGCGCCAAAATGGGGATGCACCAAGATCGCGACGAGGCGGACTTTACGCATCCCGTCCTCTCGATCTCGCTCGGCGACGAGGCGCTTTTCCGCATTGGCAACACCGCGCGAGGGGGAAAGACAGAATCGCTCTGGCTGCGGTCTGGTGATGTGCTCGTGATGGGCGGCGCAGCACGGCTGCTGCATCACGGGGTCGACCGCGTGAAGGTCGGCACATCCACGCTATTGAAAGACGGCGGGCGGCTGAACCTAACACTGCGCGTTGCGCGCTAGGCCCTGATGGATGCGTCTTGCCCCGCGCGCGCGGCCCGCCCATAAGGACGCGTCCGCACTCCGGAGTTCGCCAGTTGGACTATGCGCGCCTCATTCCCGTCCTTCGCAATCTGGCCATCGAGGCGGGTGAGACGATTATGGAGATCTACCGCTCGGACGATATCGAGGTACGCGCGAAGTCTGACGAAAGCCCCGTGACTGCGGCCGACGAGGCGGCCGACGCGCTCATCTCCTCGGGGCTCGCCGCCGCCTTTCCCGACATTCCCCTTGTTACCGAAGAGCAAGCCGGGAGCCACGCGACGCGGGCAGAGACGTTTCTAGTCGTCGATCCACTAGACGGCACTAAGGAGTTCGTCCAGCGCCGCGGCGACTTTACCGTCAACATCGCGCTCATCGAAGGCGGCGTGCCGACGCGCGGCATTGTCTATGCGCCCGCCAAGGAGCGTCTCTTTTACACCGGGGCCGACGGGCAAAGCGTCGAGGAATCTGGCCCGCACCGCCCCGCGGCGCCCGGCGCGACTGCGCGGCTTCGCGTCCGAACGCCGGACAATGCCGCGTTGCGGATCGTCGCCTCCAAATCGCACCGCGACCAAGCGACGGATGATTACATCGCGCGCTACCGCGTCGCAGAAATGACTTCGGCCGGTTCGTCTTTGAAGTTTTGCTTGGTGGCCGCCGGGGAGGCCGATCTTTATCCCCGGCTCGGACGTACGATGGAGTGGGACACGGCCGCCGCTGATGCAGTCCTCCGCGGGGCGGGGGGGCGGATGGTCCGTTTTGACAATCACGCGGCCTTTACCTACGGCAAACCAGGCTACGAGAACCCGTTTTTTATTGCTTACGCGCCGGGCGTCGTGCTTCAGCCGCCCGAGTGAGCACACTCGTCGTCATTCCTGCGCGCTTTGCGTCCCAGCGCTATCCGGGCAAGCCTCTCGTCGGACTGCGCGGTGCCACCGGCGAGGTGCGCAGCTTGATCGAGCGCACGTGGCGGGTGGCTCAGGGGATGCAAGCCGAGGCGCTGGTCGTCATCGCCACGGATGATGGGCGGATCGAGGCAGCGGCGAAAGCTTTTGGTGCTGAGGTCGTCATGACGCCGGCGAGCTGCGCGAACGGCACGGAACGATGTGCCGCGGCCCATGCGGCGCTCGGCAACGCTTTTGAGATCGTCGTTAATCTGCAAGGCGACGCGCCGCTGACACCGCCGTGGTTTCTCGATGCGCTCATCGCCGAGATACGCGGCGATCCGACGGTCGAGATGGCGACGCCCGTCTTGCGTTGCACTGGGCGCATGCTCGAAAGCTTGCGTGACGACCGCCGTGCCGGCCGTGTCGGCGGGACGACCGCCGTTTTTGACCGGCACCGCCACGCGCTCTACTTTTCAAAGGAGGTGGTGCCGTTCGTGGCGACCTCCTACGCTCCGGATGCGCAGACGCCGGTGTTTCACCATGTTGGTGCTTACGCGTACCGAGCTGGGGCACTGATGGCGTATCCCGACTGGCCCGAGGGCGCGCTCGAACGCCTCGAAGGCCTCGAACAGCTCCGGTTTTTGGAGGCGGGCGCACGCGTTCGATGTGTGGAGGTCGATGCCAAAGGACGGGCGTTTTGGGAACTCAATAACCCCGAGGACGTGCCAAAGATCGAAGCGATGATGAAAGACCTCAACCTGCCTTAGCGCGACGGCTCTGGCCAAGCGGGTAGCGTTGCGTCGTTGCGTATCATGTGCTGGCGCCCAAACGGCAGAACACTGGCGCAGCCCGACTTTGACGTATACGTCATGCGGCAGTGCAGCGGAACCTTGCCGCAACTTCGGCGTTGTAAAATCGAGGGTTCCACTGCTCCGTTTCTTGAGGAACGGTAGACTCTGGCGCCGTAAGGTGCTGACCCGTATTGGAAAAGGACTGACCCATGCAACGCAAGGTGACCAAGGCGATTTTTCCTGTGGCAGGACTTGGCACGCGCTTTTTGCCGGCGACGAAGTCGATCCCCAAAGAGATCATGACCCTCGTCGACCGGCCACTCATCCAATACGCGATCGACGAGGCCAGGGCCGCGGGCATCAAGGAGTTCATCTTTGTGACGTCGCGCGGCAAGTCCGCGCTTGAGGATTACTTCGACAGTGCGCCAGAGCTCGAAAGCCAGCTCAAGGCAAAAGGCAAGACCGATCTCTTGGAGCTTCTCAAGCAGACCAGTATGGATTCGGGGGCCATTGCCTATATCCGTCAGCAGCGTCCGCGCGGCCTCGGCCACGCTGTCTGGTGCGCGCGCCGGCTCGTGGCCGACGAGCCTTTTGCCGTGATCCTCCCCGATGACGTGATCGCCGGCGAGAAAGCCTGCCTGCAGCAGATGGTCGAGGCCTATGAGGAGATCGGCTCGGATGGTTGCATGGTCGCTGCAATGGAGGTGCCGCACACGAAGACGTCGTCCTATGGTATTCTTGACGTGCAAGAGGACATGGGACAGCTCGTGTCCGTCCGCCAGATGGTCGAAAAGCCCAAAGCCGAGGACGCGCCGTCCAACCTTGCGGTGATCGGGCGCTACATCCTTAATCCGTCGGTCATGCGTACGCTTAACCAAACGAAAGCAGGCGCAGGGGGAGAGATCCAGCTGACCGACGCCATCGCGGCCGAAATTGAAACGGCGGGGGTGCACGGCTACCGGTTCAATGGCCAGCGTTTCGATTGCGGCTCAAAGGCTGGTTTCTTGCAAGCGACAGTCGCTTTCGGCCTTGCGCGCGACGATCTACACGACGAGTTCCTCGATTACCTTTCGGAAATGGTGTCGACCCGGAACGCCGCGCAATAAGCTCACCGAATGGAACGACGGATTCTCGTAACCGGCGGGGCTGGCTATATCGGCGCGCATGCCTGCAAGGCCTTGAACCGGGCGGGTTATGTGCCCGTAGCCTTCGATAACTTGTCTACGGGGTGGGAGGCGGCGGTTCGCTATGGCCCGTTCGTCCATGGCGATCTCCAGGATGCGGGCGCGGTTACAGCGGCGTTTGAGGCGCATCGACCCGAGGCCGTTATGCACTTTGCCGCTCTGAGCCAGGTCGGTGAGGCCATGCAAATGCCAGGGCGTTACTGGAGGGAGAATGTGGTTGGCGCGGTCAACCTCGCCGAAGCAGCCGTCGCCGCAGGTTGCTCGAATTTCGTGTTCTCCTCGACCTGCGCGACCTATGGCGACCAAGACGGTGTCGTCCTAACCGAAGAGAGCCCACAGCGGCCAATCAATGCCTACGGTGCCTCAAAGCGCGCCATCGAAGAAGTCTTGGCGCATTTCGAAGCGGCTTTCGACCTGCGCCATGTGATCTTTCGGTACTTTAACGTGGCAGGTGCGGACCCGGAGGGCGAGGTCGGCGAGGTGCACGAGCCCGAGACGCATCTCATACCGCTCATGCTCGACGCCATCGCGGGCAAGCGCGCAGCACTGACGCTCCATGGCACGGATTATGATACGCCGGACGGCACGTGTATTCGCGATTACGTCCACGTGAGCGACCTTGTCCAAGCGCATGTGCTAGGGCTGAGATGGCTGGAAGACGGGAGGGGGTCCCGCGTGTTCAATCTGGGAACGGGTACCGGATTCTCTGTGCGAGAGGTCGTCGATCAAAGCAGGATCGTCACCAATTGCGACGTTCCACTCTTCGAGGGGCCGCGGCGCCCGGGCGATGCGACGCGCCTCATCTCAGGTTCGACCCGGGCCATAGAGGAGCTGGGCTGGCAGCCAGAGCGTTCGACCATGGCCCAGATGATTGAGGACGCGTGGCGATGGCACCAAAGCGGCGGCTACAAGCCTCGCTAGCGCTGGGGCCGCAGGGCTCTGGCCAAAGATCGGCAACACACCGTTTTCCGGTGCCCTGACTGTGCCGATCCAAACACGGCCATGATCAGGCGGCCGCGGTATGCGGCCCTGCAGTGAGGACAGTGTGCAGCGTGTCCGGACTGTGATTGGCGCGAAGTTTGGCACACACGTCACCGTCGCGCATCGTGCGAGAGACGGCGGCGAGCGCCTTGAGATGTTGAACTCCGGCCTCCTCCGGCGCAATCAGGGCGAAGACCAGATCCACTGGAAGCCTGTCCACCGCATCGAAGTCCACCGGGCGCTCCAGCTTGACAAAGAGCCCATGCACGTCGACGAGGCCTGGAATGCGAGCATGCGGTAAAGCAACGCCCTGACCGACGCCCGTCGGACCCAGCGCCTCTCGCTCCATCAAAGCCTCCACGGCGCGCGCCATCTTGCAGCCATAAGCATCCTGCGCGACCTCGCCTAATCGCTGAAACAAACGCTTTTTGCTGGTCGTTTCCGTGACGACCTTCACCGCCTCAGCTTTGAGGATGTCGGATACCTGCATGTCCTGGTCAAATCCTCGCCCGGCGCCGTTCCGGGCGCGGTGTCACTTCGATTTCGGGTCTATCCAGCCGATGTTTCCGTCGTCGCGCCTGTAGACGACGTTGACGCCATCGTGGCGATCGTTCCGAAACACCAAAATTGGGGCACCGGCAAGCTCCATTTGCATAACCGCTTCACCTACGGAGAGCGCCGGCACCCGTGTCTCCATCTCAGCGATGATCATTGGCTGAAGACTGCTCGGTTCGTGCTCGCTCTCATGCTCCTCCGTGGTGGCCAGGATATATGAGGGTGCGGTTGAGGATTCAACCGGCTCCTTGCGCTCGCGGTGATGGTCTTTCAACCGCCGCTTGTAGCGCCGGAGCTGCTTTTCCATCTTTTCCGCACACTTGTCGAAGGCCGCATAGATCTCGGTCGCATGCGCCTTGGCCTGTGCGGTGAGTCCGGTCGAAAGGTGGACGACCGCCTCGCAGGTGAACTCATGCGCTGCACGGCCAAAGATCACCGTCGCATCGGTAGGACGCTCGGCATATTTGGCGACGGCTGTCCCCAATTCGTCTTTGACATGCGCCGACAGGGCGTCGCCAATATCGATCTGGTGGCCGCTAATCTGATAGCGCATTGGGCTCTCCTCCTCGGTGTGCGGTGTCCCTGCCCTCGCACCTATTGCAGCCGGTCCACGCTCTTAGCGCGTACGGGTCAGCGTCGCCTTTCGGGCGAGCAGGCGGCGGCGATGGGAGGAAGACGGGATATCTAAGCATTTTCGATATTTGGCGACAGTTCGCCGGGCGATGTCAACGCCGTCGTCGCGGAGGCGCAGGGCAATGGCGTCGTCGTTTAGGACACTGTGCGGCGTCTCGCAGGCGATAAGGTCGCGCAGCCGTGCCATGATCTCCGTTTGCGACAGCGCCTTGTCGCCGCTGGCATGGCCGGCAGGGAAGAACCAGCCCAGGGGGCGGACCTGGCCCGAAAAGAGCACCCCGCGACCCTTCACCGCGCGCCCCACCGTGGCCGGATGCAGCCCGAGCCGTGCTGCAAGCTCGGCCCGGGAGAGCGCGGCGGGTGCGCGGGTGCGACCCAGAAAGAACATTGACTGCGCCTCGGCCAGAGCCATGCCGACGCGAAGGAGCGTGCGCGAGCGAAACCTGAGTGCGGTTACGAGCCGGCGCGCGGCAAAGCGGCTCTCCTTGGCAAAGTCGCTTCCTTGCGGTCCGCCCGTATGCTTGAGGTGCGACAAGAGGGTCTCGTCAAAGCGGACGGCTTCGGTGGGGTCGTCGAGCAAGCGCACATCAAGCGTGCCGGACGCTGTCGCTTCGATCGTGAGTTCCGGCAGGAGCGGGCGGGCCTCATCGACGGCAAACGCGGCGGCTGGCTCGGGCGTGCAAGTCTTAAGGAGCACGCGAAGCGCATCGGCCTCTGCGGCGTCGACCTCAAGCAATGCTGCCGCCTCGTCGAGCCGGCCGGCGGCAAGAAGCTGCAAACACCGCGGCGGCATGTGCGCCAGATGCTTCGACACGCCCTTCTCAATCAGTTGCAGCGCCAAACACTCGGCGAGGCCGCGCGCCCCGATCCCCGTCGGCTCGCAGGTTTGGAGCGCGGCTCTTGCGGCGGCGACGTCCGGAGCGGTTACACCAATCTCAGCCGCAATCTCCGCGTCGGATGCGTTGAGATAGCCGCTCTGGTCGAGATCTGCGGCAAGAAACAGCGCCAGCGCGCGCACCCCCGGAGCGAGATCCATGCAGGCGATCTGCGTTTGAATGTGGTCGGCAAGGCTCACAGGCGCCGCGAGACGTGCCGCTATGTCGAGGCCAGCAAAACCGCCGCTCCCACGCGAGGTGGGCGGGTCGACGATCAGGAACGGGTTGTCGGCTGCAAGCCGACTCAACTCGGCATGGAGATCAATCGCTGGGAGCGCGAGCATCGCCATCCCTTGGCGCAGTCCAGCGCGCAGACCCGTGCGGAGCGTCGGGCGCAGTTCGGGCCGATTGCCGAAGTTCAGAGATGGGCCCTGTGCCATAGTCTCGGACAGCTGCGCTTAGCCGATCCGGAAGTTCTGGCCGAGATAGACGCGGCGCACGTTCTCGTCGCGCACGACCTCATCGGCGGTCCCGCTCATCAGAACCGCGCCGTCATGAAGGATGTAGGCGCGGTCCACGATTTCCAGCGTCTCGCGCACATTGTGATCCGTAATCAGGACGCCGATCCCCCGTGCTGTGAGGTCCGTCACGAGCTTGCGAATATCGCCGACCGAGATCGGGTCGACTCCGGCAAAGGGCTCGTCGAGCAGCAGGTATTTCGGCTCGGCGGCGAGGCAGCGCGCGATCTCGACGCGCCGCCGCTCCCCGCCCGAGAGCGCGAGGGCCGAGGCGCGACGGAGATGTTCGATCCCGAACTCGCTCAGCAGGTCTTCGAGACGCTCGCGCCGCCGGTGCCGGTCCCGCTCCGCAATCTCGAGGATCGCCATGATGTTGTCTTCGACCGAAAGCCCGCGGAAGATCGACACTTCTTGCGGCAAATAGCCGATGCCAAAGCGGGCGCGGCGATACATTGGCAAACGCGTGACCTCGCGCCCGTCGATCTCGACGAGCCCGGCATCGGGCGTGATGAGGCCTGCAATGCAATAAAAGCAGGTGGTTTTGCCCGACCCATTGGGCCCGAGGAGCGCAACCACCTCGCCGCGCGCCAGCTCCAGCGAGACGTCACGGATCACCAGGCGCTTGCGAAACCCTTTGCGCACCTGGCGCACACGCAGGCCTTGTCCGCCCGCGGCAACCGCAAGATTTGGTTTGGCGCTCACCCGCCGTCTCCATTCTCCGGTGTAAAGACGACGGTGACCCGCCCTTCCATCCGCCCGGTTCCGTCATCGACGTTTACAGTGAGCCGTTCGCCGGTCATTGCGCTGTCCGGCCGCGTGAGGATCACATCGCCGGTCATGATGACCTCGCCGCTCTCGACGGAGTAGACCGCCGTTTGCCCTTCGGCCGCGTCCTCTCCGTTGACGAGGACGACATTGCCCTCGGCTACGACGCGCTGGACCGTTGTCTCCCCATCCGGCCCTGGGCCATAGGCCACGTCGACCCGCGCCCCGCTCAGGCGCATCGCACCTTGGGTGACGAGGACGTTGCCGGTAAAGATCGCAGAGCCGGCGTTCTGATCGATCTCAAGCGCATCCGCCGACACTTCGACAGGCTGATCCGATGTTGCTTCTCCGTCGCCGAAAGAGAGCGCCGTACCTTGCGCCAACGCAGACCCGGCGCTCAGGAGCAGCGCGGCAAGGAGGAGTTGGTGACGCAACGGGGCAGATCCTCAATTGGTAACACGGGCATGCGACCGACGGGCGCGTCCGCGCTAGTCGCCGGCCGTGGTCGCCCGCAGGTCGTATACCAGCCGCACCCCCCCGTTGAAAAGCATCCGTCCCGCTGTCTCTCCCTCATCGCCGTCGGTCAGCCGCATGGCGCCCGCATCGAGCGCGATGCCTGGCCCTGTCACGGTGACGGGACCCGGGCTTTGGACCCAGGCGCCATCGAAGGCCGCGCGCAGGTATTCGGTCCGAATGGTATAGCCGTCGGAGGTTTCGATGCGGACGCGCCCCGAAAAGGCTGCCTCGCGCTCGGGCCGGGCAAGGCGACCGGTCTCAGACGTAAGATGTATGGTGCGCAAGTTCGCGACGGCTAGTTCAGCCGAGAGCCCTTCGAGGTCGACGACGGCATAGTTCGCTGCACGTGGGACTGCGGCATCGGCGCGAACGGTCAGCGGTCCATCCTCGGTCATCGCCGAAAAGGTCGAGGCTTGCATGCGCCCATCAGAGGCGATCTCGCCGACGATGCGCCCTGTCAGCCCGCTTTCGGGGACGCGGGCCAAGAGAAAAAGCGTGGACAACAAAATAAGTGCCGCGAGCGGGAGGAGGACCTTGAGGGTCGCAACGAAGCGGGAATAGGGATTGTCCGCGCGGGCCATGCTGCCCTTATACCACACCAGCCCGCAGGCAATCGTGGATATGGATGAGGCCGTCGGGCCGCCCATCGCTTGCGTCAGAGAGGGCGAAAAGCGTCGTGATTTGACGCGCATTCATTTCCGCAAGCGCCTCCTCGGCGAGGGCGCTCGGTGCGATCGTGCGCGGGGCCGCCGTCATGACGTCGCCGGCGCGCCGCGCCATGAGCCCGTCCATGTGCCGGCGGAGATCCCCGTCGGTGATGATCCCGGCGAGCCGGCCCGACGCGTCCGTCACACCAACCACGCCAAACCCCTTGGCCGACATCTCGACCAGAGCCTCGCCCATCGGCGCCTCCTGGCCAACAAGCGGGAGTTGGGGGCCTGCATGCATGAGGTCGCAGACGCGCGTGAGCCGCGCGCCGAGTTTGCCGCCCGGATGGAATTCTCGAAACTTGTCCGGGGTGAAGCGGCGGTGTTCCATCAGCGCAATGGCCAGCGCGTCGCCGAGAACGAGCGTCATGGTCGTCGATGTGGTCGGGACAATGCCCGTTTCACAGGCTTCCTCGGCACTGGGCAGCACGACCGCGACATCGGCGCGCGCAAGGAGCGTCGAGCCGGCGCGACCAGCAACACCAATGAGCGGGATCGAAAAGCGGCGCGTGTAGGCGATCATATCAGCGAGTTCCGGCGTCTCTCCTGAGTACGAGAGTAAGAGTGCGACGTCACCGGCCGCCATCATGCCCAGATCGCCGTGGCTCGCCTCAGCCGGATGGACGAAATGCGCGGGCGTTCCGGTCGAGGCAAGCGTTGCCGCGATCTTGCGGGCAATGTGGCCCGATTTGCCCATGCCGGAGACGATCACACGGCCTTTGGCCTTCAGGATCAGCGTCACGGCCTCAACGAAAGCGGGCCCGAGCGCCGTGTTGAGGGCAGCGACGGCCTCCGCCTCGCGCGTGACCACACGACGTGCCGTCGCCAAAAGCGCCTCGGCGTCCGGCGGTGCGACGCGATTGGGAGGGGCAGAGTGCACCATATTCATCTAATGCGAGAAGATGTCGGTCTCTGGCCAGCCCGCAAGATCGAGAACCGCGCGGGTCGGCAAAAAGTCGAAGCAAGCTTGGGCCAGCGCCATGCGTCCTTCGCGCTCAAGCCTCGGGTTCAGCGCCTCGCGCAATCGGTGCAGGTAGAGGACGTCTGACGCTGCATAAACTTGCTGCGCTTCGGTCAGGTCCGCCGCGCCCCAATCCGAGCTTTGCTGTTGCTTTGAGAGGTCGACGTCGATCAACTCGCTGCAGAGATTTTTCAGGCCATGCCGGTCTGTATATGTCCGCACAAGCTTGGAGGCGATCTTCGTACAATAGACCGGCGCGGTCAGCGCACCGAGCGCGTGTTTCATCAGCGCGATATCGAAGCGGCCATAGTGGAAGAGCTTGAGGATCTGCGGGTCGGTCAGAAGTGCTGCAAGGTTGGGCGCCTGCATTTGACCCGCCGCGATCTGCACGAGATGCGCTGTCCCGTCGCCCGAAGACAGCTGTACAAGGCAGAGCCGGTCGCGGTGCGGCAGAAGGCCCATCGCCTCGCAGTCGATCGCGACGATCGCGCCGAGGTCTAGGCCGTCGGGCAAGTCGCCACGGTGCAGAGTGATGGACATGTGTGGGCCTCCTCCACTTGCCCGGTCCACGTGAGGAGGGCCCTTGGCGGCCCGGGGTTGCTCTCTGTCACAGCATGGCTCGCCCGGTGTCAACCGTGGGTGTTTTCGGCTGAGTGCCGACGTGCCGAGCGCGCCTAGGTCATGGTCCAGAGGTCGCTGGCCGATCCTCCGATCCCATCGAGCACGTCGATATCTCCGGCTGGACCGCCCCCCACCTGGCTCGTCTCAGCCAGGGCATAAAGCGGCCCGTCTCCACCAAACGCCAAGTAGTCGATGCTCTCAAAGGTATGGTTCGTTTCCGGATCGCTGCTGATCTCTTCCTGTACAAAAGCGCTGAAATTCTCGGCGGTGATGCCCGTTGTCCGTATCATTGCGGGGTCTGCACCGCGAAAGCTGGAAAGGCCGGCAACAACGTTCGGCGCCGCAGAAAAAGGGGCCAAGAACTCGGTCGTGCGGACCACTTCATCGACACTTGCACCCGTCGTGCCGGCCTCAAAGGCAAAGCCCGACCATGTGCCGACCCCGGGATCCACGGCGATCCATCCCAAGGTCTCTGTGGCATGTTGGCCCCCGTTGAGGCTTTCCTCTTCCTGCATCGTGATGTCGAAACCGGATGATTTCGCTTTGTCTTGGCGCGTGACGACAAAGTCCCAACCTTTGCGGCTCTGCACTTGGCTCACGATGATAGGTGTCGCGGCAAAACCCTGCGCAAAGCTAATGCTCTCAAAGCCATCGGAGCTCAGCAGATCCGATTGCAGCGTGCCGACTTCGATCTGCCGGCCATCGGCCAGAGTGTGCTGCCCGGCTTCCATGACGAGCATTGCTGCCGTCTCGGCCTTGTGGCCTCCGCCATAGCTGTTGGGCTCCTGCACATAGATCGTGGCGCTCGTTGATGTGACGTTGACGATCCGCATGACGGCGGCTTCCCAACCCAAGTAGGACAGGGGCTGCACGAAGACCACGGGATTGTCGTACTCGGCGCCGAACGAGATCGTCGTAAACGCGTCATCGGCGCTGACGGAACGGACCTCGCCCACTTGGACATAAGACGCGCCAGAGACCGTCCCGCTTTGCTCCAACGCGAGGTAGTGCAAGTCTTCGAAGTTGTGCGTCGTCTCGAGATTAAGACTTTGCTCCTCTTGAACGAAGACGTCGAAACCGGTGCTTTCGATGTTGGACAGGCGCAAGACGCTCGGGTCGTAGCCACGATAGGATGCGAGCGAGGTGATGAGTTCGGGCGTTTGGGCAAAAGGGCTCTGGAAAGGTTGCGCCATTGGGGCATCGGAGACGGCGCGCTCGATTGCTGCCGCTTCGATCTGGCCGAGTGACAGCTGATCTATGCCAGGTGAAACGGCCATCCAGCCGACCTCTTCGGCTATGCGACCTTGAGGATCAGTCGCCGCCTCTTCCTCCTGCAGGAAGACGTCAAACCCGTCTCCGTCACCCTTTCGTTTTCGTGTGATGACGTAGTCGGGGTCATTCGCCGTCTGCACCTGCGAGAAGAGCGCCGGCGTCTCGGCAAATCCAAGGCCATACTGGACAAGGGTGCTTTCTGGTCCGGTCGTCACTCGACCAGCCTCGATCCGCGTCGACGCACCGATATCGTGGATGCCGGCCTCGACGACGACGAGCGTGACCTCCTCGACCGGGTGCAGACTGCTTAGGTAGTCGGGCCGCTGGAGCGATAGGCGCACGCTCGTTGGCGTGACCTCGGTGATACGAACGGCGACGGGGGTCGTGTTGTTGAGCGATGGAGCCCGTGCGATGGCGATCGGATCGTTGAAGGTATGCGCAAGCTGCACGACTTGCTCGGTTCCACTGAGTGTGAGGCGCTGGACCTCCATCACCGTATCGGCCGGTGGCGGGCCGAGTTCAAAGGTCGTGTCTTCAGGGCCGAGCTGCGTGGCCGAGATCCCTTGGAGGATGAGTTTGGCGCTGCCGGCCAGCGAGATCTCGGCCCCCTCCGGCCCGTCGACGGCGTTGGCCACGGCATCAAGACCGGCCGCTTGGCCGAACGCTGTCAGATCGAGAAGGTCGGTCCCGTCGGCAAAGTCGGTGATCCGATCCGCGCCCCCGCCCAGGCCGATCACGAAACGGTCCGCGCCCTCCCCACCAGTCAGCGTGTCATCCGCGGTTCCGCCTTGAAGTGTGTCGTCGCCTTCACCGCTGAGGAGGAGGGCTGCCGCTGCTCCAACGCCGCTGAGCACCTCTGCCGCCGGCGTACCCGCCACGATGTCCGGCAGGGCCTCGATGTAGGACAAGTCTCCGTCGACCTCGATGGCGAGAACGGACACCTCTAACGCCTGCGGCGCGGCGAGCGGCAGTGCGATATCGAAAAGATCGACGCCAGAGACGGCGGTGTTCGACAGGTCCGCCGTGAGGCGCAGGACGTGCGCGCCTCCCTCGTTTTCAATGCTTTGTTCAAGCTGGCCCGACGTGCCGAGCGTTGCGCTGGGCGGGCCAGAAAGCGCGCCGCTGATCCGCAGGACAAGGCCGATCTCCGGCGTCACGAGCGGCGCGCCGAGCCTTTGGAGAGACAGCATCAGCCCGCCCGGAACGCTCTCTGCCGAAAGGGAAAAGCCCGCCGCGACATTGGCATTGGCAATGCTGAAGCCGATCGGATAACCGAACCCTTCGAGGTCAGTGCGATAGTAAGTCGTCAAGTTCCCGGCGGTATCGTAGACACCGACGGAGTAGAGCACGACCTCGCCCGGCATCGTATCGCCGCGGATGTCGATCTCGCGGGTAATCGGACCGGCATCCCAATCCTCGCCAACCTCGTCAAAGACCAGCCAGCGGTTGCCCGCGGGGTTTGTCCCCGACGCGGTGCGCTCGAAGGTCAGCCACACTGCATCGACCTCACGGTCGTCGGAGCCGGCGACGCTGTAGCTCACCGAGACCGTGCCGTCCGTGATGTCGACCTCTTCGGGCAAGGTGAGCCCGGTCAGCACCGGCGGGGCGGTGTCGGGGAGGGTGTCGGCAATCGTGAACCCGGTCGAAACGCCGAGGCTTTGCAGCGCGGCCGGGTCATAGCTCGTGGCGTTTCCAGCGGCATCGTAGACCGTGACATCGACGATGTTTACGGGGCCCGCTGTGTTGAACTGGCTGATGGTTTGCTGGCGCGAGATCGGGCCTTGGGCGAAGTCCTCACCGAAATCCGGGCTCATCAGCCAGATCGCCGTTGGCCCGGCGCTGCCGATGATCGCCCGGTCAAAGGTGATCCAGACAGAAGCGACGGCGGTGTCGTCACTCGCAGCGACAGAGTAGGTCAGGGTTGCATCGCCGCCGCCAACCTTGACGTCCGCGGGCATCGTAAGCCCGGTCAAGACCGGCGCTTGCGTGTCCGTCATCGCGGGGGTGCCTTTTTCATATCACACAGGCGGCGCCCTAGGCCCACCCTCACCGTTTACGCTGGGTTTGCTGTGAGATGCGCCGAATGGATTAGGATATAGTTAACAGCGCTTAAAGGGTTGCCATAGTCGTGTTGCCCAACATCCCTTCCTGGCATGGAGGCATGCCTGCATGTCGCGCACGCGACAGTCACCTAGCGCAGATCTTTTCTGAAAAAAGTCTTTAAAATCAGTATTTTGTAAAAGACTGCGTCGCGATGTCTGGCAAGAGGCGCAGCAACTCGGACAGGATTTCTGGCCCATCCGCGCGCAGCATGTCGACCTCTTGGAGCCGGATCCCGAAGCGCCCTGAGAGATAGATGCCAGACTCGATGGTAACGACATGGCCCTCTTCAAGACGCGTGGTCTATGTCGCCGTGATCCACGGAGGTTCGTGAACGTCGATGCCGATGCTGGTGCCGATGCCGTGGCCCGTCCGATGGATGAACTGCGCGCAGTAGTCCGCCTCGTTGCTCACGCCCCGCGCTGCGAGGTCCACCGCGCGCGCCTCGACGCCGGGTTTGGCGGCGGCGAGCGCGGTGTCGACGGCGGCGTTCACCAGATCGCGCAGGTCGGAGAAATCCGCGAGCTACGGGCCAAAGGCAAAGCTCAGCGCCATGTCCGAAGGATACTCGCCAAGCGACAGCCCGTCTCGATCTAGATGCCCATGCCGAGGGCAAGCACGGTCGGCCCGATATGCGGGTGCGGAAAGGCGCCGTTTTCGCCAAAGACCACGATTGTGAAATCAGTTTGTGCGCCAGCCGCGCGTTAACCTTCTTGGATGAGCCCCGCCACGTCGCGCTCCGTCATCCCCGTGTCGAGCCCTGCGACCGCTTCTTTCACCGCGGCATCGTTGGCCGGCGCGGCCGCCCGAAGCTTGGCGATCTCATATGCATCCTTGCGGGCGTGCAGGGGTCCGATTGTCCGGTGCGAAAAGCTGCGGCGGGGGGCATTGAGCGCGTCGAGCAGGAGGAGCGCAAAGTCGGCGCGCATAGTCTCATCGATTGAGACACTAAGCCCTGGCGCTACCTTGCACGCCGCCAGGAGGCCGTCCAGCGCGGCGTCGGGGACGGGTCTCGTCGGTCCATACATGAAATGGAAGGGACGTATGCTGGCGCACCGCATCGGCGTTCAGCCCGGGAAGCAGTATTACGGCATCGCTCTGCGCAACGACGAGAAGCACCGGCCGCTCGTCGCCATGCGGGTCGAGCCCGGCCAGCTAGGCCATGTGGCTCGACGGGCCGAGCACGACGAGATCGGTGCTGGTCTTGCGCATTTGTGCGCGCAGGGCGTCGAGCCTTGCGGCGTAGGGGCCGGTCATGCGCTCTGCTTGTGCATCAGCATTTCGGCGACCCAGGCGGGGACGAGCTCTGTGGCGGGGCCGAGGCGGCGCTCTTCGAAGTATGCGCTGGTGTCGGAGGGGTCGAGGTTCAGCTCGAGCGTCGCAGCGCCGTGGGCCGCGGCCTCGGCAACAAAGCCGGCTGCGGGGTAGACCGTGCCCGACGTTCCGATCGAAACGAAGAGATCGGCCCTGCACAAAGCGCTCCAGATGTCCTCCATGCCGTGGGGGATTTCTCCGAACCAGACGACGTCCGGCCGGGCGGCGGACGCATGGCATTTGGGGCAGTGCGTAGCGGGCGACATCTCGGCAGGCGCGTCCCAACGGTGTCCGCAGGCCGCGCAGAGCGCGCGCATGAGTTCACCATGCATGTGATGAACCCGTTTATGGCCCGCGCGTTCATGTAGATCGTCGATGTTTTGCGTTACAAGGTAGACGCGGCCGGGCCACGCCGCCTCTAGCTCGGCCAGAGCATAATGGGCTGCATTGGGGGCAGCACCGACGCAGTTGGCGCGGCGGGCATTGTAAAAGTCGTGTACCAGAGCCGGATTGCGGGAATAGCCCTGCGGGGTGGCGACATCTTCGAGGTCGTAGGTGTCCCACAGCCCGCCGACGTCGCGGAATGTGCCAAGCCCACTTTCGGCCGAAACGCCGGCGCCGGTGAGGATGACGATCTCGTCCATAGCGTCCGCCTTACTCCCCGCTTTCCGCAAGCTCTTGGCTGCGCAGGGCCTGCAACCCCTCGCGATAGGTCGGGTAGAGGAGGCGCACGCCGAGTTCGCCCTTGATCCGGTCGTTTCTTACGCGCTTGTTCTCGGCGTAAAAGCTCCGCGCCATCGGGCTCAGCGCGGCGTTCTCGAAGGGCACCTCGGGCGGGGCGGGGACGCCCAGGAGTTCGGCAGCATAGGCCAGGACGTCTTGCGGCGGGGCGGGTTCGTCATCGCAGAGATTATAGGCGCGTCCGCCAAGGACAGGGGCGGCGATCGACGCGTCGAGCACCTGGGCGATGTCGTCGACATGGATGCGCGAGAAAACCTGTCCGGGTTTAACGATCCGCCTGGCCTCGCCGCGCGCGACCTTAGCAAAGGGTCCGCGGCCGGGCCCGTAGATCCCGGCGAGCCGAAAGATGTGGAGCGGCCAGCCCGCCGCATCGGCAAGCGCCTGCCAGGCTTGCTCGGCCTCCACACGCCGCGCGCCGCGCTCGGTCGATGCCACAAGCGGCGTGTCCTCGTCGACCCAAGCGCCGCCATGGTCGCCATAGACACCCGTGGTCGAGAGATAGCCGACCCAAACGGGGCGTGCTTTGCGGAGCGGGCCGGCGATCTCGGGCAAAAACGGATCGCCCGTCGACCCGGGGCCGGCGGAGGCCAGGACATGTGTCGCTGCGGCAATGTCGGCGCTGAGGTCTGTGCCGGGCCAGATCCGCGCCGTGATGCCCTCTTTGGTCAGCCGCGCGGCTTTCTCCTCGGTCCGGGTCGTGCCGATCACTTGCCACTCGCTACCAAGGCGCCGCGCCAAGGCGCGGGCGGAATAGCCGTGCCCGAGCGAGAGGAGAAGGCGCTCAGTCATGGGGGAAGCCTCGCGGACAGTGAAGCGATGTCATCGCCGCTCAGGTCGCATAGTCGGAGCGCTCGGCGTCCAGTATCTCGCGCAGCTCCCTGAGATGCGCCTCCCCGGCCGAGGGATAATCGTTAAGCTCGTCAGCGGTCTTTTCGGCAACGGCATCGGAGAGGACGCGCAATGGCCGCCCTGTCTGCAGGGCGCGTACATAGGTCTCTGCCGCGCGTTCGAAATAATAGAGCCGGTCGAATGTCTCGGCGACCGTTTTGCCGATCACCATCACGCCGTGATTTCCCATGATGAGCACGCTCATCCTTGGATCCTTCAAGAGCCCGGCGCAGCGCTCGCCCTCCTCCTCAAGCGCGAGCCCGCCATACTCGGCATCAAGCGCTTGGCGACCGTAGAACATGCAGGCGTTCTGCTCGAGCGGGGGCAGGCGCGGATCTTCGAGACAGGCAAGCACAGTCGCAAAAGTCGAGTGCACATGCATCGCGCATCGGGCATGGGGGCATTGGCGGTGGATCGCGCCATGGAGGCCCCAAGCCGTTGGGTCCGGCGCGCCGGGGCGGCTCAACGTGTCGGGGTCGTTGGCGTCGAGTTCGATGAGGTCGGAGGCCCGGATGCGAGAGAAGTGCTGCTTGTTCGGGTTGACGAGAAAGCGCGTTCCGTCCTGGTTGACCGCAAGCGAGAAGTGGTTGGCGACCGCTTCGTGCCAATTCAGCCGCGCGGCCCAGCGAAAGGCTGCGGCAAGGTCCACCCGCTCTTCCCAATGGGCGATATTGACGGCGGGGGCATTCATGGCGGGCTCCTTTCGGCTGGCCGCGGAGGGGCAGATGGGACGGGCAGGGCTAGTCCATCATGCCGCCCCTGTCTTGGCCACCCCTGCTGCGCGCGGGCGAGGCGCTCGGCCGCCCCAAACGGCTTGGCTGCCCGTCGGTATCCCGGCATGTCCTGGCCGATGGCGACGCATCGCCGGTTGCATCGGCAGGCTGGATGAGGAAGGTTGCGCGCGAGCGGGGCGCGGGCTCCGCGCTCCCCCATAAGGCCTTTCCGGCATGACCGTCAGCGACCGCATCATCCCGCTTCTGTCTCCACAGGAGGCAGCGCCACAGCTTTTCGACGATCCCGTCGCTGCGGTGGACCGACTTCGGGAGCTCTACGAGTCCGCTCTCGGCTACTTGCGCGCACACTTCGCCGACACTGTGCTCAAAGGACGTCCGACGAGCCGGTTCCGCGCGTTTTACCCCGAGATCCGGCTGACGACGACGAGCTTTGCCGAGGCGGATTCACGGCTTTCCTTCGGCCATGTCGTCATGCCCGGCTCGTACTCGACGACGGTGACGCGGCCCGATCTTTTTCGCAACTACCTCGTCCAGCAGATCGGCCTGCTGATTAAAAACCATGGCCAGCCGATTGAGATCGGCCCGTCGACGACGCCGATCCCCATCCATTTCGCCATGGCAGGCGCCGACGATCCGACCGTGCCGCAGGAGGGCGCTCTCGACTTTCCGCTGCGCGACGTCTTCGACGTTCCGGATCTCGCGACGACGAACGACGACATCGTCAACGGCTATTCCTATAGCCATGAGGACGGTTCCGGCCCCCTCGCGCCCTTTACCGCGCAGCGCGTCGATTATTCGCTCGCACGGCTCTCGCACTACACGGCGACCGATCCCGAGCATTTCCAGAACCATGTCCTTTTCACGAACTACCAGTTCTATGTGCAGGAGTTTGAGGCTTATGCGCGCGCCATGCTCGCGGACCCAGAGAGCGGGTATGAAAGCTTTGTCGGGCCGGGCAATGCCGAGGTCACGGATGCCGAGGCTGCGCTGGTAAGCCCCGCCAAGCTGCCACAGATGCCGTCTTATCACCTTAAGCGCCCGGGCGGTCAGGGGATCACGCTGGTCAATATCGGTGTCGGCCCCTCGAACGCGAAGACGGCGACAGACCATATCGCCGTCCTCCGCCCCCATGCCTGGCTCATGGTTGGCCATTGCGCCGGGCTGCGCAACACACAGGCGCTGGGGGATTTCGTCCTCGCCCATGCCTATCTGCGCGAGGACAAGGTCCTTGACGACGATCTTCCGGTCTGGGTCCCGATCCCGCCGCTGGCAGAGGTGCAAGTCGCACTCGAACACGCCGTGGCCCAAGTGACCGAGCTGCAAGGCTTCGAGCTTAAGCGGATTATGCGCACCGGTACCGTCGCAACCGTCGACAATCGGAATTGGGAGTTGCGCGACCAATCGGGCCCGGTCCAGCGGCTCTCACAATCCCGTGCCATAGCGCTCGATATGGAGAGCGCAACGATCGCTGCGAACGGTTTTCGCTTCCGCGTCCCCTACGGCACGCTCCTTTGCGTCTCCGACAAGCCGCTCCATGGCGAGCTAAAACTGCCGGGGATGGCCTCGTCGTTTTATAAGACGCAAGTCGCGCGGCACCTGCTTATCGGCATCCGAGCCATGGAGGCGTTGCGCGAGATGCCACTCGAGCGCCTGCACAGCCGCAAGCTCCGCAGTTTCGAGGAAACGGCTTTCCTTTAGGGCACAGAACCGTCGAAAAGCCTTGTTTTCTTGGGCCAAGAGCCACTACACGTTGTGTGCGAACTCTAGATTGCGTAGAATCACGAAAAGATACCCCTAGAGAGGGGCGGACACGAGGAGATCATACATGGCCACCAAACCGATGACGAAAACGCAGCTTGTCGCAGCGCTCGCCGAGAAGATCGAAGTCGACCGGAAGACGGCGGGCGCCGCCCTCGACGCGATCACGGGGATCATCACCGATGAGGTGTCCTCTGGTGGTGCCGTCACGCTTCCGGGCGTCGGAAAGATCTATTGCCGTGAACGGCCCGAGCGGATGGTACGCAATCCGGCCACCGGCGAGCAGATCAAGAAAGAAGCCGACAAGCAGGTCAAGGTGACCATCGCCAAGGCGCTCAAGGACAGCGTGAACGGCTGAGCTTGCTTCAAGCTCTGGATTGCGAAAGGGTCGCCCCAGGGGCGGCCCATTTTCGTTGGGGCGCCGCATATCAAAGGAGCTTAGACATGGCTGAGGCGATGGGCATCGGCGGCTTCTTCTTTCGCGCCAAGGACCCGGAGGCGCTCGCCGCCTGGTATGCCGAGCATCTTGGCGTTGCTCCCTCGGAGGGCGGCGCGCCGTGGCAGCAGGAAGCGGGCTTTACCGTCTTTGCCCCCTTTCCCGATCAGACCGATTACTTCCCCGCCGACCGGGCGTTTATGCTAAACTTCCGGGTGGACGATCTCGATGCGCTACTCGCCCAGCTCCGCGCGGCCGGCATCGATGCCGAGATGCGGGAAGAGTGGGACGGGCCCCACGGCCGCTTTGCCCGCATCCACGATCCGGAGGGCAACCCCGTCGAGCTTTGGCAACCGCCGGCCTAACGCGAGCCCGACACCCGCCCGATGGACCTGCGCGCACTTCTGATGGGCCTCGCCTTTGCAGCGATGTGGTCTTCGGCCTTTACGTCGGCGCGCCTGATCGTTGCCGATGCCCCGCCGCTTGTGGCGCTTTCTGTGCGGTTTCTTCTGTCTGGTCTGATAGCCGTTGGGATTGCCGCCGCTCTGGGTCAATCCTGGCGTCTGACGCGAGAGCAGGCGGTGGGCACGATCCTCTTCGGGATCTGCCAGAACGCGCTCTATCTCGGGCTCAACTTCGTCGCCATGCAGACGATCGACGCCTCGCTCGCAGCGATCATCGCCTCGACGATGCCGCTCCTCGTTGCCGTTGCCGCCTGGCTCGCCTTCGGAGAGCAGCTGTCGTTTCGCGGGATCGCGGGCCTCTGTGCCGGGTTTGCGGGTGTTGCCCTGATCATGGGCACACGGCTACAGGGCGGGGCGGACCCGGTCGCCGTTCTTCTTTGCATCCTCGGCGTGCTGGCGTTGACCTTTGCCACACTTGCGCTGCGTGGCGCCTCCTCGGGCGGGAACATCCTAATGATTGTGGGTCTGCAGATGCTCGTCGGCTCTGCGGCGCTCTTCATTCCTGCGGCGCTTCTTGAGACATGGTCGTTCACGCCGTCATGGACGCTGCTCGGGGCCTTCGTCTACACCACGCTCGTGCCGGGCCTTGCCGCGACACTTGTCTGGTTCTGGCTCGTGCGCCGGATCGGCGCCACGCGCGCGGCAACCTTCCACTTCCTTAACCCGTTTCTTGGCGTTGCGTTTGCGGCGCTGCTGCTGGGCGAGGCCATCGGGTGGTTCGACGTTGTGGGCGTTCTCATTATCGCAGGCGGCATTCTCGCGGTGCAGGTGTCGCGGCAGGGCCCCGCTGACGCAGCTGTGAGCAAGCCCGCGCCAGAGGTGAGGTGACAGCCGCGGCAGGCTGCCGCATAAGCCCGCCATGGAATTCCTTCTCGCATATGGCGCCGGTCTGTTGACCCTCATCAACCCCTGCATTCTGCCGGTTCTGCCGATCGTGCTCGCCTCCGCGGCGCAAGGGTCGCGCCTTGGCCCCCTCGCCCTGGCGGGCGGGCTCTGCGCCTCCTTCGTCGTTTTGGGGATCGGCGTCGCCACGCTTGGGCGCTCCGTCGGGCTCACCGAGGATGTGGTTGGCGATGCCGCCGCCGTTATGATGATCGTCTTCGGGCTCGTGCTCATGGTGCCGCGGCTGTCCGAGGGCTTTGCCACGGCGACGGCTGGGTTTGCCTCGGGCGCCGATGCGCGGCTGGATGAGGTCGACCGGTCGGGCCTCAGCGGCCAAGCGCTCGGCGGCGCGCTTTTGGGCGCAGTCTGGAGCCCGTGCGTCGGCCCGACACTTGGGGCCGCGATTTCGCTTGCGAGCCAAGGCACGTCCCTCGTCTTTGCCGGAGCGATAATGCTCTTTTTCGCCTTTGGCGTGGCGACGGTCGTGGTCCTGTTGGCCTATGGCGCCCGTTCGGCGCTTGCCCGACGCCGCGCTTGGATGAACGCCGTGGCCACGCGCGGCCGCCCGATCATGGGGGCGCTCTTTGCCGCCGTGGGTGTGGCGCTTCTTTTCAACGTGCACCACGTGGCCGAAGCCTGGGCGCTCGACCATATGCCGGTGTGGCTGCAAGACCTCTCCGTATCCCTCTGACCAAAGGAGCCGATCCGATGGACCGACGTACCTTCCTTGCCGCTTCGACCGTGAGCGCCGCCACTCTTGCCCTCCCGGCCCAGGCCGAGATGCTGGATTACACCGATGGTCTCGTGCAAGAGCGGCTTGCGGCGGGCGAGACCCTCTTTCTTGATTTCTCCGCCACGTGGTGCGGAACGTGCCGCGCACAGGGGCGCGCGATACAAGCGCTGCGGGACGAAAACCCGGCCTACGATGGCGCGATCACATTCGTAAAGGTCGACTGGGATACCTGGCGCTCGGGCATGCTTGTCGCGGAGCTCGCGATACCGCGGCGCTCCACGCTTGTCGTGCTGAAGGGCGAAGAGGAGCTGGGCCGGATCGTCGCCGATACACGGCAGGGTTCGATCAAAGAGCTCATGGACCGCGCGCTTAACGCCGCCACGAGCTAACGCGAATGTGCGCAGCCGGCCGCGTGGACCGCGCTCCGATCAATTTTCTCGCACTTTGACACGACGACCTTTTGGCCTCATTCCGTAGGCAGGTGCGCCCAGTACGCGTCTGCCAAGCTTTCGCGTTCAGGGTTCGCCGATCGCTCCGCGCGCGCCGCCCGTTTGCGCACGGTCGAGGAGAAGGTGGTCAAGCAGCACGCAGGCCATCATCGCTTCGCCCACCGGAACGGCGCGGATGCCGACGCAAGGATCGTGCCGACCCTTGGTTACGATCTCTGTCGCCTCGCCCCGCTTCGTGATTGTCTTGCGCGGTGTCAGGATGGACGAGGTCGGCTTGACGGCAAAGCGCAGCACGATGTCCTGTCCGGTCGAAATCCCGCCGAGGATCCCGCCAGCGTGGTTCGAGGAATAGACTGGGCCGTCCTGGCCGAGGCCGATCTCGTCGGCATTGGCGTCGCCCATGAGGCTGGCCGCCTCCATGCCCTCGCCGATCTCGACGCCCTTGACGGCATTGATGGACATCATCGCCGCCGCAAGATCGGTGTCTAGCTTGGCATAGATCGGCGCACCGAGCCCGGCGGGGACGCCGGAGGCCGCCACTTCGATCATCGCGCCCACGGAATTGCCCGACTTGCGGAGAGCGTCGAGATACGCGCCCCAGTCCGATGCGGCCTGCGCGTCTGGCAGGAAGAAGGGGTTGGTGTCGACAACGGCTAGGTCCATCCGCGTCCGGTCGAGCCGCTGTGCGCCCATCTGAACCATGTAGCCCGTGATCCGCAGACCCGGGACCAGCTCGGCCAGCGCTGCACGCGCCACGCCTCCTGCAGCGACCCGCGCGGCCGTCTCGCGGGCCGAGGAGCGCCCGCCGCCACGATGATCACGGATCCCGTATTTCTGCCAATAGGTGATGTCCGCGTGGCCGGGGCGAAACTTCTCGACAATGTCGCCGTAGTCTTTGGAGCGCTGGTCGGCATTGCGGATCAGGAGCTGGATCGGCGTCCCGGTGCTCTGCCCCTCAAAGACGCCGGAGAGGATTTCGACCGCATCCGGCTCGCGCCGCTGCGTGGTATACTTGCTTTGTCCGGGCTTGCGCCGATCGAGCCAGACCTGCAGCGCCTCTGCTGAAATCGGTACGCCGGGCGGGCAGCCATCGACTGTAGCGCCTAGGGCCGGCCCGTGGCTTTCCCCCCAAGTCGTCACTCGGAACACGTGGCCGAACGTGTTGAAACTCATATGGATTGCTCCCGTCTTGGGAGGGACTTAGCGGCTTGGCCGAAGCGGCTCAAGCCGCAGCGCCTATGCAGTGTTTCGCAGTGGGTGCATTGGAGCGGAGAGATCATGGAGACAAAACCAGTCTTATTGATGGGCTGCTCGACCGGTGGAAAGTCGACCTTGCTCGACGCGCTAGTCGCGCGCGGGATGCAGACGGTGCCCGAACCGGGGCGCCGTATCGTGTCGGAAGAGCGTTCCACCGGCGGGCGGGCGCTGCCTTGGGTCGATGAGGTCGCCTTTGCACGGTGTGCATTGGCCATGGCAAGTGCCGACCTTCGAGCCGTACTTCGTTCCGGTGGCCCCGGCGGCCACGTCATGTTCGACTGCGGCACGCTGGATGCAGCCCTCGCCTTGGAGTTTTTCACTGGCCTACCGGCGGAGGAAAGCCTGACGGGTCAGCCTCGCCATGCCGAGACGGTGCTTGTCGCGCCGCCATGGCCCGAGCTTTTTACGAAAGACGGTTCACGACGGCATGGCTTGGCCGAGGCAGAGGCTGAATATCGGCGGATCGTGCAAGGGCTTCCGAGGCTCGATTACCGCGCGTTGTACTTGCCGAAGCTTTCGGTCGAAGACCGGACGCGCTGGGTTCTCGAGGCGCTCGACGAGATGTGAAAAGGGGCGCAGCTCTCGCCACGCCCCTGAGCTCGGTGTGAGGTGCTCTTATTCGGCCGGGGTTGTTTTCGCACGGGCCTTGATTGGCGCCCAGAGGCGCTTGTTCGTCAAGTAGAGCAGGATGGTCAGAGTGCCGAGGAAGATCACGGCAACGAAGCCTGTCTGCTTTCGCGCCATCATCTTCGGCTCGGCGGCCCACATCAGAAAGGCAGCGACGTCCTGAGCCTGCTGTTCGATGGTCGCGGGCGTGCCATCTTCATAAAAGACGTCGTCGCCCCAAAGCGGTTGGGCCATGGCGAGATAACCACCATAGGCCGTGTTTTCATAGAGGAAGGCACCCGCCTCTTCCTTGTCGCCGCCGGTGTAACCGGTCAGCAAAGAAGCGATGTACTCCGCGCCGCCCATTCCGCGGAAGAGTTGGTTGAGACCGGTGCCATATGGCCCGTGAAAGCCCGCGCGCGCCTTCGCCATAAGGCTAAGATCAGGTGCGTTCGAGAGACTGGACGCTGGGAAATGGTCCACAGGGGTGGCTGGGCGGAAGTCGCCAAAGCCATCGTCGAGCGTCGGGTCCCAAACCTCGATCATATCCGCATAGGCGCGGACCTGATCCTCAGGCAGTTCGGGCCCGCCTGGATCGCCCAACGTCCGGATCGGGACATAGCGCAGGCCGTGGCACGCCGCGCAGATCTCGGTGTAGACCTGCAAACCGCGCTGAAGCTGCATCTGGTCGTAAGTGCCGAACGGCCCTTCAAAGGAGAACGAGTAATCCTCCACATAGCCCGCGCCGCCAGCGGCGAAGGCGCCCCCGGCCGATAGGCCGAGAGCTGCAACGGTGGAAAGAGCGAGTTTACGTAGCATCAGTTCGAGTTCCCTTCTCGCTCATTCGGCCGGGGTCGCCACGGTCGCCCCGCCCGTCGCCTTGGCCTTCGCCGCCGCGAGTTGGGCGGTAAAGTCCTCCTCGATGGTCGAGGGTTGCGGCAGCGGCTTTTCGATGACGCCGAGTAGCGGCAGGATCACCAGGAAGTAGGCGAACCAGTAGGTCGACCCAATGAGCGCGATATAGGGATAGATCCCTTCGGCCGGCATGGCGCCCGCCCACATCAGGACAAAGAAGTTCACGACGAACACGGCGAACCACCACTTGAACATCGGGCGATAGCGACCGGAACGGACCGACGATGTGTCGAGCCAAGGGGCCAAAGCCATGACGACGATCGCGCCGAACATCGCCAGCACCCCAAAGAATTTAGCGTCGACGATGCCGAAGGTGATCCAGTTCACCGCGATCACGAGCCATACCTCGCCATCGAACGCGCGCAGGATCGCGTAGAACGGCAAGAAGTACCATTCAGGGACAATGTGTGCTGGTGTGGCAAGAGCGTTGGCCTCGATGTAGTTGTCGGGGTGGCCAAGGTAGTTCGGCATGAAGCCGACGACGGCAAAGAAGATGGTCAGGATGAGCGCAAGCGCGAAGAGGTCCTTCATCACAAAGTATGGCCAGAAGGGCAGCGTGTCACGCTCTGCTTCTTCCTTCGACGTGCGGCGCACTTCAACACCCGTGGGGTTGTTGTTCCCCGTGGTGTGGAACGCCCAGATGTGCACGATCACGAGGCCCGCGATCACGAAGGGCAGCAGGTAGTGCAACGAGAAGAAACGCTGCAGCGTCGCATTATCGACCGCCGGTCCACCCTGCAGCCAAACCAACAGCGCATCGCCGACAAACGGGATGGCGCCGAAGAGACCGGTGATCACGGTGGCGCCCCAGAAGGACATCTGACCCCAGGGCAAAACGTAGCCCATGAAGGCGGTTGCCATCATGGCGAGGTAGATCAGGATGCCGATGATCCACGTGATCTCCCGTGGCGCCTTGTAGGAGCCGTAGTACAGGCCTCGGAAGATGTGGGCGTAGACCGCAATGAAGAAGAGCGATGCGCCGTTCTGGTGCAGATAGCGGATCATGTGCCCGCCATTCACGTTGCGCATGATGTGCTCGACGGAGGCAAACGCATAATCGGCATGGGGCGTGTAGTGCATCACCAGGACAATGCCTGTGATGATCTGCAGCGCGAGACAGAAGGTCAGCACGATACCCCAGATCCACATCCAATTCAGGTTTTTGGGCGTGGGGATCATGATCGTGTCGTACATCAGGCCGACGATCGGCAGGCGGCTGTGAAGCCACTTCTCGCCCTGTGTCGTCGGTTCGTAATGGTCGTGGGGAATTCCGGACATAAAGAGCGTCTCCCTAACTTAACCGAGCTGGATTGTTGTTTCGTCGACGAATTGCGCGGGCGGCACCGGCAGGTTTTCTGGCGCTGGGCCGCGACGGATCCGACCGGCCGTGTCGTAGTGCGACCCGTGACAGGGGCAGAACCACCCGCCGAAGTCGCCCGCCCCATCGCCAATCGGAACGCAGCCAAAATGTGTGCAAACACCAAACTGGACGAGCCATTCGCCCGCCTCGTCGAGTGTGCGGTTTTCGTCCGAAGCGTCCGCGTCACCAGCGATGTTGTCATTCCGTGCCAGCGGATCGGGTAGGTCCGAAAGCGACACCTCACGCGCCGCTTCGATCTCTTCCGCGGTCCGCCGGCGGATGAAGATCGGCTTGCCAAGCCACTGCACGGTCAGTTGCTGACCGATCTCGACCGCGCTCACATCCACGCGGATCGAGCTCAGCGCCAGCACATCCGCCGTCGGGCTCATCTGGTTTATGAGCGGCCAAACGGCCGCTCCCGCTGTGACGACGCCCGCGCCGGCGGTCGCGTAGTACAGGAAGTCGCGGCGCGTGCTGTCGGGGTCTTCAGCCTGGGACACGTAGCTCTCCTTTTAGTTGGCTTGTCGCCGGCTCGCCCCCGCGCAGGAGAGCGCAACGGCGCTGCGTCTCTGGTTGTCTCCAATTCACATAAAATGCGCGTCCTGGCGGCACGACGCACAATCAAGTGGCTACTTAGAGGGCGCAGGCAGGGTCGTCCACCCGCCAGAGCCTTTCAGGCGTGGCGGGTTGTCGCAATTCGTTTGGTTTTTGCGCTAACAGCCCGTCATTGCGCGCTTTTGGTCGAACCCTTGCGGTGCTTCCGTCCTTTTGCTGTCGTCTTCACCCGCGTCTCAGCTCGGGCGCGTCGCTTGCATCGAGGGGCGCTCGGCAAAGCGACGCTCCCATGCAACCAACGTGTCCCGGCCCTGACGCCAATTCCTGTCCGGATGGCGGAAATCGAGGTATCCAAGGGCACATCCGACGCCGATTTGTCCGATATCGAGCGGGCCCGAAAGATGACTGATCCACTGGCTCTCAAGCGCGGTCATGCCCCGTTCGACCTTGCTCCATTGGCCTTCAAGCCAGTCTTCGCTCCATTTTTCCTCCGGACGGCAGCGCTTTTCATAGACCATGGCCACAGCCGCATCGAGAATGCCGTCGGCCAAGGCCTCAACCGTCAGCACATCCCAGATCCGGTTATCAGGATAAAGCGCCGCGCCGGCGCGGGCATTCAGGAAGCGGCAAATCACGCGGCTGTCAAACAGCGTCGGCCCGTCCGCCCGAGTAAGCGACGGGATCTTGCCTATGGGGTTGGGGTTGCCCGCCGCAACCTTGGCAGTTGGCGAGCCGATAACCTCAATTTGAGCAATTTCGTCGTCCTGCCCCGTCTCCGAAATCACCACGCGCGCCTTTCGGGCAAAGGGCGACGCCGGGTTCTGGTAGAGCGCGAGGGCTGTCATTCGAATACGACCGTGAGCGTATAAAGCGCGAGTTTCAGCGCGATGAGGGCAACTAACAATTTCATGCCTGTCAACTTCATTCGGATGTGCGCACGCCAGGGGTGCGACGGGATACCGCAGCTGTCCTATGCGTTGGCTGGCCCTCGATCAAGGCTCCTCTGACACGCAGCGCATCCAGGCGGCGAGCACATGATGTGCAAGGCCAGGCGCAGCTGCGCTGCCGATGCCGAGGATCGCGCCGTCTCGATCCTCCTGGCGTTTATTCTGCGACAGTTTCCACGTGCCGTCGATCTCGGATATCACGAGCCGGCAGGGAACGAGGGACCGCATCATCCGATCCATCACGCCGGGCGACATCTTGGTGCTGCGCCACGGCCGCTTGGGCAGGCGCTCCTCCATGGCGTCCGATAACCGATCGAGAACGGGGCGGAGTGTGTCCAGCGGCAGTTTCTCCAACGTGCCGCGGAGATGCACGGCGACGTAGTTCCACGTCGGGACTTGATCCGCCGCGCTGTACCAATCGGGCGAGATATAGGCATCGGGCCCGGCGACGATGAAGAGCGCGGGCTGCGGCGCCGTCAGCGCGTGGGCGACCGGGTTGGATCGCAGGAGATGGAGCTCTGCACTTTCCGCCGGGGCGTCGAGGAGGATCGGGACATGCGCCGCGAGCGGTCCCTCGGGCCCGTTCAGCGTCAGTTGCCCAAAAGCGCGGTCCCGAACGAAGGCAACGTGCCGCGCCCGCGCCTCGCGACGGAAGATCGGGTTGGGATGCATCGCCGCACAGGCCCGGGTCAGACCGCGCGCGCGAGCAGTCGTGTGCCGTCATGAGCTTCGGCACGGGCCCGGATCGTGCGGCCGACGGGCTGATCGCTGCTGAAGGCGACCTCGGCAAACTGCGCTGTACGTCCCATCCGTGGCGCCTCCATCAGGATATCGTGCACGCGTCCAACGGCGCCTTCCAGATGCAGGCGAACGCGTTCCGTTCCAAGCCGGCGCAGCCGCGCAGCGCGATCCTTGATCGCCGGGCCGTCAACCTGGGGCATGCGCGCGGCCGGCGTACCCTGGCGCGGCGAGTAAGGGAAGACATGGAGCCACGTGAGCCCGCACTCCTCCACGAGCCGCAAGGTGTTGCCAAACATTTCCTCCGTCTCGGTCGGGAAGCCCGCGATGATGTCGGCCCCGAAGGTGATCTCGGGCCTCAGCCGGCGCGCTTCGGCGCAAAACCGGATGGCATCGGCGCGCAGGTGTCGCCGCTTCATGCGCTTGAGCACCAGATCGTCGCCCGCCTGCAGACTGAGATGCAGATGGGGCATCAGCCGCTCTTCCTCGGCAAGGGCGGTCATCAGCGCGGGATCGGCCTCGATCGAGTCGATTGAACTGATCCGGAGACGCTTAAGCCCGGGGGCCAGCTTGAGCACACGGCGCACGAGATCCCCAAGCCGCGGCGCGGCCGGCAGATCCGACCCCCAGGACGTGAGGTCGACGCCGGTCAGGACAACCTCCTCGTACCCGCGGTCCACCAGCCGCGAAACCTGCTCGACGATCACCCCCGCAGGGACCGATCGCGAGTTGCCGCGGCCAAAGGGTATTATGCAGAAGGTACAGCGGTGGTCGCAACCGTTCTGAACCTGGACATAGGCCCGACTGCGCGCGCCAAATCCGTCGATCAGGTGCCCGGCTGTTTCTTTGACCGACATGATGTCATCGACGCGGATCCGCTCGGTCTCGGGCGTAAAGCCGTTTGCGAGGCTCTGCCATGTCGCCGGCTGCATCTTCTCGGCGTTGCCGATGACGTGGTCGACCTCCGGCATCTCGGCAAAGGTCATCGGCTCGGTCTGCGCCGCACAGCCGGTGACGATGATGCGTGCGCCTGGGTTTTCCCGCTTGAGCCGCCGGATCTCCTGCCGCGCCTTACGGACGGCCTCCGCCGTCACCGCGCAGGTGTTGACCACGACCGCGTCTCTAAGCCCCGCAGCTGCGGTCAACTCGCGCATTGCCTCGGTCTCGTAGGCGTTGAGGCGGCAGCCGAGCGTGCTGAAGCGGGGCGGGGACGCGTCCATCAAGCGGCCTCTTCCGGCGTGTAAGCGGAGAGCAACGCGGGCGATAGAACGCCGTCGAAGACATGGGCCGTCGGGCCGGTCATCCAGACGCCGTCCTCGCTCCAATCGATCTCAAGCGTCCCGCCATCGACCCGGACCGCGACACGGCGCTCGGTGAGGTCGCGCCGCGCGGCGGCGACAGCCGCGGCGCAGGAGCAAGATCCTGAAGCGAGCGTGACGCCGGTGCCGCGTTCCCAGATCCGCAGGCGCAGCTCAGTCGGCGACAGGACTTGGGCGATCTCGACATTGGTTCGCTCGGGGAAGAGCGGGTGGGTCTCATGCGCCGCGCCAAAGCTGGGTAGGTCGACCGCCTCCGCGTCTTCCACGAAGAAGGTGCAATGCGGGTTGCCCATGCCGGTCGCAACGGGGTCGCCGGGGATCGGCAGTCGCAAAGTGGCCATCTCCCTGGCAAGTGGAACCTCGTGCCATGCCGTCTGCGGCCGCCCCATATTGACGCGCGTCAGCCCGTGCCCCGCGTCCTCGCAGGGCAAGAGCCCCCGATCCGTGCGAAGCATCAGGTCCGTTTGCCCCGTCTCCTCGATGATCATCCTCGCAATGCAGCGCGTGGCGTTCCCGCAAGCGCCAGAGCGCGATCCGTCGGGGTTGTAGAAGGTGAGGCGCGCTGTTGCCTCCGCGTCTCGCTCGATCAGAGCAAGCTGGTCGAACCCCACGCCGCGATTCCGATCTCCAAGCGCACGGATGAGGTCAGATGGCAGCGCCACGGGCTGCGCACGCGCGTCGATGACGACGAAGTCGTTGCCGAGGCCGTGCATCTTGCGAAACGGCAGGCCTTCGGGAGGGGTTAGACTGGTCATGGCGCGCTCTTATAGGGACGGCATGCGGCTTAATCCACATCCTTTAACGAGGTTTTGGGGGTCCAAACTCCCCTCCAAGGTTCGGCGATGGCACAGGTGATCGCCGTTGCCTCTGATGCGGCACATCGCTTTTCCAAGCGCGTGGTGGAGAAGATCGATTTGGTGGCCGGTCTTGGCGTGGCCGGCGACGCCCATGCCGGCGTCACGGTCAGGCACCGTTCGCGCGTGGCGCGCAATCCCGGACAGCCCAATCTGCGGCAGGTCCATCTTCTCCAAGCGGAGCTTTTCGATGAGGTCGCTACAGCCGGATTCGCTCTGCGCCCGCGCGTTCTTGGCGAGAACGTCACAAAACGCGGGCTCGACCTTCTGTCCTTGCCCCGCGGCGCAAGGCTCGCGCTCGGCGCAGACGCGGTTGTCGAAGTGACCGGCCTTCGCAATCCATGCGCCCAGATTGACGCCTTTCAGCCCGATCTTCTCGGCGCGGTAGTGTTCCGCGTCGGCAATCGGGTGGTGCGGGGGGCGGGGATCATGGGCATTGTCCTGGAAAGCGGCACGGTCGCGCCGGGGGACGCGATCACTGTCGTCCTTCCCGATCACTCCGGCGAACCACTGACGCCAGTCTGGTTGCGCAAAGACGCGCGCGCGGCACGCGACCCCCTCCGGGACGGCGGCAATTCCTCCTTGACCCGAAAGGCCGCTGCGCCTAGAGCCGAGCCGCTGAGTGGGCCCGTAGCTCAGTGGTAGAGCAGTTGACTTTTAATCAATTGGTCGAAGGTTCGAATCCTTCCGGGCTCACCAGGATTGCTCCACCGGATCATGCGCTTTGGGGCTGGCTGTCGGTCATTGGCACGGCTTTTCCGATGCGAGCCACGACCACGCCTCGATCGTCGGCACTTGGACGTTCTGATTGGGGCGTGTCCTCTGCGAACGTCTTCATATCTGTCAATTTGCGAGCCGCTGCTTTGTTCAGGCTATTCTCTAAAGCCGATGGATCCACGCCGCATCGCATCCCGCGCGCGTCCGGCGCTCCTGTTCCAAGCCGCCATAGCGCTTTTCCCCTTCGTTTTCGTGGCAAGCAACGGCGTCTATGCGGGCCAACCCGCTGAAACGCGGCCCAAAAGACCAGGGTTGCTCGGTCCTCCTGCCGAGCCGCGCGGAACCCCAGCCCGTATCCGGCTAAACCAAATCGTCCTCGCACGTCGCGGCGTCAGGGCGGGACGGCAAGCTTCCGGTCGTGAGGCTCGAATAGCCGAACCTGCTCCTCTGGCCCGGCACGCGTATCCCATGCTTAGGCCAAGAAACCTGATCAGATCTGCGCAAAAGGTTTCCCAAAGCGAAAGCTTTGCACCGAGGTTAATCGTGCCATCGCGCGAGCCACGCTTGGAACATGAGGATGTGCCAAAGCCCGAGCCCGTGATCGAAAGCGTTTGACTGGTGTTCGTCCCACATGCGCTGGACTTCTCTGGTCTCAAACCACCCTTGGCGTCGGACGCGGTCTGGCGAGAGGAGATCACCCGCCCACTCCCTGAGCGGTCCCCGGAGCCACACCCCAGTGGGCACTTCGAAGCCCATCTTGGGACGGTCGACCAAGGTCCTTGGCAGCAGGCGATAGCAGAGCTCGCGCAGGAGCCACTTCGAGCTGTGATCACGGATCTTCATCGCTTCGGGTAGGGAAAAGGCAAAGCAGGCGACTGCAGGGTCGAGGAAGGGTGCGCGCGTTTCCAGTGAGACGGCCATAGAGGCGCGGTCGACCTTGGTCAGGATGTAGCCCGGCAGATATCCCACGAGATCGAGCTGCATCATGCGCTCGGCTGGCGTCAGCCCGGCACCGTTCGCCCCGATGCCGAGTGGGTCCGGCGCCGCTCGGGGCAGCAGCGCAGCAGCCCGTTGGGTGTGCGAGGAAAGCGCCCGATGAAAGCTGTCGATCCCGTCTGATGCCGCGTAGACTGCGAGCCGTTGGGCCCACTGGCCGTTGGGCTCTTTTCCCAGCTCCGCCTTGCGTACGGGCCGCAAAAGCGTCTTGAGGACGCGCGGCGGCATCGCCGCGACGCATGCAGCCGCCCCCCGCCGCAGACCGAGCGGAACCAGCGCCATAGCCCTAAAGAAATGTGCACCCTTTCGATATCGGTCGTAGCCGCCGAAGAGCTCATCGCCGCCATCACCCGACAGTGCGACGGTGACAGACTGGCGCGCAAGGCTGGAGACGATGTGTGTCGGTATCTGAGAGCTGTCGGCGAAGGGCTCATCGTACATGTCGGCAAGGTTAGGCACGACGTCGAGCAATTCGCCCGGGCCGACATAAAGCTCAGTATGGTGCGTCCCGAGATGCGCGGCGACCGCTTTGGCGCGCTCGGCCTCGTTGTAGCGCCCTTCGTGAAAGCCGATGGCGTAGGTGTGGACCGGACGCAGGGCGTTGCGTTGCATCAATGCGACAACGACCGAGGAGTCGATCCCCCCCGACAGAAACGCGCCCAGCGGAACATCGGCCATCATCTGTCGAACGACGGCACGTTCGAGACGTCTTTCTAGGCAAGCGATGGCCTCGGCTTCGGTTCCGGTGAATGGCGCATCGGCGCGCACGGCTTGCGCTTCGGCTGCCGCGTTCCAGTAAAAGCGGCGCTCCACAATGCCGGCGTCTGACCCAACGCAGACGATCTCTCCCGGCTGGACCTGTGCGATGCCGGTGTAGATGCTGCGTCCGGTGCGCATGTATCCGTGTCGTGCGAAATGCGGCAGCTCCGACCGCGCAATCTCGCCGGCAAAAGAGGGATGCCGCCGCAGGGCTCGCAACTCTGACCCGAAGAGGAACGCGGCCTCCCGACCAGATCCCTGCCAGCCGTAGTAGAGCGGCTTCTCCCCGAAGCGGTCGCGCGCCAGCGACAGTGTTCGGGTTTCCCTGTCCCAGACCGCAATGGCGAACATGCCCGTCGCGCGGGCGAGCGTCTCGTCGATGCCCCACGCGTCAAAGGCAGCGGCGAGCGTCTCGGTGTCGGAGGCGCCGCGCCAGTCGGGGGCCGCATCCGACGCCTGCAACGCATCGCGCAGGTCGCGGTGATTGTAGATTTCGCCGTTGTAGCTGAGCACAAAGCGACCCGAGGCGGAGCCCAGGGGCTGATGCCCCGCCGCACTCAGGTCGACGATGGCAAGGCGGCGATGGCCGAGCGCTATCCCCGCTTCGACATCTGTCCAAGTACCGGCACTGTCCGGGCCGCGATGAATGAGCGTGTCCGCCATGGCTTTGACGGTGTGCTCTGCCTCGCGCCTTGCCCAGGCGCCAGGCCGCCAGAGGACCCCCGCAACGCCGCACATGTCAGGCTCGGTCTGCTCTTGCAGAGGTAGGCGCTGCGCTGCGCGCAAAGAGGCGGGCGAGTTTGGCGGCCTCCCGGTCGACGTTGAACGCGTCCTCTACGATGGCTCGGCCCGCCCGCCCCATATCGGCGCGCGCGTCCTCCGGCGTCTCGGCAAGGGTACGAATGGCGTCGCCCAATGAATTTGCGTCGCCGGGGGCGACGAGCCAGCCTGCTTCGGGGGCTACGAGCTCTCGCACGCCGCCCACATGGGTCGCGATGACGGGACGTGCGCTGGCCATTGCCTCCATCAAGACGACGGGCACGCCTTCGGCAAAGCTCGGCAAGACCAGCGCATCGGCGTCGCTGAGCGTGTCGGCAACCTCCGCTTGGCTGCGATAGCCCAGAAAGCGCGCGGGAACACCCAGGCGAGCTGCCTCGGCTTCGAGGTCGCCGCGGTCCGGTCCATCGCCGATCAGCGTCAGGCGGATGTCGGGTCGGCCAAGCCCGGCAAGGGCTTGGAGCAAGACAAATATGCCCTTGATGCCGGTGAGCCGACCGACAAAGAGGAGGTCGAGTCCGTCTCGCTGCGGCGGGGGCGCCGCGCCATATCGGCTAATTTCGACCCCGCAATGGACGATCTTCAGCCCATCCCAATGCGCGCGATCCGAAAAGAGCATTGCCTGGCTCCGAGCAAACGCGCTGATGCAGACGGTAAAGCGCGCGCGGGCGATCTTCTCGCCGAGTTGCCAGCTTTGCGGCTCAAAGAGCTCGGCGGGGCCATGGAGCGTAAAGCTATAGGGCAAGCGCGCCATCTGCGCCGTGATCATCGCGAGATTGGCGCTCGAATCCGCAAAATGGTTGTGCAGGTGGACGACGCCTCGCTGAGAGAGGTGCCGCGCGAGCACGCCTGCTTCGAGAAAGTATCCGATCTGTTTAAGCGTCCCGACAAGGCCAGGTCGCCCCGTCCGCGCCGCGAGCGTAAGCGCGCTGAGATAGGCGCCCGGTGCGCGCAAAAGCGCGGCGACATGATCCGAGATCAAACGAAAGGGGCGGCGCGCCGTTTGCAGGACGTGAAAGGTCTCGGCTTGGGCGGCGGCTTCCTCGGGCCCGATCAGTTCCTCTTCCGGCTCTCGCCGGACTGAACAGGTGCAGATGTCTAGGCCCAAGCGCCGGAGCGCCGTCACTTCACGCAGGATGAACGTATGCGAGGCCCGCGGATATTGACCGGTCAGATAGGCGATCGGGCCCTGGAGGCTCGCAAATTCGGTGTTTCTGACTTCGGTGTCGCGCATTGTCGCCCATCGTCGCTTGCCAGCCTAGGCCAGGCTGCTCTCGCACGGCGGGTATACCGCGGGTGCGCGCGCGGGCATGGCGTTGTGTTGATTTCGTGGGACGGGCGGTGCGAAAAGGTCACCGGTTGTGACGCTCCTGCCAGGCCGAAGGCCGGCGTCGGCATCATGCGGGAGCGGCATTATGCGGGGGCGGCATCGGGATTGGGCGGCATCGGGCGGGGGGCGCTTGGCCGTCCCCCGCAGGTGTCGGGCGCGAACGTGCGTTCAGTGCTCGGTCAGGCGGCTGATCTCTTCCTTAATTCGGAGCTTCTGTTTTTTGAGCGTCGCGATCTGCAGCTGGTCCACTCCGGGGCTGCGCTGCGCCTCTTCTACCTCGGCGGATAGATGCGCATGCTTTTTGCGGAGTTCCTGGACATGGGCGCTGACGGACATCGACATCTCCTCTCTGACTTGAACGTGAGACAAAGTGCAGCACGTTTCGCTGAGTCTGTCACGTTTCTTTCATCACCAGACCTCAGCGACCAAAGGTTGCGGAACAGTTAAGCCACGAAACCTGGAAGAGATTTTCCCGCGCGGAGGACAGCCGAAATCTCGGGGCTGTAATCGTCACCGTCGCTGGTGTGCCGCGCGCCGCTGTGGATAACGAGGGGGGCATGCAACGAGAGCGGGGCGCGGCCGCCTTTTCGCGCGCGAATCACGACGTGCCCAGCGGGTCGCCCCGCGCGCGGGGCGAGAGGTTGGACGGCGATGCTGCCGAGCTTGCCCTGCATGGCCGAGAGGAGGTCACCAAGCCTCTCGGCCCGATATATGAGCGTCAGCCAGCCCTTGGGTCGCAAACGGCGCGCAGCGGCACCGATCCATTGCTCCAGCGGTGTCACCTCGCCCATCGCGGCCTCGCGAAGGTGCCACTCGGAGCGGACCGAGGCATCGCGGTCAAAGTAAGGGGGATTTGTGATTACATGATCGAAGGCGATCTGGCGTGGACCCGCGGGCAAGCGCGTGAGGTCGGCCTGCACGACTCCCATCTCAGCGCCGAAGGCACGCGCGTTGCAGCGTGCAAACGCTGCCATCTCTCTCTCTCGCTCGACGCCCACCAACCGCAGGCCGGGCACGCGGGCGGCCAGGCACAGCGCAGCTGCACCCGCCCCGCATCCAAGGTCGAGCACCAGATCGCCCGCGCGCGCTGGGCAGGCCGCGGCGAGAAAGACCGCGTCTGTGCCCGCGCGGTATCCTCGGGTCGGTTGCCACAGAAGCACGCGACCGCCGAGGAACGCGTCGCGCGTGACCTCTGCTGTCATCTGTCTTCGGTGACGTCGATCTTGTTGTCGCGCATCACGGCACGGGCCAGAAACAGATCCCTGTCGCGGACCATAAGGCGCCGAGGCAAGATCCCAATGGACCCTTCGAGGACGCTCATATGGACGTCCATCTCGAAGTAGTCTATCCCCTCTCCGTCAAGCAGGGCCTTGGCATACGCGGTCGTTGTCGGATCGTTCGTGCGCAATAGCTCTTTCATAAGATCGAGGTAAGGGCAGGGCGCGGCCTTGTCGAGGAGGGTCCTCTATGGCCGACACCGCTTTGCGTGCCGATGCCGTCACTAAGCCCCACGAGCGCCTGGCGGAGCTGCTCGCAAACGAGATGGATGCAGTCAATGCCCTGATCCGCGCGCGTATGGCGAGCAAACACGCGCCGCGTATCCCAGAAGTCTCGGCGCATCTGATCGAGGCCGGGGGCAAGCGGCTTCGCCCGATGCTGACGCTCGCCTGCGCAAAGCTCTTTGGGTACGCGGGCAGCCATCACACGCGGCTCGCGGCCACGGTTGAGTTTATCCACACCGCGACACTGCTACATGACGACGTTGTCGATGAAAGCGGTCAGCGCCGCGGACGCCCCACAGCCAACCTCTTGTGGGACAATAAGTCCTCCGTTCTCGTGGGTGACTACCTCTTTGCGCGCGCGTTCCAGCTTATGGTCGAAACCGATCATATCCGTGTGCTCGACATCCTATCGAATGCGGCCGCCACGATTGCCGAGGGCGAGGTGTTGCAGCTCACCGCCGCGCAAAACCTTGGCACGACCGAGGAGATCTACCTTCAAGTCGTACGTGGCAAGACGGCTGCGCTTTTTGCGGCGGCCTGCGAGGTCGGCGGCGTCATCGCCGAGCAGCCCGCCGAGACGAACGCCGCGCTCCGTGCCTATGGCGATGCGCTCGGCGTGTCATTTCAGATCGTGGACGACTTACTGGACTATGACGGAGACACCAGCGCGACGGGCAAAAACGTGGGCGACGACTTTCGCGAACGAAAGGTGACGCTGCCCCTGATCAAAGCTCTGGCTCACGCAGACGATGACGAGCGCGCATTCTGGGACCGCACGATCGCCAAGGGCCGGCAGGACGACGGCGACCTCGAAGCGGCGCTTGCGCTTTTGGCCAAGCACGATGCCTTGGCCGCCACGCGACACGATGCGCTGGCCTTTTCGTCGTCGGCAAAGCGCGCGCTCGCGGATCTGCCGCCAAGCGAAATCCGGGATCTGCTGATCGACCTGGCAGACTACGTCGTCGCGCGGATCAACTGAGCGCCCGCCCTAGGCCAGGGCGCGGGGCAGCGAGACCGCGCTCTGATCTCCCAAAATGCAGCCAGCGACCCACCAGTCAGGATGGGTGCGCCCGAGATGAGCCACGGCCGCCTTGGCGTCGTCCTGCGCGGCAAAAAGGCCGAAACAGGTGGCGCCAGAGCCCGACATCCGTGCGAGCCCACAGCCGGGCTGTTCCGACAGGGCCCGCATGACCGCATTGATTGGGGGGGTCAGGCCTTTGGCGGCCTCCTCAAGGTCATTACGCTGTCCTTTAAGCCAGTCGATCACCGTCGCGGCATGGTCGAAGGTGGGCAGTTCCTCCGGCATCGGCGGATGCGCACGCGTGCGGAGCGCGCGAAAGACATCTGGTGTCGAGAGCGCGACGCGCGGATTGACCATAACGGCGGGGAGCGGCGGCAGCTCGACAAAGGCGATGCGTTCGCCGACTCCGCGAGCTCGAAGCGGGCGCGGCAGAAGGCACATCGGTATGTCGGCGCCGAGCTTGAGCAATGGGCGAAAGCGCGTTTCCAGCAGAATGTCCGGCCCAAGAGTGAGGAGGCTGTGCGCACTCTCGTCAAGGAGCGCAAGTGCTCCGCGCAGGGCAGCTGCAGCGTCGGTAGAGCCACCGCCGACGCCTGAGGCCACGGGCAAGTGCTTTTCGAGTGTCAGCGCCGCACCATGCTCTCCGAGCGCAAGCATCGCTGCACGAAGTGCTAGGTTTTCGGTATCCGCTGGAACGTCCGCAGCCTCGGGCCCTTCGACCGTGATCGACGCGCTGCTGGACGGTGACAGGCTCAGGAGATCGCCAACGCTGGCGAAGGCGACCAGCGTATCGAGAAGGTGATAGCCGTCTGTCCGCTGGCCGGTGATGTGAAGCGTCAGGTTGACCTTCGCCGGAGCGAAAACCTGAAGCGCGGGCACCTAGCCCTCGTCTCCGGCAACCTCCAGCGGCGCGGCGCCCTCTTCTTCAAGAACGAGATCGAGCCCGACTTCCAGCTTGCGGCGGATGCGCTCGGCATCCTCGGGCTCGGGATCAAACGACAGCGCCCGATGCCACTGGAATTGCGCCTCGACCTTGCGGCCCACGGCCCAATAAACGTCGCCAAGATGGTCGTTGATGATCGGATCGACGGGCAAGAGCTCGGCCGCCCGCTCCATATGGACAACCGCTTCCTCGTATTCGCCGAGCCGATAGAGGCCCCAGCCGAGAGAGTCGACGATGTGTCCGCTATCTGGGCGCGCCGCGACCGCCTCGCGGATCATCTGCATCGCCTCCTCGAGGTTGGTCCGCATCTCGACGAAGGAATAGCCGAGGTAATTGAGAACCGAGGGCTGGCCCGGGTTCAGCTCCAGCGCCTTACGGAAATCGGTCTCCGCCTCGGGCCACCGGTCCTCGCGTTCATGGGTGATGCCGCGGGCAAAGTAGACCACCCACTGGGATTGGCTGTCGCGCTCGAAGAGCCCGACTGCGCGGTCATAGGCTTCGGTGGCTTCGTTAAAGCGCTCCATCCGGCGTAGTGTATCGCCAAGCGTCGTGTGAATGAGCGAGCGCTCGGGCATCAACTCGGCCAGTTGGACGAGGGCCTCGACGGCGGCCTCCTCCTTGCCCGCGCGGCGCAGCGCCTCCGCCCTGCCAAGCGCGGCAATGAAATACGACGGATCCTCCCGGCGGACTTCGTTGTAAGTGTCGGTCGCAAGGTCAAATTGCTCGAGCGTATCGAGGATGCCCGCGCTCATCAGGATCGCATCCGTGTGGTCGGGGCGGATCGCTTGCGCTGAGCGCGCATAAAGCAGCGTGTAGCCGTCCGACGCCTCGCCGCGCAGGGCATTGGCGAGGGTGAAGAACACTTCGGCCACGCCGTCTCGCGCATCGCCGACTAGATCGAACGGGACAGTCTCGCCCGCCTCAAGAGAGGCCGAGATGAGCTCCAGACGGGGCGTCAGATCATTGCCGAAATACTCGGCGATAAGATCAAGCGCGGCGTCGTTCTGGCCGAGCTGGCTCAGAATTTGAACGTGGGCCACGATGCCCCTGCGTGTCAGCCGCAGAGGTGCGTCGTCCGTACCCGAAAGGATCTCGTTGGCACCGGCATAGTTGCCGGCCACCGCGCGCGCGAGCGCCTTGTGGTACAGGCCGAACGCCGCCATCCCGCGCTCGTCTGCCATCTGATCAAATCGCGCCTCGGCCGCGTCCGCATCGCCCGCACCTAGCTCCGCCCATGCCTCGACGAGGCCGTCGACGAGCGGCCCGACAGACATACCGGCATCAAAGTCTGCAAGCAGCGCGTCCCAATCCTCGCGCGCAGCTTGATCGGCGGCCAAAACGAGGTTTGCCACCTGCCCGCCATCGCCTGTCTCGCGCATTTGGCGCGCAATCGGCACCGCGCGGGAGAGCTTGCCGAGGCCCATCTGCGCGACGACGGCGCTCTGCAGAAGCTCGGTGTTGCGGCTGTCGCGGATCAGCGTCCGCGCGAAATACCGCGCCGCGGCCTCATAGTCATTGGCAGCAAGCGCTGTGCGCGCGGCAAGGTAGGGCCCGGCCAAGCCACGATCCTGAGCAAAAGCGGGCAGCGCAAGCGCAACGCTCAGCGTCGTTGCGACGACGCCGGGGCGTATGGTTGAATGCAGACAGCGAAATACGGACAATTCGGACCTCGGACGTTGCGATTTGAAAAGCCTAGGGCCGCAGAGCGCGTGCGGCAACAGAGGAGGTGCGGCTGACACGTATTTGAACCGCGGTCTGTGTCACATATTCGGATAGTTCGGACCGTCGCCCCCCTGCGGCACTGTCCAAACGATGTTCTGGCTCGGATCTTTGATGTCGCAAGTTTTGCAGTGCACACAATTCTGAAAGTTGATTACGAAGCGTGCTTCTTTGCCCTCTTCTTCTACAAACTCGTAGACGCCTGCCGGACAATACCGCGCTGAAGGACCGGCAAACTTGGGTAGGTTGATCTCGACAGGGATGCGCTTGTCCTTGAGCGTTAGGTGCGCGGGCTGGCTTTCCTCATGGTTGGTCATCGAGAAAGAGACATTGGTCAGCCGGTCGAACGAGAGCGTGCCATCGGGTTTCGGGTAGTCGATGGGTTTGAAGGCCTTTGCCTCGCCCGTGGCTTCGGCGTCCGATTTGGCGTGGCGAAGTGTGCCAAAGGGATTGAGACCGGTGAGGCTGCCGACCCACATGTCAATCCCGCCGAGGACGAGGCCGCCTACGAGGCCAAACTTCGACCACAGCGGTTTCACGTTGCGCACGGGCTTGAGGTCCTTTGCGATCGGCCCGGTTTTGCGCAAGAAATCCTCGTAAGCGGTCAGCTCGTCGCCCGAGCGCCCGTCCTTGATCGCTGCAGCGGCCGCTTCGGCGGCCTCGATGCCTGAGAGCATCGCATTGTGGTTGCCTTTGATCCGCGGGACGTTGACGAGCCCGACAGAACAGCCGAGCAACGCGACGCCAGGTGCGACGGCCTTTGGCATCGACTGCCAGCCGCCCTCGGAGATCGCACGTGCACCGTAAGCAATACGTTTGCCGCCTTTCAGGAGCTCAGCGACCATAGGATGGTGCTTGAAGCGCTGAAACTCCATGTACGGGAAGACGTAGGGGTTCTCGTAGTTCAGGTGAACAACGAAGCCGACATAGACCTGATTGTTGTCCAGGTGGTAAATGAAAGAACCGCCGCCGGCGTTGCCGCCCAAGGGCCAACCCATCGTGTGGGTGACAGTGCCCTCGCGGTGCTTGCCGGGGTCGATCTCCCAGATCTCCTTCATGCCGAGGCCGTATTTCTGCGGGTCGCGCCCCCCAGCCAGGTCGAACGCTGCGATGACCTGCTTTGAAAGCGATCCCCGCACGCCCTCGCCCAGCATCACATATTTGCCGTGCAGCTCCATCCCCGGCTCATAAGCCGGGCCCGGCGTGCCGTCCGGCTCTTTGCCAAACTCGCCAGCGACGACGCCTTTGACACTTCGATCTTCGCCGTAGACAAGCTCGGAGCACGCCATGCCGGGGAAGATCTCGACGCCAAGCTCTTCGGCTTGTTCGGCCATCCAACGGCAGACATTGCCCATGGAGACAATGTAGTTGCCGTGATTGTTCATCAGCGGCGGCATCATCCAATTCGGCAATCGCAGCTGGCCCGCCTCACCGATGATATAGAAATTGTCCCTCTGGACGGGGACGTTGATAGGCGCCCCCTTGTCCTTCCAGTTGGGGATGAGCCGATCGAGGCCGACCGGATCGAGCACGGCACCCGAGAGGATATGCGCGCCAACCTCCGAGCCCTTTTCGAGGACGACCACCTCGAGATCGGGGTCGATCTGCTTGAGGCGGATCGCGGCGGATAGCCCGGCAGGACCTGCGCCAACGATCACCACGTCGTACTCCATTGCCTCGCGTGTCACATCACTCATCGCACCGGTCGCCTCTTCGTGTTCTGAACGCCCAACTCCACAGGGCCACGCCACAAAATAAGTCGCGTGTCGATATCGGACAGCGGACAGCCACGTCAATCGGGACGCAGCGACGTCTTGGCGCGTGATCGGGCGAGCGCGTCTCCTGCGCAGCACGCGACTTTCCGCAACATCCACTTCGGCGGCCGAGCGGCGCCAACGCGTTGGGCGGGTTTTAACTTGCACACGCCGCCCGGCATCCTCACCTTGCGGTGGCACAAGCGATACGAGCACGATCCCATGGACAAGATCCCAATCACCCGAAAGGGCGCCAGCTCGCTCGAGGATGAACTCAAGCAGCTCAAGAGCGTCGAACGCCCGGCCATCATCCAGGCCATCGCAGAGGCGCGTGAGCATGGCGACCTGAGCGAGAATGCCGAGTATCACTCCGCCCGCGAGAAGCAGAGCTTCATCGAGGGGCGCATCAAAGAGCTCGAGGGCCTGCTCAGCCTCGCCGACGTGATCGATCCGACGAAGCTCTCCGGCCCGATCAAGTTTGGCGCGACCGTCACCATCGTCGACGAAGACACCGACGAGGAGAAGACCTACCAGATCGTGGGCGAACCAGAGGCGGACCTGGAAAAGGGTCTGTTGAACGTCCGCTCGCCGATTGCGCGGGCTTTGATTGGCAAAGAAGAGGGCGACAGCGTCGAGGTACGTACGCCGGGCGGCGAAAAGAGCTATGAAGTTCTTGGGGTGAAGTACGTCTAGGCGCCCTCAAACTCGTCAACAGCAACAGGTGCGTGACCGTTCATGAGCGAGAGCAGCGAAGCTTCCGATCCGGCGCTGACTGCGACGCGGCCAAGAGGGCCCGAGCCCGCCTTGGACCCCGCGAGCGCGGTCGCCCTCGTGCTCTCGGCGATCTGGGTGCTGGGCACGGTCTCGGCGCTGATGTTTCTGCCCTCGGGCAACGCGGCCGGTTTCAACGGGTTGAACTTTATTGTCGCGATCGTCGCTGTCGTCTTGCCCGTCGCAATGATCTGGGTCTCGGCGCTGTCGGCCCGCGCGGCACGGACCCTGCGCGAAGAGAGTGAGCGTCTCTCCGCAGCGGTCGACGCGATCCGCGCCTCTGCCATCCAACAGACCCAAGCCGCAGGCTCGGGCATCCGCGCGCCAGTCGAAGCCAAGCTCGACGAGATCGCCCGCGCCCAGCGTCAAGCGGAGGCCGCCCTCGCACGTCTCACGCAAGGCGGGGGTGCTGCCATCGCCCCCATGGGCACGCAGCCCCGCGCGGAGCGGATCGCACCGGCGCGCAAGGAGGCGCCTGCAGCCCAGCAAGAGAGCGCGCAGCCCCGCCTTGCGCTCGGCCCGCCCGAGGACCAGGACGGCGAGCCCATTCCGAATGAAGAGTTCATCCGCGCGCTCAACTTTCCCGAAGACGAACGGGACGCGGCGGGCTTTCATGCTTTGCGCCTCGCGCTCAAGGATCATTTCAGCGCGGGTCTGATCCGGTCCTCCCAGGATGTGTTGACGCTGCTGTCCGAAGACGGGATCTACATGGACGACCTCACCCCGGATCTCGCAAGGCCCGAGGTCTGGCGCCGCTTTGCGCAAGGCGAGCGGGGCAAGGGGATCGCAGCGCTCGGCGGGGTGCGCGACCGGTCGTGCCTGTCGCTCGCGGCGGGGCGGATGCGGCAAGACCCCGTGTTTCGCGATGTTGCGCATCATTTCTTGCGCAAGTTCGACCACACGATTGCAGAGTTTGAGCCGCGCGCCGCCGACGCCGATTTCGTCGCCCTCGCCGATACGCGCACGGCGCGCGCCTTTATGCTTCTTGGGCGGGTCGCCGGAACCTTTGACTAGCACGCACCGGGCTCGCCAAGCCGCAGGACCATCGTCGTCGACGTCCGAAAGCCAAAGACATACCGCAAGGGGCCCAGCTGCTCGACACGGGTTGCCACGAACCCGAGCCGTTCGTAGAGGCTCCTCGCCCGAGGGTTGGTGTCAACCACATCGAGACGCACCTCTCGGCAGCCGCGCCGCGCTGCCTCGGCGACGATCTCGGCGACCAGCTTGGAGCCGATGCCGAGGCCACGGGCGCGGGATGCCACGAACAGACCGTCCATCAGCAATTGGCCGTCGCTCAGCCTGCGCTCCGTAAGGTCGAGGAGCGGCCCCCGCCAGAGCGCCCCGGCCCAGCCATAGGCAGCGGCGAGATCGCCAAACCCCGATGTCACTAGACCGCCCGTAACGGTTTTGATCCCCGCCACCCCGAGAACGTTGCCGTCCGCATCGAGCGCTGAGATCGCGAATTCGGGCGCGAGGGCCCGCTTGAGGAAGTCCAGCGCTTTGGCTTCTGGCCGCATGACCCGCCCCAGCTTGGCTGAGAACGCTTCCCAGAAGAGCGCGGCGACCGCGTTGCGCTGGTCCTCTGGAAAACCCGGAACGATGCGCGGCGGGGCAGGGGGCTCAGAGCTTGAGTATAGCGGCGGCAAGGTCATCGGGCGTGTTGATGTTGAAAAAGGGTTCTCCTTCGAACGGCACAAGTCGGAACCCGGCCTTGTCCGCGAAGGCCATGACCTTGTACGCCTGCGCGCGGAGTGTGTCTTCCAGTAACGGTAAAACGTCGACTGACCAGAGCCCAAAGGTTCCATGAGCCCCGCTTTCGGTGGCGGCGATGGCGACGGGCGCAACCCCCCGATGCGCAAAGAGGCGCGCACCGAGATCCATCGGGAAGAAGGGCGTATCGACCGCAGCGCTCAAGACATCCTGCAGCCCTCGGTCTTTCGCGCAAGTAAGGCCGGCAAGGAGGCCTGCAAGCGGGCCGGCGTAGCCTGCGATGGGATCTTCGAGTGCAATCGCGTCCTCTGGCAAGAGGCGGTGCAGGCGCGCGGGGTCCGGCCCTGATGCGACCGCAAGAGCGGCACATTGCGGGCGCAGGCGCGCGGCTACACGAGAAATCAGGGGCGTGTCGCCGAGCTCTAGCGCAGCCTTGACCGCTCCTCCCATACGCCGTCCCGCCCCACCGGCCAGGATCAGGCCGAGCGTGCCAGTGGTTCCCCGATCGCTTGCTTGCATCGGCCCCTCGTTGCCGGTACCGCCGAGACAGGAGAGTAGAGACACCCCATGACAGCCGCCACCCGATCCTCCGCGTTTTTGCGCGGTGCGCGTAATTCTGCGCCGTTCCTGCTTGTGCTGACACCATTTGCCATGCTGTTCGGACTGGTCGGGACGGAGGCGGGGCTCAACATCGCACAAGTGCTCGGTTTCTCGGTGCTCGTGATCGCGGGCGCGTCGCAACTCACCGCGCTGCAACTGATGGTCGAAGAAGCGCCGACGGTTATTGTCCTTGTTTCGGCGTTGGCGGTGAACTTGCGGATGGCGATGTACTCCGCCTCGCTCGCGCCCTGGCTCGGTGGCGCACCGTTTTGGCAGCGTGCGCTTGCCGCCTATCTCCTGGTCGACAACTCCTGCGCACAATCCTTGGCCGAATATGAGGCGCGCCCCTCGGCCAGCATGGCCGAACGAATTACCTACTTCTTTGGCTCGATGTGCCTGATCGCGCCGATGTGGTATGCCGGGACGATACTCGGCGTCCTGGTGGGGCGCGATTTGCCCGAAGGGCTTGCTCTCGATATTGCCATGCCGATCACGTTCCTCGCGCTTGTGGCTCCCGCATTGCGGACACTTGCCCATGTGGCCGCTGCGCTGACCGCTTGTGTTCTCGGCCTCGCATTCGCGGGATTGCCTTATAACCTCGGTCTACTGCCCGCCGGTCTACTCGCGATGGCCGCGGGTGCAGAGGTTGAGCGGCGGGGTCTTGCGCGGCCGCTGCAGATCGGCCGGTCATCATGAACGGGTGGTCGGATCTCGCGATCTGGGGGATCATTGCCGCGCTCGGCATCGGCACATGGCTCATCCGCTTTTCGTTCCTCGGCCTTGTGGGGGACCGCGATCTGCCGCCCTGGGTCTTGAGGCACTTGCGCTATACGCCTGTCGCCGTCCTGCCTGCCTTGCTTGCCCCGTTGCTCGTGTGGCCAGAGAGCACCGGAGGCACGTTCGACCCTCCCCGCCTCGTCGCGGCGGCGATGACGGTTGTGGTTGGCCTATACACGCGGAGCATTCTTTGGGCCGTGGCGTCGGGTCTAGGGACCTTCTTCTCGCTACAGGTGCTATTCTAGGTGCCGCTTACCGCACACGCGGGGCGCGCATCAGGTCGCCCCGATTGTCCGGGCTGTCGTCCTCGTAAAGCGCCGTGCGCACGTCTGATCGGCTCTCGAAATAGTTCATCGTGTTCTTCGGGAACCACGAATTTGGGATCGCGCGAAACTCGGGCAACTCCCGCAGTACTTCAACAATCGCGATGTTGCACCGCGCCGGGCCAACGGGCCCCGCTTGCTGAACCAGGGCCAAGGCACGCTCGGCCGAGCCCGCCGAAATCGAGACTTCGTTGGTTCGGACGCGGTAGGTCACCCGGGCATGGTAGTCGATGTAAAAGTCGAGCGCGGCCGCGTTGATCCCAAAGAAAACATCGTTGCGCTCGGGCAATTGCGGGTGATTGAAGCTTCCGGCTGGATCAAAGATGACCCGCTGCGACGCGTTCACCATGAGCCCCGAATGCGCCCCTTCCTCGGATCGATTGCTGATCATCGTAAAGAGCATGACGGCAGGCGGCCCGTCATGGCGATAGATGGCGCGCGAGACCTCGTCTTCCGACGCCCAGACAGGATCGCCCCCGCAGGCCGAAAGGCCGAGCGGCAAAACGGAGGCCGCGCCGAGGCGGCCGAGCAAGGCCCTACGTGAGAGCGGCACGAGGGGCTGGCCTTAACCGGCGATCAAATAGAGGAATATCAGAAAGACGATGATCCCGATCGTCGTATTCGTGGCAAAGCGCATGAAGCCGGCAAAGGTTTTCTCCTGGTCGGAGATATCCATCTTGCCGGGCTCGAACTTCTCTTCCGCCATCGCAGTCTCCCTCTTCGCGTGCGGGCGTTTTTAGCGCGGCAAACCGTGCCTGTTAAGCGCTGTCGCGTCTATGTGAGCGCGCGATAAGGGCGCAGCGTTAGCCCGTGACGAGGCTATGGAGCCAAGCGCCATCCGCGCGCCGGTTCCGCGTGGTCTCGCCTGCATTATACAAGTGGTTGAGATGCGCGATGGCCTCGACCAGCGCGAGGCCATACTCGCCGGCGCCGATGTCCCGGCGAAAGAGCGGCGGGAAGCAGTCATGCGCGGTTCGTGGGGCTTCGGCGAGCCAAGCGCGGAGACGGTCGAGCGCGCCGGTGTGGTTTTCGGCGAGTTGCCGCAGCCGTGCCGGAAGGCCGGTATAGGGCAGCTTGTGGCCAGGCAGGACAAGGTGGTCGTGCAGGGCAAGGCCCGCAAATCGTGTGCAGCTCTCCAGCCATTCCGCAACGGGATCGGCTTCGGGCTCAGTCGCATACACCCCAAGATTGGGCGAGATCGACGGCAAAAGCTGGTCTCCGCCGAGGACCAAGCTGTCATCTCGCGACCAGAGCGTGGCATGATCCGGCGCGTGCCCTGAGCCGAGCCGCACGTCCCAATCGCGTCCGCCGACCCTGAGCGTGTCGCCCTCGCGAATGCACGTAAATCCAAGGGGCAGGGGCGCTACGCAATCGGCAAAGTTACACGGCCGCTCCCTTGCGCGCTGCGCCAGAATGTCTGCTGGCATGCCCGCGCCGCGCCAGAAGGCAAGCGTCTCCTCGGTTGGCCGATCTTGCGCGTCGAGCGTCAGCATGCGCGCAAAGAGCCAGGCCGTCCGCGTCGCGACGAGTTCTGCGCCATGCGCCGCCTGAAACCAACCGGCCAGACCGACATGGTCGGGATGGTGGTGGGTGACGAGGACGCGGCGCAGGGGCTTGCCGCCCAGCGGGCCGCTGAGAAGCGTCTCCCAGATCGCGCGGGAGCGCTTCGAGTCCAGCCCGGTGTCGACGAGCGTCCAGCCGTTGCCGTCCTCCAGGGCAAACACGTTGACGTGATCAAGCGCCATGGGCAGAGGCAAGCGCAGCCAAAGAACGCCGTCGGCGACTTCTGTCGCGGCGCCCTCGGCAGGCGGCTCCGCCCAGGGATAGGCAATCGGCGCCGCGTCCGCCTCCGTCCCGTCCATGTCTCAGGCCGCCGCGAGTGCGTCGTTCGTGATCGCATAGAGCCCGGCTTCTCCGGCGCGCGCTTGGGCCAGGAGGGCGGCGTGCTCCGGGAGCAGGCGTTCGACAAAAAAGGATGCGAGCGGAAGGCGCGCGGGCTCCGCGATTGCCGCTTTGAGGTGAAAATGCCCCCCCACAACTCGCGCGAAGGCGCGCAGATAGGGCACGGCCCCCGCGAAGCGATCTTGAAGCCCCTGTTCGACGAGCCACTCCGTCGTCTCACGCAGGTTTTCAGCGGCTTGCCATACATCTGCAGCACGCGCCTGATGTGCTGCGCGGGCGGTTTCAGCGCCGGTCTGGACCTCTTCGAGCAGCCGGAACGCCGCTTCCCCACCATCCGAAAGCTTGCGCCCAACCAGATCCATCGCCTGAATGCCGTTCGTGCCTTCGTAGATCGTCGTGACGCGCACATCGCGGGCGAATTGGGCGACGCCGGTCTCTTCGACAAAACCCATGCCGCCATGCACTTGGATCGCGAGGGCGGCAACGTCGTTGCCGACATCGGTCCCAAAAGCTTTGGCAATCGGCGTTAGCAGCGCGGCCCGGGCGGCCCATTCGGGTGCATCCGTGGCCGTCTCCATGTCGATGGCGACGGCGCAGGCCAGGGCGATGGCGCGGGCGGCAAAGGTCTCGGCGCGCATATGGGCGAGCATCCGGCGCACATCGGCATGCTCGGCGATGGGGCCATCGCCGTTGCCAAGGGGCGTTCGACCCTGTTTGCGCTCAAGCGCCCAAGCGAGTGCGGCTTGCGTTGCGCCTTCGGCGGCGCCGATCCCCTGGCACGCGACGCCAAGCCGGGCGCTGTTCATCATGGTGAACATCGCGGCCATGCCGCCGCCCTCCTCGCCGACGAGCCAGCCCGTCGCCCCGTCGTATTCCATGACGCAGGTCGGCGTCGCATGGAGGCCCATTTTGTGCTCGACGCTGCGCACAGAGACACCATTGGCCGCACCGGCCTCACCCGCCGCATCGGGCAAGCGCTTGGGCACCAGAAAGAGGCTTATCCCCTTTGTGCCCGCCGCTGCGCCTGGCAGCCGCGCCAATACGAGATGGACGACATTGTCCACCAAATCGCTGTCGCCATAGGTGATGTAGATCTTCGTGCCTGTGATCCGATAGGTCCCGTCGCCGACCGCTTTGGCACGCGTCGTCAGCGCCCCAACATCCGAGCCCGCGTGCGCTTCTGTCAGGTTCATCGTGCCGGACCATTTGCCGGAGATGAGATGCGGCAGGTAGCGCTCCTTCAGAGGTTGGGAGGCATGGGCCGCGATAGCCTCGATCTGACCCTGAGAGAGCAGCGCGCCCGTCTGAATGCCGAGATTGGCTGCGCTCATCATGTCGTTGATTGCAGTTTGCAGCACATTGGGCAGTCCCATACCGCCAAACTCCGCCGGCGCGGCAACGCTGACCCAGCCGCCCTCGGCGAGCTGGCCATATGCCGAGCGAGTGCCGGGCACGGTGCGGACGAGGCCGTTTTCGAGATAGGCGGGCGTGAGGTCGCCGGCGCGGCGCACCGGCTCCAAAACGTCGGTACAGAGCCGACCGGCCTCGCTCAAGACAGCGTGAACCAGATCGTCGGTTGCATCGCTGAAGCGTTCGGTGGCTTGCACCGTGCCGAACCCGGCTACATGGCGCAGCAGAAACTCAAACTCCGAGACGGGGGCGGTAAAGGGCATGCAATCCTCCGGTGGCGGACGCCCGGGCCGAGGCGACGGGCGGTGGCCCCTGGCGGGCCGTCCCAGAGCACAATAGGGTTCGCCGATGGGCGCGACAAATCAAGACGCAGCGTCACGGATGGAGCGCGAGGGGATGCCTGCGGGTCACACGGAAGTTCTGGACGCGGGTCAGGCAGGAATCGCGCGCGCGGCAACGCTTTTGCGGGCAGGCGGCTGTGTCGCGTTTCCGACGGAAACGGTCTACGGGCTCGGGGCGAATGCCGGCTCCGGCGCGGCCGTGGCGGGGATCTTCGAGGCGAAGGGGCGGCCCCGTTTCAATCCGCTGATCGTCCATGTGCCGAGCCTGTCTGCAGCGCAGGAGATCGGCGTGATCTCGGGCCCTGCGCAGCGCTTGGCGGAGGCGTTTTGGCCCGGTCCGCTAACGCTCGTCGTCCCGCTCCGGGAGGCGGCCGGGATCAGCCCGCTCGTGACGTCCGGGCTCGACACCATCGGATTGCGGGTGCCTCAAAGCGCTGTGGCGCAAGCCCTTCTGCGCGAGGTCGGCCAGCCTATTGCGGCGCCCTCTGCCAACCCGTCCGGTCGGGTCAGCCCGACCACCGCTGCGCATGTGCTCGACGGGCTCGCGGGCCGGATCGCGGCGGTGCTCGATGGCGGTACGGCAGAGGTGGGGCTTGAGAGCACCATCATCGGTTTTGCCGAAGCGGGAACTGTCCCGCAGCTTCTGCGACCCGGAGGATTGCCGAGTGAGGTGCTCGAGGAGGCTCTGGGAAGGCCACTTTCGGCCCGTCCGGATCCTGCTCGCAGTGATAGAAAGGTGATCGCGCCGGGCCAGCTTTCCACGCATTATGCGCCCCGTAAGTCCTTGCGTTTGGAGGCCGAGGCGCCACGGGAGGGCGAGCTTTGGCTCGGCTTTGGCGCGCCGGCTGTGCATCCAGGCCTGACCTTATCCGCGTCTGGGGATCTGCGGGAAGCGGCGGCCGCGCTCTTTGGACACCTCCGGCGTTTGGATAGAATGGAGGGCATTGGGATCGCGGTTGCGCCGGTCCCAGAGGTCGGTCTCGGGCGCGCGATCAACGACCGGCTGCGGCGGGCTGCGGCGCCGCGGCGCTAGGGTGCGAGCAAGGGCCCGCCCGCTCTCCGCTCGGACCGTCGCCCATCCGCCCGCCCCGACGCTCCGAGCAGAGCGCGGACGGGCCCGGACCTGTCGGGGAGGGGAGCGCTTTAGAAGCGGTCGAGCAGGCGGCGGAGGTAGTCGAGCTCGACATCGGGCCGCTCTTGCTCGGCGGCGCGTCGGCGGATCTCGTCGAGGAGGTCCCGGGCGCGGCGGTAGACATCGTCGCCCTGCAACAGGTTCTCTTGCGTGCCGAGCGGGCCGTTGTTCCCGCCGTCGCGACCGAGGGGGTCGCGCCGACCGTTCGGGTTGGCCTGGCCGAGCGCTTCGCCCTGTTGGCCCTGACCCTGCTGTTGTTGTGCGAGCGCTTCGCCGAGGTTGCGCATCCCCTCGCGCAGGGCTTCCATCGCTTGGGCCTGTTCGTCGATGGCGCCGGCGAGGTCGTCGTTACGGAGCTCGTTCTCGGCGCGTTCCATCGCCCTACCGGCACGGCCGAGCGAGTCCCGCGCCGCGTCGCCCTCGGCCGTTCCGGCACCGGGCAGGTTTTGGGTCTGCCGGTCGAGTTCTCGGCGCAACTCGCGTTGTCGTTGCGCTAAATCGTCGGCGGATGGCATTCCGCTTTCGCCTTGCTGTCCCTGGCCCGGCATCTGGTTTTGCCCCTGCCCCGGCTGGCCCTGGCCGAATTGCTGGCCTTGCCCTGGCTGTTGGCCTTGCCCTGGCTGTTGGCCTTGGCCCGGCTGCTGGCCCTGTTGTCCCTGCTGCCCGTGACCAAACTGCTGGCCCTGTTGACCTTGCTGGCCTTGTTGCCCGGGGTTAAACTGTTCTTGGAGATCGCGAAACGCTTCGTCCGAGAGGCCTTGCTGCTCGCGCAGGGTCTCGGCCAAGCCCTCCATCGCCTGCTGGCCGGGGCTCGGCTGGCCCTGGCCTGGCTGGCCCTGCGTGACTTGCATATTCTCCATCATCTGGCGGAGCTGGTCGAGCAGCGCTTGCGCCTCGGCCGTGCGCCCTTCTTCCATGAGCTGCTGCAGGCGGTCGAGCATCTCTTGGAGCTGGTTGCCGGTCATTTCCTGCGCGTTTTCCGAAAGCTGCTCTTGGGCATTCGGGTCCTGCTGGCGGGCGAGCTGGTTCATGTATTCCTGCATCGCATCGCGCAACTCTTGCATGAGCTCGGCGATCTCTTCGTCTGAGGCACCGTTGCGGATCGCTTCTGCGAGCCGGTCCTGCGCGCGGCGCAGGCGTTCGAGCGCGTCCGAAAGGTCGCCTTCCTCAATGTTGAGCGCGATCTGCCAGAGCGCTTCGGCGATTTCTTCCTGCGCGCTTTCGTCAAGTCCGCCCTCTACGGTCATCGCGGTTTCTAAGCGCATGAGCGCAAAGCGCAGCTGAAGATAGATCGAGGTGTCGCGAAAGACGTCGTCGGGTACGTGGCTGACGGCGCGGATGATCTGCGCCACACGGGGCGCATTGGCTCGGGCCCAAAGAAGGTCGCGGCGTTGCTCGATAAGGGCCGCGGCCAGCGGATCGAAGAACCGCCGACCGGGAAGGGCCTCAAGCTCCAGCGGCTCGGAAAACCCTTCGTTTCCGAGGGCATCAAGCGCCATCAAGCGGAAGGTGACGGGCAGGCCTGACCACGGGTGCTTCGAGAAATCCTCCACTATCGTCTCGGTAAAGCTGTCGCGTCCACCGGTGATCGGCATCGGCAAGTCGAGAAGCAGCGGATCGCGCGGATCAGGCTCTGCGGCGAGGCCATGCTGCCGGTTGAGGGCAGCGAGGTCGATCCGGATCGTGCCACGCCCTGAAACGACGCCGTAATCGTCCTCGGCCGCGTAGGGCTGGCTAAACTGCCCGGCGGCCTCTCGTTCCATGGCGCCGTCGAAACGGATGCGGGGGGCGGTGTCGGGGACGACGGAGATCTCCCAACTGCGCCCGCCCGGCCCGTCGATCGACAGCGCGCCGGCTTGCGCAATTTCGAAGGATTGCGCGGCATCCGAGGCGGGCGGTACGGCGTGCGCCGCGCGGCCGGAAACGGTCTCGGCCACGGTCAGGTCGCCGACCGCGCCGTATAACCTCAGTGAAACGCGGCTGCCCTGGGGGACGCTCAGATCGGGCCCCGCAATGTCGTTTAGGTACAGGCTCGGCTTGCCGGTATGAACGGGCGGCTCGACCCAGCCCTCCCAAGCCGGGCCAGCGGCCAGCTCTCCCCCCGGGCCGAGAGAGGACGCGTCGGCAAGGCTCGCGGCGCGCCAGACAGAGCCGAAGAGCAAGCCCGCGACGAGCGCCGTCAGCGCGACGTAGCGCAGCGCATAGGGATCGCGTGAGGCAAGGCTGAGATCGGGCGAGACGGCGCTCGCGCCTGCGGCGCGCTCGGCCATGAGGCGGATATGCGCCGACCAGACAGCAACTGAGGCATCGTCCGCCGCGCCGATGGCCTGAACATCCCGAAGGGCTTGGAGCGGTCGGCCCGGAAGCGTCGCGTCTAGGCGCTCGGTCGCATCTTCCCGCGTTGGCCAGTGAAAACTCCGCACGCCGCTCCAAACAAACCATAGCACGGACACCAGCCCGATGACCCCGGTCGCCCAGATGGCCTCGAGCGGCAGTGCCTCATGGAGGCCAAAAAAGAGCAGCGCAGCGAATGCGATAAGAACAGACCAAACGGGCCAGAACGACCGCGTGACGCGCTCGGCAAGGAGCCCGATACGGGTGAGCCGCAGCGGGCGGGTCAGTTTGCGAAGCGCTTTGGTTTTGACGTCGGAGGAGTAATCCTGCGAGGCGGCTCTGCTTTTCGGGGCGCTGGGGCGGTCGACGGTCATCTCGCTCCTTTCACCGGCGCCCGGGGCGCGCTGCATCAGCATAAGCGTGTCGAAGCGAGGGGCCCTGCGCAAGTGCCGCCTAGTCCAGCCACTCCGGTATCATATCCCGCCTCAGCATTTCGTCAAAGGTAGGGCGCTGGCGAATGACAGCGAATTGATGCTGATCGACCAGCACCTCCGGCACCAGGGGGCGGGAGTTGTATTCTGACGCCATCACGGCGCCATAGGCGCCGGCAGAGCGGAAGGCGACGAGATCGCCGTCACGGAGGGGCGGCAGGGCGCGCGCTTTGGCAAAGGTGTCGCTCGACTCGCAGACCGGGCCGACCACGTCGACCTCTTGGTGCTCGATGCCCGCCGGCGGCTCGATCAGCGGCACGATGTCGTGGTGGGCGCCATACATCGCAGGGCGCATGAGGTCGTTCATGGCCGCATCCAGGATCAGGAAGGCTCGCCGCTCGCCCGGTTTGCGGTAGATCACGCGGGAGACGAGAATGCCGGCATTGCCCGCGATCAGGCGCCCGGGCTCGATCTGGATCTCACAGCCGAGATGTCCGAGCGTGCGCTCGATCAGCGCGCCGTATTCCATTGGCAAGGGCGGGGCCGCATTTGAGCGGGTATAGGGGATACCGAGCCCGCCACCGAGGTCGAGCCGCTGGATCGTGTGGCCGTCTGCGCGGAGGGTCTCCGTCAGGTCGCCAACCTTTCGATAGGCGGCTTCAAAGGGTGTGAGATCCGTCAGTTGTGAGCCGATATGCACGTCGATCCCGACGACTTCGATGCCCGGCAGACGCCCGGCTTGTGCATAGATCTCGCGCGCCCGTTCAAAGGCGATCCCGAATTTGTCCTCCTTGCGGCCGGTCGAGATCTTGTCGTGCGTCTTGGCATCGACATCCGGGTTGACGCGCAGCGTGATCGGAGCGCGCAGGCCGAGGCAATTTGCGACCTCCGAGAGAGCGCAGAGCTCGGGCTCGGATTCGACGTTGATCTGGCGGACGCCGCCCTCGAGCGCGAGGCGCATCTCCTCCCGCGTCTTGCCGACGCCGGAAAAGACGATCCGACCGCCTTCGACCCCCGCAGCCTTCGCGCGCAGGTACTCGCCGCCCGAGACGACGTCCATCCCTGCGCCAAGGTCGCCGAGCACCTTCAGCAAGGCCACGTTCGAGGCCGCTTTGACCGAATAGCAGATAAGATGCGGGCCCCATCCGAGCGCTTCGTCGAAGAGGCCGTAGTGCCGGCGCAGCGTAGCCGCCGAATAGCAGTAGAACGGTGTACCGATACTCTCGGCAATCGCCTGAAGCGGAACATCCTCCGCTTGGAGCTGCCCGTTCCGATAGAGAAAGTGATCCATTATCCGGTCTGCTTTGCGCCGGACCGGGAGCGCAGAAAGAGGTAGAGCGGCAGGCCGCAGCTCACCCCGATGCAGTAGATCGAAGGGATTGCGATGAGCGACAACCAGTCCTTGCGCTGGATCGCCTCGGCGATGATCCAGATCGTCAGCGCGACGGCCGCTATTGTGAGATCCCAGACCAGGCCGGTCGTCGAGGCATTCACGTACCAAGCGTCGATAAGACCGCTAAGGCCTGTTCCGCTCTCGTTCATATAGGACAAGAACCAGTACATCGGGTGGACGGTGCCCCAGATCGCCAGGGCGAGAAAGAGCAGGCGGAGCGGTGGCATACGGGATCCTTAAATTGCGGTCCGGTGGGCGCGACGGGCGGGAGGTAGCGTGGATGGCGCGGGGTGTCCATCCGCCCTTGAGGATGGTTCCGCGGCTCAACGTCAGGCTGCGCGGGCGTGTCTTCGGTGTCGTCTTGCACGCGCGATGCGGCGACGGGTTTAGCCTGTAGATCCGACCGACCCGGTGCAGTTTGATGTCGTGCACTATGCTGCGGGTAGAAGGGTCGATACGTGTCTGTTCGCATGGCCGCCATGTGACGGGCCTGTCTCAAAGGGCGTCAAGAAGCGTTTGTGTCGGCCAGGCATCCGCGGGAAGGCTGAGCCGCTGCTGCTCTTGGCGCACCGCCTCGCGCGTCTTTGCGCCGAGGATGCCGTCTATCCCGCCGACATCGTAGCCGCGCGCGGCGAGTTTCTCCTGGAGCTCTTCGAGTTGCGCCCCGCTGAGCCCCGGTTCTGGCGAACCGGCCCGGTAAACCTCCGCCCCCTCAAGACGGGTGGCAAAGTAGGCGGCGGTCAAGGCATAGACAAAGCTCTGATTCCACTCAAAATAGACGTCAAAATTCGGATAGGCGAGGAATGCGGGGCCGCCGCGGCCCTGCGGCACGAGGAGGCGCGCGTCGAGACCTGCTGGGCCGAGCCCGCCCTCGCGGGGGCGCACGCCAAGTGTCTCCCACTCCGAAACCGCGCGCCCGCCACCCAGGCCCGTCAGCGACCAGTCAAAAGCCGCGGGCACGACGACCTCGCGGAGCCACGGCTCGCCCGCGCGCCAGCCCAAGCTTTGGAGCATCTTGCCGCCCGACATAAGCGCGTCGGCAACGGAGGTTTTGAGCCGGACCTGTCCGTCATTGTCGCCGTCGACCCCGTTTTCGAGGATGTCGGAGGGCAGCATCTGGACCATCCCGATCTCACCGGCCCAAGCGCCGGTCGTCCGGTCGGGATCGAGATCGCCGCTGGCAAAGAGCTCCAGCGCGGCAAAGATCTGCGGCCGGAAAAGCTCGGGCCGTCTACAATCGTGCGCAAGCGTGACGAGGGCGTTCACGGTGTTGAAGTCGCCCTGCACCGCGCCGAAATCTGTCTCGAACGCCCAAAAGGCGAGGAGAACGCCGCGCGGCACGCCGTACTCCGCTTCAATTCGGTCAAAGATAGCGTCGTGGCGCTCAGCGTTGCGGCGGCCATTTTCGATCCTGTCGCGGCTGATGAGGCGCTGGGAGAATTCCAGAAACGGAAGCTGGAACACGCCTTGGCGCCGATCGGCTCGAATGACGGCCGGATCCTGTCGGACGCCATCGAAGAAGAGCCTTGCGACCGATGGCTCTATGCCGCTGGCGATGGCCTCCGCCTCGAGTGCCGCGACGAAGTTGCGGAAGTCGCCGCCGCATGCCCCTCGCGCCGGGCTCGCCGTGAGAGTGAGCGCCATCAGCGTTGCCGCGACGCAAGCGACGCCTTGGAGTGCGCGTTCTGGGTGAGTCGGTCGTGTCATGTCTTGGGTCTTTCGCTGCATCGCGTTCCGCTTGGTATGCGGCCTGGCGCAGTGCAGTATCGTGACACTCTGGCGCAGCACGACCCCGAACTCCGCCCAAACCTCAGACTTCATTGGCAAAGCTCCGCTTGGTTCGAGATTTTGCCCGCCAAGCATTAACCATTATGGAGTTGCCGTTAACTTTTAGGTAAAAGTCACCCTGCTACTTTCAACGTGGGGCTGTTAGTGCCGTTGATGCGGCACGGAGGCGATATGCACATCCTGATTGTGCAGGAGAATCGAGAGCTTGGGGGTGTTTGGTCCCGGCATCTCGAGCGCGAGGGACATACGACCGACCTGGTGCACTCGCAGGCCCAGGCGATCTCTGTCTTGCAGACGCGCGAGTGCCGCGTGATCGTGCTTGATGTGCTCTTAAAGGACGGAAGTGCCTTCGCAGTCTCGGACTACGCAAGCTATCGTTGGCCCGAGGCGCGGGTCGTCTTCGTGACGTCATCGACCTTCTTCTCCGACGGTTCGATCTTTCGGCACGCAGGCAACGCTTGTGCCTATCTGAAGGACGACACGGACCCATCCGACCTTGCCATGATGGTCAGTTATTACGGGACGAGTTAGCGTCGCGTCGACGGTGGGTCCGCGCGCCTTGGCATGTCTCGCGGGTTCCATGGCCCGACGATGCGAAGCACCGGCGTGTTGGCTTTGGCACAGTGCGCACTGACCTCCAAACGTCCCTTTACGCTGCGACAAGTCCATCTCGCCCATGCGGCGCCGTCCAGTCAATCTCCGGGCCGATGGGCACGATGCGGTGTGGGTTAATGCTCTCATGACTGTAGTGGTAGTGCCGGATCGCGTGATCGAACCGTGTCGTGCCTGCAATCCCTGGCACTTGATAAAGCTCACGCGCATAGGCGAAGACGTTGCTGTAGTCGACGAGCCGGGCGCGATTGCATTTGAAATGCCCATGATAGACGGCGTCGAACCGGAGCAGGGTCGGCAATGCGCGCCAATCGGCTTCGGTGATTTGTGCGCCGGCCAAGTAGCGCTGGCGCGACAACCGGTCCTCTATCCAATCCAGCGTCTCGAAAACCTCCTGCACCGCGGTGTCATAGGCATTCTGGGAGGTTGCGAAGCCTGCGCGATAGACGCCGTTGTTTAGTGAGGGGTAGATCCGAGAGTTCACCGCATCGATTTCCGTGCGTAGTGGCGCGGGGTAGAAGTCCTGGCTGTCTCCGGTCAGGCCGTTGAAGGCGGCATTGAACATCCGGATGATCTCTGAGCTCTCGTTGGACACGATCGTGTCGCGCGCCGTGTCCCACAGGATCGGTACGGTCACGCGGCCGGACATGGTCGGCAGCGCCCGAAGATAGACATCCCGCGCAAAGCGCGCGCCATGTAGCGTGTCGCCGGTCGCACCGTCGAAATCGGTCGCGAACGTCCAGCCGTCTTTGAGCATGTCTGGGTGCACGACCGAGATGCCGATATGGCGCTCGAGCCCCTTGAGTGCTCGGAAGATCAGCGTGCGATGTGCCCACGGGCAGGCATAGGACACGTATAGGTGATATCGGCCGCTTTCGGCCGCGAACCCGCCATCGCCCGAGGGGCCCGGCGCGCCATCGGGCGTGATCCAATTGCGAAACTTCGCTTCGGTGCGCTTAAAGGCGCCGCCGGTCGAAGTCGTGTCGTACCAATGGTCATGCCACACCCCATCGATCAATTGTCCCATTGGTCCCGCCTCCATGTTTCGCGTGTTACAGAGTTATGCGGATGCCGCAGGATGTACACTTACGGGCTTGCAGAGCCGGTCTGCGCGATTGCACAGCGTTTTGGTGCAGCCTACGAAGTGGCTGCGATCGCAGAGACGCTGTGACGTCTAGCCACTCTTCTGGCAAACGTCTTTGGCGTTGTCCGCTAGAGGACGCGCGCCTCCTCTTGCGGAGCTTGCCTTCGTAGGGCGTCCCCGGGGACCATGCGCGCCGAAAGGGACGGTGCCGAACGCGACAGTTTCGTCCGGCATTGGGCAACAGAGCGCGTCGCTTGTCCGACCCTATTGCAGATCGGCAAAGACATCGCGCAGGCGGTCCGTCGCTTCGGCCACGCGCGCGCGCTGAGTTCCGAGGTTGAAACGCATGAAACCCTCCCCGCCTTCGCCAAAGGTCGCGCCAAAGTTGGGGGCGATCTGTGCGGTGCCGCAGATCCGATGCCGTATCTCATCCGAGGACATGCCGGTGCCCGAAAAGTCCACCCAGGCGAGGTACGTGCCTTCGAGTGGAATGCTCTGTGCGCCCGGAATCTCGGCGATGGCCGCGTCAAACAGTTGTGCATTCGCATCGAGATAGCGCGTTAATCCATCGACCCAGCGCGCGCCTTCGGGCGAGTAGGCCGCCTCAACCATGCGCTCGCCAAAAAGCCCGGCGGAGATGCCGAGTGCGGCGATCCGTTGCGCAAAGCGGGCCCGTAGCACGGGGTCAGCGATGATGACATTGCCGAGATGCGCGCCCGCGATGTTAAAGGTCTTGGTCGCGGCCGTCATCATCACCAGCCGGTCCTCCACCCCGTCGATTTGCGTCATCGGAACATGCGTGTGGCCGGGGCGCACGAGGTCGTGGTGGATCTCGTCTGACACGATGACAAGGTCATGCCGCCGGGCAAACGCCGCGATGGCTTCGAGCTCCGCACGCGTCCAGACCCGCCCGCCGGGATTGTGGGGCGAGACTAACATCAGCATCCGCTCGCGCCCGGACATCATCGCGTCGAACGCGTCAAAGTCGAGCGTGTAGCGTCCGTCCGTCAGGGTCATCGGACATTGCACGGCCTCGCGCCCTGCCGCTTTGATCATCCGGAAAAAGGCGTGGTAGACCGGCGTGAAGAGGACGATGCCATCGCCCGGCTCGCTATATGCATCCATGCACAGAGCCGCGCCATTGACGAGGCCATGGGTCGAAAAGATATGGCTCGGATCGACGTCCCAACCGTGGCGCTCCGCCATCCACCACTGAATGGCCGCGCGATAGGCGCTGTCGTCGCCGGAATAGCCGTAGATCCCATGGTCGGCGAGGTCACGCAGAGCTTGGGTGACGGCGTGAGGTGGGCGAAAGTCCATATCGGCGACCCACATCGCCAGACCGTTCTCTGCCGCTATGCTGTAGCGGCGCTCCATATCGTCCCATTTGCTGCAGCCCGTCCCGCGCCGATCGATGATCTCGTCGAATTGCGAGGGGTCGAATTGGCTGGGGTCGATATGCATAAGGTGCTCCTCTGATCTCGCCGTCAAGATGGCGCAAAACAAGGCCGTCGCAAGCCGTGCACTGCCCCCGTCGCGCGGCTTGCATCGGCCCGCTGTGCCGCATAGGTCGACGTTCATGGCCTTGCTCCCTATCCTGATCCATCCCGATCCGCGCCTCAAGAAGGTCTGTGCGCCTATCGAGGAGATCACCGACGAGGTCCGCACCTTGGCTCAAGATATGCTCGCCACGATGTATCACGCGCCGGGCATCGGCCTTGCCGCGCCGCAGGTCGGGATCTCGCAGCGGCTCTTAGTGGCCGATGCGGTCAAGGAGGGGCAGGGAGATCCGCGACCGCGCGTCATGATCAACCCCGAGGTTGTGGCAAAGTCCGACGCACTCTCGATCTATGATGAAGGCTGTCTTTCGATCCCCGAGCAATATGCCGAGGTCGAGCGACCCGCCGAGGTCACGGTGCGCTGGCTCGACGAGGACGGCAAAGAACACCAAGAGGATTTCGACGGCCTTTGGGCGACCTGCGTCCAGCACGAGATCGACCACCTGAACGGGGTTCTCTTTATCGACTATCTCAAACCGCTCAAGCGCCAGATGATCACCCGCAAGATGCAAAAGCTCAAGCGTGAGCGCGCGCGGGCCTGACGCGCAGGTGGCCGTCCGCGATATCTTGCGTTGGCCCGATAAGCGCCTGCGCATACCGGCAGAGCCGGTTGCCGAGATCACCGAAGAGATTCGCGGGATTTGGGACGATATGGTCGACACGATGGAGGCGGTCCCTGGCGTTGGCCTCGCGGCGCCGCAGATCGGCGTCATGCTGCGTCTCGCGGTTGTCGATGCCAGCGCGGCGCGGGGCGAGGCGATCCGTCTGGCAAACCCCGAAGTGCTGCAGGCCTCCGACGAGCATAGCCCCTATCAGGAGGGGAGCCCCTGCCTTCCTGGCGTTTCGGCGCGGCTCGAACGGCCGGCACGCGTCATCGTGCGCTACACCGATCTATTGGGCGCCGAGATCCGGCGGGAGTTCGAAGGGGTCTGGGCGACGTCGGTTCAGCACCAGATCGACCATCTTGACGGCAAGATGTATTTCGAACGCCTGAGCCGCGTGAAGCGCGACATGCTTTTGCGCCGCGCCAAGAAGTCGGCGCTATGAGGCTCGTCTTCATGGGCACTCCGGCGTTCTCGGTGCCCGCGCTCGAGGCGCTGGTGGCGGCGGGGCATGAGGTGCTCTGCGTCTACACCCAACCGCCGCGCCCAGCGGGACGGGGCAGGAAGCCGCGTCCCTCGCCCGTACAGAGCCGCGCCGAAGCGCTGGGCCTGCCGGTGCGCCACCCCTCCTCGCTCCGTCCAGATGCCGAGAAGGCGGCCTTTGCCGCGTTGGGGGCTGAGCTTGCCGTCGTCGTGGCCTATGGCCTGCTCTTACCGCGCGCCGTCCTCGACGCGCCAACGCATGGTTGCCTCAACATCCATGCCTCGCTCTTGCCGCGCTGGCGCGGGGCGGCGCCGATCCACAGGGCTGTCCTGGCAGGCGATGCAGAGACGGGCGTTTGCATTATGCAGATGGAGGCAGGGCTCGATACCGGGCCCGTCCTCGTACGGCGCACCACGCCGATCACGGATGAGGACACGACCGGTGATCTGCACGACCGGCTGTCCGCGCTTGGAGCCGAAGCTATCGTTGCCACGCTTGCCGATCTCGTTGCCCTCATGCCCGAGGCGCAGTCCGAGAGCGGCGTGACCTATGCCGACAAGGTCGACAAGGCCGAGGCGCGGATCGACTGGACCCGGACATCAGATGAGATCGCGCGGCAGATCCGCGGTCTCTCCCCCTTCCCTGGGGCGTGGTGTCTTGTGGGCGAGGAGCGGCTCAAGCTCTTGCGAGCGCGGGCTGTTGCGGGGGAGGGCGCACCCGGCGCGGTGCTCCACGGCTTTGTCGTTGCCTGCGGTCGAGGTGCGGTCGAGATCACCGAGGGGCAGCGCGCGGGCAAGCGCCCGATGGCGGGAGACGAGATCCTGCGCGGATTGACCCTGCCGGAGCGGCTCGGCTGACGCTCCGCCAATCTGCGCATCTCTGCACATAATCTGTCCTCCAATCTGCATTCACGCACGGGCTACCCTGCCTTATCTCCGGCCTCAGACAGAGATTTGAGGCTGAAAGGAGGCTTCCCATGCTGACCCAGATCAACGGCCTGCACCACGTGACGTCCATCGCGAGCGGCGCTCAGGCCAATAACGATTTCTTCACCAAAACGCTCGGCCTGCGCCGCATCAAGAAGACGGTGAACTTCGACGCGCCGGAGGTCTACCACCTCTATTACGGCGACGAGATCGGCACGCCTGGCTCGGTGATGACGTATTTTCCCTTCCCGAATGCCAGCCGCGGCCGCCCCGGCCTTGGCGAGGTCGGCACCACCGTCTTTTCGGTGCCGGAGGGCAGCCTGCCCTGGTGGAAGGAGCGCCTGAGCCAAGCCGGCGTCGCCGGGCTCTCCGAGGAGACGCTCTTCGGAGAAGAGCGCCTGCACTTCCAAGGCCCCGATGGCGACGGGTTTGCGCTGGCCGAAAAGCCGGGTGATGCGCGCGCGCCCTGGGGCGATGGCGGCGTGCCAGCCGACTACGCGATCCGTGGCTTTCACTCGGCGCTCTTCCGCGTTTCGGATGGCGGGGCAAGCGAGGAGCTCTTGAAGTTCATGAACTACGAAGAGCAGGAGCGGTCGGACGACACGATCCGCCTCGGCGTAAAAGACGGCAATGGAGCAAACCTGATTGAACTGCAAACCGTCAAGGGCGCGAACTACGCCACCCAGGGCGCCGGCTCGGTGCACCACATCGCGTTCTCGGTCGACAACCGGGAAAAGCAGCTCGAGGTGCGCAAAGCACTGGCCGATACGGGCTATTCCGTGACGCCTGTGATCGACCGGGATTACTTCTGGGCGATCTACTTCCGCTCGCCCGGCGGCGTGCTCTTTGAGGTTGCCACCAATGAGCCCGGCTTCGATCGGGATGAAGACACCGCTCATCTGGGCGAAGCGCTCAAGCTGCCGTCGCAGCACGAACACCTGCGCGATGTGCTTGAAGCCAAGTATCTGGAGCCGATCCATGACTGAGATGACCCTCACAGGCCTAGACGCGTACACCCACGCCAGAACAACGGGCGCGCCGGGCGCGCCCCTCCTGCTCACCTTCCATGGAACGGGCGGGGACGAGCACCAGTTTCACCGGCTCGGACAAGAGCTGCTGCCCGGTGCCCATGTCATCTCTCCCCGGGGCGATGTGAGCGAGGGCGGGCATGCGCGCTTCTTTCGCCGCCGCGCCGAAGGAGTCTACGACATGGAGGATCTCGCTCGCGCGACCGAGGAGATGGCCGGTTTCATCGCCGCGGCCCGCGCCGAGACGGGCGCACCGCGCGTGTTCGGTCTTGGCTACTCCAATGGGGCGAACATCCTCGCCACGGTGGCTTTTGCCGCGCCTGCGCTCGTCGATGATCTGGTGCTGCTGCACCCGCTCATCCCCTTTGCGCCAGAGCCTCAGCCCGGTCTGGCGGGGCGCCGCGTGCTCATCTCTGCTGGGCGGCGCGACCCGATCAGCCCGGCTGTTCAGTCTGACGCGCTGGCGCTCTGGTTCGAGCGCCAGGGCGCGGAGGTCACGCTTGAGTGGCACGACGGCGGACACGAGCTCCGCCAAAGCGAAGTGGAGGCCGTTCAACGCTTTGTCGCGGCCTAAACCATAAGCTCCGCCCCGCGATGACAGCGCGGCGGGGCGTTCTATGTCCTGAGGGCGCTCATCGCCTACAGCCACAAAGGACGCCGCCATGAACGATCAATCGAGCCTGCCCAAGCCGCTCGCCGTCCCTTCGGGGCGTTTGGTGCGGGTCGGCCGGCTCGGGACGATGACGGCGGGCATCGCGACGGGCGCGGCGTGGAACGGGGTCCGTAGCCTCGCCTCGGGCGAACGTCCGGAATGGCGCGATCTTTTGCTCACACCGGCGAACATGCGCCGCGTGGCCGATGAGCTGGCGCGCATGCGCGGGGCTGCGATGAAGGTCGGCCAACTCATCAGCATGGACGCGGGCGACATCCTCCCGCCCGAGCTTGCCGAGATCATGTCCCGGCTCCGAGCCCAGGCCGACTTCATGCCGCCGCGCCAATTACAGACTGTCCTGAGCAAAGAGTGGGGGGCGGATTGGCGGCGGCGCTTTCGCCAGTTCGACGTGCGCCCGATTGCGGCGGCATCCATCGGCCAGGTGCATCGCGCGACCCTTCAGGATGGGCGGCTGGTCGCGATCAAGGTCCAATATCCGGGCATCCGCCGCTCCATCGACAGCGATGTGGAGAACGTGGCCACGCTCGCTCGGATGGCCGGGCTCGTCCCCCAGGGCATCGCGCTTGAGCCCCTTTTGGCGGAGGCCAAAGCGCAGCTCCATGAGGAGGCGGATTACGCCCGCGAAGGGCGTGAGCTAGCGCGCTTTGCGTCGCTGCTCGCCGATGATCCCGCCTTTGCGGTGCCGCGGCTTGAGCCAGACCTGACGACGCCAGCCGTGCTGACCATGAGTTTTCTTTCCGGCCAACCGATCGAGGCGATGCGCGCGCTGCCACAAGGCGAGCGCGACGCGATCCTGCACAATCTGTTGGCGCTTCTCTTTCGCGAACTTTTTGAGTTTCGCGCCATGCAGACCGATCCGAACTTCGCCAATTACCGCTATGACCCGGAGAGCAAGAAGATCCTGCTGCTCGATTTCGGCGCAACGCGCGAGGTCCCCGAAGCGATCACCGAAGGCTATCGGGCGCTTTTTCGCGCCGGCATCGAAGGCGGCCAGGCGGAGATCCACGCCGCGTCCGAAGGCCTTGGCCTCTTCGCGCCCGACACGGCCGAGCGTCACAAGGCGATGGTCGTCGGGATGATTTCACTCGCGTTTTCGCAGATGCGGCCCGGCAAGGTCTATGACTTTGCCGATAGGGCCCATTCGGAGGCGATGCGCGACCGAGCCATGGAAATGGCGGGCGAGCAGAGTTTTGTCCATATTCCACCGATGGACGTGCTCTATGTGCAGCGGAAGTTTGGCGGGATCTTCCTCCTCGCGCGGACGCTTCGCGCAAAAGTCGACGTGGCGGCCCTGCTGCGGCCCTACCTGTAGCGCGCCCCAGGCCGAATAGCCGACACAGACCACTTGCCCTTTACGAGCATCACCGGCCCGGCTACCCCCTGCGACAAAGCGGAGGCCCCATGCAACGCGACCGACCCGTCAAGATCGCCCCCTCGATCCTCGCCGCTGATTTCGCAAATTTCGGCGCCGAGATCCGCGCGGTCGAGGATCAGGGCGCCGATTGGATCCATGTTGACGTAATGGACGGCCACTTCGTCCCAAATCTGACCTTCGGCCCGCCGCTGGTCAAAGCGATCCGCCCCCATGTGCGCACATTGATGGATGTGCACCTGATGATCGCGCCGGCGGACCCCTACGTCGCATCGGTCGCAGAGGCCGGGGCCGACGTGATCACGGTCCACCCCGAGGCAGGGCCGCATATCCACCGCACGCTACAGCTTATCCGCGCTGCGGGCTGCAAAGCGGGGGTCGCGCTCAACCCGGGCACCGCGCCCGAGGTCGTCGCACCTGTGCTCGACATGATCGACCTCGTCTGCGTCATGACGGTCAACCCCGGCTTTGGCGGCCAATCCTTTATCGAAAGCCAGCTTGGTGCCATCCGCGCGATCAGCGACATGATCGGCGAACGGTCCATCGTCATTGAGGTCGACGGCGGGGTGACGCCCGAGACGGCGCCACGGGCTGCGGCTGCGGGTGCAGAGGTCTTGGTCGCGGGGTCGGCGATCTTCAAGCACGGCACCGCGGATGCTCCCGAGGGCTATGGACGTGCCATTTCGGCGATCCGCGCCTCGGTCGACGCAGGGCTTGCCGCATGAGCGCGGCGCTGGTCTTTGATCTCGACGGCACGCTGATCGATAGCGCTCCCGACATCCGCGCCATGGCCAATACACTTCTCGTTGAGGAGGGCGCCGAACCTTTGAGGGAGGCCGAGGCGCGCAGCTTTGTCGGCCATGGAGCCGACATCTTCGTGCGCCGGATGCGCGCCGCGCGCGGGCTGGTCGAGGCGGATCACCCGAGGCTCCTGCGCCGCTTTCTGGAGCTCTACGAAGGCGCGGTTGAGCTGAGCGAGGTCTATCCCGGCGTTGTCGATGCGCTCTCGATCCTTGCGGCGGAGGGGTATGCGCTGGGCGTTTGCACGAACAAGCCCATCGGCCCAGCTCGGATCGTCCTCGATCATTTCGGGCTCACCTCGCGCTTCGGCGTCATCCTCGGGGGAGACAGCTTGCCCGTACGCAAGCCCGACCCCGCCCCGCTCTACGCTGCCTTTGAGGCTTTGGCGCGGCCCGCTGGCATCTTCGTAGGGGATAGCGAAGTCGATGCCGAGACGGCAGAGCGGGCGGGCGCGCCCTTTCTCCTCTTCACTGAGGGCTACCGGAAGGCGCCTGTGCGCGATTTGCCCCACGCGGCGACGTTCTCCCATTGGGACGAGGTTCCCGGTCTCGTGCGCAGCCTCACCCTGCGCACAGCGTGAGGCGCGGATGTAGGGCAAGGCAATCGCGGAGCGGCGTGCATCCGGGTTTCTCGGCGGCCGCTCATGCTTCTTGCAGGGACAAGAGCGCCTTCAGCCCGAGGTTATCGCACACAAGATCGTCGAGCGTGACGCCGTCCAACGCGGCATAAAACGCCTCGACCGCGTGGGCGAGGGTCGAGCGCAGGCGGCAATGGCACACCAACGGGCACCTGTTATCGGCAGCGGCGAAGCATTCCGTGAACGGCGAGTTTGCTTCAAACAGTCGGAACACTTCACCGACGTTGATCGAGCTTGGTTGGCGGACCAGGCGGATCCCACCGTTCCGCCCGCGTGACGTCTCAATATAGCCGGCATGGGCCAGCATGTTGACAACCACGCCGAGGTGGTTCTCCGAGGCGTTGCACGCCGAGGCGATCTCGTGCTTGCGGACAATTTGCCCTTGGTTGACCGCACAAAACATCAAGGCCCGCATGGCGAGATTCGTGCGAAGGGTCAGGCGCATCGAGCGGGCTCCGCGATAAAGAATATCGGGCGTGCATAATCGCGGTTTTTTTGCCCGACTTTGATCTCGGTCAAGGCGCGCCGTCGTGAAGCCGGAGATGTGCCGCGCGATCCGAGGCGCGGAAGTGGGGCTCGCGGGTGGCCCTAGACCGGATTTTGTGCGCCGGCGAAGTAGACGAGCTTGCCCTCGGCGTCAAAGATCGGTCGGATGCGGAGGCGGTTGAGAAAGGCCGAACCATCCTTGCGATAGTTTAGGATGTCGATCGTAAAGCGCGTACGCGCTTTCAAACCTTGTCGGATCGCTTCGATGGCTGCGGGATCGGTCTCCGCCCCCTGAAGAAAACGGCAGTTCTTGCCAAGAGACTCCGCTACGCTGTAGCCCGTCTGCGTTTCAAACGCCTCGGAGATATAAACCATTGGGTTGTCGGGGAGGTTGGGGTCAGAGAAAACGACGCTCATCTGATGCTCGTCGGGCTCGAGCAGGCTGCGCAGAGCGCTGTCTCCGGTTCCTGCGCTCACGTGGCCCTCCGCAGTCTTCGCCAGGCCATTTATCGAGACGGTCGTCCCAGGGTCAACCTACGTCGCGGTGGGCGCGTCATGCGGAGCCTCGGGGGCCTGCGCGGCGCCCATATAGAGGATGCCGGTAAAGGGCAGAGCGCCAAAAGTCGGGTCTCCTCGGCGCGAAATGCCGCGCGGGCCAAGACCGGTCAGCCGCTTGACGTGAAACCCCTCAGCTTTGAGACCATGGCGCAACTCTTGCGGGGTGATGAAAAGCGACGGATCGTGTGTCCCTTTGGGTAAGAGGCGCAGCACGTCCTCGGCCATCGTGATCACGGCAAAGCGCGCGAGCCTCGTTCGGTTGATCGTGTCAAATAGAAACCATCCGCCTGGACGCAAGACCCGCCGCACCTCCGCAAGCACGCGTGCAAGGTCGGCCACATGTTCGAGGACGTCGACGCAGACGACCGCATCAAAGGATGCGTCCCCAAAGGGCAGGGCTTCGCCGACGCCAACCTCGTAGCGAATGCTGCGCCCGGTTTCCTCGGCGTGGGTCCGCGCGGCGGCAATCGCGTCGGCGGCCGGGTCGATGCCGGTCACCTGCGCGCCTCGATCATGAAGGGCTTCGGCCATAAAGCCACCGGCGCAACCCAGATCGAGCACCGCTTTGGCCCGCCAGTCGATATACGTATCGAAATGGCGCAGGCGCGCGGGCACCATGTTCTTAAGGGTCCTGACCCACCGGATCTCGTCCGACCACCAGGCCCCGGCGTGCGTGTCGTAAATCGTGAGGTCGTTACGTACGCGATCAGCCAACGGAGCGCCGCTTCCGCGGGAACGGCAGCCAATAGGGGACGCGTGCGCGATAGGCGTCGAATTCGCTGCCAAAGATCCGCTCGAACCGCCGCTCCTTCCAGCGCGGCGCGACGATGCAATAGGTTGTGTAGGCCGTGGCGAGGAGGAGTTGGTCCACCGTCCAAACGGGCATTGTCCAGAGGACAAGCGCAAAGCTGACATAGATCGGCTGACGAACGACCCGGAAGAGCCCGGTCACCGGCATCGGTGGAAAGACCGGACGCTCTCCTCGCGCGAGCGCCCACCAGCCGAGAAGGCCGGATTGGACCTCGGGCCCCGCGTCAAAGCTCGCTTTGGTCAAGAGCCCCCAGGAGAATGCGAAGAGCGCGGTCATCGTCCAAAACATCGCGCCCTCGGCTTGCCAGACGACGAGGCCCGAAGGCGTCCATAGCGTGAAGAGCAACAGAAGCTGTAGCGAGGCGATGGTCGCGTAGGTCGTCGTGGCGAGCGTGGTTCCGTGCGGCGCAGGCGCAAGGCGGGCGAGGAGCGGCCGGCCCCGATCCGACAGGAAAAACGAATGTCCCAGCGGAAACTGCGCGAGCAGGAGTGCATTGGCGAGCCAGGCCCAGGGCCAGGGCACACTGCCCCATGTCTGCGTCAGACCGGTATAGAGCCCCCAGACCATTGCGAGGCCCGCAAGGCCAAAGATGCCGTGGCAGACTGCGCCATAAACAAGCGCAAGCCGGAGGGCTTGGCGGTCGTCGGTGAGGCTGAATTGTCCAAGTGATCCAATCATATCCGAGACGTAGTTGCCCGGCGCGAAAGGTCACGTGTTGGCATCGGTCTCGCCCCTACCATAGGCTGCGGCTTAGCGCCGAGGCGGGCGCGGGGGAGGATGCAGCATGACCCGACACTACGACGATTTGGAGACGCGCTCGCCTGAGGGCCGGGCGCACACGCTCATGCAGAGCCTGCCGGCACAGGTCCGGGCAGCGGCGCGACTGCCGGGCTATGCAGAGAGCCTAGCCGGGGTCGACGCCGCCCAGATCACGACGCGGGAGGCGCTGGCGACCCTGCCGGTATTGCGCAAATCGGCGCTGGGCGCAGCGCAAAACGCGCATCCGCCGCTCGGGGGATTTACGACTACGCCGCCGACCGGGTTTGCTCATCTCTTTCAATCGCCCGGTCCGCTTTACGAGCCCGGGCAGCGCGGCAACGATTGGTGGCGTATCGGTCGGTTCCTCTATGCCCTCGGCATCGGTGCGGGCGATATCGTACAAAACTGCTTCGGCTATCACCTGACGCCGGCCGGGCATATCTTTGAAGATGGGGCGCGGGCGGTCGGGGCGACCGTTATCCCAGCAGGGACAGGGCAGACGGAGCTTCAGGCCCGCGCGGCGGCCCATCTCGGCGCGACCGCCTATGCCGGGACGCCCGACTACCTCAACGCAATCCTTGAGCAGGCGGACGCGCTCGGCCTTCCCCTCGCGATCACCAAAGCAGCGGTCTCAGGCGGTGCGCTCTTTCCATCGCTGCGAGAAGGGTATGCGGCGCGCGGGATCACCTGCCTGCAGTGCTATGCGACCGCTGATCTCGGCCTGATCGCCTACGAAGCGCCCGCGCCCGATGGCACCGTGCAGGCGGGTATGTTCGTCGATGAAGGTGTCCTCGTCGAGATCGTGACACCAGGGACGGGCGATCCAGTGCCGGAGGGCGAGGTGGGCGAAGTCGTCGTCACCGCGCTCAACCCGGATTATCCGCTCATCCGCTTTGCGACCGGTGACCTTTCAGCCGTCCTTGTCGAGGAGAGCGCCTGCGGACGGACGAATATGCTTATCAAGGGCTGGCTGGGCCGGGCCGATCAGACAACCAAGATCAAGGGGATGTTCGTGCGCCCCGAACAGGTCGCGGAGTTCGTTGCGCGGCACGCGGAGCTCTCGCGCGCCAGGGTCATCGCCCGGCGGGAGGGCGAACAGGACGTGATGATCGTGCAGGTCGAGGCCTTGGGGGCCGATCCGGCTGCGCTTCAGGCCAGCATGCGCGAGGTGTTCAAGCTGTCGGGGATGGTTGAAGTGGTCTCCCCAGGAGATCTGCCGCGAGATGGCAAGGTCATCGACGATCAGCGGAGCTACGACTAAGCCGTCGCGCAGAGACCTCTCCCCGTGGACGCCGTCAGACCCTATACTCAGGCGATGCCCGCGCTGTGCCGCTCATGTCTCGCCGCTTACCAAGTCACGCCTAAAGGGCGTTGCCCCGCTTGCGGGAGCCCGCGCCTCGCAGTCCACGATGAGCTTTTCGACCTCAGCATTGCGCATATGGATTGCGACGCGTTCTATGCTTCGGTCGAAAAGCGCGATGCGCCGGAGCTTGCCGACAAGCCCGTCATTGTGGGCGGCGGGCGGCGCGGGGTCGTCTCTACCTGTTGCTATGTCGCGCGGACCTATGGCGTGCGCTCGGCGATGCCGATGTTTAAGGCGCTAGCACTGTGTCCGAACGCCGTCGTGGTCAAGCCGCGCTACGACGCCTATGTCGCCGCCTCCCGCGCCATTCGCGCGATGATGGAGGAGCTTACGCCCGCCATAGAGCCGCTGTCGCTCGACGAGGCGTTTCTCGATCTGACGGGTACCGGACGGCTCCACGGTGCGCCGCCGGCGGTCATGCTTGCGCGGTTGGTGCGCCAGATGGAGACAGAGCTTGGGCTCACGGGCTCTGTCGGGCTGAGCCACAACAAGTTTCTTGCCAAGGTCGCTTCCGACCTCGACAAGCCCAAGGGCTTTGCCGTCATCGGTGCGGCGGAGACGGAGGATTTTCTGGCCGAGCGGCCGGTTTCCCTCATTTGGGGCGTCGGCCGAGCGACGCAGGAGGCGTTGGAGCAGGCTGGGATCCGGACCTTTGCCGATCTGAGGCGTTGGGACGAGCGCGACCTTGCGCAACGCTTCGGCAGCTCAGGCACGCGGCTATACCGGCTCGCCCGTGGCCAGGACAGCCGCCGTGTTGAGCGCGACGAACGGCCTAAATCCATCTCGAACGAGACGACCTTCGGCGCCGATAGTGCCGATCTTGATGTCCTCGACGGTCATGTTTGGCGCTTGGCGGAAAAGGTCTCGGACCGAGCCAAGGCCAAAGGTCTGGCGGGGCGGGTCGTCACGCTCAAGCTCAAACGCGCCAACCACGCGCTCCTGACGCGCCGCGTGGCGCTGCGCGAGCCGACGCAAGTCGCCGACCGCATCTATCGCACCGCGCGCGCTTTGCTCGACGACGCGCCGGAAGGGCCCTTTCGCCTGCTCGGGATCGGGTTGTCGGAACTCTCCACGGCTGGGGACGCGGACCGGGCGGGCGATCTCTTCGATCCCGGCGCGTCCAAGCGCGCGCAAGCCGAACGCGCCACCGATGCGATCCGGGACAGATTTGGCGACGGTGCGATCTTGAAGGGACGGGCGTTAAGGTAAGCGGGTTACTCAGCCGCCAAGGTCATGGTCTGCTCCGGGCGGCCGATCTCGACCACCTCAGCAATGACATCAGCCAGGGCTCGGCGAAGGTCGCCAAAGCCCGCGTTGGGCCGGACATCGCGCTCGCTCATATAGAGTGCGCGGTCGATCTCCACTTGCACCACGTGCTGACCTTTCGAGGGACGGCCGTAATGCTGGGTGACATAGGCCCCGGCGAAGGGGGCGTTGCGCGCAACGCGCAGGCCCGCACGGGTAAAGGCCGCTTCAATGCGGTCGATGATGTCCGGGCCGCAAGCGGCGCCGAACCGATCGCCGAGCACAACATCGGGCGCCCGGCCGCCCGCGGAAATCGCGTCGATCGCTTCGTGCGGCATCGAGTGGCAATCGATGAGGATCGCGTGACCAAACTCGCGCTTGGCGTCGGACAGTAGGCGCTGCAACGTGCTGTGATACGGGGTCCAGACCTCGGCGAGACGGGTCCTGGCTTCCACCAGGCTGATTTTGCCGCGATAGATCGCCCGGCCATTGGCGACGACCCGGGGGATAACCCCGAGCCCCGAGCTGACGCGTGGATTATGTGCTATGTGGCGCACGCCCTCCACGACGCTCGGGTCGAGCTCGTCCGCGCCGCGATTAAGATCGACGAAGGCGCGCGGCAGACGTGCGGCGAGGAGCGGGGCACCATGGCGCGGTGCAGTATCAAAGAGCCGGTCGACGAAGGCATCTTCGGAGGAGCGGATCGCGCGTTCGTCGAGGGTCGAGGTGCGCAGGAAGGACCATGGATAGTCCCGACCGCTATGGGGAGACGCGAAAATCACGCCGCTTGAGCGCGGGCTCGGCATCGTCAGCGTGAAAGGCGTGTCCGGCATCTGTTCTCCTTCGACCTTGCTTCATATAGCCGGAAAAGAGGCTGCTCCAAACGCGTTTCGACGCATGTCACCGCGGCAGCTTTATTCGGCGCGGCGTCCCCGTCACAGGGGCGGCTCCTTGGCATGTTGGGTGCCCGGATCGAGGCCAAAACGGGCCGACGACCTACGCTGCAACGGGTTGCCAAGTCGTGTACCGCGCGTGCGGTTTGGCAGTCTTGCCGACGGTTAAAGCACGGCTGAAATCGGCTTGATCCCCACCAGGGCGCCGTCTATACACCCGCATCTGACGCGGAGCCCTCCCGCGTCCTTTTTGGTTCGGGCGGGCGCGTGACGACACCGGGCGGTTAGCTCAGCGGTAGAGCACTACGTTGACATCGTAGGGGTCACTGGTTCGATCCCAGTACCGCCCACCATGTTTCGCCGGGCCACCTGGCCCTACTTCACACCCCAAGGCGCGCCAGCGCCGGAAGGAAGGGAGAACGACCATGAAGGTTCGCAACTCGCTCCGGTCGCTGAAGAACCGGCATCGCGATTGCCGCGTGGTGCGCCGCAAGGGGCGCGTCTACGTGATCAACAAAACCCAGCGTCGGTTCAAAGCCCGCCAGGGCTGACAGCCACGTGTCCGCTGGAACGGGGCCGTCCTAGGGGAGCTTAGGGCGGCTTCTTTTGTCGGGCTTTGCCAGCCCAAATGTCACGGCCAGATGCGCGATCTCGTCCGGATCCTGCAGAGCAAACTCCTCCACGAACCGTGTTTTGAAGCCAACGCGGCCCCGGCGCACGCCGAAGTTTTCGCCGTGGTTGATGATGTAGAGCGCGGCATCGGCACGCAGCGGGGTAAGCTCGCGTCCGGCCAACGCGGCGAGATAGGGAAACATCCGGTGCTCATGCGCGGTGATGCGGGCGAGTAGCGTCGCATCCTCTCGGCCCTGACTAAAATCAAAGCCGAACGCGGCACAAGAGCCGCAAAGCTTCCAAAACGCCTTCTGCTTGGGATGTCGGAGGCCGCGCGGCATGGCTCTGGCCCAGCCGCCCGTCGACGCGTCGTGGACAAATCCACGCTCCACGAGATACCCGCAGTGATCCCGCCGCATCATCATTTCATCGACGACGTGCGGTGCGAGCACGTCGTCTGCGTCGAACGGCATGGCATATCCGCTTGGGATGCCGAGGGTCGGCAGCGCGTTGCATAGGTGCTCCAGCTTGCGCCACTTGTCGTTGCCTTCAAGCTTTTCGGTGAAGGGCAAAAACTGGATCTTAGACGTTTCCAGCAGGCCGTTGGGCCGGTCCTGACCACATATCAGGGCGCGCCAGCGGGGTGACGTTTGGCGGCGAAAGCTTTCGAGGGTGTGGTTGAGGCGGTTGGAGACGGTTGACCAGTCATCCACGTGATGGCGCCCCACGAGCGGAAGCAAGAATACAACGACCGGATCCGTTACCGGAGGGAGGGCGCGGTGTCGCGCGTCCAGGGCAGCGGCTTCGGACGGGGCCGGTTGAAGCCCCCGCGCCCATCGCGTCGAAAAGAGCGCCGCGATGAGCATCAGAGCGCGCTTTGCCTTTGGCGTGGCGGGGGCCTGCGCCATGACCCTAGGGCTTGGGAACAGCGGGGGGCATTCCGCCTCCAAGCCGACGCGAAAGGTCTTCGTAAAGCTCTGCGCGCTCCTCGGGGGACAGGAACGCTCCGATCTCTACCTCGCGGTCGCCGCCGCGCAAAGTGACGTAGTTCGGTACCGGCCCGCTCTCCTCATGCAGGGCAACCTGCACCCAATGGGGGTTCGCCTCCCACCGACGCTCACGTCCCCGCCCCTCGCGCCGGGTGAGGGCGATGCGGTCGTCCCAGATCAGTAGCTCCTCGGTCATCGCGAGTGCCCGGTCGTTCATTCGGATCATCGCCCAGGTCAGCCAGAGCGTGCCGAACATAAACGGCATCAGCGCCCAGAGAACAGGCGAGCCAAGCACGGCGACCATTGGCATGCAAATCAGCACAAAGCTCACGCCGAAAAACAGCGCAAAGCCTCGGTTCGTCAGCGACCGATGGGGCCACAGGTGCAGCGCGTCGCGCGGGGCGTCGATGGTGTCGGCGCGCGCCGGGGTCCATTGGTAGGGCATGGGCGGCATCCCACTTCGTTCGTTCTAATAAAAAGGCCCCGGGCGAATGCCGGGGCCCTTTTGTCCGTTTCTTTGCCGTTCGTCAGTGCGCGGCGGACTTGTCCCAGTCTTCGCGCTTCGGCAGCGTCTCGAAGGTGTGCTCCGGCGGCGGCGAGGGCAGTGTCCATTCCAGCGTGTCGGCGTGCTCGTTCCAGTAATTCGCTTCCGTCACCTTTTGACCGCGCGTCAGCGTGTAGTAGACGATGCCGAAGAACAACAGAAACGAAGCAAAGGAGATGAAGGCGCCGATCGAGGAGACATAGTTCCAGAGCGCGAAGGCTTCCGGATAATCGATATACCGGCGCGGCAAGCCCTGACGGCCAAGGAAGTGCTGCGGGAAGAATGTCAGGTTAGAGCCGATGAACATCATCCAGAAGTGCACCTTGCCCCAGAATTCTGGGTACTGTCGGCCAGACATCTTGCCGATGTAGAAGTAGATCCCGGCAAAGATGCAGAAGACCGCCCCGAGCGACATCACGTAGTGGAAGTGCGCCACGACATAGTAGGTGTCGTGATAAGCGCGGTCGATCCCTGCCTGGGAGAGCACGATGCCGGTGACACCGCCCACGGTAAAGAGGAAGAGGAACCCGAAGGCCCAGAGCATCGGCACGCGGAATTCGACCGAGCCGCCCCACATCGTGGCGATCCAGGAGAAGATCTTGATGCCCGTCGGCACCGCGATGACCATCGTCGCCAGCATGAAATAGGCCTGCTGGCTGACGCTCATCCCCACCGTGTACATGTGGTGCGCCCAGACGACGAAGCCGAGCACCCCGATCGCCACCATCGCATAGACCATCGGCAAGTAGCCAAAGATCGGCTTACGGCTGAAGGTCGCGATGATGTGGCTGATGAGCCCGAAGCCCGGCAGGATGATGATGTAGACCTCCGGGTGCCCGAAGAACCACAGGATGTGCTGGTAGAGCACGGGGTCGCCCCCGCCCGCCGGATCGAAGAAGGTCGTGCCGAAGTTCCGATCCGTCAGGAGCATGGTGATCGCGCCCGCGAGCACCGGCAGCGCCAAGAGGATCAGCCACGCGGTCACGAAGATCGACCAGGAGAAGAGCGGCACCTTGTGCAGCGTCATGCCCGGTGCGCGCATGTTGAGGAACGTCGTGATCATGTTGATCGCGCCGAGGATCGAGGACGCACCGGAGACGTGGACGGCAAAGATTGCGAGATCCATCGAGTATCCGGCCTCGTTCGTCGATAGTGGAGGATAGAGCACCCAGCCGACGCCTGAGCCCAATTGCCCGTTGCCGCCCGGTGAAAGAAGCGAGGCGACGGCGAGCGACGTGCCCGCAACGTAGAGCCAGTAAGAGAGGTTGTTGAGCCGCGGGAACGCCATATCAGGCGCTCCGATCTGTAGCGGCATGAAGTAGTTTCCAAAGCCGCCGAAGAGCGCTGGGATCACCACGAAGAACATCATGAGGATGCCGTGCCCCGTGATCAGCACGTTCCATAGGTGCCCATTCGGAGTACACTCGTCGGTCGCTGTCGGCAGGAGACGCGCGCCCTCCATGCACATGTACTGCACGCCAGGCGTGGCAAGCTCCATGCGCATGTAGACGGTAAACGCCACGGCGATGAAGCCAACAATGGCGCTCGTAAAGAGATAGAGGATCCCGATGTCTTTGTGGTTGGTCGACATGAACCAACGCGTGAAGAAGCCACGCGTATCTTCGTGTTCGTGCCCGGTGACGGCGGCGTCGGCCATGGTGCCTCCTGCTGGCGATAAGCTGCGGTGGTTCGGACACAAGCCTAGGTTCGCGCAAGGCGCGTCCGGATCGGGCGAGACCCTAGAGCCGTAGGGCGCGCGCGACAACGGTCACTTGGACGCAGCAGTAAACAACGTTGCGCGCGCGGTCTCTTTGCCAACGCCATACCCGCCAATCCTTCGACTGCGACCCCTCGCCCCGGCGACAGAGCGCCCAGCGAGAGCCAAGTTTAGGGCGTTCGTAACTGCGAACGCTGGGCAATGCGCAGGAGGAGTGCGATCCGCCCGCATATTGCTCAGAGACGGCCGGTTCCCAAGGGTGTCGTAAGACGTGGTGCAGTTCTGCAACCGCGCTCACCGCGCTCGAAGGGTCGGCGGTCCTTGCGTTTTTCCGCCAACTCCACGGGAGGAGACACATCTATGAACGTCCATACCAATGCATCCGGTCCAAGCGCGGCCCTTGATGCGAGCCATCTCGGCGTCGAATTTCCATTTCGGGCGCGCTACGACAACTTCATCGGAGGGGCGTTCGTTGCGCCCAAATCAGGCCAGTATTTCGAGAACGTTACGCCGCTGACCGGCGAGGTCATCTGCGAGGTCGCCCGCTCGAACGCGGCCGATATCGAGGCGGCCCTGGACGCTGCCCATGCCGCTGCGCCCGCCTTCGGCCGGACATCGCTCGCCGAGCGTTCGACGATGCTCTTCCGCATTGCCGACCGGATCGAAGAGAACCTGATGCAGCTCGCCGTGGCCGAGACGCTCGATAACGGCAAGCCGATCCGCGAGACCGTGAACGCCGACCTGGCCCTTGCGGTCGACCATTTCCGCTATTTCGGCGGGGTGATCCGCGCCGATGAGGGCTCGATTGCCGAGATCGACCACAACACGTACGCTTATCACTTCCACGAGCCACTCGGCGTCGTCGGGCAGATCATCCCGTGGAACTTCCCGATCCTGATGGCCGTGTGGAAGCTCGCGCCTGCGCTCGCCGCCGGCAATGCCGTGGTTTTAAAGCCCGCTGAGCAGACGCCCGCCTCGATCCTGGTGATGATGGAGCTTATCGCCGATCTTGTGCCCGACGGCGTCGTCAACATCGTCAACGGCTTCGGGCTTGAGGCCGGCGCGCCGCTCGCCGAAAGCAAGCGCATCGCCAAGGTGGCCTTCACCGGAGAGACGACGACAGGCCGCATCATCATGAAGGCGGCCGCCGAGAACATCATCCCGGTGACGCTGGAGCTTGGCGGCAAGTCGCCGAACCTCTTCTTCGGCGACATCATGGATGCCGACGACGCCTTTTTCGACAAGTGTCTTGAGGGCTTCACGATGTTCGCGCTGAACCAGGGCGAGGTCTGCACCTGCCCCTCGCGCGCTCTTGTGCAGGAGAACATCGCCGATGCGTTCCTTGAGCGGGCCGTCGCCCGCGTGAAGAAGATCAAACAGGGCAACCCCCTGCAGATGGACACGATGATCGGCGGGCAAGCCTCGACCGAGCAGATGGAGAAGATCACGGGATACCTCAAGCTCGGCCGCGAGGAGGGCGCGCAGGTGCTCACGGGCGGCGACCGGGCCGATCTCGGCGAGGGGCTCGACCAGGGCTACTTCATCGAGCCGACCGTCTTCCGCGGCGACAATTCGATGCGCATCTTCCAAGAGGAGATCTTTGGGCCGGTCCTCTCGGTCACGACGTTCAAGGATGAAGCTGACGCGATCAAGATCGCCAATGACACGTCTTATGGCCTCGGCGCCGGGGTCTGGACGCGCCAGCAGAACACCGCCTTCCGCGTCGGGCGCGCGATCCAGGCGGGCCGGGTCTGGACGAATTGCTACCATCACTACCCCGCCCACGCGGCGTTTGGTGGCTACAAGCAGTCCGGCATCGGGCGCGAGAACCACAAGATGATGCTCGATCACTACCGCCAGACGAAGAACCTCCTCGTCAGCTACGACGAGAACCCGATGGGCTTCTTCTGAGGCAAGTTCGAGTTTCGACGCTGCAAGGGCCGGCTCCACGCCGGCCCTTTTTCATTGCACCCCTCTTGCCCCATCATCTTGGCAGAAATACTCAAATTCCCCGCTATCAATCTGCGCCACGGACCTCTAATGGGATATCCGGGTCGGGCCGCACCACCTTCTGGATGAAGAGCGTGCCGCCCGCCAGCGCGACCCCGATCAGGTCCGAGAGCCAGCCGCCTTCGATCAGGAAGAGGGCTGCCACGATGAGCGACAGCCGGATGAACCACGCCGCCCGTGCGCCGATCACCCAGCCCTGCACGCCCGAGGCCAAAAGGAACACGCCGATCACAGCCGTCACGCCCGCGCGCAGCACCTCAAACCAGGTGCCGTCCATCAGGAGCGCGGAGTTGTAGAAGAACATGAACGGGACGACGAACGCCGCGATGCCGACCTTGAAGGATGCGACCGAGGTTTCCATCGGGTTCGCGCCGGAGATCCCGGCGGCCGCATAGCTCGCAAGGGCTACGGGCGGCGTGATCGCCGAAAGGACGGCGAAATAGAAGACAAAGAAATGCGCGGTGAGCGGCGGAATGTCGAGCTCGATGAGGCCCGGCGCGACGACAGAGGCAGCGACCGCATAGGCGGCCGTCGTCGGCATGCCCATTCCCAGCAGGATCGCGATGCACATGGCAAAAAACAGCGCGAGAAGTTGCGATACGCCCGCAAGCTCCAGCAGCAGATTGGAAAAGCGCGCGCCCACGCCCGTCAACGAGATTACACCCACGATGATGCCGGCGCAGGCGCAGACGGCGATAATCTGGATCGACATCATACCGGCAAGTTCGAGCGCCTTCAGCATCCCGCGCAGGCCGAGGCCGCCGGTCTCGACGCCGAGGAACTCGCGCGCCGAGATGTAGACAAAGGTCACCGCGACCAGGATCGTCGCGATGGTGGAGAGGCTCGTGAGCGTTGCCGAGGGCGGCGTGCCCGCCTCCACTTCCGGCTGGCCGACATAGACAATGGTCAGCACGACCGACACCGCCACGATCCCGAGGACGAGGAGCCGCTGCAACGTCCAGCGCCCCGCTCCGCGCAGGACAAAGTGCTCCGGCGCCGCCCAGCTCACGACGACCGCCGCGACAGTCGCGAGTGTGCCCGCGCGGATGACGGAGTAGCCTGCAAAAAGAGCGACGATCAGGATCAAGATCGGCACGAAAAGATAGGCCTGCCGGGCCATCTTCGCGAGTTTGGGGATCTCGTCGTCCCGCATCCCGCGCATGCCAAGCTTGGCGGCTTCGAAATCCACCATGAAGTAGACCGACACAAAGTATAGGATGGCGGGGATGAGCGCTGCGACCGCGATCTCCGTGTAGGGAATTCCCGTGATCTCGGCCATGATGAACGCGCCGGCGCCCATGATCGGCGGCATGATCTGACCGCCGGTGGACGCCGCTGCCTCAACCGCGCCCGCCGTCTTCTTGTGATACCCCACGCGCTTCATCAGCGGGATCGTAAGCGAGCCGGTGGCAACGACATTGCCCGCCGATGTCCCGTTGATCATGCCCATGAGGCCGGACGCAAAGATCGCGACCTTTGCCGGCCCGCCCCGCGCGCGCCCAGCGGCAGCGAAGGCAAAGTTGACGAAATAGTCGCCAACCTTCGAGGCCTGGAGGAACGCGGCAAAGATGATGAAAAGGATGATGTAGGTCGACGACACTGCCGTCGTCGGCCCCAAGATCCCCGCATCGGTATAGACTTGGCTGAAGAAGCGCTGCCACGAAAAAGGCGGAGCGTTGAGGAAGCCAGGCATATACTGCCCAAGAAAGACGTAGGCGAGGAACACGGCCGAGATGACGATGAGCGCAAGCCCCGTCATCCGGCGTGTGAGCTCCATAATGAGCGCCACGCCCGCCGTCGCCGCAAAAGAGATCCCAATTGGCGCAAAGTCGGACCCGGTCGACATGCGCATCGGTGTGGCAAAGAGCGTGACGAGGTAGACTGCAACCGCCACCGCCGAGACGCAAAGCACGAGGTCTGGCGCTGCAAACCCGTCACGCGCGCGATAGTGAAACCACGACAGGCCAATCGCGCCGCCTGTCGCCACAAGGAGCGGGATGCCGAAGAGCCAGACCTCGCGGAACCGCACGGTCGGGTCGATCCCGTTCCACATCGTGCCATTTTGGATCAATAGGCTGAACCAGATCGCCGTGCCGAGCGCAAAGAGCGCCGGAACCAGAAGCGCCAGCCCGGCAGTGCCCAGAAGCGGTGTTTCGCGCCGCTCCTCCGCAGAGAAGTTCGATGACGCAAAGAGCAGGAAGCCAAGGATCAGGGCCCCCGCAACGTGGACGATGCGAAAGCTCCACGTCTCCATCGGGAATGTCGGAAGGAGCGGAATGCTAACGCCCGTCAGGCCGGAGATCGACACCCCATTCAGCGCGGCCATGTGAAAGCCCGAATAGCCGGTCAGCAGCACAACGATCAGAACGGCGCGCCAGCCCTCAAAGAGACGGCGGTTGCGTTCAACCGGTTCGACATCGACGTCTTCCGCAATCAGGTGCTCGTCCTCATCGCGCGGCGCGTCGGCTCGTGTTCCGGTCATGTCCCCTCCCGCGTTTTGGCAAGCCTAGCGAGGCGGATAGGCCGCCGCCAGCGTTTCCAACGCCGTTACGTCAGCCGGTAGGCCAAATCGCCTCACTTCCGCTCACTGGAGCGTCACATGAGGCCGCACTGCGCCGGGACGCGCTTGCACGACGCGCAAGGGGCGCCCGCAACCGGAGCGCCCCTTCCGACTGTGTTGCGACGCGGCCTCAGCCGCCGTGGATCATCTCGGCGGGAATGGACGCTCCATTCTCGTTGAACCACTCGGCCGCGCCGGGGTGCCACATCAGAACCTGGTTCTTGTCCCAGTTGTCGGGCACGGTCGAGCGTGCGGCGCGGTGAATGTTCATCATGCGCTCGTTGTCGGACATGACGACGTCGGTCGCCGCTTTGACAAAGCTTGCCGGCAGGTCGCAATTTGCGATGGCAAAGTTCCACATCGAGACCGACGAGGCATCGTCAGACAGGCTCGTGTAGGTGTCCGCGGGGATCGTGAACTCCGACACCGGGAAGTCATTCAGAAGCGTCTGGAGCTCGTCCTCGGTGAAGGCGACGATGTTGATCTCGGTCTGCACCTCAAGCTGGCTCACTGCGGGCGTCGGGATGCCCGCTGCCATTGCGACGACGTCGATCAGGCCGTCCTGGAGCTGCCCTGCAAGGTCGCCATAGCCGCCATTGCGCTTTTCATAGGAGACGCCCAGATCATCCATCATCCGAGGGAAGTATGTATCCGCCGTCGAACCCGCGGGGCCAAAGCCGATCCGCGCGCCGTCCGGGATCTCGGAGATCGCGGTGATCCCTGAAGAGCTCAGTGCGACGATGGAAAACGGCGTCTGGTACATCGGGAACATGGCACAGGCCTTGTCCATCACAAGGCCCGGCGCGATTGGGTTTTCGCCGGCCATCGCTTCGGCGGCGGGGCCCATCGTCGTCATTCCAAAGGCGTTGGTCCCGGTATGGACATTGGCAAGGTTCTGGAACGGGCCGCCAGAGACTTCGCCCCCGCCGGAGAGGCCAAGCTCGTCGGCCACCAGATTGGCCCAGCCCGAGCCATAGGCAAAGTAGGTTCCACCCTGGGATGCGGTGCCGACAGTGAAGCTTTCCGGCCAACCCGTCCGGTCTTGCGCCATCGCTGCGGTTGCACCAAACGTCGCCGCGGCCAGCGCGGCGGTCATTGCGGTCAGTTTCATTCAATCCTCCTGTTGGTTCGGACGCGCATGCGCCCGTGGGCGTTGGATCGCCCAGCTTTTCGGGTGCGGTGTTCCGTCCCAGGCGTGTTGTAGGGATTGCAGCCCTGAATGCAATTGTCTTGCGCTTAACGCTTTTGTGGGGCGAGTGTTGCAGGGCGGTTGTTTTGTAACGGCGGGAAGTGCGTCGTGAAGGTGGTTTTGAGCGCGACGTCGAGATCGGCCATCGTTACCGGAAGCCCCAGGTCCAGGAGAGATGTCACACCGTGTCCGGTGATTCCGCATGGGACGATTCCGTCGAAATGGCTGAGATCGGGTTCCACATTGATAGAGATCCCATGCATCGACACCCACTTGCGCAGCCGAACGCCGATAGCCGCGATCTTGTCCTCTCGCGGTGTCCCGTCCGGCAGCGGCGCTTTCTCGGGACGAGGCACCCAAACGCCGACACGGTCCGGGTAAAGCACACCCCACACATTGAACTGTGCGAGCGTTTCAAGAACCCAGGCTTCGAGTGCCGAGACGAAGGCGCGGATGTCTCGTCCTCGCAGTCCCACGTTGAGCATGACATAGACGACTCGTTGCCCCGGGCCGTGATAGGTATATTGCCCACCTCGCCGCGCCTCGTAGACGGGGAACCTGTTGGGCGAGCGGAGATCCTCTGGCTTGGCGGACGTTCCGGCGGTGTAAAGCGGCGGATGCTCGAGCAGCCAGATCGCTTCGTCCGCGCGCCCCTCGGCGATTGCGGACGCGCGCGCCTCCATCTGTGCGAGCGCGGTCTGGTAGGACACAGGGCCAGGAGAGGCGATCCATTCAGTCATGTCCGGAAGGACTCTTTTGCGCGGGGCTCCGTCGATAGACTTAATGCGCAAGGGCTGGCGCCGTCGAGGGGCGCGTCACCCGGTTTCGGCCCCGCGTGCCTACGCAATGCGCCGCGTGGCGCTGGCGTGCAAATTCGGTGCATGCCCCCTTTTCATCCCCACCCCTTTTCGCTACGACCTCGCCACCTAGCTGCGTGCGGTCGTGGCGGAATTGGTAGACGCGCAGCGTTGAGGTCGCTGTGGGGTAAAACCCGTGGAAGTTCGAGTCTTCTCGACCGCACCACAGCAGAATCGCTCTGCTGAAGCACCCTGTAGTGCTTTGAATGGCAAAGATAAATCCGGAGTTCTAGCACCCTCTTTTCGGGTGTACTGGATGGGGGTAGTGAAGGCCAGTTTGAGGACCAGCCGGCGGGCTGGCGTCGAGCCGTTTTGCCATACTTTCCAAGGGTTTGAAAAAAACCGGTAGGCGAGTTCCAGTTTTTCGTCGAAGGCGCCTTCGGGCTCCTTCTGGCCGGTCAACTGTTCCGCCATCAGGGCCTTCTGACGCTCCAATCCTTCGACCTTTTGCTCGTAGCGTCGGATGACCGCGTCGTTGCTAGCGGCCATGATCCGGTCCACAACGGCCTCGATCTCCTTCTCCAGGCGCAGGATCTCCTTCTTGCTGGAGGCGACGACCTCTTCCGCTTGGAGGCGACGCGCGTCCCAGATGTGCCGAAACATCTCGCGCGCGAGCGTCATCAGCGACTGAGTCGGGCGGAGGGATTTAATGATCTCGCCAACCTCGGCCTCCAGCTTGTCGCGGGGCACCGATTTTCCATAGGCCTCGCAGCACTTCGTCTGGCAGAGGTAGCAGGGGTATCTCTTCGCGTTGCCAGTCGACCAGGACGAGCGCAGGGGCGCCTCGCAGCAGCCGGAGACGACCGTACCGCGCAGAGCAAAGTCGTTGCCGATATTCGCCCGCTTCGGGGCGCGCGCCACTCCCTTGCGTCTCTGCTGGACCTTCTCGAAGAGCTCCATCGACACGAGAGGCTCGTGCTGCGCCTTCAGCCAGTGAATGCCGTAATGGTCGGAGCAGATGTGCCCAGTATAGATCGGGTGGCTGAGGAAGTCGGCGATGCGTTGTTGGACGACCTGACCCTTCTTGTTGCGCGGAAACTCCGGAAAGGAGGCGCAGAATCGGGTGATTTCCGCCTGCGTTCCGAAGCGGCCGGAGGCGTATCCTTCGAAGGCTTCACGGATGATCGAGGCTACCGGTTCGTCCGGAAAGAGCATCTTGCCGCGCCCCTTAATGGGCCGGTAGACGTATCCGACCGGGGCGTCATGAACCCAGTATCCATTCTTCATGCGGGCTTCGGTCTTCTGGACCGTCTGCCGCGCGTTTTGCTTCCGCTCGAGCTGCCCTTGCGCCGCAAAGACAGTCTCCATGAACTCACCTTCGGGAGAGTCGTCGAACCGATAGTTTAGGCACTCCAATGTGGCGTTACGGTCGCGGAACGCGGTGCGCAGCTTAAAGTGAAAGTCGCGATCGCGGGCAAACCGCTTGAGATCATCGAAGATGACGATGAATTTTTCATCCGGGTGCTCGTCCATGAAAGCGAGCAAGGAGACCATACCTGGACGTTTCACGAAATCCCCGCCGCTGTCCGGCATCAGCGCTCATGGGACAGATTAGGGTGATTGAGTAGCGGAGGATCTCTGGCTCATCTGAACCGTCAAGGAGTGAAGATGAGACAGAGATCCGGAACAGCCAAACCGTCGGCCGAGAAGGTCGTCAAAGACATCCGGCGTCGTACGCGCAAACAGCATTCGGCGGAGGAGAAGATCCGCGTCGTCCTGAAAGGGCTGAGAGGCGAGGAAAGTATCGCCGAGCTTTGCCGACGCGAAGGGATTGCGACGCGCCTCTATTACAGCTGGTCGAAGGAGTTCCTCGAAGCCGGGAAGAAGCGGCTTGCGGGTGATACGGCAAGGGAGGCGACCAGCCCGGAGGTGAAGGGGCTACGCGCAGAGGCGGCCGCTCTTAAGGAGGCGGTGGCCGATCTGACCCTTGAGAACCGCCTGCTCAAAAAAAGCATGCTCGGGCCTCTCGGCGATGCAAGCATCGCCTGCCGGTAACAGATGGGGGCGACGACGAATGAGATATACCGCCTCCGAGAAGCTCGAGATCATCCGACTTGTCGAGCAATCACACCTGCCGGTGAAGCGCACCTTGCGTAAGCTCGGCATTCCGCGCACCACCTTCTACCGCCCCTCTCGGCGAAGCATGCTTCGCCTGCCGGGCACCGGGATATGATCGATATACCGCCTTGGGCAAGGCGGGTCTCGAAGACCGCTCCTCGCGCCCGGGCCGGGTCTGGAACCGTATCCCCGACCTCGTCCGCCAGCAGATCGTGCACCTTGCTCTCGAGGAACCGGAGCTGTCGCCAAGAGAACTGGCCGTTCGCTTTACTGATACGCGTCGCTCCTTCGTGTCGGAGGCCAGTGTCTACAGGCTCCTGAAGGCCCATGACCTCGTCACCAGCCCGGCCTTCGCCGTGATCAGCGCGTCAGATGAGTTCCACGAGAAGACCATCAGGCTGAACCAGCTCCCCCTCTCGGCGAAGCATGCTTCGCCTGTCGGGCAGCGGGTCAGACCGACTTCACCTATCTGAAGGTCATCGGATGGGGTTGGTTCTATCTCTCGACAATCCTCGATGATTACAGTCGCTACATCGTTGCCTGGCGGCTCTGCACAACGATGCGTGCCGGAGATGTGACGGCGACACTTGAGGATGCTCTGGCGGCCTCCGGCTGCGACAGCGCCACGGTGGCGCATCGGCCGCGGCTGCTCAGCGACAATGGCGCGTCCTACATCTCTGGCGATCTCGCCTGTTGGCTCGAGCAGAAGGGCATGGATCATGTCCGTGGCGCCCCGAACCATCCCCAGACCCAAGGCAAAATCGAGTGTCCACTTAACCTTCTTGTTTAACGGATGACATGACGGTTTCGGTGGGCCTCCGGCCCTGATTGCGGTAGCCTAGATGTGGGCGCTCAAGGAGCCCATCGCCGACTTCGTCGAGCACTACAATCACCAGCGCTACCACGAGAGCCTCGGCAATCTGACACCAGCCGAAGTCTACTTGGCCAGGGCCGAGACCATCCTCAGAAAGCGAAAGGAGATCAAAGCACAGACCATCGAAAAGCGCCACTTGCTGCATCGTCAGACAGCGGCATAGAGTAAAACAAAAACGAGCCAGAGCCTCCGCTCGTCATACGGCCCGTATGTACCAAATCATCTGACGACGGACAGTCCTCGCCCTTCAGGTCATCTAGCACGACCCTGATCTTCTCTTCCGCTGATTACTGCTTGCGGGTGGCTCTGCGGATGTCCTTGACGACCTCCTCGCCGCGGCCCTGCTGTGTTCCGGGTTTCTCTCTCATCTCCACTCCTTGGAAGTTACGATGTGCCAGAAACCCTCCCTTATCAAATCAACCTAAACTGTCCCATTGGCGCTGATGCCGGACAGGTGACCGTTGATGAGCTTATCCTTGGTGCTGACCGTCTTGCGTACGAACCGGCGGAGGTCCGTATCCCGTTGCACCTGACGCAACTCGACGTTCATAGCGGCCTGATGAATCGGTGACATGTTCTTGAGCGACCACTTCACGTCCTTCTCGAAGTAATCGTCGAGTGCGGCCCGTGTAATCGGGCCAACGATCCCGCCGACCTTCAGACTGTTGTGGCGCTGAAAATCGCGCACTGCTTGGTCGGTCAAGGGACAGAAGGTGCCGCTTTCGCCGACACGCGGCGCCGTGCCGACCTTGCGAAGTTGCTTTTGGAGCTGTTTGACCTTGGAGCCTTTGACTCCGCGTTTCAGATTTTCCATGGATTGATGTCCTTATACTGGTGTTAGAGCCGAAGCGATCGTGGGCGGCGCCTCGACATCAGACATATCAGGTTCGGGATTGACGTGCTTGGTGGTGGCTTGGCGAAATCGTGGGGGTTCCCTGCGCTTCAAGCAGAAGCGGTGCCGTTCCGGGGCATTCAATTAACGCCTACAAAGCTGGGCGAATGCCAAGCCTCACATAACACCAATTGATATAATTTTGCGCTTGATATTGCGGAGAGTAAGGGTGGGGAGATAGCGATGGGCCAGGTACGAGGTTTCCTTGGCTGAGCAAAAATGCTCAGGTTACAGCCGAATACTTAGAGAAGTTCGTGTTAGCAATTGCGACCATCAATAATCGTAATCGGTCTCATGGGGTATCAGAGAAATGTCATCGGAAAATGATTGCAATAGCCGCTCTCGCATTATAGCAGCGGCATATACTTCTCTCAAGAAGTCAGGGCTTCCCCCTTTATCATTCGACTCAATTGCAGCGGAAGCGGACAAATCGCGACAACTGGTAAGATACTATTTTCCGACTGCTGAGGACTTGATGCTTGCCCTATGTGATCGGCTTGCCGACACATATCGCCACGCGCTCACGCGTAGTGCAACTAAACTCGAAGAACATCGTCGTTTGGCAATCTTCTTAGGTCGTGTTGACAAAAGGGATTCACATGAGGCGATGGGCATGATTCAAGCTGGTATCTGCGATGGAGACCAGCTTGGCACGAGACCTTATGTCGGACGAGGAGTGGGCGTTCTTTGAACCGTTCATCTCCTCGATCCGCGCTCCGAATGGGCGCAAACCAACCAACCACCGCCTTGTTCTGGATGGTGTTTTCTGGATTACGCGCACCGGTGCGCCATGGCGGGACCTGCCGGAAGAGTTCGGTAAGTGGTCGAGTGTCTATCGGCAGTTTCGACGATGGACACTTGCCGGTCTCTGGGAGCTGACCCTGGAGGCGTTGACCGAAAGCTGGATCGTTCCCGACGCCCTTCAAATGGTCGACAGCACCGTGGTTCGCGCCCATCATCAGGCAGCGGGTGCTAAAGGGAGGAGGGGCGCACGGAAATGATCCGGGGGATCATTTTCAGCC
>JBCDLH010000007.1:0-238535 GCA_038745585.1 Pseudomonadota bacterium
CCCGCCTTACCTTGCTAGAGGCAAGGGCTTAAGATTTGGTCTTACGCACCGCTTACGCGGCGAGTGCGACCGGAGCTTTGTTGTCATTGGCAACTATAAAGCTTGAACCGATAACGGTGGTATCTCACCGGGCAAAAGCTAACCCCTTTAGACGTCCGTCGATCCTGTTTCGGCCCCATGATCCCGCCAATGAGGGAGCTTGGTGGAGCCGCCGGGTACCGCCCCCGGGTCCGATCCGCTTATTACGGGCGCGTTTATCGCCATAGTCCCGAAGGACACAGATAAGATACGGGCAGCCGCGCCACGTTTCAAGCGCGCGGTGCGGTGTGGTAAACGAAGCGTCTCCGCGTTGGCACTTGGGGCGGGTTCGGGGCGTAGAGACAGGCCATACCCCTCGCCCGACGCGGTCGAGACCGCGCGAACCCGGCTCTGGACGCGTGTTGCGGAGGGCGGGCTCTGCGCCCCGCGCGCCAGTCACGGCTTGATATAGGTAAAGCCCTGGGACTGAAGATGCGCGACCTCGGCCACGCCGGACTCGACGATGTCCTCCTCCCAGACATCGTAGAGATCGTCCTCGTAGCTGATTTCGCGACCGCGGAGCGTGTTGTTGCAGACGTGAAAGCTAACGTTCTGGCCCTTGAGCGAAGCAACGCGCGTTTGCAGCCCGTCATCCGCCTTGGCCGACATCAAGAGGCCGAGCCCATCGCCGTGCAGCACGACCTTCACCTCGAGGTTATCCGCCCCGACCGCGTTGATATGGTTTTGGACGTTGTTCATCGCCGCGCGATACGATGTCCCGCTCTCGCCGTCATAGTTGATGTGGTAGACGACCCGTTGTTTGCCATAGCCCTCCGCGCTGGCAACGGCGCCCGAGAGCGCGAGCGCCAGTGCTGCAAGGATCGTCAGGATGCGAATGGTCACTGTAATCTCCTCCCTTTGGAGGAGTTACCCTAACACATCCGGCGCGTACCGCCCATTACCCAACGTTCAGTGCAATCAGGGCAATGCCGACCACCGCTTCGACGGCAAAGAAGATCCATTTTGTGCGCGACGCGGGCCCATCTGCCACGATCGAGGTCAGGCGGCCGAGGGCGGCAAATGTCCAGGCCGCACCCACCATGAGATAGGCCTCAGCCGAGCCCAGGAGCAGCGCCCCAGCGCCAAGGCCGACAAAGAGAGCGCCGGAGACGGCACGCATTTCGCTGAGGCCCATCGTCCCGTCGCCCAAGCGAAGCTCAAGGAGCTTGAGCGTGTAATGCGGGGCGAGCCAGCCGATGAGACCCAATCCGATGGAAATGAGGGCGAAAAGGGGGTTGATCAGGTCGAGCATCGGTCTGGTCCCAAAGTGTACCGGGGTGGTACGCGGCAGCGCGCCGAAAGGTTCACGATCCAAGCGCAGTTTCCTCGGACGCTCGAACGGTGTGCTCTTTCTGCAGAACGTCCCTGCGGCGCGCGCCTCTGCCTCTCTGCGCTCTGATGCACCCGGCCATGCGCCCCGCGGACCGATTGACACGCGCCGCGGGGGAGCGGACAAAGCGCCCGCGCAGGGGGATGCCGCCCCGGCGCGGGTGGGAGCTGAGGATGATTTCGGTCGACTACGTACAGACGATGGCACGCTACAACGCCTGGCAAAACGCCGGCTTGATTGCGCTTTTGGCCGGGGTAGACATGTCTGAGCTTGAACGGGACCGCGGTGCTTTCTTTGGCTCGATCCATAGCACGCTCAATCATCTGCTTTGGGGTGACAAAGTTTGGATGTCGCGGTTTGCCGACTGGCCGGCTCCACCCGGCGGAATAGCCGAGAGCATCAGCCTCACGCCGACCTACGCAGCGTGGAAAGCCGAACGCCAGCGCGTCGACGCACGCTTGGTCCACTGGGCCGAGACGCTTCGCCCGATCGAGCTTCGCGGTGCGCTGAGCTGGCATTCTGGCGTGCTTGGCCGCACCGTCAGCAAGCCCAAGGCCGGCCTCATCGTGCACATGTTCAACCATCAGACGCACCATCGCGGGCAAGTCCACGCGATGCTGACATCCGCGGGGCTGAGCCCGCAAGATACGGACCTCTTCATGACGCCTGAGGCGGCCGCAGAGTAACGTCCGCAACACCAAACCCAAAGCAACGGTAGGGAGGGATGCGCCATGCGCGCACTGATCGTGGAGAAAGCGGAGGACGGCAGCACCGCCGCAACCGTGCAGGAGATCGCTGAGGAGCGCCTGCCGGCGGGCGACGTGACCGTCGCGGTCGAGTATTCCACCGTCAATTACAAGGACGGGCTTTGCATTGGCCCGGGCGGCGGGCTCGTGCGCACCTACCCGCACGTGCCGGGGATCGATTTTGCCGGCACAGTCGAGGCCTCTGAAGACCCGCGCTACGCGCCGGGTGAAAAGGTCGTGCTGACGGGCTGGCGTGTGGGCGAGGCCCATTGGGGCGGCTACGCCGAAAAGGCGCGGGTCAAAGCCGATTGGCTGGTGCCTCTGCCCGAGGGTTTGACGACGCGCGCGGCAATGGCTGTGGGCACGGCGGGCTTTACGGCGATGCTCGCGGTGATGGCGCTTGAAGATCACAGGATGGCTCCGGATCAGGGCGAGGTGCTGGTGACGGGGGCGGCGGGGGGCGTCGGCTCGGTCGCGACCGCGATCCTCGCCAATCTGGGCTACCGTGTCGCGGGCGTCACCGGCCGACCGGATCAGGCCGGCTATCTCGAAGGCCTCGGGGCACAACGGATCGTGCCGCGGGCCGAACTGGCCGAGACCGTCAAACGTCCGCTTGAGAGCGAGAGCTGGGCGGGCTGTGTCGACGCGGTGGGCGGCGCGATGCTCGCCCGCGTCTTGGGGCAAATGAAGTATGGCGCCTCTGTCGCCGCCGTGGGCCTTGCGGGCGGGGCGCAGCTTCCCGCGACAGTCATCCCGTTTCTTCTGCGCGGGGTGAACCTTCTTGGGATCGACAGCGTCATGCAGCCTTACGACACCCGCGTTCGCGCATGGGGCCGCGTGGCGCGCGATCTGCCGATGGCCAAACTCGACGCGATGATCGAACCGGCCGCGCTCGACGATCTGCCGCGCCTCGGGGCAGAGATCCTCAGAGGCCAGGTGCGCGGTCGGGTCGTCGTCGACATTGGCGCGACATAAGGCGCGGGGCAAAGCGCAAAAACAGCGCGTTAGGTGACAGATCTGAGCTGGGCCCGTGGCGACATCGCGCCTCAGTATGCCGCGGCATGCTTTTCTCTGCCTAAGGATTAGGCTAGCCAATACGCATTCGTGATACACCTTATGCGGGGCGGGGAACGGTCCGCGCCTGAAGCTGGCCGGAGGGACCGTGATCAAACTGTCGCTCGACTTCGTGCGCGGTCAGTTTCCCGCTTTTTCAGAACCGTCGCTCCGCGATTGGGTATTCTTCGACAATGCCGGCGGCAGCTATGCGTGCCGCTACGTGATCTGGCGGTTGCACCGGTATTACCGCGAGCGCAAAGTACAGCCCTACGCGCCGTATCCCGCCTCCGAACGGGCGGGCGAGGAGATGGATGAGGCGCGCCGGCGCATGGCCCGTGTCCTCGGGGTAGACGCAAGCGAGCTGTGCTTTGGGCCGTCGACCACGGCCAATGTCTATGTCATGGCCCAGGCCTTTCGCGACTGGCTACGCGCCGGAGAGGCGATCGTTGTCACCAACCAGGACCACGAGGCCAATACGGGCGCTTGGCGGCGGCTGGCGCAGTATGGGGTCGAGATCCGCGAATGGCGGATCGACCCGGAGACCGGTCATCTCGACCTCGACGACCTCGTGCCGCTCCTCGAGGACGGAAAGGTCCGCCTCGTCTGCTTTCCCCACTGCTCCAACGTCGTCGCCGAGATCAACGACGTGGCGCGGATCTGCCGCCTCGTGCGGCGGGCGGGCGCCTATTCCTGCGTCGATGGGGTCTCCTATGCGCCGCACGGCCTCCCCGATGTGGGCAGACTGGGCGCCGACATCTATCTGCTGTCAACCTACAAGACGTACGGCCCCCATCTCGGGCTGATGACCGTGCGAAAGTCGCTGGCCGAACGGCTGCCGAACCAAGCGCATTTCTTCAATGGCGACACCCCAGCCAAACGTTTCACGCCCGCCGGGCCGGACCACGCTCAGATCGCAGCCTCGGGTGGGATCGCGGATTACATCGACGCGCTCTATCACCATCACAGCAAGGCTGGGCGCGACGTCTCGGGGCGCGCAGCCGTGATCGCAGAGGCGATGCGGGCGCGCGAGATCGCGCTGACGGGCCCCCTGCTGGAATATTTCGAGACGCGACCCGACTTGCGCCTCCTCGGGCCGCGGACCGCGCGCGGCCGTGCCCCGACCTTTGCGCTCGATCTCGGGCAGCCGGCCAAGCCCGTCGCGCGTGCGCTCGCCGAGCGCGGGATCATGTGCGACGGCGGCGATTTTTATGCGGTGCGCCCGCTCGAAGCGATGGGCGTCGACCCCAACCATGGCGTGCTGCGCCTAAGCTTTGTGCACTACACCTCCGAAGAGGACATCGCGCGTCTGATCCGCGCGCTCGATGACAAGCTGCCAAAGTTGTCTTCCCCGCGCGCGCCCTAGCTTCGGCGAGCAGGAACGGGAGAGAGACATGACCGACACGGCCCCCACCCTGGTGTGGTTTCGCAAAGACCTGCGCCTGGGCGACAATCCGGCGCTCCGCGCCGCTGTCGAAGAGGGCGGCCCGGTCATTCCGATCTTCATCCGCGACGGCGCTGTCGACAGTCTTGGGCCCGCGCCAAAATGGCGGCTGGGCCGGGCGCTCGATGTCTTTGGCACGGCATTGGCGGAAGCTGGCAGTCGGCTGACCCTGCGCACGGGGGACGCGCTTGAGGTACTGCGCGCGCTCGCGGCGGAGACGGGCGCGCGGCGGATCGTCTGGAACAGGCTTTATGACCCCGCCGCCATCGCGCGCGACACCACGATCAAGGCCGCCTTGACCGACGAGGGGCTCGCCATTGAGAGCTATGGCGGCCACCTCCTCTTCGAGCCTATGGGGGTAAAGACGGGGCAGGGCGGCTATTATCGCGTTTACTCTCCGTTTTGGCGCGCGGTGAAAGACCGCGATGTGTCCGAGCCCGCCGCTGCGCCCGGCACGCTCCCGCCGCCCGAGGCGTGGCCTGCGCGCGAGGCGCTTTCCGGCTGGAATATGGACAAATCCATGCGGCGCGGCGCCGAGATCGTCTCGGAGCATGTCTGCGTCGGCGAGGCGGCGGCGCGCCAACGGCTCGACCACTTCCTCAGCGAGATCGTCGAGGGCTATGACAGCAGCCGTGACCGCGTTGCCGAGGACGGGACCTCGCGCCTCTCGGCGCACCTGGCCCTTGGCGAGATTGGGCCGCGGACCTGCTGGCACGCGGGGCTGCGCGCGCTGCACGACGGCAAACCCGGGGCGGAGACGTTTCTCAAAGAGCTGGTCTGGCGCGAGTTCGCTTACCATCTGCTCTACCACACGCCGCACCTCCTGCACGACAACTGGCGGACGGAATGGGCGGCGTTTCCCTGGAACAAAGATGAGACGCGCCCCGATGTCCTCGCCTGGACACGAGGCCGGACGGGCATCGAGTTCGTCGATGCGGCGATGCGCGAGATGTACGTTACCGGCACAATGCACAATCGCGGGCGTATGATCGTCGCGAGTTACCTCACCAAGCACTTGTTGACCGATTGGAAGATCGGGATGCGCTGGTTCGATGCGCATCTCGTCGACTGGGATCCGGCGTCCAATGCGATGGGCTGGCAGTGGTCGGCGGGCTCGGGCCCCGATGCAACGCCGTATTTTCGCGTGTTCAACCCGGTGACCCAACTTGAGAAGTTCGACCCGCGCCGGGTCTATGTCGATCGGTGGATTGCGGAGGGGCGTGCGCGGCCCACAAAAACGGCGCTGCAGTATTTCGATGCGATCCCGGCGCACTGGGGCCTGTCGCCGAGCGATCCCTATCCCGTGCCGGTTGTCGGTGCGAAAGAGGGGCGGGAGCGTGCGCTGGAGGCGTATTCAAACCGTGACTTTTGAAAGCGAGGTCCGCTTCGAGCGCTAAAACCCGTTGCGTCACGCCCTACGCGACGCAAGCACCGGGAAAGGCCAGCTTGCGCGCACGATCCCCCCACGGGCGCGACGGGTGCAGGCGGTCACTGAGCGTTACCGATGGCGGCGATCTGCTAAGATCGCCAACGCCATGCCGTGGCTGACGCTTCCCTTCGCCGTGTTGTCCCAAGGGCTTGACCCTCCTCACATCGGCGTCAATTAACGGATCGTTGCACGAAGAGTGTGCACGGGGCGGGGCAAGGCGCGAGGCGGGATGACGGACACGCAGATCAGGACGCGGATCGAGGGCGAGGGGAACCTACCCCGCTATTTTGCCCAAGCCTTTGCCCAAGCCCGTGCCATCCGTTGTGGACGACTTGATGTTATCCTCCCCGATGGCCGCATCTTTCGCGTCGAGGGGGACGCACCCGGTCCTGTCGCCGAACTCAACGTGCATAACGACGATCTTTTCGCCCGTCTGGTCCGCGAGGGCGATCTCGGCTTTTCGGACGCCTATCTCGAAGGGTGGTGGTCGACGCCCGATCTGATGTCTTTCATGGATTTCATCAGTCACGGCAACGACGCGGTCTATGACGGCTTCCCCGGGATGGGCTTCGTGCGCGCCTACGAGCGCTTCCGCTTTTGGCTGCAGCGCAACACCAAGGCGCAGGCCAAGAAAAACATCTCCCACCATTACGACCTCGGCAACGCGTTCTATGGGCTCTGGCTGGATGAAACGATGACCTATTCGTCGGCCATCTTCGAGACAGGCCAGGAGAGCCTCGAACGCGCCCAGACCGTCAAATACGCCTCGATGGTCGATCAGATGCAGGTCGCCCCGGGCGAGCACGTGCTTGAGATCGGCTGCGGCTGGGGCGGTTTTGCCGAATATGCCGCTGCCGAGCGTGGCCTCAAGGTCACTGGGCTTACGATCAGCCGCGAGCAGCACGATTATGCGGTTGCGCGCATCGCCAGGGCGGGCCTCTCCGACCGGGTGGAAATCAAGCTTCAGGATTACCGTGAGGAGCGCGGCAGCTACGACGGCATCGCCTCGATCGAGATGTTCGAAGCGGTAGGCGAGAAGTACTGGCCCGTCTATTTCGACACGCTGCGCGACCGGCTAAAGCCTGGGCGCCGCGCGACGCTGCAGATCATCACGGTCGAGGACAAGCGCTGGGAAAGCTATCGAAAAGGCGTTGATTTCATTCAGAAATACATCTTTCCGGGTGGCATGCTCCCGGCGCCGCGCGTGCTCGACCAGCAGGTTGCGCGCGCGGGTCTCTCGCTCGCGGGCTGCCGATCCTTCGGGCCCGATTACTCCACGACGCTCAAGCGCTGGCACGAAACGTTTCATGCGCAATGGTCCGAGGTCGCCGATCTCGGCTTTGACGAGCGCTTCAAACGCATGTGGGACTTCTATCTTTGCTCCTGCGCCGCCGCATTTTCGACAGGAATCTGTGATGTCTCGCAGTTTACCGTTGCGAAACCCGTCTAACGGCACAATCGCGCGCGCGTAGTTGCGAGGAGACCGATGCCCACAGCCGCCCGTTTGTTCGCCGCGATCGGCTTTGCCGTCATGGCGTTCTTTGCGACCGAAGTGTATAAGCCGCTGCTGCCTGAGGGTACGCAGATGGATCTGTTCACTCCAATAAACGTGGCCATCGGCGCGCTTTGCGGCTGGCTCGTGATGGGCCGCGTTGCAGGGCGAGGCTACATGCCAGCGATGAGCCACGGGCTGCGGACCTCCGTCTACACGCTCTTTTACGTGCTCTTCATCTGGTCCGGGCTCGAAATGTACGAGCGGTCGGTCTCGTTGCACTATGAGGGGCCGTTCGAGGCGCTACAGGAGATGGTGAATCTCTCCATCGAGTACATCCAGCTTGGGCTGACGGACCCGCAGGTACCGGTCGCGCTGCTTCTTGGGGGCATCCTCGCGGCGTTCTTTGCGGAATGGGCGTCGCGGCAATGGTCCTGACGGGCTGAGCGCTACGGCAGCGCGCGGTCCTCCACCGCAGGGTTGCGCTGGGTCGGTCGTACTGCCACTCCGTCCGCGAGCCTTGTCCGCCGGAGCGCCCCGCCGTGACCGACCCCGCCGTGACCGACTCCGCCATCAACGACCCCAAACTGCACGACCCCAAACTGCACGACCACACACTGCACGACCCCGCCGTGACCGACCCCAAAGTGCCCGATCCCGACCTGACCACTATCTTTGTCTTTGGCACCCTACGTGACCCAGAGCTGCGCCGGATCGTTTTCGGTCTGGATGTCCGCGCCGAAACGGCCACGTTGCCCAACTTCGAGGTCCGTACCGTCCCCGGCGGCAACTGGCCTGTGCTTTGCCCCGCCGCCGATGCAGAGGTCGAGGGCCTTCTCTTTGCCGTCCCCGAAGCGGCCCTGGCGCGCGCCGACTACTACGAGGGGCTCTTCGATTATGTGCGACAGCGCATGACCGTTAAGCGCGGCACTGCCACGCGAACGGCTGAGGTTTGGGCCCCCGCACACATGCCCGAAACCGCGGCCGAGCCTTGGTCGCTCGCAGCCTGGCAACAGCACCATGCAGAGCTCGCGCATGTGGCTGCTTCCGAGGTCATGGCGCTTTACGGCGAGCGGCCCGCGGTCGAAACCGCCCGACGGGCGCCGATGATCTGGTCCCGCGCCCAAGCTCGGCTCAATGGCCGGCAGGGTGGGCCGACGACATTGCGCCGTGCGACCGGCCCCGCGGACATCGAGATCGTAAAGCAGCGGACGCCCTACGCCCATTTCTTTGCCGTTGAAGAGTATGATCTCCGTCACGCGACCTTTTCAGGCGGCATGTCGGCAGAGATTAAGCGCGCCGTCTTCATCAGCTCGGACGCCGTGACAGTCTTGCCGTACGACCCGGTGCGGGACCGCGTCCTCCTCATCGAGCAGTTTCGCCCAGGGCCCCTGGCGCGCGGCGATAGGCAAGTCTGGTCGCTGGAGGCGGTCGCGGGCCGCATCGATCCGGGCGAGACACCCGAAGCGGCCGCCCGACGTGAGGCGCGCGAGGAAGCGCGGCTCGAGATCGGCGAATTGATCGCGCTAGCAAGCTACTATCCATCGCCGGGGGCAAAGTCGGAATACCTTTATTGCTACCTCGCCATGGCCGATCTGCCCGATGGTGCGGCCGGTCTCGGGGGCTTGGCCGATGAGCATGAGGACATCCGCGCCCACGTGATCCCTTTCGCACGCCTGCTGGAGCTCTACGCCTCCGGCGAGCTCGACAATGGCCCGCTCCTGCTCAGCGTTTTGGAGCTCAAAGAGCGCCGCGACGGCCTGCGTGCGTCCCTTCACGCCGACCCGGAAGACGACCCGACCGCGCGCCTCGGCACCAGCGGTTGAGTTGACACGCCGCGCGCGTGGCGGGAGGGTCGGCGCGAGACGAGGGGAGGGCGCACCATGACGATCCGAGACAGTCTGGCGGAGGCCGTTGGCAACACGCCGCTTCTGCGCCTGCGCGCGGCAAGCGAGGCGACGGGCTGCGAGATCCTCGGCAAATGCGAATTCATGAACCCCGGGCAATCCGTCAAAGACCGGGCCGCGCTCTACATTATCCGTGATGCGGTTGACCGTGGCGCGTTGAAGCCCGGCGGCACCATTGTCGAGGGAACAGCGGGCAATACGGGGATCGGGCTCGCGCTCCTCGGCGCCTCCATGGGCTTTCGCACCGTCATCGTGATTCCCGAGACGCAGAGTGCCGAGAAAAAGGAGATGCTGCGCGTGGCCGGGGCCGACCTCGTCGAAGTCCCCGCTGTGCCCTACCGCAATCCCAACAACTATGTCCGCTACTCTGGGCGCTTGGCCGAGACGCTCGCCGCGAGCACACCGGGCGGCGCCGTCTGGGCGAACCAGTTTGACAATGTCGCCAACCGCCAGGCCCATATCGAGACGACGGGGCCGGAGATCTGGGCGCAGACCGGCGGTAAGGTCGACGGGTTCATCTGTTCGATCGGTAGCGGCGGCACGATTGCGGGGGTCGGCGCGGTCCTGCAACCCAAAGGCGTCACTTGCGCTGTGGCAGACCCTGACGGCTCGGCGATGATGAGCCTCTTTCAGACCGGCAAGGCAAAGGCAGAGGGCAATTCAATCACCGAAGGGATCGGGCAGGGGCGGATCACGGGCAATCTCGAAGGCTTTACGCCCGACACGTGTTTCAACATCTCCGACCGCGAGGCGCTGCCTTACGTCTTCGATCTGATGGCCGAGGAGGGGCTCTGCCTCGGCGGCTCCTCAGGGATCAACATCGCGGGCGCTGTGCGGCTCGCGCAAGACATGGGGCCGGGGCACACCATCGTGACGATCCTCTGCGACTACGGTACGCGCTATCAGTCGAAGCTCTACAACCGCGCGTTTCTCGAAGAACGCGGCCTGCCGCTGCCCGCGTTTCTCGCGCGCACGGCGCCCGACCTGCCACAGGTATTCGAGGCCGAGGCCAACGCATGAGCACGCCGCTCTATCACGACGCGTATCTGCGCGAGGCGCCGGGCCGTGTCAGTGCGCAGACGGCCGAGGGCGGGCTCGTGCTCGACGCGTCTCTCTTTTACCCGACCGGCGGTGGCCAGCCCGGAGATCGGGGGACGCTCGCCTGGGAAGGCGGCGCGCTCCCAATCGCAACCACCGTCAAGGGCGAGGCGGGCGCCATCGTGCTCGTGCCAGAGGCCGGTCGCGCGCTCCCGCCAGTGGGCGCTGAGGTCAGCCAAGCGCTCGACTGGGCGACGCGGCTTCGCCACATGCGCGTCCACACCGCGCTCCATCTCCTTTCGGTCGTAGTGCCGTTGCCCGTCACCGGAGGGGCGATCACGGCGGCCAAGGGGCGGCTTGATTTCGATATGACCGACCCGCCGGGCGATAAGGAGGCGCTCCGCGCGGCGCTGCAGGACCTGATCGACCGGGACCTCCCGGTCAGCGAGGATTGGATCACCGATGCCGAGCTCGCCCGGCAGCCCAACCTCGTCAAGACGATGTCTGTAAAGCCACCCATGGGGCAAGGACAGGTCCGCCTCATACGGATCGGCAGCGGCGATGACCAGGTCGATCTCCAGCCCTGCGGCGGGACCCATGTCGCGCGGACAGGCGAGATCGGTCGGGTCGAGATCGGCAAGATCGAAAAGAAGGGCGCGCGAAACCGTCGGGTGAACGTGCTCCTCGCGGACTGACAAGGCGGGCGTCGGCCGCGCCCCTGCGGGTTGCGGAGCGAGGGCGATTTGCCTACACACTGGCGCATCGGAGAGGTGGCCGAGTGGTCGAAGGCGCACGCCTGGAAAGTGTGTAGGCGGGAAACCGTCTCCAGGGTTCGAATCCCTGTCTCTCCGCCACACGTTCTTGTGCACTTCGCCCGCCGCCTTGGACCAGTTTGAACACCGTTCCGAACCCACCCTACTCTGCGGCCTGCGACGGCGATTGCTCCACATGGGCGGTGCGGGCGCCCGACTTGTTGGAGGTGACAACGCCGAGCGACTTCAGTTTGCGGTGCAGCGCGGAGCGTTCCATGCCAACAAACGTCGCCGTGCGGGAGATGTTGCCGCCAAAGCGATTGATCTGCGTCAGCAAATATTCGCGCTCGAAAAGCTCGCGCGCCTCGCGCAGCGGCAGCGTCGCCAAGGCCCCCGACAGGATCACGCGGCCCTCGTCGACCTCGACAGGCTCGGCGCCTTCCAACTCGCGCGGCGTGATCGGTTCGTCCGTTCCGCCAAGGATAAGAACACGTTCCACCACGTTCTTCAATTGTCTGACGTTGCCGGGCAAATGCATCGTCTGCAAGAGCGCTTCGGCCTCGTGAGACAGCTCGCGCAGTGGAAGGCCTTGGTGCGCGTTCAACTGCGCAATGAAGTGGCGGGCAATCATCGGAATGTCTTCGCGCCGCTCCTCAAGCCCTGGCACGCGGATGGGAACAACGTTCAAGCGGTGATAGAGTTCCTGCCGGAAATTCCCCGCATCGATCTCTGCTTCGAGATCCCGGTTTGTCGATGAGACCACACGGATGTCGACGCGCACTTTGTCAGCGCCACCAACCCTTTGAAACTGTTGGTCGACCAGGACACGCAATATCTTTGACTGGGTGCCGACCGGCATATCGGCCACCTCGTCGAAGTAAAGCACACCGCCGTGCGCTTCTTCGAGCAAGCCAGACTCGACGCCCCGCTCCGCACTCTCTCGGCCGAACAGGACGTCCTCCATCCGCTCGGGCGCGATAGAGGCGCAATTGACGGACACAAACGGTGCGTCGGCGCGATCCGAGTTGGCGTGGATGTAGCGCGCGGCGATCTCCTTGCCGCACCCTGAGGGTCCGGTCAGCATCACCCGACCGTTCGACTTTGTGACCTTATCGAGTTGCGATTTCAATTGCTTGAACGACGAACTTGCGCCGACCATCTCGGCGACTGTGACCTCCTTGCGGCGCAGCTCCGAGTTTTCGCGCCGCAGACGGGCCGTCTCCATGGCGCGGCGAATAACGACGAGCAACTGATCGATATTGAACGGTTTTTCGATAAAGTCGTAGGCGCCTTGCTTGATCGCGGCGACCGCAATCTCGATGTTGCCGTGTCCCGAGATGATCACAACCGGCACCGACGGATTGTCGCGTTTGACGTGTTTGAGGATATCGATCCCGTCCATCCGACTGTCTTTCAGCCAGATATCGAGGATCATGAGCGCCGGCTCCTCGGCGTTAAGCTCGCTCATACACGCGTCCGACGTGCCTGCGAGCCGGACGCTGTAGCCCTCATCCTTAAGAATATCGCCGATAAGCTCGCGGATATCGCGCTCATCATCAACTATAAGAATGTCCTTCATGGATCTGTTCTCCTAAGCTTATTCTGCTGCCTGCTCGATTGTGGCGAGACGCGGGAGCTTGATCGTCGCTTGCGCCCCGCGATGCTCGTTTTCGTCAAAGCGGGGCGCATCCGTAAGCGTAAGCGTCCCGCCATGTTCTTCGATGATCTTGCGAACGATCGGAAGGCCGAGGCCGGTCCCCTTCGCCCGTGTCGTCACATACGGCTCAAAGAGCCGCGCCCGATCGGGTGGAAGCCCGATACCGTTGTCGCAAATGGTGATGATTGCCTGTGTCTTGGTCACATCAAGCGCCACGCGAATCTCTGGGTCGAAGTCCGCCGGCGCCCCCTTTTCCACAAGTGTTTCAATCGCCTCTCCGGCATTCTTGATCAGATTGGTCAAGGCCTGGCCAATCATCGTCGCGTCGACTTCTACGACCACAGGATCATTGGGCATCTTGCTTTGGACCGCGTCGCCCAGCTCCTGACGCTGCAGGGTCACCGCGTCACGCACAAGCGCGGCAAGATCGAGTGTTTGTCGTTCCGGCTCCGGCATCCTCGCGAACTTGGAAAACTCATCAACAATGCGGCGCAAGTCGTTCGTTTGCCTGACGATTACAGCTGTCAGCTCTTCCAGAGCCTCGGCATCCTCCTCGCCAAGTCGCGGAGAGAACTTGCGCTTTGCGCGTTCGGCGGAGAGCTGGATCGGCGTCAATGGGTTCTTAATCTCATGCGCAATGCGGCGGGCGACATCGCCCCAGGCAGCCATGCGCTGCGCCGAGACGAGGTCTGTCACGTCGTCGAAGGCCACAACAAAGCCCTCGAGCACGCCCGTCTCCGACCGCCGCTCGGCCAACCGCACGAGCAACGTCTCGGTGGCGCCGCGGCGCGTAATACGGATCTCGTCCTGCGTGAGCCCGCCACCACTGCCATGGAGGCGCGCAAGAAGGCCGGCAAACTCCGGAACGGCGCTCGCCAGACCCTCGTGCTGGTCCACACCCTCGTCGAGGTCGAGGAGGCGACGTGCGGCCGGGTTAACAAAGGCGACCCGTCCGTCGGCATCGAGCCCGATCACGCCGGCCGTGACAGAGGACAGCACCGAGTCAAAGAGCCGCCGCCGCCGCTCTACCTGTGCATTGGTCTCTAAAAGCGCGTCACGCTGTGCTTTAAGTTGTCGTGTCATCTGATTGAAAACACGTCCCAACATGGCGATTTCATCATCGCCGCGCTCCTCGACCACCCGCACAGAAAGGTCGCCCGATCCGACCCGCTGTGCCGCGCCGGCGAGCCGCCCCACGGGCCGGGACAGCCGCTCGGCAAACCAGAGCCCAAGCCAAATCGCGGCGAGAATCAGGATCAGCGCAAAGCCCAGATAAAGCAGTGAGAACTCGAATAGCAGTCGCCCGCGCTCGTTTTCCAACTGATTGTAAAGGCGAACGGATTCCTGTGTGTCATCCAGCAATGCAAGAAGATCGCCCTCGACGTCGCGCGAAACGTAAAGGTATCGGTCGGCAAAACCGTCCAGCTCTACGAGCGCCCTAAACTCGTTGGCGGCGAGATCTTCGAGGACAACGACCTCGCCAGTATCGGCGATCTTTAAGGCTTCGGCACCCGGCGCCTCATAATCGAAGAGGTAGGACCGCTCGCCGCGCGCGCGGATTTCGCCATCGCTGTCGATGACATATGCCTCCCGCAGGCCGCGTTGGATCTGCGGCTGGCCCTGAATAAGAAGCTGCCGCAACTCCCCGTCCGACAACAAAAATCGCGCGTCGCGCGCGGCGCTGAGATAAGCAGCGAGGCCTTCGACGTCCTCTTTGAGATCGCGGACCTGGACGTCCTCATAGGCAATGGCGGCATCGAGCGAAGCACCGACTACGTTGCGTACCCGGTCCGAGAACCAGCCTTCGAGCCCGACATTGATCGTCAACCCCGCGAAGATCGCCACCAAGACCGTTGGAATCAAAGCAATTAACGCGAAGACCCCCGTCAGCCGCAGGTGCAGCCGCGAGCCTGCGGATCGTGCCCGCCGCGCCGCAATCATCCGCGCGACACGGTAGAGCACCAGCGTCGCGACCGTCAGAACATAGACGAGATCGGCCAAGAGGACCGAGCGCAGGGCCAAAGAGTTAGCCCCTCGCGAGAGCGGTCCGAGCATCAGAAACGTCAGGACAGCGAGAACGGGACCGAGGATCACGAGTCCCAGGGTAGCCGCCGTTTGAAACCGACGCTTGCGCCTCAGACCGGCGATCCGGTCAAACGACATCCTCTGCAACGGCAAAGCCATGCCGTCTGCTCCCGCTCATCCTCGTGTGGCACGGGTGCCGCCCAGATCTGGACGCCGCGCCACAGCTCACCGCATTATTCCGTGATCGGACCAATCGTCATGCCTGGGTCGCCACGGCTCTGTTGCAGATCTACATCAACTTACGGCGGCGTGTCACGCGAATATCGAGGTCGGTGATCTTCTTTCTCAAGGTATTGCGGTTGATGCCCATGAGGTCGGCACATTTGGCCTGGTTCCCGCCCGTTGCATCGAGCGCGATCTCAATCAGCGGCACCTCGACCTCTTTCAGTACGCGCTGATAAAGGCCCGGCGGGGGCAGGACACCGCCGTGAAGGTCGAAGTAGCGGCGCAGGTGCTTGCCGACGGAGGCGGAGAGCTTTTCACCATCGCCGCCGCCCACGAGGGGCTCGATCTCGGGCTGGCTGCCAAGCACCTGTTCGACCTCTGCACGCGTGATCTCTTCCTCAGAGGAGGTGACGACCAGGCGGCGGATGGTGTTTTCAAGCTGCCGCACATTGCCGGGCCAGGAATAGGCGCGGACGAGATCCATTCCCGCTTCGGCAAAGCGGCGCGCGCCGATCCCATCGCGCTCGGCCCGGGCGAGGAAGTGCTCCGCAAGAAGGGGAATGTCGTCCACTCGCTCACGCAAGGACGGCACGGCGATCGTCACCCCGCCAAGGCGGTAGAAAAGGTCCTGCCGGAAATCGCCCGCCTCCATCCGCGCCATCAGGTCGTTCTGCGAGGTCGCCATGATCCGCGGCGCGGGCTCGGGCAAGGCATCGAGGAGGCGGACAATCCGGCCCTGGGTCTCAGCTTCGAGGTCGCCCACCTCATCAAAGAGGATCGACCCGCCGCGGGCGCGGGAGAGGATCTTGGCGGGTCCATCGGGCTCGCTCAGTTCTTCGACATTGGCGATGACGAAGGGCAGTGCGCGGCGGTCCGAAAAGTCGTGGATTGCGCGGGCAATCAGGGACTTGCCCGTCCCCGACTCACCCGTCACCAGCACCGCGAGATCGGTATTCATCACCCGCGCCACGAGCCGGTAAAGCGCCTGCATGACCGGGGTTCGGCCCACGAGCGGCAGGTCACCTCGCGTCGTCTCCTCCGCCTCAGAGCGGACTTTGGGCGCAGGCATCGCCCGGCGCTTTGTTTCGAGCGCCTTGGCTGCGCGCTTCATCAAGTCGGGCAGGTCGAAGGGCTTGGGCAGGTAATCGTAAGCGTCGGCCTCGGCGGCCTGGATCGCCGTCATGATCGTGTTCTGCGCAGAGATAACGATGACGGGCAGGCCCGGCCGCTCTGACCCGATCTTTGGCAGCATGTCGAGCCCGTTGCCATCGGGCATGATCACGTCGGAGATCACCAGATCGCCCTTGCCCTCTTCCACCCAGCGCATCAGCGTCACAAGCGACGACGTCGCATGGACCTTGCAGCCCGCGCGCGTGAGCGCCTGGGTGAGAACGGTGCGGATCGTGCGGTCGTCGTCGGCGACGAGAACGGTGCCGTCCATCGGGGTCTCCTAGCTTGGGGCAAGATCGGCCGCGCCATCGGCGCCCTCGGGCGCGACGGGGAGCGACAAGCGAAAGGCGGTGTGTCCAGGCGAGCTGTCGACGCCGATGACCGCGCCATGGTCGGCCACGATCTTGGAGACGAGCGCGAGGCCGAGGCCGGTCCCGTTCTCGCGGCCCGACACGAAGGGCTCAAAGATCTCGGCGGCGATCTCGGGCGGTAGGCCCGGCCCATCGTCGATGATCTCGATCTGGAGCGGCAGGCGGGCATTGCGGCCATCGGGCCGGCGCACGCGCAGCGAGCTGTCATAGAACGTGCGGATGCGGATCGAGCCGCCCTGGCCGGCGGCCGAGACCGCGCGGCCCGCGCCCGCGCCCACGGGCCGGTCGGCGGCCTCCGCGGCGTTCTTCAAAAGGTTCTGGAAGACCTGCAGAAGCTGGTCAGCATCGGCATTGGCGGGCGGCAAGGAAGGATCGTACTCTTCCTTGATCGTCATGTGCGCGGCAAAGCCCACCAGGGCCGAGCGCCGAGCGCGGTCCAAAAGGTCATGGATATTGACTGATTTGAGCCGGGGCGCGCGCAGATTGCCGAATTGCTCGACCTGTTCGAGGAGTTTGGACACACGACGCGTTTCAGCGACAATCAGATCGCAGAGCTCGAGGTCTCCGTTGCGGAGGTTCATCGACAAAAGCTGTGCCGCGCCCGTGATGCCAGCGAGGGGGTTCTTGATCTCGTGGGCAAGCATCTCAGCCATGCCGATGGCCGAGCGCGCCGCACTCTCGACATGCATGGAGCGGCCAAGGCGGCCGGCGATCTCGCGCGGGGTCACGATGAAAAGGAGCGTCCCGTCATCGCCCGCGGCACTGGCCGTGTCGGCCATTGGGGCGATCTGGATGCTGCAGCTTTGCGGCGCGCGCTCGCCCGTGCCCACGGCGACTTCGTTGATGAAGAGAGCTGCGCGATTGTCTCGCACGCGCTGGAGCGCCTCTTCGATGGCCGCGTCGATGGCCAGTTGATCATAGACGAGGGCGCCTGAGAGGCTCCGAACGGTGGTCTTGAAATAGCCTTCCGCGGCCGGGTTGATCGCAGTGATGCGGTCGTCGCCGTCGAGCACCATCGCCGGCATCGGCAAGCTCGCCCAAATGCGCCCGTCCACTGACATCAAGCGGGCTCCAGCGCGGCCGTGTCAAAGGCGCTGCGGATCAGCGCAAAGACCTCATGGGGGCGTTCGGATGTCAGAAGCGGAGGGCGGAGGGTGCGGCCAGCCTCAGGGTCGACCCGCCCGTCAGACACCGCAGCGTCGAGGTACCAACCGAGATGCTTGCGCACAACGCGTCCGCCGAGCGCCGCGCCATAGAAGCTAAGAGCGACGTCGAAATGTGCGGCGACGAGATCGGCGAGGGCCACGCCCGCCGGGATGCGCGGCGGCGGGCCGCCACAGAGCGCATGGGCGATCTCGGCGAGCCGCCACGGCCGCCCCTGGGCTCCACGCCCGACCATAACGCCCGCGGCTCCGGACACCGTCAGCGCCGTTCGGGCGGTCGCCGCATCGACGATGTCTCCATTCGCGATGACCGGGATGGACACCGCGTCTTTGACAGCGCGGATCGCCGCCCAGTCCGCCCGGCCTTTGTAGAACTGACAGCGGGTGCGGCCATGGATCGTCACCATCTGCACGCCGGCCCTCTCGGCCGCACGCGCAATCTCGGGCGCATTGAGCCGCGCATCGTCCCAGCCGAGCCGCGTCTTAAGTGTGACGGGCAGGTCGACCGCGCCGGTGACCGCCTCGATCACCTTAAGCGCCAGCGCCGGCTCGCGCATGAGGCCTGAGCCGCAGGCGCCCGCCCCGCTCGCGCTTGTCACCTTTTTCGCCGGGCAACCCATGTTGATATCGATGATCCGGGCGCCTCGATCCGCCACGAGCCGGGCCGCTTCGGCCATCCAGTAGGGGTCGCGCCCGGCGAGTTGGATCGCGGTCGCCGCTTCGCCGAACCCGAGCTCGGCCTTGTCGCGCGCCGTAGGTTTACCCTGTACGACCTCTTGGCTGGCGACCATCTCGGAGACGACGAGCCCCGCCCCGAAACCTGCGACAATCCGCCGAAATGGCAGGTCGGAGATCCCCGCGAGCGGGGCGAGAAAAACGGGCGGGGAAAGAGCGGAGCCTGCCAGACAAACCGACAAATGATTAATCCTTGTGCATGCGCCATTTGATATTGCGATGCCGCGCCGGGATGCAAAGGGGCGCTGCCGAGAATTCGGGCCGCAAACACGTGTTGCCCATTTTTTGAGCGAAGCCGAGGGCGCCCGCCTTCGCCGTTGCCGTGCCCTTTGGCAGCGCCTAGACACGGGGCGAGGCGAACCGGACGTGATCGGTCAGGAGGGCGTTGAGATCCATGTCAGCCAGTCCCGGCCCCGGTGCAAAGGCGCCTGCTCTGCACAAGGTCGGCGCCGTGATCGTCGCAGCAGGCCGCGGAGCACGGATGGGCGGAGAGGTTCCCAAGCAATATCAGCGCCTTGGCGGTCACACGGTTCTCTCGCGGACGCTTGCGGCGCTGGGAACCCATGCCGCGATTTCAGAGGTCGTGGTCGTGCTCAACCCCAATGATTCCTCACTGACCGCGTCCGCGCTCGCCGAGGCGGATCTGCGGCATCTGCCGCCCGTGCGGATCGCCGAAGGCGGCGCCACCCGGGCCGCATCAGTCGCAGCCGGGCTCGATGCGCTCAGCGAAAGCGTGACCCATGTGCTTATTCACGATGCCGCGCGACCGTTCGTGTCACACGCGCTGATCGACCGGATCCTCAGCGGGCTCAAGACGTCCGATGGCGCCGCCCCGGCGCTGGCCGTCACCGATGCGCTCTGGCGCGAGACGGCGCAGGGCACGGTGGCGCAGGCCGTGCCTCGCACTGGGCTCTGGCGCGCGCAGACGCCCCAAGCCTTTGCGCTCGACGCGATCCGCGCCGCACATCGGCACGCCCCGCCCGATGCCGCCGACGATGTCGAGGTCGCGCGCGCCGCGGGGCTTGCGGTCGCGATCGTTCCGGGCGACGCGGACAACATCAAACTGACCCGGCCAGAGGACATGCGGCGGGGCGCCCAGATCCTCGCCGCGTTCCGGGGGCAAAGCGAGGCCAGCAGAATGGAGATCCGACTTGGGAACGGCTACGACGTGCATCGCTTCGGCCCGGGGAGCCGGGTCGTGCTCTGTGGCATCAAGATCCCGCATGGGCGCGGGCTCCAAGGCCATTCCGACGCCGATGTCGGCATGCATGCCGTGACCGATGCGATCTACGGCGCCCTCGCCGAGGGCGATATCGGACAGCATTTTCCGCCGAGCGATCCGCAATGGAAGGGGGCGGCGTCCGACATTTTCCTCCGCCACGCCGTCGGGCGGGCCGCCGAGCGCGGCTTTCGGATCGGCAATGTCGATTGCACGTTGGTCTGCGAGCGGCCCAAAATCGGGCCGCACGCCCCGGCCATGCGCGCGCGTCTTGCCGAGATCATGGGCGTCGCGTCCGATTGCGTGAGTGTCAAGGCGACCACGTCCGAGAGGCTGGGCTTTACCGGCCGCGAGGAAGGCATCGCGGCCCTTGCCACGGCGACGCTTCTCGGCCCGGCGGGAGTGCCGGGATGAGCTATGCCCGCGCCATCGCCACCTTCGGCTATGTCGGCCTGATGCGCCCCGCTTCCGGCACCTGGGGGTCCGCCGCGGCGCTGCCGTTCGGGTGGATCCTCCACGAGATCGGCGGGCCGATCCTTTTAGCGCTTGGGGCCGCGCTGCTCTACCCGCTCGGTCTGCGCGCCGTCGCAGAGTTGACGGAGGGCGACGCCGATCCGGACCGCTCCGAGATCGTCGTCGACGAGGCGGTCGGTCAGTGGATTGCGCTCCTCCCTGTCTCGTTAGGCGCCTCAATGATGGGGAGCGCATTTTTGGCCCTTTGGCCGGGGATCGTCGTGGCATTCTTTGCCTTCCGCTTTTTCGATATCGTCAAGCCGTGGCCCGCCAATCGCTTTGACGCACGCAAGGATGCGGTTGGTGTCATGGCCGACGATGTCTTCGCCGGGATCTATGCTGCGCTGGCGGTCCTGGTGCTGGCCGCGTTGGCGCACGGGTTTTGGATCGGATGAGCCGGTGACTGCGCTGGCCTATACGCTCGTCCGAGCCGCGCGCGACGCGGGGCTGATGCTGGCGACGGCCGAGAGCTGCACCGGCGGCCTCATCGCCGCGGCGATCACTGATGTGCCAGGCGCCTCAGACATCTTCGACCGAGGCTTTGTGACCTACACCAACGCTGCAAAAGCCGAGATGCTCGGCGTGGACCCGGCCCTGATCGCCGGTCACGGGGCGGTGTCGGAACCGGTCGCACGGGCGATGGCCGAGGGCGCGATCGAGCGGTCGGGCGCTGCGCTCGCGGTCTCGGTCACCGGCATCGCGGGGCCGGGCGGGTCCGAGCATAAGCCCGAGGGCCGCGTCTGCTTTGCGCGCGCGTTCGGCGGGACGACCCACACCGAAATGGTCGACTTCGGCCCGCTCGGGCGCAGCGCTGTGCGCAGTGCAACGGTCGACCACGCCCTGAAGCTGCTTCTCGACAGCATTGCCATGCGGCCCTCAGCCTAGCGCCCCGACAGCCGACAGGCCGTGGCCGACACAGGAAACGCGCGCCTGCGTGCTGCCCAACCTCAGCGGCGCAGGTATTCCAGAAATGCCTGCACCTTTGCGGTCCGGTGGATATCGACATGGGTGACGACCCAGAGATCGATCTTGAAGCGCGGATCAGGCGCCAGGATTTCCACGATGTTGTCGAGAAAGGAGGCATGGTGATCGTCGATAAAGCCAATCCCAACGCCGTGGCAGATCGCGATGTCGCGCACATGGCGGCTGCCGGATCGGAAGACGATGCAGTCTTCGGGCACGTTCTCGGCAATCCAGATTTGATAGGGCGGATAGCCCGCTTCGGGAAACGGCGCGACAAAGCGATGGCCGTCGAGCGCCGAGACGTCAGGCATGCCGAACCGGTCGACATAGCTGTTCGAGGCATAAAGACCGAAGTTGATCGCGTGATAGGACTGGACAACATAGTCCTGCTCTTTGGGTTTGGGCCCGCCTCGGAACGCGATATGCGCCTCGCCCGCTTCGAGCCGCAGGAGACGCGACTCGGCGATGAACTCAATCTTCACCTCCGGATGTGCCTCCCGAAAGCTGTTGATCGCGGCCATTACCGTCGCGGCCACGCCTGCGACCGCAGTCACCACGAGCGTTCCGGAGACAAGCTTGGCGCTGCCGCGTTGGCGCGCCTGAATGTCAGCAAACATCTCATCGGCCCGGGCGGCGACCTGGATGATCTCCTGGCCGGAATCGGTCAGAGAGTAGCCGCGGGCATGTTTCAAGAAGAGCTTGGTTTGAAAGGCCGCTTCGAGCGTTTCGATATGGCGATTGATCGTCGCCCGGTGCACGCCGATCTCCTTTGCAGCCGCGCTCACCGTTCCGAGCTGAGCCACCGTCAGCGCCGTCCGCATTTCGAGCCAGTAGCGCATACGTCTCTTCGTCCTTGCCCTCTCGGCCCCGTCGGCGGAGCCCCCCTTGGCCCAGAGCCCAGAGCTTAACCTTAGGCAAAGCGTCTGCAACGCGCAGCCTATGCGCATCTCGGCGTGTTGTTCGGACCTGACCGCAGCGGAACACTTCGGCCAGGACATCCGGCCCTCGGGTGCCCGCGTGCCATACCAAATCGAGGATACGCGACATGCCCGGAAAAGCCCTGCTCTGTTCTTTGTCTGCCCTTGCCCTAGGCGCCGGCGCCGCTGCGGCCAAAGCCCCAGTCACAGCGAGTGTGCTCGAATTCGGCCTCGAAGATACGCTCTTTGTCGCCGATGCGACCGCTGGCACGATCTTTGCCTATGACCTTCCAGATGCAGGTGCGGCACCGGCGCAAGACGCCGCCTATAACCTTTTGGATCTCGACACTCCGGTCGAGGCCGCCCTCGGCGCGGCGCCCCGCAGTGTCATCTATAACGATCTTGCGGTGCATCCGATCACCCGCGATGCCTATGTCTCGGTCAGCTATCGCACGGAGGCGGGCGAGCAGAGCGCTGTCCTCAGCGTTGCCCGCGATGGCGCGGTCACGGTTGTCGATCTTGGCGCGCTCCCGGCCAGCACCTTTGCCCTTGAGGATGTGGCCGACGAGGGCGTCTCGTTTTGGAGGGACATTCCCGCCCCAACCCTGACGGTAACCGACCTCGACTTCGTTGGTGGCGAACTCTTCGTCTCCGGCCTCTCAACTGGCGAGTTTGCCTCGACGCTTCGCCGCGTGCCCTTCCCGTTCGGCGCGGCAGCCGCGTCTACCAGCGTGGAGATGTATCACGCGGCCCATGGTCAGAACGAAACCCGAGCGCCGATCCGCGCCATGACCGTCCTCGATATCGACGATACGCCCACGGTGGTCGCTGCCTATACCTGTACGCCCCTTGTTACGGTGCCGGTCAGCGATCTTGAGGATGGCGCCCACGTCACCGGCAAGACCATCGCCGAGCTCGGCTATGGCAACACGCCCGTTGAGGTCCTCTCGTTTTCGGCCGCCGACATGCAGGGCAATGTCGGCACATATGTGCTCGTGGTAAATCGGGAGATGGACGCCGATCTCATTACGCTTGATGCACTGCGCGAGGCGGCCAACAGTGAGGGCATCAACCAGCCCGTCCCCTATCTTGGCGCGACGGTGGGCGTCGCGACAACGCCGCTGCCGCTCTCGGGCGTGCTGCATGCAGCGGATCAGGACAACGCGTTCATCCTGGCCCTCCGCCGCAACCTCGATACCGGGGCAATGGAGCTTGTATCGTTCCGCAAGGGGGCGTTCTTCCGGCTGAGCGACTTCATCAGCGAGTATAACTTCCCCGATTATGTGTATGCGGACAATCAGCCCTCCCAGGGCATTCGCATGTTCCAGAACCTCCTAAAGGGGGACGAGGGCTTTCCCGATCAGATGCGCTGAGGCACGCCATGCGCCTCTTTGCTCTCTCTGCCCTTTTGGCGACGGCTGGGTCTATGGCGTTGGCTTGCCCGGCACCGCGTGTGGGCGGAACAGAGATCTATCCGACGGCCGCCGTGCTCCCTGCCAATCTGCTCCGCGCCTATATCTACTTTCCCCGTGCGATGGCGCGGGAAAACATCATGGGTCACGTGGCCTTGCTGGACGCGTCGGGCACGGAGGTGGAGGGCGCCTTTCTCAGCACGCGCTACACGCTCTGGTCGCAGGACAGGCGGCGACTGACAGTCCTGTTCGATCCGGGGCGCGTGAAAACAGGGCTGGCAGCCCATGACGCGCTTGGTCGCGCATTGGAGGAGGGCAAGTCCTATGCCCTCGTCGTACGGGGCACTGCACTCGATGCGGAGGAGTGTCCTTTGGGGCAGGACGTCGTGCAGAGCTTTGTCGCCGGGCCGCCAGACCTCGCGCCGCCGGCCCCCGAGACGTGGGACCTCGCGCTTCCGGCGCAGGGCAGCAAAGCGCCGCTCTCGCTGGATCTCGGCACCCCGCACGATCACCTCTCCCTCGCCTATCGGTTGCGCTTGCTCGATGCGGACGGGGCGGTCGTTCCGGGCGGGATCGCGCTGGCAGAGGGCGAGCAGGTCTGGCGCTTTACCCCCAGCGAGCCGTGGGGCGACGCGACCTATACGCTCACCATCGACCCCCGGTTGGAAGATCTCGCAGGCAACCGTCCCGGTATCCTCTTTGACCGTCCAACCGGCGATGTCGCCCCCGACGCAGTCCTCCGCCTTCCCGTTCGCCCGCAAGCCGCGCCGCGGTGACCGAGGCGCGTTGATCGGGAGCGGTGGCCGGGCGTATCGGCCCGCCACATGCCGGCCTTGCCCTGGACGACGGATAGCTCGAGCGAAGACATCGAGGGCACTTCAGAGAGCGGTCGGGGAGCGGCCGCCCCTTTGAGAATGCGGGGGCTCGGCTCTGCGCGTCCGCTTGCTGCTTTGTGTGGAGCCGATGCTCGACCCCGGCGCCCGCGCGGCGGAGCTTGCCAAAACTTGGCATCTGGGCGCGCCGGAGGCATACTTGCCAAAAGCCGAGCGCATTGCCCATGCACGACGATCACCACGACGCCGAACTCGACGAGATGACCGCCCGCATGCGCGCGCTGGAGACACTCCTCGTGGAAAAGAACCTCATCGATCCCGCCGCCGTCGACGCCATTATCGAAACCTATGAGCACAAGGTCGGCCCGCGCAACGGCGCGGCCGTGGTCGCACGGGCCTGGACGGACCCGGACTTTGCCGATTGGCTGCGGCGCGACGCAACCGGCGCAATTGCGTCCATGGGGTTTGCCGGGCGCCAGGGCGAGCACATGGTCGCCGTCTTCAACACGCAGGCAGAGCATAATCTCGTGGTCTGCACGCTCTGCTCCTGCTATCCCTGGCCGGTGCTCGGCTTGCCCCCTGCGTGGTACAAGGCACCGGCGTACCGCGCCCGCGCCGTGCGAGAGCCGCGCGCAGTTCTGGCGGAGTTCGGCCTGCGCCTTCCGGCCGAGACGCAGATCCAGGTGTGGGACTCGACCGCCGAAATTCGCTACCTCGTCGTCCCCAAACGCCCCGCGGGCAGCGCGGGCATGGATGCTGAGGCGCTGGCGGGCCTTGTCACCCGAGACAGTATGATCGGCTGCGGCCTTGCGCGGGCACCCGGGGCGGCATGAACGGCCCGCAGGACTTGGGCGGTCGTCATGGCTTCGGCCCCGTCGTCCCAGAAGACGAGAGCATCCGTTTTCACGCCGCATGGGAAAAGCGCGCTTTAGGCGTGACCCTTGCGGCCGGGGCGCTCGGCTATTGGAACATCGACGCGTCACGCCATGCGCGCGAGAGCCTGCCCCCCGCGACCTACTATGCCTCAAGCTACTACGCGATCTGGCTGCGCGCGTTGGAGGTCCTGCTAAGGCAGGCGGGCGAGGTGACGGAGGCAGAGCTCGCCGCGGGGCAGGCGCATGCGCCAGGGCACCGACAGGACCGCCGCCTGAGGCGCGCAGCCGTGGCCGATGTGCTGACCGCGGGCGGGCCGACCAACCGACCGGGACCGGAGCCGCGCTTTGCAATTGGTGACCGGGTCCGGACGCGGAACCATCAGCCCGCCGGACATACCCGCCTGCCCGGATACGCGCGCGGCTGTCAGGGGGTCGTCACGGCGATCCACGGGCCACATGTGTACCCCGACAGCCACGCCCATTTCCGGGGAGAGGATCCCCAGCCGCTTTACACGGTCCGTTTTGCGGCGACTTCGCTCTACGGTGAGGGGGCAGATCCAACGCTTTCGGTCAGCATCGACGCCTGGGAGCCCTATCTTGACCACGCCTGAGGCCCCGTTCGAGCAACCCTGGCACGCCCAGCTCTTTGCGCTGACGGTCGCACTGAACGACGCCGGACACTTCACCTGGTCTGAGTGGGCCGCAACCTTTGGCCCGCGGGTCAAGCACACAGAGGCCGATGCCTATTGGGACATCTGGTCCGAAGCGCTCGTCGCGCTCCTGGAAGACCGCGGCCTTGTTGGAGCGGACGATGTCCGCGCGCTGATGGCGCGGTAGCATAGGCACGGCTACGTTGGTGTGCCCCTCTGGGGCGAAACAGGGCCTTTTAGACTGCGCCTGCGCCTGTGCGGCCTGCAACTAGACGGAGCACAGCGATCGGCCGGTCTCAAACGAGGCAACGCGGCTAAGGCCCGCCTGCCCGGTGATGCACTGTCGGTGCGACGAGACCCATGCGATGAAGGGGCATGGCCCGGGTCAACATCGAACAGCTCAAGACCTTTCTTGCCGTCGTGCGGCTGGGCGGCGTGCGTAAGGCCGCGGTGTCGCTCAATCTCACGCAGCCCGCCGTAACAGCCCGGATCAAAAACCTCGAAGACACCTTGGGATGCGAGCTGCTTGAGCGGTCGCCCCGGGGCATCCGGCTCACAAAGCGCGGAGAGCTGTTGCTGGTCCATGCCGAGAAGTTCGAGAGCCTGGTGGAGTTGGTAGAGCGCGACGTCGTTGACCCGCTGGGCGTCGAAGGGCGATTGCGGCTGGGGGTGTCGGAGACCGTTGCGCAATGCTGGCTGCCAAACCTCGTCAAAGAGCTCCATGTCAGGTACCCCAAGCTCGAGATCGAGTTTAATGTCGACATTTCGTCGCACCTTAGGACGGGCCTTTTGGACCGGGAACTCGACCTCGCGATCCTCCTCGGGCCGATCTCGGATCACACGGTAAACAACGTCACCTTGCCGGGTTTTGACCTTGCGTGGTACACTTCGACTTCAACCGAACCGCCCGCAACGGAGGCCGACTTTCTCTCGCGCCCAGTGCTCACCTATGCCCGCAACACGCGCCCGCACCGGGAGCTGAAAGAGATGCTCTTTGAGCGCGTCGGCCCGGACGTCTCGCTCTTTCCGTCGACCTCACTTTCGGCCTGTTTCCGGCTGGTGGCGGCCGACCTCGGCGTCGCCGCTCTTCCACGCGCCTTGGGTTGGGAGCATGTGCAGGCGGGCCAGATCCGCGAATTCGATCCCGGCTGGGTTCCGTCGCCGCTGAACTTCACGGCCTCCTATCTGGGCGTGCCCAAGAGCCACATTGTCGAAACGGCGGCGACGTTGGCGCGGGAGGTGGCGGAAGCCTTTCACGGCGATAGAAAAATCTGATCATATCAGAGTCATTTTTTCGATTTGCTTTGATCAATTCGACGCGTCACGCTCCCGCCATGCTATGGGAGCAGAAGCGATCCAGACCTATCGAAGCCTAAAGCAACGTGCGCGCGGCGACGTGCGCCGCGCCATCCGTGCCGGGCACTATGCGGCGCACACGGCCGGCCTCGGTGCGGGCTATTTGCAGGCCAACGTGGCGATCATGCCGGAGCCCTACGCGCTCGACTTCATGCGCTTTTGCCAGCGCAACCCAAAGCCCTGCCCGATGACAGCGGTTTCGGATACCGGCAACCCGATGATGTTCACGATGGGAGAAGACATCGACATCCGCACAGACGTGCCCGCCTACAACATCTACCGCAATGGCAAGCTCGCGCGTATGGACCGCGACATCAGCGACATCTGGACAGACGATCTCGTGGCGTTTGCGTTGGGCTGCTCGTTCACCTTCGAGCATGCGCTGATCCGCGCAGGGATACCGGTTTGGCATATCGACAATGACCGGACTGTGCCGATGTTTCGCTCGAACATCGACACCGTTCCGGCGGGCCCATTTGCGGGCAAGATGGTCGTCTCGATGCGGGCTATCGCCGACGCGCGGGTCGGAGAGGCGGTCGAGATCTCGCGCCGCTTTCCACTCGCCCATGGCGCGCCAGTCCATTGGGGCGATCCCGCGGAGATCGGCATTTCCGACCTCACGGCGCCCGATTGGGGCGAGCCGGCGCCGATTGGGCCGGGCCAGGTACCCGTCTTTTGGGCCTGCGGGGTGACGCCCCAAGTCGCCATCGAGGCGGCCAAGCTCCCGCTCTGCATCACGCACCGACCCGGTCACATGCTGATCAGCGACATCCCCGAGGATGCGGAGAGCCCAATTCTCGACGACGCCCCACCAACCAACCACTGACACCCGACAAGGAGATCACCATGAAACGCACGCTCGCAATCCTCGCCGCTTCGACCGCTCTTGCCGCGCCGGCATGGGCCGAAGACCTCGCCGTGGTCGGCAGTTGGTCCGGCTTGCCGCTTCATAAGGAGTATGAAGCCCCGTTCTGGAGCGAGACGCTTCCGGCAGCGTCAGATGGGGAGATCAGTGTTCAGCTGACGACGCACAACCAGATGAACCTCGGCGTGGGCGACGTGTTTCGCCTGCTCGGCGATGGCGTCTATGACGTGGCGATGACGGTAGCGGATTACGCGGTGGCCGACGCGCCAGAGCTCGAGGGGCTCGACGTGCCACTCTTGGCGCTCACCGCGGGCGAGGCGCGGGCGATGGTCGATGCGGCGCGTCCGATGGTCGAAGAGATCTACGCCAACCGTTTCAACAGCAAGCTCCTGGCCATCGCCCCTTATCCGCCGCAGGTCGTGTTTTGCAACGCCGAGGTGTCCGAGTTGGCGGACCTTGAAGGGCTCAAAATCCGCGCCTCGGGCCGGATGACAGCCAAGTTCCTCGAAGCGCTCGGCGCCGAAGGCGTGAATGTCAGCTTCTCGGAGGTGCCTGGCGCGCTGCAGAAGGGCGTCGTCGACTGTGCTGTGACCGGCGCGGGCTCGGGCTACTCGGCCGGCTGGTGGGAGGTGTCGACGCACCTCATGGCGATCCCGCTTGGCGGCTGGGACAGCGTCGTCACCGCCATGAACATGGACCGTTGGAACAGCCTCAGCGCCGACAAGCAGGCGCTGATCACCGCGCAGATCGCGGCTGAGTTCGAGGGCCCTGCTTGGGAGAGCGCCCAAGATGCGCTCGTCAACGACATCGCCTGCCTCACTGGGAACGGCGATTGCCCGGCGGGCGAGGCGCGGGACATGACGCTTGTCGAGGTCTCTGACGCGGATTTCGAGAAGGCGCGGGGCGTTCTTGTCAACGAAGTGCTGCCCGACTGGGCCGAGCGGGCCGGTGGCGACTGGGGCGCCCGCTGGAACGCCAGTGTCGGGTCGGTCGTCGGCGTGAGCATCGGTGGCTGATCGGGCGCAAGGCTGAGGTCGCTCCGATGGAAGACCGGTTGCTCAAGACACTCCGTCGGCTGAACCATGCGATCGCGCTCCTTACGGGCGCCCTCCTATTGTCCTGCGCAGGCGTGGTTCTGGCTGACATCGTGCTCCGGCAAGTGGGATCATCCTTGGGAGGGACCGACGAGATCTCCGGCTACGTGATGGCGATCGCCACCTCTTGGGGGATGGCCTTCACGCTGCTGGAGCTCGGCCATGTGCGCATCGATATCCTCAGGGGGCGCGTCGGACAGCTTGGCCGCGCCCTGTTTGACCTCTCTTCGATGCTGGTGCTGACGGGCACCGTGACGCTTATCGCCTATAAATGCTGGCCGGTGGTCGCGCGTTCGATCGACAACGGCTCACGCGCCAATACGCCGCTCGAGACCCCGCTTGCGCTGGTTCAGATCCCGTGGTTCGCGGGCTGGATCTGGTTTGCCGTCGTGGCGTGGCTGACCTGCATCGCCGCCGCTCTTTTGGTGGTCAAAGGCCGTTTTGAGACCTCAGAGGCCGTGATCGGCTGCTTTGGCGACGACACGGGCGCGGGCACATGATCTTGGCCATCGCCACAGGTCTTTTGGGCCTGCTCGCCATGTCGATCCCTGTGGGCATCGTGCTTTTTCTCTTGGGCTTTGGCGTCGATCAGTTTTTCAGCGCCTTCCCGCTGTTGCGAGGCTTGGGCAACCTCGTCTGGTCGACCTCGAACAACGCGACGCTTATCGCGATCCCATTCTTTGTGCTATTGGGCGAGATCCTCGTCCGCTCGGGCGTGGCCACGCGCACCTATTCCGCGCTCGACCGCTGGGTGAGCTGGCTGCCCGGCGGGCTCGTCCACGCCAATGTCGCGACGGCCACGATGTTTTCGGCGACATCAGGCTCGTCGGTTGCGACCGCGGCGACGGTGGCCACGGTGGCCATGCCGCAAGCAGAAAAGCTCGGCTACGATCCGCGGCTCTTTTCCGGGGCCATCGCCGCCGGGGGGACGCTCGGCATCATGATCCCGCCCTCGATCAACCTCATTGTCTACGGGTTCCTCACCCAGACCTCGATACCGCAGCTCTTTCTCGCGGGCCTGATCCCCGGCCTTGCGCTGGCGCTCGGCTTTATGGCGATCACGGCCGCGATCTGCATGGTCCGGCCCGAGCTCGGCGGGACGCGGCGGACCTTTCCTTTGGCTCAGATGCTGCGCGCGCTGCTAGAGCTCGTCCCGATCATCCTGCTCTTCACTGTGATCATCGGCACGATCTATCGGGGGTGGGCCACGCCGACCGAGGCGGCCGCCGTCGGTGTGGCAGGGGCTATGATCATTGCAGCGATCTTTGGCGGCGTAAGCGTCAGAATGTTTGCCGACAGCATCCTCGGAACGGTCAAGATCACGTCGATGATCATGCTCGTCGTCATCGGCGCTTCCTTTCTCAACTTCACGCTGGCCTCGGCGGGGCTCGGCACCGAGCTGCAGACGTTGCTCGACGGGATGGGCCTCTCACCCATGGGTCTCATCCTCGTCGTCGTGCTGATCTATGTCGTGCTCGGGTTTTTCATCGAGACGCTCTCGCTCATGGTCGTCACCATCCCGATCATCGTGCCGCTCGTCGTGACGCAGGGGTTTGACCCGATTTGGTTCGGCATCCTGATGATCGTGTTGATCGAGATGGCGCTAATCACGCCGCCCGTGGGGCTCAACCTCTACGTGGTGCAGGGCGCACGAAAGTCTGGCAAGATGGGCGAAGTCATGGTTGGGGCGATCCCCTATGTGGTCGCCATGTTGATCATGGTTGGGCTACTCATCGCGTTCCCGTCCATCGCGCTCTATCTGCCTTCCGTACTGAGCGGGCTTTGAAACATGCAGTTCACCACACCGAGCGGAGCTTTGGAGGCGCAGCTCTCCCATGTCACGGTCGCGGGCTGGACCGGGCGAGACGGCGCCGCTGTCCAACACCATATCGAGGAGCTCGCCGCCCTCGGCGTGCGCCCGCCCTCGACGGTACCTCTTTACTACCGTGTGTCCCCAAATCTCCTGACCCAGGCCCGAGCGATCCAGGTCTTGGGGCCTGACACGTCGGGCGAGGTGGAGCCTTTGATCCTCCAGGTTGGGGGAGTGTTTTATCTCGGGCTCGGATCCGACCATACCGACCGCGCACTAGAGGCGGTCTCCGTCGCAGCGTCAAAGCAGATCTGCCCCAAACCGATCGCCCCGATGCTGTGGCCCTTGGCGGATGTTCAAGACCACCTCGACGCTCTTACGCTCAGCACAGAGATCGACGAAAACGGCGCATGGGTCTCCTACCAGGAGGGCACGTTCGCGGCGATCCGGCCGCTCGACGCGCTCATCGAGGGGGCCGCGCTGGTCGAGGGGAGCGCGATGTTCTGCGGCACGCTGGCCGCGGTCGGCGGTGTGCGGCCTGCGGCGGCCTACCGGATGACGCTGACCGACCCCCTTCGGAACCGCACAATCACACTGCGCTACGCGGTCGAGACCCTGCCGAACGTGAGCTGAGGGCCGTCCTTTGGAACAACGCGTATCGCCCTGGCCAAGGATCCGCACTGCCGGCTTTGACGGCCTCGTCGTGAGCTTTGCAGATCATCTGACCGAGCCCGCCAACCGCGCGGCCCTGGCGTTCTCGGATGCGCTAAAGGCGGCCGGGCTCGCGGGCGTCGAAGAAAGCTCGACATCGCTCGTCTCGGCATATGTGCGGTTCGACCCTTTGAACGTGGGCCATGCAGAGATGCGCGTGGCCCTAGAGCGCATGCTGGCCGAGCGAGACTGGATGGCGGCAGACCTCCCCACCGGACGGCAGCTCTGGCATGTGCCGACCGCATTTGGCGGAGCGGCCGGTCCACAGCTCGCCGAAGCGTCCGCGGCGGCGGGTTTCGGAGAAGCGGACGCCATTGCCTCGATTTCTGGGCAGCGCGTCCGTGTCCAGACCATCGGCTTTGCGCCCGGCATGCCCTATCTGGGCGAGCTCTCGCCGGCTTGGAACATCCCCCGCCAGACATCGCTTACCGCGCGAGTGCCGGCGGGCGGGCTCTGTGTGGCGATACGGCAGCTCGTGCTCTTCCCCGTCGCGACCCCGACAGGATGGCGCCACATTGGCCAGACGGCACTTCGGCTCTTTCGGCCCGATGAGGAGACGCCGTTCCTCTTGCGGGCTGGCGATGAGGTGCAGTTTGATCCTGTGCCGGCCGACGCGCTCAGAGAGCTTGCGGAGGAGCCCAATGGCGGCGCGGCGTGGGAGCCTTTGCCATGAGCCGCGCGCTCCTCGTTCGAAGCGCCGGCCCCGGCGTGACGGTCCAAGACCTTGGCCGCCCGGGCTATCTCGCCTTCGGCCTCTCCCGCGGTGGCGCGGCGGATCGGCTGGCAATGGCCGAGGGCGCCACGCTCTTGGGCCAGTCCGAGACGCTTGCGGCGATCGAGATGGGCGCCATGGGAGGGACTTTCGAGGCCACCGAAGACATGCGTATCGCCGTGACGGGCGCGCCGATGCGGGCCCATATCGACGGTGCGCGTCTTGCGTGGCAGGCGAGCCACGTGCTGCCCGCAGGGGCGCAACTCACCATCGGCGCGGCGACCGAGGGCAGCTATGGCTATCTGCATGTGGGCGGCGGCATCGAGAGCCCCGCTCGGCTCGGCTCTCGCGCCGCGCATCTTGCAGCGGGTTTGGGCGATCGCCTTCAGACTGGAGACCGCCTTGCCGTGGGGCCGGACCCAAACCGAGATACGGGCCTCACGCTTGACGCAGAGCCGCGCTTTGACGGCGGTCTGATCCGTATCGTGCCGAGCCTTCAGACCGAGTTCTTCGCGGAAGACCAGATCGCCCGCTTTGAGGCCACCGAGTTTCGCCGGGTTGCGCGGGGCAACCGGATGGGCGTGCCTTTGCGCCAAAACGGCGCCGGCTTCGAGAGCCGGGCCGGCCTAAGCGTGCTCTCAGAAGTCATCGTTCCGGGCGACATCCAGATAACGGGGGACGGAACGCCCTTCGTACTCCTCTGCGAATGCCAGACGACGGGGGGCTATCCTCGGATCGGATCGGTCCTGCCGGCGGACCTTCCCCGCGTCGCCCAGGCAGCGGCAGGGGCCCGGCTTCGGTTTCAATTCGTGTCGATGGAGGCCGCGGTCGAGGTCGAGGCGCAGGAGCGGGCGCGGCGTCGGGCGCGCGCACAGCACCTCCGCCCCCTGATCCGAGATCCGCGCACGATGACCGACCTGTTGTCGTTCAATCTGATAAGCGGAGCCACCGCAGGAGAGGCTCATTTGGAGGAGCGGGTATGACCGCGAGTGTCGATCTGAACGCCGATATGGGCGAAAGCTTTGGTCCCTGGACAATGGGCGACGATCTGGCGCTGTTGGATGTGGTCACGTCGGCCAACATCGCTTGCGGCTGCCATGCGGGCGATCCCGACGTCATGGCCAAGACCATGGCAGCAGCAAAGGCGCGCGGTGTTGGGATAGGGGCGCATCCTGGTTTTGCGGATCTCCAGGGCTTCGGTCGGCATCGGGTGACCCTCCCAGATGAGAGCCTCGCCAATCTCGTGCGGTACCAAGTGGCCGCATCGCTCGGCATGGCCCGCGCGCTCGGCGCCGAGATGCGGCACATAAAGCTGCACGGGGCCCTCGCGAACATGACATCGGAAAACAAGGCCATGGCGCTGGTCTGTTACCGGGCGGCGCTCTCGGTCGCACCTGAGGGCATACTCATGGTGCTCGCGGGCACGGCACAAGAAGCCGCCGCGCGCCAGCTTGGCTGCGCCGCAGCCTGCGAGATCTTTGCCGATCGCGCCTATAACGATGATGCGACGCTCGTGGATCGAAGGTTGCCAGGTGCCGTGATCCACGACGCGGAGAAAGCCGCCGCGCGCATGGTCGAGATGGTGCGCGAAGGGGCGATCATCACCGAAAGCGGAAAACGCATCCCAACCCGGATCGACACGATTTGCCTTCACGGAGATACGAAGGAGGCTTTGGAGATCGCCGCGAAAACGCGCAGCGCGCTGGAGGCCACGGGCGTGCAACTCAGGCAATTTGCCGGAATGCTCTTGTGAGGGAAGCGGGTCTTGGGGCGTGAGGTTTGGGGCCAACGGGACACTCCTCGGCGTTAGCGCCCTCAAGCTCGCCCCCGAGCGGTCAATCGCGCGCCGACGGCGCTTGTCTGCCGGGCGCAAAAGCCGCTCCGCGACACGCCCATGCTTCACCACAGAAGCGAGAGAGCGTGCGCAATACCGAGGCACCCCAGTTGCCGCGCCCGATGTGAGGATCCAAAGAAATCGGCGACCAAATAGCGGTCCGCCATGAGACTCCCCTCAAACATCCGGATCGTCCCCGCCTGTACGACCGATCCGCTGACGGCCTGCCAGACCATGCCGTCCAAAGCCTTATGGAAACGCGCCTTGATGAACGGCAAGCTGCGGGTGCTCGAGACGGATGACAACGGGCCTTTGGCAGGATCGCGCCCTCGCCCTTTTTGCAGCGCGCACTTGGCGTCGCTCGGCAAGAACAGCGTCGCGATTGCTCTTGAAGATGGCTCACGTGGGGAGGCCTCGGGACGTGTTGGAGCGGTTCTCGACAGAGGCCTGCCCGGACGCGGAAACCTGGAGACTCTTCTTGGGCCAGAACCATTGCCTCGCCACCGACGCGCGTCAGCCTCTGCACACCCGTCTCTCTGACAGCATCAGCAGATGACAAGCTGGCCGCATATGCGCAGCGAGACTTGCGCTAGCGCGCCATCGTCATGCGGTCCCAATCCGCATAGTCTGGCGTGTTCTCGGATCGGATTTCACCGGCGTAGCCAAACTCTACCATATGCACCATCGTGCTCAGCTCATCTGCGAAGATCACCGCGTAAGCCTCTGTCAAATCTGCGTTTGACAGCATCTGTATCGCCTTGAAATCGGGCCAGCCCTGGTGGTTGGTGTTGCGCGGTGCGCTGAACGGAATACCATGGAACGCGCCCGAGAGCGGCAGATGGCAATATCCGTGGAAGATGTGGCGGATCTTGGCGGCGTTCGGCCGGATGATCGACCCGAGACGCGCATGATCGCGCAGCATAATCTCGTCCATCGGCGCCACATGAACATGCACCGGGTTGTGGTGCAGGAAGAGCCAGAAAGGGCCACTCCCGCGCGCCAGGCGTTCGCCGAGCCAATGCGCTCGGGCTTCGCAGAAGTGCCGGGCATGGCTTTCAGGGCCCCATGTGTCGAGCGTGAGGGCAGTCCCGATGGGCAGCTCGATCTAATGTTGCACAAAGCCGCCGTCGCCTGCGAGCTCCGGGAACTCTGCCAGCATGGTGGGACGGTCGTCATGGTTGCCGATCAGCAGGTGGACGGGCACGGGTAGGGTCGCGATCCGGGCCTTCAGCCGGCGGTAATCCGCGCGCTCGCCCCAATCGCTCAGATCTCCGGTGATGAACATCGCGTCGGCGTCGGCATGGTGCGCCATCGCATCGGCCAAGGCGCGCTCAGAGTTGGCGTTGGGATCACGGTCGGCAATCGTGTCACCGGGTGTGGTCAGGTGAATATCGGTCAAGTGCAGGAGTTTCATCCCCTGGCTCTCCTTTTGATCGTGATGGTGTGAAACAGCAGCGGCGCCCCTTTGCTGCAATAAAGGGACGCCGCGCCAGGCCCTTAGCCGCCGGCTGGCATAAGGTCCTGAACCTCTTCGGCCATCTCTTCTTGGAGCGCTTCCATATCGTCCCAGTCGCCGATGACGATGCCTTCGAGGTAATCGTAGATCACCTGCGTTGCCGCGAGGCCGTTGTCGCCGCGGTAAGCCTGCCACTCACGGAGCAGGTCGATCTGGCGCAGGGCGGTCGCCTTTGTCGGGTTCTGCTCATAGAAATCAGCGAGGATGATCTCGTTGGCGGCCTGGTTTGGCGGCACGTAGCCTGTGGTGCGCGCCACGTCCGCGGCGCCTTCACCGGAGGTGATAAAGGTCAGCCAGAGCCATGCCGCTTCGAGCTCAGCGGGATCTTCGCTGTCGGACACGAGCATCGCGGAGTTGCCCCCCGCGGGCAGGCCGAGCGGACCCTCGGCGGTGAGACCGGGGAACTCGTTCGTTGCGAGGGTGAAGTCGCCCATATTGCGCTCGACCGCGCCCACGGCGGAGGTCGACCAGAACATCATGGCGATCTCACCGGCGGCGAATGATTGCAGGGCGGCGTCCCATTCGAGGTTCTGCATGTCGCAGCTGCGGAAGATCGAATGCATGGTTTCAAGCGCCACGAGCCCTTCACGCGTCGATGCGGAAATCGTTGCCGACCATCGTGGGCGCGTCCTGGCTCCACATCAGCGCCTGGAGGAATCAGTTGCCGGTGATGTTCCAGCCCCAGAAGATCGGATTGCGGACGCCCGCTTCGGTCAGCGCCTCACACGCTGCTATCACTTCTTCCCAGGTGGTGGGCAGGTTCGTCTCGTCCTAGCCCGCGAGCGCCATCGTCTCCATGTTGTAATAGGAGACCGGCAGTGAGACGGAGAAAGGCAGGCCGAAGACCGCATTGTTGAACGTGCCGAGATCGAGCATGGCCTTGTGATAGCCGTTGAGCTCGAAATCGTCCGTGGCGGCGATGAAATCGGTCAGCGGCTTGGCGATGCCGCGCTCCACAAGGATCGCCTGACGGTTGAGGCCCTGCATCGTTACGTCGGGCAGCTCGCCCGACACCGCCTCGCGCAGGATCGTGTTGGGGCCGTCCTCGTAGTTTTCATAGGTCGCGCGGAACTCCACAGTGATGTGGGGGTATTCCTCGTTAAAGCGCTGCAGGATTGTCTCTTAGGTCAGGTCGAAGAGGTGGCTATAGGGATAGGCAAACTCTATAGTCACCGGCTCGGGCGTCTCGGCATGCGCGGCGGTGACGGCGAGCGCCATCGCTATTGCGGTCAGGGTGCGTTTCATGTCTTGCTCCATGGTGCTTTGGGCCGGGTTGCAGTTGAACGGGCACCCGAACCCTCGGTTGTCGCCATTCGGGGGTTGTGGGCGGGCGGCTTGGCGGCCCGCCGCCCTATTTCATGCCGCTCAGCGTGATGCCCTCAATGAAGCGGCGCTGCATCAAGAGGAACGCCACGATGAGCGGCGTGACGATGATCACGGCGGACGCCATCATCGGCCCAAAGTTCGATCCGTCCGCGTCTCCGCGAAACTCCCTGAGGCCAAGCGGCGGGGTGAAGAGCGAGCGGTCCCCGGTGATGACGATACGGGGCCAGAAATAATCGTTCCAATGGGCGACGATGGAGAAGATCGCAAAGGCCATGAGCGCGGGGATCGCGGTCGGCAGCATCACGTTCCACACGATGCCGTATTCGCTCATCCCGTCCATCCGCGCGGCGTCGATCAGATCGTCCGGCACCGTCATGAAGAACTGGCGCATCAGGAAAATCCCGAAGACGGAGATCGTCCACGGGATGATGAGCGCAGCGTAGGAGTTGGTGAGGCCAAGCTGCGCGAGGAGGATATAGAGCGGAAGCGCAATCGCGTGGATGGGGATCAGCAAGCAGAAGAGCACGAGGCCGAACACTGCCTCTCGACCCCAGAAGCGGAGCTTCGCGAGCGCGTAGGCGCAGGGGAGCGCGACGATCACCTGGATGAGGAAGATCGACATGGTGACGATCACACCGTTCAAAAGGTAGCGCAGAAGCGGCGCCTCGCGGTAGGCGGAGGTGTAGTTGTAGACTGTCGGGTTGATCATGCAGGTGGCTTCGGTGCCGCCCAGGAGCATGCAGCGGTCGTCGAGGAAGGGCCGTTGCGACCCAAAGAACCCGCCGGTGTTTTGCATCAGCTCGGCGGGCGCTTTCAGCGAGTAGCTGACCATCACGTAGAACGGCAGCAGCACGATCATTGCGCCGAGGATCAGAACCACGTGCTTGATGGTCTCGGCGGTGTTGAAACGGAATTGCGCTTCGGTCGCCGTTGGCGCGGTGCTCAGCGTCGCGTCAGACATAATGCGTCCTCCGTTCCACGAGCCAGCGCTGGATCAGCGTCAGCACCATCACGAAGCCGAGGAAGACGACCGTGATCGCAGCACCGATCCCCATCAGGTTCTGCTGGATCGCCTTTTCGTAGATCGCAAACATCATCACGTAGACGGATTTGCCGGGGCCCCCGCCCTGCGGATAAAACGCCTCGACCGTGTCGAAGACCCGGAAAGACCGGATGATGGTGATCGTGACGACGAAAACGGTCGTCGGACCGAGCATCGGCCAGGTGACAAGGCGAAAGCGCTCCCAGCCGGAGGTCGCGCCGTCCATCTCGGCGGCGTGGTAGAGCGCGCGGGGGATCGATGTGAGGCCCGCGAGATAGAGCACCATGTTGAAGCCGAAGCCCTGCCAGACACCAATGAAAGCCACAGTCCAGATCGCGTAATCCCTGTCACTCAACCAGAGGGGGAACCCCTCCGCACAGCCCGCCGCGTGCCAGCGCCAAAGCTCCGGCGACGTGCCGCAAAACGCCTCCAGTAAGCAGTTGACGAGGCCCACAGTCGGGAGCAGCGCGAACTCCCAGACGATGGCCATGGCGATGAGCGCGGCCATCACGGGCAGAAAATAGATCGTCGTGTAAAGGTTGCCGAACCGCCCCAGCGAATGGATAAGCAGCGCCGCACCAAGGCCGAGCGCCACCGAAAACGGCACCACAACGGCGACAGAGCGGAACGTGGCGCCAAACATCCGCTCATAGGTGGAGCGGGTGAAGATGCGCTCCTAATTCTCCACCCCGACCCAGGTAAAGCCGGGGTCTCCAAGTGCATAGTCGGTGAAGCTCATCGCTGCGGCCAAAGCGATGGGCAACAGCAGGATAAGCACAATCAGTACCAGCGCAGGCGCGATGAACCACCGATGCACGTGGCTGCGGGCCATCACGCGCTCACCTCGAGCGGGGCCCGCTGCGCGACGTCAAGGCGCGCGCCGTCCGCGCCGAAGAGGAGGGCGTTGATCGGATCGAAGCCGACGCGCACCACTTGATCTGTGCCAAGGCGCCCATGCTGGTCCATCGCGCCACGTACGACGACGCGCGCGCCCGACCTTTTGAGCAGGATGTGGAAGTAGAGGTCATAGCCCAGGTTCTCGCGGTGCAGGATCCGCCCGGCCCAGCCCTCTGCGGCGACGGTCAGACGCAAATGCTCGGGTCGGAAACCTACCTGTACGGGGCCGGCCGGCGCGGGTGTCTCGAGGCCAGTCGCGGCGCCCAGCAGGCTCACACGGCCCGCACCGTCGACCTCGCCCCGAAGGATGTTGATCTTGGGCGAGCCGATGAACTCTGCCACAGCGAGGTTTCGCGGATTGGAGAAAATTTCATCCGGCGTGCCAAACTGCAGGATGCGCCCGCCCTTCATCACCGCCATCTTGTCGGACATCGTGAGCGCTTCGGCCTGATCGTGCGTGACATAGACGAACGTCGCGCCAAGGCGGCGGTGCAGCTCGGTCAGCTCGGCCCACATATGCACGCGCAACGCCGCGTCGAGGTTGCTGAGCGGCTCGTCCATCAGAAACGCCACCGGCTGGCGCACCATCGCGCGGCCCAGCGTGGCGCGCTGGCGCTGTCCCCGGAGAGCTGCCCCGGCTTCCGGCTCAGCAGCGCTTCGATCTGCAAGGTCTCGGCGGTTGTGCGCACCTGCGCGCCGATCTCGGCATAGGCTTTGCGCGCGATCAGTGGCCCGATCACCGGCAGCCGCGCGCCCAGCCCAGATCGCGCAGGTTTAGCGGCGTTGCCATGTTCTGCGCGACAGTCAGGTGCGGGTAGAGCGCGTAGGACTGGAAGACCATGGCCAGGTTGCGGTGCGCTGGGCGCACGCCCGTGACATCTCGCCCGTCGATCGAAACAGTCCCGTGATCCGCCCCTTCGAGCCCCGCAAGAATGCGCAAGAGCGTGGACTTGCCGCAGCCCGAGGGCCCGACGAGCGTTACGAATTCCCGGTCAGCGATGGAGAGGGAGATATCGCGCAGCACCTCCGTCTCGCCAAAGCTCTTGGCGATGCCGCTCAGCTCGCTGCTTGCCATGGCTGCCCCCCGGACAGTGCGTCGACCGCGTCAGCCTGCACGGCGGACGTCTCGATTCTGTGACGTCAAATTAGTGATACCAATGGGCGCCACAGTCCGCGCACGGCTCTGCCTCCCAAACGCCCCGGCCCGCACCAGATCACCGCCTTCGCCCATGCGGTGCGCGAGGGATCCGTTTCTGCCGCTGCGCGCAAGCTGGGCGTGACACAGAGTGCGGTAAGCCAGCATCTCAAAAAGCTCGAAGATGCGGCGGGCGCGAAGCTCATCGTGCAGGGCCGTGACGGCTTTCAACTCACGAAGACGGGAGAAGACCTTTTCGCCCTCGCCGATCAATACCTGACCGCCGACCGCCTTATCGGTGAGAAGTTTGCCGATTTCACCCAGCTCAAGCAGGGGCACCTCACGATCATCGCCAACGCGCCGCAGCCTGCGCTTGGCCTCATTGCCGCGTACAGCGAAGCGTTTCCCGACGTTCAGATCGAGTTTTCGCTCTGCGATTGGACAACAGCGATGCCCCTGCTGCAGAGCCGCACCGTCGATATCGGCGTCTTCGCTTCCCCGCGCCAGACGGCGGAGTTCGAGGCCGTCGAACTCGAGCGCCTGCGCTATGTGCTCTACATGCGAGCTGACCACTGGCTGGCAGAGAAGGAAATGATCAGTTTTGCCGATCTGACCTTAGAGCGTCTGATCCTGCCGGAGGAGGGCTCGCTCACGCAGCACCTGGTGAGCAAGGCGCTGCAGGCGCGTGGCATCCAACTGCCACGCCGCATCGTCATGACGACTTTTCCGGTCATCAAGGATGCGATCCTGCAGGGCCCCGGCCTTGGCCCGTTCCTTGAAAAGAGCGTTACGAGCAACGAGGGGCTTATCGAACGGCCCATTGCCGAGATGCCCGAACTCCATCCCATCAGCGTCGTGTCGCGGCGGGACAAGTCCCGCCTCCACCTCGTTCAGAGCTTCCTGCAAATCGCAGACGGGATCGCGACGCGCCGGCGCGCGCAGGACGGCACGCAGAATTTGACGTGTTAGAGCACGCGGCGCACACGCATCCTGGCCTGCTGCACCGAACGCGCCCTCATTGGCCAGCGCGGCCCCGGCGCGGCGGGCTAGGGCCTGAGTGCCGAAGAGTGCGGCATGCTTGAGGGTATGGCGCTTAGTGAGCGATGTCGTACTTCTCGATGAAGGCTTCGATCGACAGAGCACGGAAATCGGGCAGAGCGGCCCCGAAAGCGTCGTGGCTCCAGTCCCACCATGCGATGCGCAACAGCGCCTCTTCCTGCGCTTCGCTAAAGCGCCGACGCAATGGTTTGGCAGGCACCCCTGCAACGATAGTGTAGGGCGGCACGTCTTTCGTCACGACGGCGCCCGCCCCGATCACAGCCCCTGTGCCGACGTTCACCCCCGGCATGACCGTCGCGCCGTGCCCGATCCAGACGTCGTGGCCCACTGTCACCCAATGCGACTTTCGCCAATCGAAGAACGCCGCCTCGTCCGCGCCCAGCCCGTATTGCTCGGCGCGATAGAGGATGTGGTGTTGGCACGCGCGCCAGGTGGGGTGATTGCCTGGGTTCAGCCGTACGTTGTTGGCGATGTTGACGAATTTGCCAATCGTCGTCCAGATCACGAGGCCAAACTCGCAGATATAGGAGTAATCCCCCATCTCGCAGGCGGCCATCTTTGTGAAGCATCCCACCTCGGTGTAGCGCCCGAGGGTGACGTCTGCGTTCACCTCTGCGTCCGGGTGGAGCGTGGGCGCCTCTGTCAGTCGTTTGACGGCCATTTCGCTACGTTCTCACTTCTGGTCACGGTTGGCCCAAAGCAACGGTCAGGCAACGCGGCGGCCCGCGCTCCACACACCGCCGAGTACCGGCACGCCCGACACGAGTTGGAAGCTCAAGAGATCCGCCCGCATCCCTTCGGCGATCTGCCCCCTGTCGAGCAGGCCCGCGGCATGGGCGGGGGCACGTGTGACCGTATCCATCGCGCGCGCCATGTTCCCCCAGAGATCCCCCAGCAGCACGGCCGAGTAGAGTAGCGCCGAAGGCACATAATCGGACGACATCACATCGAGAAGCCCCGTTTGTGCCAAATCGGCCGCAGCGACGTTGCCCGAGTGGGAGCCTCCGCGCACCAGGTTGGGCGCGCCCATCATCACGGCGATGCCGTGCCGGCGGCAGGCGCGTGCGGCGTCCCCGGTCGTTGGAAACTCGGCCAGCGCCACCCCATGCCGGGCGGAGCGCGCGACGTGCTCTGGCGTTGTGTCGTCGTGGCTGGCAAGCACCGCGCCGTAGCGTTGCGCGGCCTCCACCGCCGCCTGCTCATGGCCGTCGCGCACCTGCTCGCCGAGGGCTTGGCGTGTGGCGACATGCTCGGCAAAGGCCAGATCGGTCAGCCCGTGCTTGCCCTTCATGTAGATCTCGTACCGTCCGATATCGGCGAATTGCCGCTGCCCCGGCGTGTGGTCCATGATCGAAACGATGCCGACCCGGTCATCGGGGCCAAACTGCGCGAGCTCTTCTTTGAGAGTTTCCGAACAGATTTCGGCGCGCAGGTGCAAGTGGTGGCTGATCTTCAGCGCGCCGGTGGGACGCATCGCGAGAAGCTCGTCGGCCAATGCGCGGGCGTAGCGCGTCCATCCGACGCCGCCCTTTCCCTCGATGGAGCCCACTCGCAGGGCATCGTAGACGGTTGTGATCCCGCATGCCGCAAGCTCGGCATCATGCGCGGCAATGGCGGGTTTGTGCGGCCAATGGGCGGAGGGACGCGGGCGGATGTGCCGCTCCAGATTGTCGGTGTGCAGCTCTACAAGCCCGGGAGACAGGTACGCTCCTTCGAGATCGACAGCCCCCGTTGGCACCGCGGCCCCATGCGCAATCTCAACGATCTCAGCGCCCCGCACCGTCAGGCGCCCCGTTCTAACGTCCTGCGGCAGAACGAGGCGTGCATTGGCAAGGGTAAGGGCGTCCGACATTAGGTCCGGGTCCTCAGATCAGGAGCCATGCGCGCGCATGCGTCGAGCGGGTAAAGCGCGGTGTCGGCCTGCGAGACCGCATCCTGCAGGGAGCCCGAGTTGTCGATGTCGATCACCTTTAGAGTCTCGGGTAAGCTCAATGCTGGCCGCGCCAACCGCCGCGCGACCTCTGTCTCGGTCTCGCGGCCCCGCGCCAGGAGGCGGCTTGCAAGCACATTGCGCTGCGCTGTGACGTGCAGGACCAAGAGCTGATCAAACACGTCGCTCGCCTCGACCAGCACCCCGCGTGACAGGTTGGCCAGCACTTCGCGCCCATCCCGCAAAACCGCGTGCACCGTTGCGGGAATTCCGTAGCAAAGCCCGTGCGCCTGCCATTGCAGCGCAAACGCGCCTGCCGCGGCCCGCTGGGCAAAGGCCGCGCGCGACACCCCGTCGAACGCTTCACATCCCGCATCCGGGTCGCGGGTGATGGTTCGGCGGGCGCGCACCAGATCCGGCCGCTTCGCACAAAGCCCCTCCATCACGCTGTCCTTACCGACGCCCGACGGCCCAACCACAGCGATGAACCGCCCCGTCATGCCGCCACAGGCGCAAACGCCGCGACGTCGATCTCCCGGTCGGCCACCCGCGCGCGCGCGCCGGCATCGTGGAAGATCCCGACGATCGCTGTGCCAGCCGCCTTGGCCTCCTCGATCAGGCTCAGGACGGTTTCGCGGTTCGCCGGGTCGAGGCTCGCCGTCGGCTCATCGAGCAGCATGGCGGGGTAGCGATGGGCGAAACCGCGCGCGATGTTCACCCGCTGCTGCTCGCCGCCCGAAAAGGTGGTCGGCGAAAGGAACCAGAGTCGCTGCGGGATGCGCAGTCTTTCGAGCAAAGCTCGCGCCCGCTTCAGCGCAATCTCCTCTGGATGCCCAAGCGCCAAAAGCGGCTCCGCCACGACCTCCAGCGTCGCAACGCGGGGCACAACCCGCAGAAACTGGCTGACATAGCCGAGCGCCTCTCGCCGCAGCGCAAGGATCTCGCGCGGTTCGACCTCGGTCAGCAGCACCTCCCCGATCCAGATGCAGCCGCTCTGTGCTAGGTAGTTGCCGTAGAGGATGCGCATCAGGGTAGACTTGCCCGCTCCACTTTCCCCGGTAAGGGCGACGCATTCTCCCGGAGCCACCTCAAAGGACGCGCCCGACAGAACCGGGAGGACCGAGCCGCCCTGGTTATGCAGTGTGAACGTCTTGGACAGGTTCTCGACTTTGATCATTGCGGCTCACACCTGCAAAACGGAGCTGACGAGCAGCTGGGTGTAGGGCGACTGCGGATCGTCGAGCACTTGGTCTGTGAGCCCGGTTTCGATCACCCGCCCCTGCTTCATGACCATCAGCCGATCTGCCAGGAGCCGCACCACAGCCAGATCATGCGTCACCACGATCGCCGAGAGCCCCATCCGGCGCACCAGCCCGCGAATGAGGTCCAAAAGGCGCGCCTGTACGCTGACGTCGAGCCCACCGGTCGGCTCATCCATGAACACCAGGCGTGGCCCGGTGACGAGGTTCCGCGCGATTTGGAGGCGCTGCTGCATCCCGCCGGAAAAGGCGGCCGGACGGTCGTCGATCCGGTCTTCGCCGATCTCGACGCGCTCTAGCCAGTCGGTTGCTTTGCCTCTTATGTCGCCATAGCGGCGCGCGCCGACGGCCATCAGCCGCTCGCCGACATTGCCGCCGGCGCTCACGCGCATGCGCAGACCGTCGCGCGGGTTCTGGTGGACAAAGGCCCAGTCGGTGCGCCCCAGCATCCGCCGCTCCGGCTCAGACATTGCGCGCACATCGCGCGGCCCCTCCGCGCGCGTATCGAACATCACCGTTCCACAATCCGGCGTCAGGTGCCCCGCCAGACAGCTCAAAAGCGTCGACTTGCCAGACCCGCTCTCGCCAACAACGCCCAGCACCTCGCCGGGCCAGAGCGCGAAGGACACGTCACGACACCCAACGCGCGCGCCGTAGCTCTTGCTCAGCTCTTCAACGCTCAGAAGGGGCGCCGGCGCTCCACTCATGCCGCATCCTCCACACCCGGACCGACGAAGCCCTGCGCGCGACGGCGGGCACAATAATCGGTGTCGGAGCAGACGAACATGCGCCCGCCCGCGTCGTCAGTGATGACCTCGTCGAGATAGGTGTGCGTTGCGCCGCAGAGCGCGCAGGGATGGGGCGCTTTGGACGGGTCAAAGGGATAATCTTCGAAGTCGAGGCTGACGACCTGCGTATGGGGCGGAATGGCATAGATCCGTTGCTCGCGGCCCGCGCCAAAGAGCTGGATCGCGGGGCTTTCGAGCTTAGGGTTGTCGAATTTCGGGATGGGAGAGGGATCCATCACATAGCGCCCCTCCACGCGCACGGGATAGGCATAGGCCGTGGCGATTTCGCCATGGCGGGAGATGTCCTCGTAGAGCTTGACATGCATCAGCCCGTATTCCTCCAGCGCGTGCATCTTGCGCGTCTCGGTTTCGCGCGGCTCCAGAAAGCGCAGGGGCTCGGGGATCGGCACTTGGTAGACGAGGATCTGCCCCTCGGTCAGGGGCGTTTCGGGGATGCGGTGGCGGGTCTGGATCAGCGTCGCCTCTGTCGTCTGTTCCGTGACTGCGACGCCCGCGGTCTTCTGAAAGAACCGGCGGATCGAGACGGCGTTCGTCGTGTCGTCCGCCCCCTGATCGATCACCTTGAGCGTGTCCTCGGGCACCATGCACGCCGCCGAGACCTGCGCCCCGCCAGTACCCCAGCCATAGGGCATCGGCATCTCGCGGCTGGCGAACGGGACCTGATAACCCGGCACAGCAATGCCCTTGAGGATGGCGCGACGGATCATCCGCTTGGTCTGCTCATCAAGATAGGCAAAGTTATACTCAGACATTCCGGCCCTCGGGGAGCAGGCAGCGATGGTGCGCTTCGCGTTTACCGTGATTTGGACATTGCTTGTCGTCGGTCTTGCCCTTGCGACGTTCGGTGAAGCCGACAGCGTGACGCGGGCTTTCCTCTCGGCGTTCGCGCTCTTCGGCATTCTCGGCATCTATCTTTCTTGGCCGCATGCCCGGCGCGAACGGAGCCTGCGCAAGGAGAAAGACGGCGAAGTCGAACTCTTTGTGTGGATCGAGTTGGACGGGAACGAACGGCGCTCCACCACGGATCCCCGCCCGGAATGGGACGCAGATGGGCATGGCGATGGGGATGGTGGCGGTGACTAAGCTCATTCGGCAGCCTCGCTTGTGGGGTCAGCGGCTGCTTGTCCTTGGTCCATAGCCTCCGCCCGCAGGCGCCGAATCAGCTCCAGCTCGGATTGAAAGTCGACGTAGTGAGGCAGTTTGATGTGCTCCAGAAACCCGGTCGCTTGCACGTTATCCGCATGGGAGAGAACGAATTCCTGATCTTGCGCGGGCGCGCCGGTATTGTCCTCGCCCAATTCCTCCGACCGCAGGGCGCGGTCAACCAGGGCCATGGAAATCGCCTTACGCTCGCTCTGGCCGAAGACCAACCCGTAGCCGCGGGTGAATTGCGCTGGTTCGGTCTTCGATCCGGTGAATTGGTTCACGGTCTCACATTCCGTCACGACCACCTCACCGATCTCGATGGCAAAGCCGAGCTCGGGGACCTCCATCTCCACCGGCACCGCACCGATCCGAAGCTCGCCAACGAATGGATGATTGCGCCCGTAGCCGCGCTGCGTTGAGTACGCCATCGACAGCACGAACCCCTCATCTCCACGCGTTAGGGCCTGGAGCCGCAAGGGCCGCGCGGCGGGCAGCTCGAGCGGCTCGCGCGTGAGATCCGGCGGCGGTGTCTTGGCCTCGCCTTTGCCGGCCTCTGCCTGGAGCAGCCCTTCGCGCTCTAGAAACGACATGACCCTTGGCTTTTTCGCCTCATCGGCATCGCCGCACGGTGGGCCCTGCGGCGCCAGCCCCTCTGCGGCCAGCGCGAAGTCCAGCAGGCGATGCGTATAGTCGAAGGTCGGGCCGAGCACCTGTCCGCCGGGCAGGTCTTTGTATGTCGCCGAGATGCGGCGGTCGCAGGCCATAGCGTCGGTGCCGATGGGTTCGGACGCACCAAAACGCGGCAGCGTTGTGCGGTAGGCACGGATGAGGAATACCGCCTCGATCAGATCTCCCCGCGCCTGCTTGATGGCCAGCGCCGCAAGGTCGGGATCGTAGAGCGAGCCCTCTGCCATCACGCGGTTCACCGCGAGGGCAAGCTGTTCGCGGATCTGCGCAAGGCTGAGCTCGGCCACCTTTGGATCGCCGCGCCGCTCCTCTGCGAGCCAAGCATGGGCGTTGTCGATGGCGCGCTCGCCGCCTTTCACCGCGACATACACGGCTCAGACCTCCACCGACGTGCTGCGGGGCAGCCCGGCGAGACGGTCCCCTGCGGTGAAGTAGAAATCGAGCCCCAGGGGAAACGCAGCGTGGTTCGCCGCGAAGGCGGCGGGATCGGGCAGGTTGAGCTTGACTTGGCCGGCGATCCCGGGTCCGTGCAGGGGCGCGCCGTGGTTCTCCACCCGCTGCACCCCCACGATCAGCGTGGCCGAGCGGTCCGGGTATTCGGGCGTGCCGGGGGAGAACCGGCTCAGCGGTACAAGCGCCTCCCAAGCGCCGAGGGCAAACATCGCCTCGGACGCGCCCACGAGGGGCGCGGCGGTGTGGAATGTGATCCAGTCACGCATCGCGGCAGTGTCGTGCGAGGGGGCGAGGCAGAGCGGCGTTGTGTCATCGCAGAGCGTCAGGAGGAGGGCACCCGCGGCTGGCGAGGCCGGTGCGGGCGGGGCTGCGCCCTCGACACTGCGGATCACGCCAGGTCGCGCCATGGCGTCGAGCGCGGCACGAAAGGCGCGCGCGCTTTGGCGCGGCGGGTCGGTAAAGCCCCCGTCGAGCCCCGTGATCTGCATTACGCCTCGCCCCGCACGAGCGTGAAGAACTCGACCTTCGTTGCCGCGGCCCTTGCGGCGCGCTCTGCTGCCCGGGCCTGGGACGTCTCGCGCAAGGGCGCAAGGATAGTCTCCTCGATCCCGGACGCGTCTCCGCCCTCGAAAAGGGCGTCGATAAGGGCCGTAGCCCGCGCTGCGTCGGCGTTGCGCCCCTGCACATGGCCGTGTCCGACGGTCCCGCATCCCAGCCGGACGGTGCATCGCGTGACGGTGATTTCGCCGAGGTTGAATGCCGCGCCCGTCCCGCCCGCGCGGCCCCGCACCATCACGGTCCCGATTTGCGGACCGCGCACCACGTCATGCCGCGGCATGCCCTGTGCCGCGCACCATGCGTTCCAGAGTTGCAAGAGCGTGTCATGCGGCGCCCGCGCCAGAAGAGACAGGCGCGCTTTGCGCTCTTCGGTCTCGGTGCCCTGGTGCGAGCCTTGCGAAACGGCATTGTTCGACATCTTTCGGGCTTGTCCAAAAAATTTCAACAACTATACAAATGCGTAGGCGGTCAAACGCTGCGACGCAAGTCCGAACGCGTGAAGGTTTGGTGACACATGGGGCGTTCCCCACTCTGGACGGCCATTTGCGAGACGCTGCGCGCCGAGATCGCAGGGGGACAGTACCGCGCAGGTGATCGCCTTCCCACGGAGGCGGAACTGTCGGAGCGCTTTGGCGTGAACCGCCACACTGTGCGCCGCGCGCTGGCCGCTCTGCAGGCGGAAGGCCTAGTCTATGCGCGGCGCGGCGCCGGTGTGTTCGTAGAGCGCGTGCAAACGATCTATCCCATCGGACGGCGCGTTCGCTTCCACCAAAGCCTGACAGCACTTGGGCAGACCCCGGCCAAAAGGATACTCCGCCTCGAAGAGCGCTTTGCCGACGGGCGCGAGGCAGACGCGTTGCGTCTCTCAGAAGATGATCGCGTTCTGATATACGAAGGTCTCAGCCTCGCCGACGACGTGCCAATCGCGGTCTTTCGCTCCGCCTTTCCGGCGGGGCGGTTCCCGAACATGCGCGCCGCCCTCAGGGACAATCCCTCCGTGACGGCGGCTTTTCGCGCCAATGGGCTTACGGACTTCACCCGCGCTTCGACGAAGATCACAGCCAAGCGTGCCTCCGTCACGCTCGCCAACCACCTGATGATCGCGCGGGATGACCCTATTCTGCGAACCATCTCCATCAACGTCGACGCGGCATACATCCCCGTCGAATATGGCAGGACATGGTTCGCCGCTGACCGCGTTGCACTCACGGTGGCGGACAGCGACCTCTAGCGGCCTTTGCTTCTCCGCCGGGGCTGCGCGTGCTCCTTTCAGCGGATCGGACAGTTCGCCGCAGATTTGGCCACAGTGCTGTGATGCGTCCGGCGTATGCTCAGGCCATCTGGGGTAGCGACGGGGGCTGGCAGATGCTCGAACGCCAGAACGCAACGAACCATTGGCGCGAAGTCTATCGCGGTTATCGCGACCGGATTGGCCGAGGGGAGCTCAAACCCGGCGATGCCCTGCCGACACTCGCGCGCTTTGCCGATCACCATGATCTGACGCTCCACGGCGCCCGAAAGGTGATGGCTCGGCTGCGGGGGGACGGCTGTGTCGAAAGCTGGCAGGGCGTCGGACACCGCGTCTCTGAAAAGCGGGTCTTTTACCGCATCGACCGACGGCCAAAGTTCCATGCCAACCTTGCCCGTCTGGGCAAGCAAGGCGATACCAAGCTTCTCACAACGCGCGTGATCGGCTTACCAAACCGGTTTGCGGACGTCATGGGTCTGCGCCCGGGGACACGGGTTGTTCGGACCGAGCTTCTGCGACTGGTCGAAGGACGACCCCTGGTTCTGGCGCAGAACTTCTTCCCCGCCGATCGCTTTTCGGGCATCGAGGTGCCCCTGGCTGAGTCAAAAAGCATCACCGGGGCCCTATCGACCTTCGGCGTGACAGAGACCCAGCGCGAGCGGACCAGCGTCGAAACAAGGATGCCGCGGGCCCATGAGGCCGTGCAGCTCGAAATCCCCAGCAATCAGCCCGTTCTGGTGACAACAGGACGCAACGTGGATCTTCAGGGGCGCGTGATCGAACTGTCTTATGCCGTGTCCCGCGGCGATGCCGTCACACTAGAGCTCTGAGGTTCTAGGGCGCGCACGGCGCCTGCTCGGGCGGCGATTGTTCGGGATCGCGCGACCGGCCCTCCGGAACGTCCGGCGCTTTCCGAACGGTGAAGCATGGCGCAGCGGCTTTTCGCAAAGCGTGCGGGTTTGTGTGAAAACTTTCTGACAATCGCCGGCTTTCCCCGTCTCGTATCCAAGCTGTCACGAAGCCGCGTCAAGCGTGGTCGCGCATGATGACAGGACGAAAGATGCTCGACACGTTTGCGGCGCCCGGCCAGTTCTGGCGGGGCAATCTCCACGGCCATTCCACACAATCGGACGGCCACCGCACACCAGAAGAGGTGTGTACTGCCTATCGCGCCCAGGGCTACGATTTCATCTGTTTGTCGGACCACTTTCGTCCGATGTTCAACTTTCCGATCTCGGATACCAGGCCGTTTCGAGACGCGGGCTTCACGACGCTCCTCGGCGCCGAGGTCCATGCCCCTGCAACGACGCGCGGTGTGGAATGGCACCTCCTTGCGGTTGGATTGCCCTCCGACTTTCCCGCAACATCGGAAAGCGAAACCGGGATTAGCCTGGCACAACGCTGCGCCGAGGCCGGCGCCTTCGTCGCCGTGGCGCATCCCTCCTGGTACAATCTAGAGGTTGAGGATGCCCTGACTATCGACGCGGCCCATGCCGTCGAAGTCTACAACCACACCAGCAGCGTGCACACGTCGCGCGGCGAGAGCGCTGCGTTTTGGGATGCGATGCTCTCGGCCGGGCGGCGCGTCACGGGCATCGCGGTCGACGACAGTCATTGGAAGCCCGGCACGCCCGATGCCTTTGGTGGCTGGGTCGTGGTGAAGGCCGAGGAGAACGATCCCGACGCCCTGCTTGCCGCCCTGAAAGCAGGACACTTTTACGCAACGCAAGGGCCCGAACTCACAGAACTGCGCAAGGTGGACGACACGCTTATGATCCGCTGCTCTCCGGCGACGCAGGTCTTCGCTGTTGGGCCGGTCTCCGCCGCCACCCATGTGACCGGCACCGCGCTCACCCGCGCCACCCTCCCACTCGAAAAGTTCCAAGGCGCCTGGTGCCGCGTCGTCGTGCGCGACGCGATGGGCCGGCAGGCCTGGACCAATCCGCTTTGGCTCGACTGACCACAAGACCACTCAACGATCAGCAGAACTGGGGACCCTTATGAAGAAGCTGCTTTTGACGACATCCATCCTGATCGCGTCCGGGATCGGCGCACATGCGCAGGACCTGCGCGTCGCCGTCTCGACCCACATCACCAATATGGACCCGCAGGACCAGACCGGGAACAACGGCGCGCCGATGCTCTATCAGGTCTATGACACCCTGATCGAGCGCGACAGCTTCTCAAATCCGCTAACCTTTAAGCCCGGCCTTGCAACAGCATGGGAACAGGTCGAGCCGACGGTTTGGGAACTGACGCTGCGCGAGGGCGTCACCATGCATGACGGAACGACGATGGATGCAGACGACGTCGCCTTTTCGCTCAACCGGATGCTTGTCGAACGCGATCCCGAGTTCGCCGCCTCCTGGGGCCGCTGGTTCTACAACTTCGAGAAGGTCGAGGTGATCGACCCGCTGACCGTCCGCATTCACACCTTCCGCGAGGATCCTAATTTTGAGACGCTGATCTCCGCCCGCGCAGCCGGCATCGTCTCCAAGGAGCATTACGACGCGCTCGGGTTTGAGGACGCCGCTCTCAACCCCGTGGGCTCCGGCCCCTACCGCGTGACCGAGTTCGTCGCCCGCGATCTCGCCGTGATGGAGCGGTTTGACGACTATTGGGGCGAGCCCGCACCCTTCGCTAACCTCGAATTTCAGTATGTCGAGGAAGTCGCTAGCCGCGTCACCGGCCTGGTGAACGGCGAGTTCGACCTCGTCACCAACATCCCGCCCGATCAGGAAAGTGCAATGCAGGGCGACGGGATCAAGACGATGGGCGTCACCTGGCCGATGTTTCACGTCTGGATCATCGCACAGAACACCCCGCCGACCGACGATGCGCGCGTCCGGCTTGCGCTGCGTCTTTGTACCGACCGTCAGGCGCTGGTCGACGGCCTGTGGGACGGTAAAGCCCACGTCCCCCGCGCGCATCAATTCGAGGAATACGGCGCGCCCTACTACATGCCCGATCTCGACCTGATCCGCTTTGACCCCGAAGTAGGTATGCGCCTTCTAGCCGAAGCGGGCTATGATGGCGCGCCCATCCTCGCCCAGTTCCCGCGCTCCTATTACCTTTACGGTGATCTTGCCGCGCAAGTGATCCAGCAGCAATGGGCCGAGTGCGGCATCAACCTCGAACTCCAGGAAGTCGACGAGATCAACTATGACGAGATGAACGTCCGCGCCTGGTCGAACCCGATGTACTATCCCGACCCGATGGGCGCGCTGGACACGCACTGGTCCGACAAGTCCTGGGTGTCGAGCCGCGGACCCCTCTGGTCGCCGACACATCCCGAATGGGCGGCGACCTATGAGGCCGCGCGCTACGAGACAGATGTCAACGCCCGTCGCGACGCCTACCGCCGGCTGCTGGAGCTGTCGGAGATCGAGTCGGGCTGGCTCTTGATGTACGAGCCGCACGAGGTCTACGGGATGCGCGAAGGGCTGACCTTCGAGATCCCGGTCGCGCAGCGGCCCTACGTGCTGCCGTTCCGCGCCGGCGAAGTGACGATCGACAGCAATTTCTGATCGGGTCGGCGCCGCGCGAGATCGGTCTCGGGCGGCGCGCGTCTCAAAGCTCTCGAATGCGCAGCGCTTTCTCCGAGCCCGGCCGCTTCCGGCCCAAAGACCCGGACGGGTGACGTCGATGCTGCGCTTCATGGCCATTCGCATTGCGCGCGCCGCGATCACCATGTTTTTGGTGCTCGTGATTGCGTTCGTCACGCTCCGGCTCTCAGGCACGCCGTTCGAGTTTATGTACCCCGAGGGCATCACGGCCGAACACCTCGCCGCACTTGAGGCCAAGTACGGGCTCGACCGCCCCTGGATCGAGCAGTTCTGGGTGTATCTGACGGATGTCGCGCAGGGCAATTTTGGGCGTTCGCTCTATACCAACGAAGTCGTCTGGGAGATGTATGCCGAGCGGATGCCCTACACGCTCGCGGTGGGGGGGCTCGCGCTCCTCCTTGCGATCCTGATCGGCATCCCGCTCGGCGCGTTCGCCGCGCTCTACCGCACGGCGCCCGGTGCGCGCGTCGGTATGGGCTTTGCCTTTCTTGGCTATGCCATCCCGCATTTCGTCATCGGCATTGGGTTGATCCTCTTCTTCGGCTACTATCTGCGCGTTCTGCCGACGACGGGGCTTGCCACGCCCCAGCATTACATCCTGCCCGTGGTGGCGCTCGCGATCCCCATGATCGCAGCCATCGCGCGCTTCATGCGGGCGGCGATGCTCGACGCGATCGGGCACCCGCATGTGAACACTGCCGTTTCCAAGGGATTGACCGACGGGCAGGTCGCGCGCGGCCATATCGTGCGCAATGCAACGATCCCTCTGATTACCGTGCTGGGGCTAGAGATCGCGGGGCTGCTGAACGGTTCGATCTTTGTCGAGGCGGTGTTCTCGCTGCCCGGCGTGGGGCGGGTACTCGTCGATGCGGTCGAGGGGCGGGACTTTCCGGTGCTGCAATTCGGGCTGATCGCCTACGCGCTGATCGTCGTCTGCGTAAACCTCCTGATCGACCTTCTCTACGTTCTGGCCGACCCGCGCATCCGGCTGGAGGGGTGATGGCAGAGCTGAGCGCCCCCACCGCGCGCCGCCTGCGCCCCGACCTGTTGACGCTCTCGGCCGCGGGGCTTCTGACGATTATCGCGCTCGGGCTCCTCGCGCCCTTGATCGCGCCGCACGACCCGAACGCGACCAACCTTCTCGCGCGCTCACAGCCGCCTGTCTGGATGGAGGGCGGGACCTGGCCGCATGCCCTCGGCACAGACAATATTGGGCGGGACCTTCTCAGCCGGTGCCTTTACGGCATCCGCACGAGCTTTGGCATCGCCACGCTCGGGCTCATTTTCAGCGCGGTGCTTGGCGTCGCGCTGGGGCTCCTGTCGGGGCTCGGCGGCGCGTGGGTCGACCGGATCGTGATGACGGTGACGGATGTCTTCATCACCCTGCCGAACCTTCTGCTGCTCCTCTGCGGTATCGCTCTGCTGGGGACCGATATCTGGGTCCTTGTCCTTATGATCGGCCTCATCCGGTGGGAGGCGTATGCCCGCCTCGTGCGTGGTCAGGTCCTGGCACTCCGGGCCGAAGGGTATGTCGAGGCCTCCCGCGCCCTCGGCGGAAGCACGACGCGGATCGCGCTGCGCCACATCCTACCCAACCTCGCCTCGCCGCTCATTGTGATCCTGACACTGTCGTTTCCCGGGGTTCTTCTGATGGAAGCGGGGTTGTCGTTTCTCGGCGTCGGGGTTCAGCCGCCCACCGCGTCGCTTGGGCGGATGATCGGCGATGGGCGCGACTACCTCATCAACGCCTGGTGGATCTCCGGCATGCCTTCTCTCGTCATCGTGACGATCACGCTTCTTTTTCAGATCATCGGCGACGCCTTGCGCGACCGGATCGACGTTCTGGCCGATGGCTGAGCCGGTCCTTACGGCGCGCGGCGTTCACGTTCGCTTCGACACCGCCGAGGGCGACGTGCACGCGGTGCGCGGCGTCGACCTCGACCTTTATCCAGGCGAAACGGTTGCCATTGTGGGCGAAAGCGGGGCCGGGAAATCCGCCTTTGCCAAAGCGATCCTGCATCTTCACCAACTGCCCTTCACCCCGAACCGCACCCATATCGACGGCCGCATTGCCCTCCATGCGCCGTTCGAGACGACGCTTTCGGAGGCGCACCCGGAAGTGATCCGACGCGCCCGCGCCGAGGCCGTCGGCATGATCTTTCAGGACGCGCTTTCGGCGCTGAACCCGGTGCAACGGATCGGACCGCAGATCGCCGAAGCCTTGCGCCAGTCCGATCCGTCCGCCTCGGATCAGAAGGTCGCGACGTCTGTCACCGACATCGTCCGCGCCATCGGCCTGCCCGACCCGGACACCGCGATCCGCGCCTATCCGCACCAGCTTTCTGGGGGGCAATGCCAGCGGGTCGTGATCGCCATCGCCGCGATCCGCCATCCCGTGGCGCTCATCGCCGACGAGCCGACCACCGCGCTCGATGTCACTGTGCAGGCGCAGATCCTCAAGCTGCTGAAATCGCTTCAGGATGTGCGCGGCATGGCGATGCTTTTCATCACGCACGATCTGGGTGTCGTGGCCGAAATCGCGGACCGGGTCGTTGTCATGCGCGACGGCGAAGTGGTGGAGACGGGCGCCACGCAATCTGTCTTCAGCCGGCCCGAACACCCCTATACGCGCACGCTTCTTGCGAGCCGCCCCGGGGCGCGGCGCCACCCCGCGATCGCCGTTCCGGCTCAGAACACGACCCCGCCCATGATCCGGGCGGAGGGCGTATCGTTCGCCTATTCCAGCTCTCTCTTTGCACGCAGACGCGCGGACTTTGCCTTGGAGGATGTCTCTCTTCGGGTCGACACCGGCGAAGTCCACGGCATCGTGGGCGAGTCCGGTTCGGGAAAGTCTACCCTGGGTCGCGTCTTGCTGGGGTTCCTCACCCCGCAAGAGGGCCGCATCGAAACCTGCAGAGAGATCCCACACGCCGTCCGCGGCGCCGCCAAACGACGGTTCCGGCAGAACGTTCAGGTCGTCTATCAGGACAGCGCGAGCGCCCTCAATCCGCGCATGACCCTCGGGCGGGCGGCGGCGGAAGGGCTGGAGATCCACGGCGCGCGCGCGGAGGCGGCGCGGGGCGAGGTCCAGCGCCTCTTCGATCTCGTGCGGCTGCCAGCGGCCCTGATGGATCGTTACCCACACGAGGTCTCCGGCGGCCAGCGACAACGCGTCTGCATCGCGCGTGCGATCGCCACAAAGCCGAAGCTGCTGATTGCCGACGAGCCGGTCACCGCGCTCGACGTTTCCGTGCAGGCCCGTATCCTTGATCTCTTTGTCGAGCTCCTGGGCGAGCTTGGCCTGACGATGGTGTTCATATCCCACGACCTCGGCGTCGTGCGCGCGCTCTGCAAGCGTGTGTCGGTGATGAAACGGGGCCGCATCGTCGAAGCCGGCCCGACGGAGCGCGTCCTCGACGCCCCGGAAAACGCCTACACCCGCAGCCTCGTTGCAAGTGTTCCCAACCGCGCCTGGGCTTAACTCCACAGCGTTTCTGGTACTTTGTCGTGCGCCGTTGCCTTTGGCTGTGCGGCGTCGTGGCACCGGGCCAGACTGCTGCACCAGGTGCTGCGTCACCCACTCAGGCTGCCCATGCCGCGCGCACTCTTTGCACCGAGGGTGGGGTCTTGAGCGCACAATCGGGCGGTTTGCGCGAAGCTTTGAAGTTATCCACACGCGCCCGACGCTCGGTCAATTCTGTGTCACAGTGTCCTACGCACCCTTCGCAGAGCGGCGCCAAGCGCGCAGCGCAGATTGTCAAAGGACGCCGCATGTCTCGAGCCCATGACGTGTTTGCCTGTCGCGACCGCCAACGGCCCGACGACGCTCATGTCTGCGCATGGCCGGGGCGCCGCGCGTCCCTTCTTCGTCCTTTCCAACGGGAGACCACAATGAACAAGTCCCTCTTCCTCGCCGCTCTGGCGCTGGCCACCACGGCCAGCATGGCCGAGGCCAAGATCACCGTCACATGCCTCACCGCTGCGGGTCACCTCACGCGCCAGCACGAGCCGCTGGTGGAGAAGTTCAACGCGATGCAGGACGAGATCGAAGTGGTCTATGCCGCACCGTCGCAGAACTACGCCGACACGCATTTGCGCCTTTTCCGCGCCTCGGCAACCGGCACGCTGCCCGACTGCGCCTTCACCGCCTATAACCAGCTCCCCTCGCTCGCCCGCGCGCTGGCCGAACGTGGGCAGATCGTCGACCTGGGCGACCTCATTGCCGAGGAAGGCGAAGGCTGGCTTGAGGCGAACTACACCGAGCAAATGCTCGATCTGGGCCGTGTCGATGGCGTGCAGTACGGAATGCCGTTCAACGCCTCTATGATTCAGTGGTACTACAACGCCGATCTTTTCCGCGAGGCCGGGCTCGACCCCGACAACTTTCCCACCGATTGGGACGGGTTCTTTGCGGCCACCCAAGCCATCGACGCTCTCGGCGATGACATCATCCCCATGGCCAAGTGGATGATCTACGGCGACGATTGGGGCTTTCAGACGTTGATCTTGCAACAAGGCGGGCGGATGATGTCGCCCGATGGCATGTCGGTCGCCTTCGACGAGAACGACTACCACGTGGAAGCGCTGCGCATGGCGCGCCGCTTTGCGACCGAAGGCGGCTACCGGCTCGACCTGGATTGGGCCACGCTGACAACCGCGTTCACCGAAGGCCGCTTGGGCATGTTTGGCTCCTCGCCCGCCGGTGCGGCCCGCACCGCCGAAGCCGTGGGCGACGCGTTTGAGCTCCGCTCGACGCCCTATACTGTGTGGAATGACGAGGCGGGCCTCCTACCGACGGGCGGCAATGCCGCTGTGATCTTTGGCGATGACCCCGAGCAAGTCGCCGCCGCTTGGGAATGGGTGAAGTTCGTCACCGGGCCCGAGGGGCAGGATTTCGTCTCCAAGGCCACGGGCTATCTGCCGACCAACCAGGGCGCGCTCGCTCCGGAGCTGCTCGGCGCCTATTACGAAGAGAACCCGTACTTTGCCACGCCCGCCATGCAATATGAGCGCGCGGGCCCCTGGTCGGGCTATCCCGGCACCCAGTCCGAGCGCATCTGGCGCGAGCAGGCCGTCGTGATCCGCGCCGTGATGGCCGGTGAGATGACGCCCGAAGAGGGCGCACCAAAGCTCGTCGAGATCGCCGAAGAGCTGATGCAGCGCTGAGCGATGTCTTTGCCGGGGCAGCCGCGCGATGGCCGCCCCGCTTTCTGTCGACCTTGTCTTGATCGCGTGGTGCCATGGCCGAGCTGACCCTGACCGATATCCGCAAATCCTTTGGCGAGACGGACGTGCTCAAGGGCATCTCGCTCCATATCGCCGATGGCGAGTTCGTCTCCCTCGTCGGGCAATCGGGCTGCGGCAAGTCGACCTTGTTGCGCATCATCGCCGGGCTCGACGCGCCGGATGCGGGCGAGATCCGGATTGATGGTGCTGCGGTGACGGAACTGCCGCCCAAGATGCGCAACATCGCTATGGTGTTTCAGGATTACGCGCTCTACCCGCATATGAGCGTTGCGGAAAATCTCGCCATGCCGCTCATCATGGCGCGCCTTTCTCTAGGCGCGCGCTTGCCTCTGATGCGGTTCGTCTCTCCCAAGCACAAAGCCGCGCGGCCCGGTATCCTGGCGGATGTCGAACGGGTCGCCCGCCAGCTCCGCATCGACCACCTGCTCGACCGCCGCCCCGCCCAGCTTTCGGGCGGGCAGCGCCAGCGCGTGGCTCTGGGGCGCGCTTTGGTGCGCGATCCAAAGCTCTTTTTGATGGACGAGCCGCTGTCGAACCTCGACGCCAAGCTGCGCGTGCAGGTGCGAAAGGACATCGCCGAACTGCACGCCACGTCCGGTCTCACCTTCGTCTACGTCACGCACGATCAGACCGAGGCGATGACGATGTCAAACCGTGTGGCGCTGATGCAAGGCGGCGCGTTCCTCCAAGTCGGCACGCCCAACGCGCTCTACACCCAGCCCGAAAAGCTCGACGTGGCCCGCTTCATCGGATCGCCGGAGATCAACGTCTTGCCAGGGGAAATCACCGATGGGCGCGTGCATCTCGCAGGCCGTGCGCTCGATCTGAGCGCCAGCGCCATGGGCCCGGTGCAGATCGGTCTCCGCCCCGAAGCGCTTGCCGTGGCCGACGCACCGGGCCTCATCTTCCCCGCCGAGCTGGACCGGGAACACCTGACCGAGCTGCCCTTCAAAAAGCGCCTGCTCGAAGACCTCGGCCCCGAGATCGTGCTCCACGGCCATTTCGCGCAATACCCGGAGGTCGACATCCGTATCCGCGCGCAAAAGAGCAGCCGGTTTCGCCATGACGGCCCGCTCATGAACCGCGTCGACCTGCATGTGCTCATCGACCCGGACACCCTCCTGGTGTTCGATGCCACCGGCGCGCGCCTTGCCACGACCACCCTGAACCGCCAGATCGAGGGGGTCGCCTGATGGCCACCACAGCCGCCGCCCGCGCCCAAGCGCGCCTAGCCTATGGCCTCGTCGCGCCCGCCACATGCCTTTTGCTGCTGATCTACGTACTGCCCATTGCGGTCGTGATCGCAATGAGCTTCACCGACTACACGCTCGTGTCGGACTACTATGAGTTCGTCGGCTTCGAGAATTATTCGAAGATGCTGGAAGAAGAGGCGTTTCGCAACGCGCTCTGGAACACCTTCATCTATGCCGCGTTCCTGATGCCGCTCGCCTTTGGCCTGGGCCTTGTCATCGCCATCGCGATCCAAGAGCGCCAACAGTTTCGCTCGATCCTGGAGGTCCTCTATTTCCTGCCCGTCACCGCGACGCTAACCGCGATGGCGCTCGTTTGGGCGGCGCTGATGGACAGCCGCCAAGGCGTGCTGAACGGCACGCTGGAGCTTGTCGGCATCCCGGGGCTCAATTGGCTGGGCTCCGAGGGGCTCGTGCTGTTCTCCCTCGCGATCATCTCGCTCTGGGCGCTCGTGGGGTTTAACATGGTGCTGTTTCTCGCGGGCCTCACCGCGATCCCCAAGTCACTCTATGACGCGGCGGCGGTCGATGGGGCCGATGGGGCCGTCGACAAGTTCCTCCGCGTGACTTGGCCGATGCTGGGGCCCACGGCGATGTTCGTGGCCGTCACCAACTCGATCACTGCCTTCAAGATCTTCGACACCGTCGCGGTGCTCACCCAAGGCGGGCCTAACCGGGCTTCCGAAGTCTATCTCTACCTCGCCTATCTCGAAGGGTTTGAGTATTTCAATATGGGGTACTCGGCGGCGCTGTCGCTGGTGTTCCTCGTCATAATCTTCGCCTTCGCGCTCCTGCAAGCGCTCGTGATCGACCGCAAGGTGCATTACTGATGGCCGATATTCCCAGCACGGCCGCCGCCCCCGCGCTCCCCTTCAGCCTTTGGCGCAAGCGGATGTGGTTTCACGCGGGCACGGCCGCGCTCTTCTTGGGCGGCTGGATCATGGTCTTTCCGTTCGTGTGGCTGGTGTCGTCGAGCCTGAAGCCGACCGACGAGGTCTTCGACGCCGATTTTTCCCTTATTCCCCGTACTTTCGCGGGGTGGGAGAATTACACCAAGGTGCTCTTTGAGCAGCCCTATCTGATATTTCTGATGAACTCCTTCATCGTCTGCGCCGGTATCCTTGTCGTGCAATTGCTGACCGCCGTGCCCGCCGCCTATGCGCTGGCAAAGCTGAAGTTCCGCGGCTCGACGATCCTTTTCGGGGCGGTTCTCGCGGGCATCACCATTCCGATCAACGTCACCTCGATCCCGATCTATGTCGGCATCGTCCGGGTTGGCCTGCTCGATACCTATGTTGCGATGATGTTCCCGTTTTTCATCTCGGTCTTCGCGATCTTCCTCTTCAGGCAGTTCTTCAAGACCTTTCCCGACAGCATCATCCAAGCCGCCCGCGTCGATGGGTTTACCGAGATCGAGATCATCCTGCGCCTCATTGTGCCCTCCGCCGTGCCCGCCATCGCGGCCTTTAGCGTGTTCTCTTTCGTTGCGCATTGGAACGACCTCTACTGGCCGCTCATCGTCGTCACCAGCCAGGACAAGATGACGGCGACGCTCTCGATGCTCCAATACCAATCGGCATTCGACAACGATTACGGCGGCGCCTTTGCCGCGGCCACAGTGATCACCGCGCCGATGGTCGTGGCGTTCCTCTTTGCCCGGCGCCTCTTCATCCGGGGCATCACCATGACGGGCGTGAAAGGCTAAAGATGCTGAAATTCATCGTTCTGGCGGACACGCATATCGTGCCGGAGGGCCAGCTGTCCCACGAGATCGATACGCGCGCACGGCTGGACGCGGCGGTCGCCTTCGTCAACGATCACCACGGCGATGCGGATTTCGTGGTCTTTGCGGGCGACTTGGCGGATCGGGGAGAGTCTGCGGCCTATCACCGGTTTCGCGACGCCATCGCCCCGCTCGCGCCCCCGGTCCATCTCACGCTCGGCAACCATGACCACCGGCCGACCTTCCTCGAGATCTTCGGCGCCGGATTGGCGACAGAAACAGGCAATGTGGATCACGTGATCGACGCAAAGGGCTATCGCGTGATCGTGCTCGATAGCTCTGATCCGGCGCTGCGCGGCGCCGGCAGGCTAGAGGACGCGCAAATCGCATGGCTGAAGGCGCGCCTCAAAAAGGCGCAAGAGCGCCCCGTGGTCGTCGTGCTGCACCACAACATCACGCCTTTGCATGTCCAGACGGATCTCATCATTCTCGAAGACCGCGCCGCCTTCGCCGACGCGTTGAGAACACACCCCGACATCCGTCAGGTGATCAGCGGACATGTCCATATGACCGCGTCTGGCACATATGCGGGGATCCCTTTTTGCACCTTTGCCGGCGGCCACTACTCCATCGAGCCGACGCTTGAGAGCCGCTCCGGGCCCGTTCCCGAGCCGGTGCCGCGGCGCGAGGGACCCGGCCAATTGGCTGTGGTGCTTTGCACCGAAACATCCGTCGTCGTCCACATGGAGAACTTCCTCGACAGCCACGCTGTCCTCCCGCCCGAGAACTTTCAGTGGGGCAAAGGCTAGGAGTTTGTGTTGTTCGGGCGTGGCTGAACCACGCGAGTTAAGCGATTGCCAGAGTTCCGCAGGCTGCCCGCCTGAAAGCGTGGACCAAGGCCCTGAAGGGCAATCGACCGCATGCCGCCCCAGGGGCGGGCTCAGGGTTGCAAAAACTCACCCAAAGCAAACTGTCGAACAAGAAATTAGGAGAACCTGAGGTCTAGGGAAGTTGGCGGAGAGACAGGGATTCGAACCCTGGGTGGGCTTGCACCCACAACGGTTTTCGAGACCGCCCCGTTCGACCACTCCGGCACCTCTCCGCGCCCCTGGTCTGGGTGAGCGGCGACATACGAAGGACGCCGAGACGATGCAACCCCAGATCAAGGGCCCAGATCAAGGGCCCAGATCAAGGGCCACATCGTAGCGCTTTGGCAAAGCGCCAATGGGTGGCGCCCGGAGCGACGACGGGCGCTCACGGCCTGTCAATCTTGTCGCGCTGCCCTTGGAAATGCGGCCCGGCAACACTACTCCTGATCCTAATCAAGGAGACCCCGTCTATGCTGTTAGCCTCGCTCCGCTCAGCCGCACTCCCCCTCGTCGCAGCACTCGTGCTGCTTGCGCCTGCGGGCGCATCCGCGCAGGCTACGGCGCAGTCCGCGGCGCCAAGTGCGGCCCAGATTGCAGAGGTCGGCCCGCTGATCGATGCGCTCGGCATCAACGAACTGCTGCCGATCATGCGCGAGGAGGGGTTGAGCTACGCCAACGAACTCGCCTCTGACATGTTCCCGGGCCGGGGCGGCGACCGTTGGGAAGAGCTGGCCGACCGGATCTACGATGTCGACCGCATGACAGACGTCATGACACGCGAGATGGCCGGGGATTTCGACGAGGGCGAGATTGATCCGCTGCTCGACTTCTTCACCTCCGAACTCGGGCGCCGGATCGTCCGGCTTGAGGTTTCCGCACGCGAGGCGCTGTTGGAAGCTTCCGTCGAAGAGGCGTCGGAAGCCGCCCTGGCTGACATGCGCGCCAATGAAGACCCGCGCCTCGATGTCTTGCAAGGCTTTGTCGAGGCCAACGACCTCATCGAAAGCAACGTGGTCGGGGCCCTCAACTCGAACTGGGCCTTCTACCAAGGCCTTGACGCCGGGGGTGCGTTCGACGGCGTGCTCACAGAAGAAGAGATGTTGGCAGATGTCTGGGGGCAGGAGGAGGACATCCGCACGGATACGACCGAGTGGGTGTTCTCCTATCTCGCGCTGGCCTATCAGCCGCTGAGCGACGAAGAGATCGGAGCCTATACCGGCCTTTCGATGACGCCGGCGGGCGCGACCCTCAACGCGTCGCTCTTTGCCGCCTTCGATACGATGTTCACCATGATCAGCCGCGACCTCGGGCTTGCCGCCGCGACCTTTATGGCCGGCGAAGACATCTAACGCGCGGCGCCAAAGCCGTGCATGCGTTTCTGTCAACAGCTGCCCTGCCTGCTTGACAGGACACCGCAATCGTTTCATACGGCGCGCTCTCCTCAAGGAGAGAAGCGGTAACACGCCCCGGAATGGGGTGCGCTGTCCGAGGCGCGCGAGAGGTCTTGCGCAAAAACTCCCAAAGAGCGGGGGCCAAAGGGCGCGGTAGACAAAGGAAACGCCCATGTTTGCGGTCCTCAAGACCGGCGGCAAGCAGTATCGCGTCCAGGCAGGCGATATGTTGCGCGTCGAAAAGCTCGCGGCCAATGCTGGCGAGACAGTTCAGTTCAACGAAGTTCTCATGGTCGGCAGCACGGTCGGCACGCCTCTCGTCGAAGGGGCGGGGGTCCAAGCGGAGGTGGTCGATCAGATCAAGGGCGAAAAGCTCATCCACTTCGTCAAGCGCCGGCGCAAGCATTCGTCGCAGCGCAAGAAGGGGCACCGCCAGCACCTGACGCTGCTGAAGGTCACAGAGATCCTCGAAAGCGGAGCAGACGCGTCCGGTGTCAAGGCTGCGGTCGGGGCTGGCTCTGTCGCCGGTGTGGCGCTGGCTGCGGCCGAGGCGGCGCCCGCGCCGACGGCAAAGCCCGCACCGAAGAAAGCTGCGGAGGCGCCTGCCAAACCCGCCGCGCCTGCGCCCGAGACCACACCCGCACAAGACGCGCCCACCGAGGTTGCCGCATCGAAACCCGGCAATCTCCTTGACGAAGCACGCGACGGCCAGCCCGACGATCTGAAAAAGATCTCCGGTGTCGGCCCCAAGCTCGAAAAGTTGCTCAACGTCAACGGCGTCTTCCATTTCGATCAGATCGCCGCTTGGAACGACGCCGAAGTTGCGTATATGGACGATCAACTGTCGTTCAAAGGGCGCATCGCCCGCGACGGCTGGATCGAACAAGCGACAACCTTCGCCGCCGAAAAGGAGTAGGCCGGATGGCACACAAAAAAGCAGGCGGCTCCTCGCGCAACGGGCGCGACTCCGCCGGACGCCGGCTCGGCGTCAAGAAATACGGCGGCGAGCGCGTCATTCCCGGTAACATCATCGCACGTCAGCGCGGCAACAAGTGGTGGCCGGGCGAGGGCGTTGGCCAAGGCAAGGACCATACGCTTTTCGCGCTCCGAGAAGGCGCGGTGACCTTCCGCAAGGGCCTGAAAGGGCGCACATTCGTATCTGTGATGCCCCAGGCGAACGCCGCCGAATAGGCCGGACCCACACTTCAAGGCTTTTGAAAGGGGGATCGGCGATAGAGCCGGTCCCCCTAAGACTTTTCAACGTTCGGCTTCTGGAGGAGGAAGTCCGATGATCCACCAAAACCCGGTGATCGACACACCGCCCGTGGCGCAGCTCACGCTGAGCACGGCTCGGCTGGAGTTGCGCCAGCCGCGCCGGTCCGACGAGGGCCTCCTGCGCCATTATGCGGGGGATGAGCGGGTCGCGCGCATGACGCGGTCGATCCCCCATCCGCTCCCGCCCGGCGCAGCGGCGGCCTTTATCGACACGGCGCGGTCGGCCAATCGGCGCGAGGATGTCTGGATCCTCGATGGCACGCGCGTCGGCCTCGGCGAGGTCGTGGGCGTGCTGGGTCTCGAACGGTTGCGCGATCGCGAGGGCCAGTCCGAGATCGGCTATTGGATCGCGCCGGCCTTTTGGAACGCGGGCCTTGCGTCCGAAGCGGTCTCTGCCGTGATCGAGGCCAACCCCCAGGGCGCTACGTCGATCATGGGATCGGTCTTTCAGGACAACCCGATTTCTGCGCGCGTGCTGACAAATGCGGGCTTTGAGTATCTTGGCGATGCCGAAGCCTTCTGCGTCTCCCGCGGCGCGATCGTGCCGACTTGGACATATCTGCGCAAGATTTGAGATCGCGGCGCAGAGCGGCGGTGCGGTCAGGGTGCAAAGTCGTAGAGCGATGCGGTGCGCGTGCGCGGAGCGCTGGCGCCGGGATGCATGGCAAAGACCGCAAAGTCGACGGCATCCCGATACTCGAGATCGGACATCCACCGCATGTAAGCCTGCGCAGCGGCCACGATCTCTTTCATCTGCCCCGGGTTGCGCTCGCAATACGCGATTTGGTCCTCGACATCCGAGCCATCGCTCTTGATCGGCACATAATGGGTCCAGGCGACCAAGTCTTCGGTCAGCACCGTCTCCCAGGTGGGTTCTGGCATCAACACGACGGAATTCGAAGCCAGGCTCCACCATAGGCTGGAGGGCGCATCGTTCCCTTCAAGCGCGAGCAGGTAGCGGTGCTCGAGTTGCGTTTGACGCGACATGGCGGGTTTGACCAAACCATCCAAGCGCAGAACGATCTCGTCGTCCAAATGATCCCGACACCGGTCCCACTTTCCGATCACGAGGCCAGCATCGCACAACTCGCTGCCGCGCGAGGCATCCGCGACCTGAAAGCGCGTGAAACGGTCGAGAAGCGCAAGCCGGCGCGTGTCTCCCTTCAGCACTGCATCGATCACTGAGTTCATCCAATAGGCGCCGCCGTCCGGTTTTGGGCTCGTGCCCTTGGTCGTTCCCCGCCAGATGGCGCTAGGGCGTTTCTGATCGAAGCGCAGGCTGTCATATCCGGGCTGTGGCACATTGCGCGACAGGGGCGACATGTACTTGTCGGGAAGCGGCACCAACACAACGCGATCCCGCTGCGTCTTCAGACGCGTGTATTGAAACACCGGGTAGTCCTCGGGCACGCCGAGCGCCGAATAGTCCCAGCCGGACGCGTCGCAGGTGTTAAAAAGGTAATCCCCCACAAAGCCGCAGGTCAGCAAATAATTGAGATACATACAGGGCCGGTGCGCATGCGCGTGCTCGGGTGCAAAGAGGCCGTCCCTGCGGGTCGCGAGTGTGTCGTAGCCGTTGAGGCCAAAAAAGCCCGGGGGCCGGGTGGAAAAGGCGCAAAGACGTCGGATCCGGTGCTCGCGCAGCTCTCTGAGCCCGCTAAGGTCCGTTGCGCGCCGCGTCGCAAAAGCCTGCGCACGAAATTCCAGGGCGCGTTCGATCCGTGCCGTCCGCTGGCGTTCGACGTGACCCATCCAGAAAATCCATTGCTCGCCCGGGCGCATGGGCTTGGCCGCATCGCGAGTGCTTTCACGCCGGATCAAAGACGTCAACCGCCGCCCCCGGCCTGGCGCCCCCCCGTCTCGGCCTGGCGCCCCCCGTCTCGGCCTGGCGCTCCCCCGTCTCGGCCTGGCCCCCCCCCCCCCCCCCCGCCGGCCCCTATTTCGGTGGTGGCGGACGCCGCCCCGCGCAGGCAGGGGCAGCCGCCAGTCCGCCGCCTTGTGAGCTTAGGGCCGATGGGCTAGGGCCGGATCATGAAGTTTCTCGATCTCGCCCGCATCACGATACGGTCGGGCTCCGGCGGGGCCGGGGCCGTCTCCTTTCGGCGTGAAAAGTTCATCGAATATGGCGGGCCCGACGGCGGCGATGGCGGGCGCGGCGGCGATGTGATCATTGAGGCGGTGGATGGGCTCAATACGCTCATCGACTTTCGCTATCAGCAGCACTTTTTCGCAAATAAGGGCAAGGGTGGCATGGGGCAGGGGCGGACGGGCGCGTCGGGCGATGCCATCCACCTCAAAGTGCCCGCTGGGACAGAGATCCTCGACGCGGATGAGGAGACCGTGCTCGCCGATCTGACCGAGGTCGGCCAACGCGTCGTCCTTGCAAAAGGCGGCAATGGCGGCTTCGGCAACTTGCGCTTCAAGACATCCACCAACCAAGCTCCGCGCCGCGCCAATCCGGGCCAGCCTGGGGTCGAGCGCGAGATCTGGCTCCGGCTCAAACTCATCGCGGATGCCGGTCTTTTGGGCTTGCCCAATGCGGGGAAGTCGACCTTTCTCGCGGCGACCTCGAACGCGCGGCCCAAGATCGCCGATTACCCTTTCACAACGCTGCACCCCAACCTCGGCATCGGCGGCGTCGATGGGGCGGAGTTCGTGCTCGCTGATATCCCGGGCCTGATCGAGGGGGCGTCGGAGGGGCGCGGGCTCGGTGATCGGTTCCTGGGCCATGTGGAGCGCTGCGCCGTCCTTTTGCATCTTGTCGACGGAACGGCCGAGGATCCGGCAGGCGATTGGCAGACGATCACGCGCGAACTTGAGGCCTATGGCGGCGCGCTGGCCGAAAAGCCGCGGGTGACGGCGCTCAACAAAGTCGACGCGCTCGATCCCGAAGCGCGGCGCGCGGCGCATGCCGCGCTCACCGCCGTGGTCGGCGGGCCGGTTTTAGAGATGTCGGGCGTCTCGGGGGAGGGGGTCGACCCGGTCCTTCGCGCGCTGCGCGCCGAGATCCTGCGCGCCCGCCGCCCGGTTGAGACAGCGAACGACGCGCCATGGCGGCCGTGAGCGCAGAGGCGGTCGGCCGCGCGCCGGATCTGCGCCAGTCCCGCCGCCTCGTCGTCAAGATCGGCTCGTCCCTGCTCGTCGACGGCGAGAGCGGCACATTGCGCGAAGCATGGCTAGCCTCGCTCGCGGCAGACCTCGCTGCGCTCCGGGCGCGCGGTGTGGATGTGATCGTCGTCTCCTCCGGCTCTATCGCGCTCGGGCGGAATGCGCTCCGCTTAGCCGTCGGGCCTCTGCCGCTGGAGCAGAGCCAGGCGGCCGCCGCGGTGGGTCAGATCCGCCTCGCGCGCGCCTATGAGACGGCACTCGCGCCCCACGGCCTCACGGCGGCGCAGGTGCTCGTCACGCTCGAGGATTCCGAGGACCGGCGGCGCTACCTCAACACGCGCGCGACGCTGACGACACTGCTGGGTCATGGCGTCCTCCCGATCGTCAATGAGAATGACACGATTGCGACCGACGAGATCCGCTTTGGCGACAATGACAGGCTAGCCGCTCAGGTTGCCGTTACCATCGGCGCCGACACGCTCGTCCTCTTTTCGGATATCGACGGGCTCTACAGCGCGCCACCAAGCACAGACCCGCAGGCAAAGCGGCTCGAAATTGTCGCGCGGATCACGCCAGAAATCGAGGCCATGGCGGGCGACGCGGGCTCGGGGCTGTCGCGCGGGGGCATGAAGACCAAGCTTATGGCCGCGCAGACCGCGACGGCGGCCGGCTGTGCCATGGCGATCACCGAGGGCAGTCCGATGCACCCCTTGGCCGGGCTCGAACGCGGCGCACCGGCGACGTGGTTTCTCGCCGACGGCACGCCGCAGCTTGCGCGCCGCCGCTGGATCGCCTCAATGAAGCCGCGCGGCACGCTCCATGTCGATGCGGGTGCCGTGGCGGCCTTGCGGCGGGGCAAATCGCTCCTCCCGGCGGGGGTGGCCCGCATCCAGGGCGCGTTCGGCCGCGGCGATCCGGTCGCCATTGCTGGGCCGGAGGGGCGGCTGGGGCAGGGCCTGACGCGCTACACCGATGCCGAGGCGCGGGCGATTGCCGGCCATCGCTCGGGTGACATCGAGGGGATCCTCGGCTATCCCGGCCGGGCCGCCCTTGTCCACCGGGACGATATGGCCCTCTGACTGCGCCAGGCCGCCCGCGCGCGGCGCGCCGCTCCAAAGACCAAACCGACCGAAAGCCACTGCCATGAAAGACCACGCCGACAACATCCCCGATCTGATGGCGGGGATCGGAGCCGCCGCCAAAGCCGCCGCAGCCGACCTCGCCACCGCCCCGGCCGAGACACGGGCGCGCGCGATGACAGAGGCGGCAAAGGCGCTGGAGGCGCGGAGTGTCGAGGTGCTCGCGGCCAACGCCCAGGATCTCGCTTTTGGTCGCGAGAAGGGCCTGACGGCCGCGATGATGGATCGCTTGATGCTCGACCGGGCGCGGCTCCAGGGGATCGCCGCGGGCCTGCGCGCCGTCGCGGCGCAGCCCGATCCGCTCGGCCAGGTGATCGCAGCGTGGGACCGGCCCAACGGCCTTCATATCGAGCGGGTGCGCACGCCGCTCGGGGTGATCGGGGTGATCTATGAGAGCCGGCCGAATGTCACTGCCGATGCCGGGGCGCTTTGCCTGAAGGCGGGCAACGCCGTCATCCTGCGCGGCGGCTCGGAGAGTTATCATTCGTCCGGCGCGATACATGCCTGTCTCGTCGACGGGCTGCGCGCCGCGGGTCTGCCGGAGACGGCGATCCAACGCGTCCCCACGCGGGACCGGGCCGCGGTCACGGAGCTTTTGCGCATGACCGACAGCATCGATGTGATCGTTCCCCGCGGCGGCAAGGGCCTCGTCGGGCTGGTGCAGGCCGAAGCGCGGGTGCCGGTCTTTGCGCATCTCGAAGGCATCTGCCACGTCTATGTCGATGCGGCGGCTGACCCGGCCAAGGCGCGCGCAATCGTGCTCAACGCCAAGACACGGCGGACGGGCATTTGCGGCGCGGCCGAATGCATGCTCGTGCACCGGGACGCTGTGGCGCTTGGCCAAGCGATCGTAGACGATCTGATGGCGGCGGGCGTCGAGGTCTACGCCGAAGGGCTCTCGGGTACGCGCGCCGCCACGGCAGCGGATTTCGGGACCGAGTTCCTCGACATGAAGATTGCCGCGCGCGTGGTCGACGATCTCGACGCCGCCATCGCCCATATCCGCGCCCACGGCTCGTCCCACACCGAGGCGATCCTCACCGAAAGCGACGCGGCCGCCGCGCGGTTCTTCGCGGGGCTCGATAGCGCGATCCTCATGCGCAACGCCTCCACCCAATTCGCCGATGGGGGCGAGTTTGGCATGGGCGCAGAGATCGGGATCGCCACCGGCAAGATTCATGCCCGCGGTCCGGTGGGCGCCGAACAGCTCACGAGCTTTAAGTACCTCGTCACCGGGGACGGGGCCGTTCGCCCCTAGCCCCGTCTACGGTTTGGCGCAGTCAGCGCTAGGCCGTCACCAGAACGGTCTGCGCCCCGCTCCTAACCGTCGGCGTGCGGCCCAGGGCGCGGGCGGCTTGCGGAATAAGCGCGAAATGCACCTGGCTGGGGCGCAGGGGCGACGGGATCGTACCGCTGTCGAGCGCCTCCCAAAGGATCGGTTCGAGCCGCAGCTTCTCCGCCTCGCCCTGAAAGCACCAGCCCGTCCCGTCTTTCCAGATCCGCGCTTGCCCGCCAAAGGGCATCGCGCTCTCCAGGCACTGCAGGATCAGGAAGGCGAGCTTGATATCGCGGCGGGGTTGCGCCTCCTCCACGCCCCAGTGGACGCGGAGCCGACCGCTTTTATAGAGCTCGGTCAGAATGGCGAGGACCTCGGCCCGTCCGACATCTTGCTCCGCGCTCGCCTGGCCGTAGGCGATGCGGAAAAACCGCAGCCGTGTCTGGGCGTTGCTCACGCTCTCGCGCACCAGATCGAGCTCGGGGGTCGCCGTGCCGATCTCCTCGGGCACGCCGCCCATCGACATCAACTCGACACCGTTTCCGATGGCACCCACCGGGCTTACAAGGTCATGGCAGATCCGCGACCCGATCAAGGCGCACAAATCCGCCTCCGACATTGGAAATTCGGCGTTCATGCCCCACCTCCCTCACACAATCTCGGAGACGACGTGCAAGATCTGAACGCCATCCTTGAGCCGGGCATGCTCGTGCGGCACCCGTCCGAGCCCGATTGGGGGCTTGGCCAAGTGCAGTCGCGCGTCGACCACCGAATAACTGTGAACTTCGAGAATATGGGTAAAGTCGTAGTGGACGGACGCACCATTGCACTGCTCCCGATCTTCGAGTGATCCCCAGTGCACAGTCCCCCGTGCACCCCTATCTGACCCGGCGACGTCTGGGCACGCGTGCGCTCGTCCCCTGCCGCCGACTCAATCTTGACACAACCAATTTAACCTTAATGCAACTTTAACGGGTGTCGCCATTGTCGCAACCTGCGGGTTATGGGGAGGATGCGGCGCATCGGTTGTCTTGGCGCGGCCGAGCCCCTAAAGCCGGGCGCATGACCCCGATGCTGCGTTCGACCCTCCTGGAACATGATGCGCTTTGCGTTCGGCTTGCGACGCGGGAGGCGGATCGCCTCGGTGCGCAGCGTCTGCGCTACACCGTTTTCGTCGAGGAGTTGGGCGGGGATGGCGCGCTCGTTGACCATAACGGGCGGTTTGAGCGGGATGTGTACGATCCCGTTTGCGACCACCTTGTACTGGTCGATCAGGCGCGGAGTGAGGCGGATCTCGACCATGTCGTCGGGGCCTACCGGCTGATGCCGGGCGAGCGAGCGCATCTCCACGGCTTTTACTGTGCATCCGAATATGACCTGAGCGTGCTCGAGCAGTCGGGCCGCAAGCTGCTGGAGGTCGGTCGGTCTTGCCTGCACCGGGACGTCCGCGGCGGGATTGGTCTCTTTCAGCTTTGGGCTGGCCTGTCGGACTACATCGAGGCGCGGGGCGTCGAGATCCTCTTTGGCGTGGCAAGCTTTCACGGCACGGATGTCGCACGGATCGCGCATCCGCTCGCCTTGCTCTATCACACCTACTTGGCCCCGCCCGACCTGCGTGTGACGGCCCGGCCACCCCACGCCGTCGGTATGGATCTTATGCCCAAGGCCCAGATCGACCGGCGCGCCGCCGCGCAACAAATCCCGGCGCTCCTAAAGTCATACCTGAGGCTGGGCGGATTTGTCGGCGAGGGGGCCTGGGTCGACCGGCCCTTCAATACAACCGATGTGTGCCTGATCCTCGACGTTGCGCGGGTCGATGCCAAAGCGCGCGGGCTCTATGCCGGTCACTTCGCGCATCGCGGAGCATGAAGAGCTCTGCGCAAGACATTGTGAATTCAAGCAGTTTGACCTGGCATGGCGATCCGCCGCCGCCCCGGCGGACCCGCGGTGCGTGGGATTGGCTTCGCATTGTCCGGCGTGGCGTGCCGCTCGCCTTGACGGTCTTCGGCGGGCTCGCTTTGCTCGTGCTGTTGCGGTTGATCGAGGCGCCGCTCTTCAACAAACGGCGCCCGATCACGCCTTGGATCACGCGCGGCGTCTGTGTCGCCGCGCTCTGGTGGCTCGGCATGGGGCGGCGCGTCGATGGGGCGCCGATGGAAGAGCCCGGCGCGGGCGTCGCCAATCACATCAGCTGGCTCGACATCTTTGCGCTCAACGCCGGCGATTGCGTCTATTTCGTCGCCAAAGCCGAGGTCGCCGGGTGGCCCGCCATCGGGTGGCTCGCGCGGGCGACGGGGACGGTCTTCATCCGCCGGGCACGGGCCGAGGCCCCCGCCCAAGCACAGCTCTTGGAGAGGCGGCTGGCGGCCGGCCATCGCCTCCTCATTTTTCCCGAAGGCACGTCGACGGACGGGCTGCGTGTGCTCGCTTTCCGGCCAACGCTCTTTGCGCCGTTCTTTGCCAGCGGCTTACCGTCCGATCTTCATGTGCAACCTATCACGGTCCGCTACGAGGCGCCGCCGGGCGAGGACCCGCGCTATTACGGCTGGTGGGGCGATATGGGCTTTGCCGAAAGCCTGATCGACGTGCTCGCGTTGCCCCGCCCGGGCCGCGTCGTTCTCCGCTACAACCCGCCCCTCGCCGTCGCCGACTTCGCCGACCGAAAGAGCCTCGCCCGAGCGGCAGAGGCGGCGGTGCGGTCGGGGCTCGGCGCCTAGGCGGGCAGGAGCGCGTCGAGCCGTGCCAGTGGGTCGTCGCTCGTCCAGATCTCTTCGCCAATCGCGAAGAAGTCGACCTTGTCCCAAAGGCTGCGCGCGAGCGTCTCGGTCAGGCCACCTTCGGCCACGACGGGAAGCTCGATCATCTCGGACCACCAGGCAAAGGTCTCGGCTTCGGCGATCTGGCCGTCGCCAAGCGTCGTGCCGCTGATCGGCCCGAGCGCCACGTAATCGGCCCCCGCTTCGCCCGCGCTCATCCCGTCATGGCGGGAGGTGCCGCAAAACGCGCCGACGATCGCGTCGGCCCCAAGCGCCTTGCGCGCCGCGCGGACCCCGCGCGCGCCGTCGAGATGCACGCCGTCGAGGCCCAGCCGCTCGGCGAGGGCCATATGCTCGGCGATCACGAGGGCGACGTCGCGCGCTGTCGTGACCTCGCGCAGCGCATCGGCCGCCCGCATCAGCCGATCCTCGTCGCGCGTTGCGAGCGCCAGCCGCACGCAGGCCACGGGCCGAGCGTCAAGAACGCGGGCGAGCACATTTGGAAAGCGCGACAATTCAAAATCGGGGGGTGAGACGAGATAGAGCTGCGGAGCTTCCGGGTCGGCCATGGTCTGACGCCTCTTGCGCTTGCGGTCTAGCCGCGTGCCGCCCCCATAGCGCGCGCGCGCGGCGAGGGCGAGGCCCGCTTGATGCCCCCTTCGGCTGAGCGTATCACGCGGGCGACCGGCAGGAGCGCCATGGCAGAACCCGTTTTCATCCTTGTGCGTCCGCAGATGGGCGAGAATATCGGCGCGGCCGCGCGCGCGATGTGGAATTTCGAGCTGCGCCGCATGCGCCTTGTGGATCCGCGCGACGGCTGGCCCAATCCGCGCGCAGTCGCGCTCGCCTCGGGCGCCGGGCGCGTACTCGACGAGGCCGGCCTGCACGAGAGTGTGGCAAGCGCAGTCGCCGATTGCACCCATGTCTATGCGACGACGGCGCGGCCCCGGGGCCTGACAATCCCGGTCCTGACACCGGAGGAGGCCATGGCCGAAGCCCGCGCCCTTGTGGCCGAGGGCGCCCGGCCCGCATTTCTCTTTGGCCCTGAGCGGGCAGGGCTTGAAAACGACGACATCGCGCGCACGTCGCGGATCGTGACCGTCCCGGTCAACCCGGCGTTCTTCTCGCTCAACCTCGCGCAATGCGTGCTTCTTTTGGCCTATGAGTGGCGCCGGCAGGGGACGGGCGACGTCACGCGGGTTGAGATTGCCCGCGCCGAGGCCATCGAGGTCGAAAAGCTCGCAGATCATTTTGAAGAGAAGCTGGAGCGTGCAGGGTTTTTCTTTCCCGAGCAGAAGGCCGAGGGCATGAAGCTCAACCTGCGCACGATGATCGCCCGTCTGGCCCTCACACGCGGCGATGTGCAGATCCTGCATGGCGCGTTGCGCCAGCTCACGCGCGAGCGCGGCCCCGGGCGCGAAACCCCAAACGGCCCTCGCCAGAGCCCCGTGCGCGGCGCACGCGCGCAGGACGTTGACCCCATGCGCGGCGCACGCGCGCAGGACGTTGACCCCATGCGCGGCGCACGCGCGCAGGACGTTGAACCGGGCGACGCCGGAGGCTAACTGGCCGCCGAAAGGGAGCAACGACACCGTGGCCACCAAGAAACGCAGCATCTTCGAAGAGGTTGGCGCCGACGCGCCGGACAGAACGGCGCCGCCGCAAACGGGCGTGATCGACCGTGCGGCACGGACGGGCGCGCGGGGCGCGGTGCGGCTCTGGCTGATAGCGCTTTTTGCGCTCGTTGTGATCATGATTGCCGTCGGCGGGCTCACCCGGCTCACCGATAGCGGGCTTTCGATAACGGAATGGGCGCCGCTCTCAGGGGCGATCCCGCCGCTCTCGGCGGAAGACTGGCAGCGCGAGTTCGACGCCTACCGGCAGATCCCGGAATATCAGCTGCAGAATCGCGGCATGTCGATGGCCGAATTCAAGGTCATCTATTGGTGGGAATGGGGGCACAGGCAATTGGGCCGGGTGATCGGGCTTGTCTGGGCTGCAGGCTTTGTCGGGTTTCTCGCCGCGCGGCAGATCCCGCCGGGGTGGACGGGGCGCCTGCTGCTCCTGGGCGCGCTCGGCGGGCTTCAAGGGGCAATCGGCTGGTGGATGGTCGCATCGGGGCTCGAAGCGGGCATGCTCGACGTCGCTTCCTACCGGCTGGCCGTCCATCTCGGCCTGGCCTTCGTGATCCTGGGCCTCCTTGCGTGGTACATCCTCGCGCTCGGGCGCCCACAGACCGAGCTCCTCCAGGCCCGGCGCGCGCGCGAGCGCAAGCTCTGGGGCATGTCGACGGGGCTTTTGCATCTCTGCTTCGTGCAAATCCTCCTCGGTGCGCTCGTCGCCGGGATCGATGCAGGCCGCAGCTATATCGATTGGCCGCTCATGGCCGGTGCATTGGTGCCGCCCAATATCTTTGATCTGGAGCCGCTCTGGCGGAACTTTTTTGAAAACAGCGGGCTCGTCCAATTCATGCACCGGATGGTGGGGTATGTCCTCTTTCTCTTTGCGATCGGCGTCTGGTTCGCCGGGCGACGCAGCGCGCATGGGGCCACGCGCCGGGCGTTTCGCGACATGCTCTTGCTCATGGTGGTGCAGCTCGTGCTCGGCATCGTAACCGTGATGAACGCCGCCCCCTGGCCCCTCGCCATCCTGCACCAATTCACCGCGGTGGCGCTTTGGGTCGCCATCCTGCGCGCCCGGCACCTGTCGGGCTATCCCCGTTCCGACAGCCTTAGAGGCACCGCATGACCGACCGCTCGAACGATGCCTATTCCGCGCTGATGGCCCATAGCCGCGAGACGCGGGCGCTCGCCGCCGTGGCGGGGCGCACCGCCTGGGATCAGGAGACGGTGATGCCGCGCAATGCCGCCCCCCAGCGGGCCGAGGAGATGGCGGCCCTCGAAGCCGTGCTCCACGCGCGGCGCACCGATCCGCGGATCGGCGACTGGCTCGACGCGGCGGCGCCCGAGGGCGAGGTCGAGACCGCGCAGCTGCGCCATCTCCGCCGGGATTACGCGCGCAACACCAAAGTGCCGGCCGATCTCGCCGCCGCGCTTGCGCGCGAGACATCACTCGCTCAGGGCATCTGGGCCGAGGCGCGCGCGGATCGGGATTTCAAGGCGTTCGCGCCAACCCTTCGGACCGTGCTGGGGCTGCGCCGGCAGGAGGCCGACGCGCTTTCGGGCGGTGGAGACCGCTATGACGCGCTTCTTGAGGATTATGAGCCGGGCATGAATGCCGCCGAACTCGACGCGATGTTCGGCGCGTTGCGCCCGCGGCTCGTTGCGTTGCGCGAGCGTATCCTCGGGGCGGATCGGAGCATGCCCGTGCTAAAGGGGCCGTTCGACGAGGCCAAGCAGATGAGGCTGACGGCCGAGATCGCGCGCGTCTTCGGCTATGATTTCGACCATGGCCGGATCGACAAGGCGGTGCATCCGTTCTCCTCCGGCTCGGGCCTCGACGTGCGGATCACAACGCGGACAAGCGCCGACGAGCCCTTGGGCTCAATCTATTCGACCGTGCACGAAGTGGGCCACGCAGCCTATGAGCAGGGGATCGACCGCGCCTACCTCTTGACGCCTGTGGGGCAAGGCGTGTCGATGGGTGTTCATGAGAGCCAAAGCCGGATCTACGAGAACCAGCTCGGCCGCTCGGCGGCCTTTACCGGCTGGCTCTACGGCCGGATGCGCGAGACCTTCGGCGAGATCGGCGTGGCCTCGGCCGACGACTTTACGCGCGCCGTTAACCGCGTTGAAACCGGCTACATCCGCACCGAGGCGGACGAGGTGCACTACAATCTCCATGTGCTGCTGCGGTTCGATCTGGAACGGGCCCTGATCGCCGGCGATCTCGAAGTTGCGGACCTGGAGGCGGCGTGGAACGCGCGCTTTGAGGAGGATTTCGGGCTCGCGGTTGATCACGCGGCCAACGGCGTCTTGCAGGACGTGCATTGGTCGGTCGGGCTTTTTGGCTACTTCCCAACCTATTCGCTGGGCAACGTCTATGCCGGGTGTCTTTTCGAGGCGCTCCGCGCGGCGGTGCCGGATTGGGAGGGGCACCTGGCAGAGGGCGACGCGGCCGCGGTGACGGCTTGGCTGCGCGGGGCGCTGCAGCGCCATGGCGGACTGCGGGAGCCGCGCGCGACCATCGAGGCGGCGACCGGCAGGCCCGTGAGCGAGGCGCCGCTCCTGACCTATCTCGAAGCGAAGTTCGGCGCGCTTTACGATCTTTAGTGCGCCGCGCCCTCTGGCCGCGCAGATGGCCCCTGTCGGAGCCTCCGGCGGCGATATTTGGGGCAAGAAGAAGGGGCGCGGGCGCGCGTCATGGTTAACGTCTCGTTTACAGTACGGGGCGTCAGGGCCTCATCGCTCTGGCAGGAGGCCACGGGGGCTGAAACGCAGGACGAGGAGCAGGACGAGTCCCATCGTAAAGAGCCGCATGTATTGGACCGAGCCGAGGAGGTGGTCCTTGAGGGCGGAGCCATCTGGAAGCGGCAGTGTGATCCCTTGCATCAGCAGATTGCCCAGGGGCTCGACCTGGACCCAGAGCCACCAGATCAGGAAGCCTCCGAGCACGGCGCCGAGATTGTTGCCAGAGCCGCCAACGATGACCATCACCCAGATCAGGAACGTGAAGCGGAGCGGCTGATAGGTGCCGGGGGTAAGCTGTCCGTCGAGCGTTGTCATCATCGCACCCGCCAGCCCACAGACCGCCGAGCCGAGCACGAAGATCTGCAGGTGGCGCGCCGTGACGTCCTTGCCCATGGCTTTGGCGGCGGTCTCGTTGTCACGGATCGCGCGCATCATCCGGCCCCAGGGCGAGTTGAGTGCGGCCTGGGTGAGCAAGATGAGCCCAATCAGCACCAGGATGAAGAGCCCGGAATAGGCGAGCTTCACGGCAATGGACGAGGCGGTGACAGGGTCAAAACCCCAGCGCTCCATCCGCGCGACAAAATCCGCGCTGTTCTGCAGATCGACCTCGTAGGGGACGGGGCGCGGCAGGCCTGCAACGTTCTTGACCCCGCGGGCGAGCCAATCCTCGTTCTTTAGGATCGCGATGATGATCTCGGCGATGCCCAGGGTGGCGATGGCGAGATAGTCCGACCGGAGGCCGAGCGCCGTCTTGCCGACGATCCAAGCGGCTCCAGCCGCGATCAGCGCGCCCACGGGCCACGCGAGCACGATCGGCAGGCCGAGCCCCCCGAGATAGCCGGTTGAGGCGGGGTCGACCGCCTCGATGGCGTCGCGCGCGGGGTCAAAGAGCGTCCGGTAGAGGACAAAGCCGCCGATCACGACGAGTGCAGTGGCAAGGGTCCGCGCCCGCCCCGGCGCCAGGCGGCCCGAGACGAGGATCGCGACCGCGATGGTCGCCGCGCCCGCCGTGAGCGCCAGCGCCATTCCCGCGCCGCCGGCCGACCAGGCCGCGCCTACCGGTGGCATTGAGACCAAAACAGCGGCGAGCCCGCCCAACGCCACAAAGCCCATAACGCCGATATTGAAAAGGCCCGCATAGCCCCATTGCATGTTGACCCCGAGCGCCATGATCGCGCTCACAAGCCCCATGTTGAAAATCGCAAGCGCCGTATTCCAGGATTGAACCATCCCCGTTCCGACAAAGAGCAGCGCCACAAGGCCGAAGAGCAGGATGGTTCTCATACCGCTTTTCCTCGGAAGAGGCCGGTTGGCCGGTAAAGCAGCACGATCACAAGGATCGTAAACGAGACCGCGAACTTGTAGTCGGTACTCAGGAGTTGGAGAAGCCCGTCCGGCGCCCAGTCTTCTGGCCCAAGATAGGAGACGACCCGCCGGAACGCGTAGGTAAAGGTTACCTCGGAAAACGCGATGATAAAGCCGCCGGCGATCGCGCCCAATGGGCTCCCCAACCCGCCGACGATCGCCGCCGCGAAGATCGGCAGCAGGAGCTGAAAATAGGTGAAGGGCTTAAAGGACTTATCGAGCCCATAGAGCACGCCCGCAATCGTCGCCAACGCGGCGGTGATCAGCCAGGCGACCATAACGACGCGCTCGGGGTTGATGCCCGACAACAGCGCCAGATCTTCGTTGTCGGAAAAAGCGCGCATGGATTTGCCGGTGCGCGTCTTGTTGAGAAACCAAAAGAGCAGCGCCACGGCAATCGCGGCGACGACGATGGTGAGCCCCTGGCTCGTCCGGAAGGCCAATCCCTCGTCGAGGCCGGTCATCTCGCGAAAGGTGCGCGCGGAGATGATAAAGCGCTCGCCGTCCGAAAAGCGCTGGTCGTCGACGCCGATGATGAAGCGCACAAGGCCGTTGAGCACAAACATCACGCCCATCGAGACGATGACGAGGATCACGGGCTTGGCCTTTTGCGCGCGGTAGAAGCGGTAAACGACGCGGTCCGTCCCGAGAAGAAGGAGCGCACACACGGCGATCCCAAAGGGCAGGGCGAGGAGCGCTGTGGGCAGCGGCCCCAGCGAGATCCCGAGCGCCTGAAAGCCCCAGGTAAAGAGGATCGTCGCCATCGCGCCGAAGGCCATCGTATCCCCATGGGCGAAGTTCGAGAACCGCAGGATGCCGTAGATCAGCGTGACCCCGAGCGCGCCGAGCGCCAGTTGCGCGCCATAGGACGTCGCCGGGATCAGGACGAAATTGGCGAAGACGATGAAGGAGTTGAGGAAATCCATCAGATCGGCTCCTCTAAGATATCACATCGACCCTCTGCGCGCAGCGCGTCGACGACCAAGGAATAGCTGTGCAGCGAAAGAAACGCCGTCCCGCTGCGGGGTTCCACCGTCATCAGAACCGGCCCACCGAGCCTTAGGGAGACCAAAGCCCAAACCCCGGAAAACCCACCCTCCAAGAAAGTCGCTGGATAGGGGCCGAACTCGCTATCGGACGGCAGACTGACCGCTGCTAAAGCTCCATTCATGTCGATGCGGGCCGTCATGGGAAGGCGTTCCACCTCGTCGCCGTAGATGTCGTTCCCGAAGGCGGAGGCCCATGTCGCGAAAGTACATGTCAGGAGGAAAAGCGACATCCCTCAGCCTCCCAGGAAGGACCGGCGCACTTCGGGGTCCGCGAGCAGCTCCGCCCCCGTCCCGGTATAGGCGTTGCGCCCCTGCACGAGCACGTAGCCGGTATCGGCGATCTCCAGCGCCTGCCGCGCGTTCTGTTCCACCATCAGGATCGAAATGCCCGTGCGCGCCACTTCGATGATCCGGTCGAAGAGCTCATCCATCACAATGGGGCTCACACCGGCGGTAGGCTCGTCGAGCATCAGCACCGTCGGCTTCGTCATCAACGCGCGCCCCACGGCCACCTGCTGGCGCTGCCCGCCCGATAGCTCGCCCGCCGCCTGCCGCCGCTTCTCGTGCAGGATCGGAAAGAGCGTATAGACCTGCTCCATCGTCTCGCCGATGCCGTCCTCACGCAGAAATGCCCCCATTTCGAGGTTCTCCTCGACGCTCATCGACGTGAAGATATTGTTCGTCTGCGGCACAAAGGCCATGCCCTCGGCCACCCGCGCCTGCGGCGTGAGCCGCGTGATATCGCGCCCCCCAAGGCGGACGGCGCCTTCGCGGAGGTTCAGCATACCAAAGACCGCCTTCATCGCGGTCGACTTGCCCGCGCCATTGGGCCCGACGATGACCGATATCTCGCCCCGGTCGACGGCGATGGTGCAAGTATGGAGAATGTCCGCGCCGCGCCCGTAGCCGCCGGTCATCGCGTCCCCGATCAACACCGGCTCCCCCGCGCGCCCCGTCCCCGCGCGCGCTTCGGTCTCGGTGCCCGCCGCCCGCAGCGTCCCGCCGCCAGGCTTGGTGATCGAGAGATCTTTGTTTCCGCGATCCTCCCTCAGCGCGTCATATCGGTTGTCGCTCACACTGTCTCCAACTCCACTGCCCGTTCATTCTCCCAGGCGCTTTCATCTTGGCCGAAATACTCCGGCGGGTCTGGGGGGTTTGGGGGCTGGCCTCCCAGCCTTGCCACGCGCGCTTCGCCCATCCTCCAAATGTCCCTCGAAACCGCCCGCTACCGCGCCGCCTCGGTCACGGTTTTGTTCTTCAATCCCGTCCCCAAATAGGCCTCGATCACCTGGTCGTTCGCTTTGATCTCGTCGATCGTGCCCTCCGCGAGCACCTTGCCCTCGGCCATCACGATCACCGGATCGCAAAGCCGCCCGATGAAATCCATGTCGTGCTCGATCATGCAAAAGGTGTAGCCGCGCTCGGTGTTGAGCCGTTGGATCGCCTCACCCACCGTGCGCAGGAGCGTCCGGTTGACGCCCGCGCCGACCTCGTCGAGGAACACGATCTTGGCCTCGACCATCATCGTCCGTCCGAGTTCTAGGAGCTTTTTCTGCCCGCCGGAGAGGTTCCCCGCCTTTTCATCGCGCAGGTGGTCGATGGTCAGAAACTCCAAAACCTCATCGGCCTTTTGTTGCAGCGCGCGCTCCTCTTCACGGATCCGTCGCCGTCCGATCCAGGCATTGACGAGCGTCTCCCCCGATTGGCCAGGCGGCACCATCATCAGGTTCTCGCGCACACTCATCGAACTAAATTCATGGGCGATCTGGAAGGTGCGCAAGAGCCCCTTGTGGAACAGGTCGTGCGGCGCGAGCCCGGTGATGTCCTCTCCATCCATCGTCACGCGCCCCGAAGTAGGTTTAAGATTGCCCGCGATCACATTGAAAAGCGTGGTCTTTCCCGCGCCGTTTGGGCCTACGAGGCCGGTGATCGAGCCGGTCTCGATCCGAAGCGACGTGCCGTCGACGGCCCGGAAGCCGCCGAAGTGCATTTGCAGATCGGTCACTTCGATCATCGGCAAAGAGATCCTGGCATCGGGCGGAGGTCTCCATGTGCGAAAGCGGCCCGGAGAGGTCTCCAGGCCGCTTTGAGTGCGCTTCTACGCGCTTAGCGGAACTGAACCGTGGTGATCTCGCCACCTTCGATGGTGATCTGGCGATAATTGCCCGCCGACTCACCGGGCCCGATCAACTCGACCGCCGAGGCGCCGACATAGTCGACCTCGCCGCCATCGGAGATGATCTGTAGCGCCTTGGCGAGTTCGCCGGGGAAGATCTGCTCACCCGGCGCGTTGGCCACATCCATCACGTGCTCGGCGTAGTCCGCCGGATCGATCGAGCCCGCGGCCTGCATCGCCAGAAGGATCAGCGCAGCCGCGTCATAGCTTTCCGGCGTGAAGGGCGAGGTGCTGTCAAACGCGTCGCCCACGATTTCCGAAAAGGCGGCCACACCGGGGCTGTCGGTGCCCGGGTGCTGGCCTGAAGAGCCGTCGATCTGATCGCCGAAATTCTCGGTCAGCGCGGCAGAGATCATCCCATCGGGAAAGTGGAACGTATCGAACGCGCCGGTATCGAGCGCGGCCTGGATGATGCCCGAGCCGCCCTGGTCGACATAGCCCGCGACGACGAGCCGCTCGCCGCCCGCCGCGGCCAGCGCGCCCACTTCGGCAGAGTAATCGGCCTTGCCGTCCTCGTGGGAGGCCGAGATCGTCACCGTTCCGCCGGCCTCGGTAAATGCGGCCTCAAAGGCATCGGCGAGACCCTTGCCATAGTCGTTATTGGTGTAGGTCAGCGCAACCTCGGTGATGCCAAGCTCGCTCAGCACCTCGGTCATCACAACGCCCTGACGCGCGTCGGAGGGGGCGGTTCGGAAAAAGAGGCCATTGTCCTCGGCGGATGAGAGCGCGGGCGAGGTGGCCGATGGCGAGATCATCACCATGCCGTTCGGCACCGCCACGTTCGACAGGATCGCGCCGGTCACACCCGAGCAATCCGCGCCGACGATGCCGTTGACGTTGTCGGAGGTGATCAGGCGCTCGGCCGCCGCGGTCGCGGCCGCGCTGTCGACGCAGGTCGAATCCGCGCGCACCGAGGTCACAGTCATCCCGTCGAGCAGAAGGCCAGACTCCGTGACCTCGGCCATCGCCTTCTCAGCGCCGTCGGCCATGCTGGGTGTCAACGACTCAATCGGCCCGGTATAGCCGAGGATCACCCCAAGCTTCACTTCGCCTTCCGCGAGCACGGGTGTTGCAACGAGCGCCGCGGCACTCGCCAGCAAGAGCTTCTTCATTTTGTGTCTCCCTGTTGGGTTATGTTTCCCAGCGGCGAAGGTAGAGTGCCCGAAACGCTTTGAAAAGCGCGCAGTGCGGCCCGGGCCCCAACCTCCACAGGGAAAAGCGGCCCCAATCAGGCCGTGCCGGCGGGAACGAGCCGCTTTGGGCGGGGCAGGGCGGTCTCGGCGGCCTCGGCCTCGGCCACAAGCCAGTCCCGGAACGCGGCGACTTGCGGGCGCGCCTCCGATCCCTCGGGAAAGACGATGCGGTAGCGCGCCTCGGTGGTCAGTCCGACATCAAACGGGGCGATAAGGCGCCCCTCGGCCAGGTCCTGGGCTGCGAGCGACGAACGTCCGAGAACGACGCCCGACCCGGCGAGCGCCGCATCAAGCGCGTGGTCTGCTTGGCTAAAGCGCGGCCCGGTCAATGCGATCTCGCCGAGCCCCGCCACGCGAAACCATGTCGTCCAGTCGATCGGGGGGTCGAGAAACCGGATGTCGTCTTGGTGCAGGAGCGTGGCCGTGCGCAGATCCTCCGGTGCGCGCAGGCGTTCGGCGAGCGCAGGCGCCATCATCGGCGTCATCCAATCGGCGAGGATCGGCTTGGCATAGAGGCCCGGCCCGGCCCCATAGCCAAAGCGGATCGCGAGATCGACCGCGTCGCGCTCGAATTCGGCGAGCTTGAGCGAGGCGGCGAAGCGCAGCTCGATCTCGGGGTGCTTTTGCGCGAAATCGAAGAGGCGTGGGGCGAGCCACTTGGCGGTAAAGGCGGGCCCGGCCGTGACCGTGAGCGTCGTCGTATCGCTGACGCGCAGGGCCGCGCGCCAGGCCGCGGCCAGCGCGCCGAACCCGTCCGTCAGCCCCGGCGCAAGCGCGCGGCCCGCATCGGTCAGCTCCACGGCGCGGTTGAGGCGTCGGAAAACCGGCCGGCCCAGATGTTCCTCAAGCGATTTGATCTGAAACGACAGCGCCGCGGGGGTGACGCCGAGCTCATCCGCGGCTTTGGCAAAGGAGAGATGCCGCGCGGCGGCCTCAAAGGCGCGTAAGGCGGTCAGGGGGGGCAGGCGGGAGGACATATTCACACAAGTAATACTTAATCGATCGCTTGAAAAGACTCGTTTGTCTATTGCTATAGCGAGGTTCATATACAGCGCCATCAAGACATGCTGATCTGAAAGGAGCCCACGCCATGATCGAGACATACCCCTCCGCCCGCCACCGCGCCGCCTTTGACGCCGCCCACAAGGCCCGTGCCGCTGCCTTGGGCGACTTTGCCCGCCGGCTCTTTCGCCCAGCTCAGCCCTATCGGTCGGACGACCGCTAAAACTCGCGTGAGACGGCGCAGCAGGGCTTGATCCTCCCACAGGGCCCATATCTCAAAGCCCAGAGCTTTCTTGCCCCCTGTGAGAGGATCCTCCCATGCGTCGCCTCGCCCGCCTGACATCCGCCGCCGCGCTCGGGGGCTATCTTCTCGCTGCCGCGCCCGCGCTTGCCGAAACCCGCGCCACCGAGGCCGGCGCCGTCGAAATCACGCAAATCCTGACCGGCCTCGACGTGCCCTGGGCGCTGGGCTTTCTCCCCGGTGGCGGGATGCTGATCACCGAGCGCGACGGCGTGCTCCTTCACATCGCGCCCGACGGGACGCGGCAGAGCGTGTCGGGCGTGCCCGAGGTTGCCGCCGACGGACAGGGCGGCCTGCTCGACGTGCTGGTGCCGCGCGACTTTGCCCAGTCGCGGCAGATCTATCTCACCTTTTCCAAGCCCCAGGGGCGCGGCGCAGGCACTGCGCTCGCACGCGGGGTCCTCTCTGCCGAGGGCGCTGCCTTGCAGGGGACCGAGACGCTCTGGGAGAGCGCGCCCGGCCTTTCCGGCGGCCGGCACTTTGGCTCGCGGGTGGTCGAGGGGCGTGACGGCCTTCTCTATCTGACCACCGGTGACCGCGGCGATCGTCCATCGGCGCAAGACACCGGCAACCACAATGGCTCGGTCATCCGCCTGACACGCGACGGTGATGTGCCGTCGTCGAACCCCCTGGTCGGGGAAAGCGGCGCCCAGCCCGAGATCTACACCTATGGCCACCGCAATCCGCAGGGAGCGGCTCTCGACGCGTCGGGCCAGCTCTGGACCGTCGAGCACGGCGCGCGGGGCGGCGACGAGGTCAACCTCATCGAAGCGGGCACGAATTACGGCTGGCCTGTGATCTCTTACGGGCGGCACTATTCTGGCTTTCGCATCGGCGAGGGGACAGAGGCCCCAGGCCTCGCCCAACCCAAGCACTACTGGGACCCTTCGATTGCGCCATCCGGCATGACCTTTGTCGGCGATGCGATGTTTCCCGACTGGGAGGGGGATATCCTCGTCGGCTCGCTCAACTCAGACCTGATCTCGCGGCTCGATGTCAGCGGCACAGAGGTCCGCGAAGTCGAACGCATCGCGACGCCGGAAACCCTGCGCATTCGCGATGTCCGCACCGGGCCAGACGGCGACGTGTGGTTCCTCTCCGAAGGCAACGGCGCGCTCTACCGGATGCGCGTGGCGGGGGAGAGTTGAGGTGTTGGCTTGGTGAGCAATCTATAGAGTTGCGCACCCCGGCACGGAGCAAAGGCCGCTAGGCCGCCGTGCCAGCGCCGTCCCGTCCCCACGGGTCGACGCTTTGTTGCCGTTAGTCCCTTGCTCGGAGTGGAGAGGGATTTGGCAAGGATAATGCACTGCAGCTCTGCCGTTGCAGCGCCGACCCACGGGACGGCGCTGGCACGGCTCAACGCCCGGTTCGTCGGGTGCGTTTGATCAGAGCAGTTTACGGTGAGGATTACTCAGGCGGAGGCATCTGGTAATACGCCGTGTCGCACCATTCGTCCTCGCCGTAGAGAAAGTTCTTCTCCTCTACGCGCACCAAGTGGAACCCCAGCTTTTCCAGGAGCTTCGCTGAGCCCACATTCCGTGGATCGAGTTCCGCGGTCAAACACGGCTCCTCTGGGAATCGCGACCAGATGCGCGGCAGGATCGCCGACAGCGCCTCAAAGGCGTAGCCCTTCCGCCAGTGGCGCGGATGAAGGATGTAGCCGATCTCAGGGCGCTTCCACATCCCGGCCTTGCCGATGCAGACGCCGTCAAGATCGAGGATGTATTCCAGGCGCATCTCTGTATCGCCGCGCATGAACGACGACAAAAAGGCCTCGGTCTGCGCCAATTCCGTGTTGGGCGGCCGGTCCCAATAGCGCATCGCCACCGGATCGGTGAAGATCTCGTGGAGCACGGTCAGGTCGTCCCACGTCGCAGGCCGCAAGAGAAGCCGGTCGGTCCTGATCGTGAGCCGGGTCATCTCAGGGGTCATTTTGGCCAGTGCTTGGGTGGTGCTCACTTCGTGCTAGGCCGGAGCGCGCGCCGCCGCAGAGGCGCCGCGTTCGCGATAGGGCGTCGTCTCGTACTGCGCGCGATAGCATTTCGAGAAATGCGACGGCGAGGTAAAGCCGCAGGCCAGCGCCACGTTGATCACCGACATATCGGTCTGGAGCAGCAGGTTGCGCGCCTTCTGCAAGCGCAACTCCATGTAATAGCGCTTCGGCGAGCGGTTGAGATAGCGGCGGAAGAGCCGTTCGAGCTGCCGTGTCGAGAGGCCCACATCGCGCGCCAGCAATGCAGGCGAGATCGGCTCTTCGATGTTCTGTTCCATGATCTGGATGACTTGGCCGAGCTTGGGGTGCCGCACGCCGATCCGCGAGGGGATCGAGAGCCGCTGCGTGTCCTGATCGGTGCGGATCGACGAATAGATGAGCTGATCGGCGACCGAGCCCGCCAACTCCTCGCCGTGATCGGTGGCAATAAGCTTGAGCATGAGGTCGATGGAGGCTGTCCCGCCCGCCGTCGAGATCCGGTTGCCGTCGATCACAAAGACCGATTTCGTCAGCGTCACATCGGGAAACTCTTCGGTAAAGCTGTCCTGGTTCTCCCAGTGGATCGTCGCACGCTTGTTGTCCATGAGCCCGGCCCGGGCGAGCGAATAGCCGGCCGTGCAGAGCCCGCCCATGGTGACGCCGTGGCGCGCCTCGCGGCGCAGCCAGCTCAGCAAGCGCTTGGTCGTGGCTGCCTGAATGTCGATCCCGCCGCACAGCATCACAGTGTCGTCCCGTGTGACCTCGCCGAGATCCCCGTCGACGCCGAAGGCCACACCGTTCGAGCAGCGCACAGGCCCGCCGCCTTCGCCGACGATGCGCCATCGATAGAGCTCGCGTTCCGCCATCCGGTTGGCGATGCGCAAGGGCTCAATGGCGCAGGCAAAGCAGAGCATTGTGAATTGATCGAGCAGGACGAATACGAACTGACGCGGCTTTTCTTGCGCCGCGCCGCCCGGTCTACGCTCTGTGCTGGGAGAGGGCACCCTAGCCATGACACCACGCTCGAACTCGCTCCGCTAGAGGGCCAAATTCGACGCGCCTCCGCAAGAGGGAATGTGACGGGCGCTTGACAGAAGGCGCGCGCCTCGGATCGGCGTGGACGGCGCGCCGCAGCGTGTCGCGTCGTTTTGCCGTGGCGGCTTTCGCGTCGAGCGTCTATAGGCCGTGGCGCTAACGCTAACTGCCCCTCGAAGGCCCATCCAAGGAAGAAGTCATGTCCGCCGCGCCGAGCCCCGCCCCGAGCCCAGCATCGAGCCCCGCAACGACGACATCGCATTGGACCAAATCCGCTTGGCGCTCGAAGCCGCGCGTGCAGATGCCGGATTATCCGGATGGAGAGGCACTCCGTGTGGTCGAAGCGCAGCTTGCAAAGTACCCGCCCCTCGTCTTCGCCGGCGAAGCCCGGCGACTCCGGACCGAACTGGCGCGCGCCGGGCGTGGCGAAGCGTTCCTCCTCCAGGGCGGCGATTGCGCCGAGAGCTTTGCCGAGTTTTCCGCCGACACGATCCGCGACACCTTCAAGGTCATGCTACAGATGGCGGTGGTGCTGACCTACGGCGCCAAGGTGCCGGTCGTGAAGGTCGGGCGGATGGCAGGCCAATTCGCCAAACCGCGCTCGGCACCGACCGAAGTGAAGGACGGTGTTGAGCTTCCCTCCTACCGCGGCGATATCATCAACGACCTGCCGTTCACCGTGGAGGCGCGCCTCCCGCGCCCCGAAAAGATGCTCGAGGCCTATACGCAGGCCGCCGCGTCGCTCAACCTGCTGCGCGCCTTCTCGACGGGCGGCTTTGCCGACATCCACCGCGTCCATGCCTGGACGACCGGCTTTGCCGCCGAGGACAAGGCCCAGGCCTATCGCGACGTGTCGAACCGGATCTCGGAGTCGCTCGATTTTATGTCCGCCGCCGGGATCAGCGCCGATCAGGTCGAAAACCTCTCAAAGGTCGATTTCTATACCTCGCACGAGGCGCTGCTCCTGGAATACGAGGAGGCGCTGACCCGCGTCGATTCGACGACCGGTCAAACGATCGCGGGCTCCGGCCACATGATCTGGATCGGTGATCGCACGCGTCAGCCCGAGGGCGCCCATGTCGAGTTCGCGCGCGGCGTGTCAAACCCGATCGGGCTGAAATGCGGGCCGTCGATGACGGCAGACGACCTAAAGGCGCTGATGGCGACGCTCAACCCCGAGAACGACGCGGGACGGCTCACGCTCATCTCGCGTTTCGGAGCGGGCAAGGTTGCCGAGCACCTGCCGCGCCTCATAGAGACGGTGCGCGCCGAGGGCGCCAACGTTGTCTGGGTGTGCGATCCGATGCATGGCAACACGATCAAGTCGGCCTCGGGCTACAAGACGCGGCCCTTTGAGCGCGTTCTGTCGGAGGTGCGCGAGTTCTTCGCCGCGCATCGCGATGCGGGCACGGTGCCGGGCGGGGTGCATTTCGAGATGACCGGCCAGGACGTCACCGAATGCACCGGCGGCCTGCAGGCGGTGTCGGACGAAGACCTCTCGGACCGCTATCACACCGCGTGCGATCCGCGGCTTAATGCGAACCAGTCGCTGGAGCTTGCATTCTTAGTGGCCGAGGAGCTTTCGAACCGGCGCTCGGCTGCGCAAGCGACAGGGTGATCTCCGCCTAGGGGTCAGCCGCAGCAGGGCACGCCCTCCAGTACGGCTGGCCTCCACCGTTGGCGCAATGTGGGAGAGCCCCGACAGATCAGGCGGGTAAGCTCTGCGCACGCCGGTGAGCGCCAACGGCCTGCTTGCGCATGCCTGCCAAATCCGGTTTCGCTTTGCGGGCCGCCGTTCTAGGCTTGCGGGGCGGCGATAGCGAGGCGGCGATGACCGATGTTTCACCCCACGGGCCCTTGCGTGTCGGCATCGGCGGACCGGTGGGCGCGGGCAAGACGACGCTGACCGAGGCGCTCGCGCGCGCGCTCGCCCCAAAGCACTCGATGGCGGTCGTTACCAACGATATCTACACGAGCGAGGATGCCGAATTCCTCCTCCGGGCACAGGCGCTTCCGGCCGAGCGTATCCGCGGCGTCGAGACCGGCGGCTGCCCGCATACCGCGATCCGCGAGGATGCCTCGATCAACCTCGCCGCCATCGACGATCTCACGCGCCGCCTGCCGGATCTCGCCCTCGTACTGATCGAGAGCGGCGGCGACAACCTCGCGGCGACGTTCTCGCCCGAACTGGCCGACCTCACGCTCTACGTGATCGATACAGCGGCCGGCCAGGACATCCCGCGCAAGCGCGGGCCCGGGCTCACGAAATCCGATCTGCTGATCGTAAACAAGACCGACCTTGCGCCCCATGTCGGGGTCGACCGCGCGCGGCTCGAAGCCGACACGCAAACGGCGCGCGATGGCCGACCCTATGTCATGGCCAACCTGCGCGACGGCGATGGCGTGCCCGAGATCGCAGCTTTTATCGAGCGTGAAGGCGGGTTGACCTAGCTCGCATTGCTTTCCAGCGCCGCGGCGGGCGCATGGGCGGGCGCATGGGCGGGGGGCAAGGACCGCCCGGTTGTGGCCAACGCCGCCTCGGCGCGCGCGAGACCTGCGCGCAGGACGGGGCAATCGGTGGTGCGGAGGGCGGCCCGACACCAGACCGCTTGGCGCGCGGGCAGGCGCGCGGCTTCGAGCACCGCCATCACCCGCTGAAGATAGGCGGCGTGGGCGTGCCGCCGCCGGTAAAGCGAGGCGAAGGTTTGCGGATCGAGCCGATTGCGCACGGCGAGGCGCAACATCTGTTCGAGCATGCCGCAAGCCTCCAGCTCACGCTCGGTCTGCGCTCCGAAATAGGGCGTGCGCAGGTGATGCGCGCGGGTCCCGAAGAGCGCGGCATGCATCGCGTCCTCCAGCACCATCGGATCATAGACGACAAATGCCTGCTCGGCGGCATCCAAGAGCTCGGCGGCGTTACCGTAGCGCTCGGTAAAGGAGAGCCGCCGTGCGCCGAGAAACCGCCTGTCCCAGCCCGTGAACCGCGGATCGAGCGTCGCTTGCGGGCGGATGGCGAGCACACGCGCGCCGGGCGCGGCCACCGAATAAGCACAGGCTGCATAGCCGCCTGCGCCGGCGCCGTAGAAGAGCACGGTGTCGAAAAGATCAAAAAAGCCGTCATCGACAAGATCGTCGAAAAACGCATAAAGCTCGCGGTCGCGAAACCATGTGGGGCCGTCCGAATAAAGCGTGAGCTGCGACCAGCCCTGTTTGCCCGCGCATTTCAGACCATAGGGCAGCGCGGGCGTCGTGGCGCGGATCGCGGTGGCGTCCTCGAAGGTCACGAGAAGGATGGCGTCGTCATCTTCAGTATAGAGCGCGCCGTGGCGCCGCCCGAGCCGCGCATGAAAGCCATGCTCCATGGCGTGGGCGTCAAGCGTTTCAAGCCACGCTTGGGTGTGCGCTTGCGCAGGCCGCCCATCCCCTAGCGGCGCCATCTTATCGGTACTCATATCACGGGCCTCCGTGCCCTCAATGCGCCAGGCAGGACGCATCTTAACCATAACAACGAGTGTCCGTCGTCTGGATAGAATGGGGCCGGAATGGGCAGAACCCAAGGGGATTCCGGGGATGGCCGAAAGGTCGCAAGACGTGCAGAGACAACGGGCGGCTGCGCTGCTGGCTCGTTAACGCGGCGCATTTCGCAGTAAGCCGTGCCTTCACCGCCCCGACGGGTGCCGCCGTTCCCGAGGAACGAGCCTCTGTTCCTAGGCAGTCTTCTCCGCGCCCCAAGCTCCACGATGAGGGAGGGACAGCACCGCCCTGTTTGTACGGCACGTCGGCGGCGCAACGGTCCATCGACCGTCATCTTGCGCCGAGTGTCAGAATTCAGAGTGCAGAGGAGGCACGCTTGATCGCGACCTTCTCTGGCTGCGGCACGCTTTCTCAGCGTCACCTGCGGCACGCGTCCGTGCGCAGCTCCCCCGTCGTTCCGCCTTGTTGCCCAGAAACCCCTCAGAAAAACGCCTGGAGCCCCGTCTGCGCCCGTCCCAAGATCAGCGCATGTATGTCATGCGTGCCCTCGTAGGTGTTGACGGTCTCGAGGTTCACCATGTGGCGCATCACCCGATACTCCTCCTGGATCCCGTTGCCGCCGTGCATGTCCCGCGCATCCCGCGCGATACCGAGCGCCTTGCCGCAATTGTTGCGCTTCATCAGCGAGATCGCCTCGGGTGCCGCGGTATGCGCCTCCATCATCCGCCCGAGTGCCAGCGCACCCTGGAGGCCAAGCGCGATCTCGGTCTGCATATCGGCAAGCTTCTTCTGAAAGAGCTGTGTCTGTGCGATCGGACGGCCGAACTGGACCCGGTCGAGCCCGTATTGCCGCGCGGCGTGCCAGCAGGCCTCTGCCGCCCCCATCACGCCCCACGAGATCCCATAACGCGCACGGTTGAGGCAGCCGAACGGGCCCTTTAGCCCTTCGACCCCCGGCAGCAGCGCCTCCTCGCCTACCTCGACCCCGTCCATCACGATCTCGCCCGTCACCGAGGCGCGCAGCGAGAGCTTGCCGCCGATCTTGGGCGCCGAGAGCCCGGCCATCCCCTTGTCGAGGACAAACCCCTTGATCTTGCCGCTATGGGCGTCCGACTTGGCCCAGACCACGAAGACATCGGCAATCGGCGCGTTCGAGATCCACATCTTCGACCCGGTGAGACGGTAGCCGGTGGCGGTCTTCTCCGCCCGCGTCTTCATGCCGGCCGGGTCCGAGCCCGCATCTGCCTCTGTCAGCCCAAAACAGCCGATGAGTTCTCCGCGCGCGAGGCCCGGAAGGTAGTTTTGCCGCTGCGCCTCCGTCCCATAGGCGTGAATGGGGTACATCACGAGCGAGGACTGCACCGACATCATCGAGCGGTAGCCCGAATCCACCCGCTCGACCTCCCGCGCGATGAGCCCATAAGAGACATAGCCCGCGCCGAGCCCGCCATAGCTCTCGGGGATCGTCGCGCCCAAGAGACCGGCTTCGCCCATCAGACGAAAGATCGCCGGGTCCGCCGTCTCGCTGGCAAAGGCTGGGCCCACACGGGGCTGCAATTCGGCCGCGGCAAAGGCGCGGGCCGCGTCGCGCAGCATGCGCTCATCTTCGGAAAGCTGGGCTTCGAGGCCCAGCGGATCTTCCCAGTCGAACGAGGCGAGGTTCGGGCGGTCCGCCGCCGAGGGGGCTGTAACGCGCGTTTCGACATTCATGGGCAGTCCTCCTTTGCGGCATCAGTTAGCTTATGCCCGCGGTTCGGGCAATGGACGGGGCAGGTCCGGCTTTGCTAGGCCTTTGCCCGCAAGCAATGCCAATGCAGGGAGGCCCGCCCATGTGCCTGTGTTCCACACTCTCGCGCCGCAAGGCGCTTCTTGGGGGCAGCAGTGCGCTCCTGTCGCTGTCGCTCGCCGGCTGTGTGACGACCGAGGGCGGCAGCGCCCCGTCGCTGATCAGCGACGCCGAGGTCGAGCGGGCGGCGCTTCGGAGTTGGGCTCAGATTCGCGCGCAAACGCCCGCGTCGCGCAACGCCAGCCACATCGCGCAGGCACGCGCGGTCTCAAACCGGCTCCTCGGAGCGGCGGGGGAACGCCCCGACGCCTGGGAGGTGCAGGTCTTTGCCGGCTCCGAGATCAACGCGTTTGCGCTTCCTGGCCGCAAGATCGGGATCTATGACGGCCTCTTTCGCGTGGCGGACACGCCGGATCAGCTCGCCACCGTCGTCGGCCATGAGATCGGCCATGTCCAAGCCCGGCACGGCGAGGAGCGGATTAACACCCAAGCCGCGACGGGCCTCGGGCTCGATCTTCTCGGCGCCGTCTTGCAGGCCGGGAATGTGAGCGGCGGGGCCGATATCGCCGCGGCGCTCGGGGTCGGCGCGGAGTTCGGCATCCTGCGCCCTTATTCGCGGCGCCAGGAGCTTGAGGCTGATGCGTTGGGCCTGCGCCTGATGGACAGAGCGGGCTATAACCCGCGCCAAGCGATCACGCTTTGGCAAGACATGCAGGCCGTCGGCGGCACCCCGCCCGAACTCATCTCCACCCATCCCGCGCCCACGACGCGGATCGCAGAGATGCAGGGCCTGGTGGAGGAATTGGCGTAGGGTTTGGGCGTCTGGTTGGTTGCAGTGGGCAGCCCCGACACTATTGGTGAACGATACGCCCCCAGGTTTCGAAATAGCACCCTAGCACGGAGCCGTGCCAGCGCCGTCCCGTCTCGGCGGGATGGCGCTTTGTGGCCACTCTCGCTTAGTTCGGCCCGAGGAGGTGTGTGGCTGGGATAAAGCGCCAAACCCCAACCCTTGGAGCGCCAACCCAAGGGACGGCGCTGGCACGGCTCCGTCCTTTGTTCGCAAGTGCTGAGAATGGGTTCGGCGTAGCTGCATAGGGCCGGTCCTCAGGCCTTTCAGCCAAAGAAAGTGGTGACCGCCCCCAGGCAATCACCATCAAAAGCTGCGCCAAAGGTGCCCAAGCTCGGAGGGTTACTTCGCCACCGGCCCGATCATCATGACCATCTGACGGCCCTCCATCTTGGGCATATTCTCGACTTTGCCGAGTTCTTTGATGTCCTCCGCGACCCGTTCGAGGAGTTCACGACCCAGGTTTTGGTGCGCCATCTCGCGGCCGCGGAAGCGCAGCGTCACTTTGACCTTGTCCCCGCTTTCCAGGAACCGCGTGACGTTGCGCATCTTCACATCGTAATCATGGGTGTCGGTGTTGGGGCGAAACTTCACCTCCTTCACCTCGATCGTCTTTTGCTTCTTTTTAGCTTCGGCTTCGCGTTTTTGCGTCTCGTACTTGTACTTGCCGAAATCCATGATCTTGCAGACCGGCGGATCGGCATTCGGGGAGATTTCGACCAGATCGAGGCCCACCTGTTCGGCCAATTCAAGCGCGCGCTCGGGCTTGACGACGCCGACGTTCTGGCCCTCGGGGCCGATAAGGCGGATCTCGGGCGCCCGGATGCGTCCGTTGACGCGGGGGCCTGTTTCGCGCTGGGGGGGCGCGTTATGTGGTCTGCGGGCTATGTCTCAATTCCTTCGATCGTTGCGATGGGAGAATGCGAAAAATAACGGTTTTCCGCCGATCCTTCAAGGCGCGATCAGCGGGAGAGGGCCGGTTCGGCCGGTGTCGCGCGATGGGCGTTTCGCCGGCGCGCGTGCTTTGGCAGGAAGAGGCCATCATAGGCAGGAGGATGCGCCATGAACCGGATAACCGTGATCGTTATCGCCGTCGTCGCCCTTGCGCTTGGGGGCTTTCTCTTCCTCGCGGGCGGCGGTGACGGGCCCGCTGCCGACCCCAGCCCCGAAGCCCCGCTCGCCGCGCCCGAAACCGGTGCCGAGGAAACGCCGAGCGTGGAAACCGACGAGTCTCCGGCCATCACCACGCAGTAGCCGACCCCGCTTGGCCGTCGCAGCGTGATCCCTCGGGTCGGGCGCCCCTGGGGGACGCGCGCGGTGCGCGTCAGCAAAAGCGCCCGCTCCCAGGGCCGTTCGGCACCCGGGCCGATGCGATCCCGCCCCCGCAGGACGGGGCCGGGTGCAGGACGGGGCGTGATGCAGGACGGGGCGTGATGCAGGACGGGGCGTGATGCAGGACGGGGCGTGATGCAGGACCGGGCGTGATGCAGGACCGGGTGGGGTAGTCTGGGCGGAAGCCCGGATCAGGGAGGGACGCGGCTGGGGCAAGCTGACTTCAACCTGCCGCCCGCAACGGCCGGCGGCGCGGCGCATGCGCCGCTTTTGGCGTTCGAATGACCCCCGGATAGGACGCAGACCATCCGACGCGGCCGCGGCCGCCGCGTCGGCACCCGAACCCTAGTCGTCGCTCTGGCCGCCCCGCCTTGCCCCATCGGGCCGCAGACGGCGCGCCGAGCCCGGAGCCTCAGCCAGACGCCGCCCAAGTGCCGACACGCGACCGCTATCCAACGAACGCCTTCTCGACCACGTATTCTGCGGGCTCCGAATTCGCCCCCTCACGCAACCCGTGGGAGTCGAGGATCTCTTTCATGTCGAGGTTAAAGGGGAGCGAGCCGCAGACCATCGCGCGATCGGTCTCTGGGCTCAGACCGCCGGAGATGCCGAGATCGGCAAACGCCGTGCCGTCTTCGAGCAGTGTGGTGATCCGCCCCATCTTGGGGCTCTTCTCGCGCGTTGTCGTCGGATAGTAGACGAGCGTGTCGCCGACCAACTCGCCGATCAGCGGGTCGTCCTTGAGGCTTTCGACAAGCTCCCGGCCATAGGTCAGCTCTGCCACGTCGCGGCAGGTATGGGTCAGGATGACCTGGTCGTAATCCTCATAGGTCTGAGGCTCGCGCACGAGGCTCGCAAAGGGCGCGATACCCGTCCCCGTCGCAAAGAACCAGAGCCGCTTGCCGGGCAGGAGCGCGTCGTGGACGAGGGTGCCCACGGGTTTGGGCTTGAGGATGATCCGGTCGCCCGGTTGGATATGCTGAAGGCGCGAGGTCAGCGGGCCGTCCTGAACCTTGATCGAGTAAAACTCAAGCTCGTCGTCCCAGGCCGGGCTCGCAATGGAATAGGCCCGCAGAATTGGGCGCGCCTTGCCAGTCTCTGGGTTGGGCGCGCCGACAAGGCCGATCATCACAAACTCGCCGGACCGAAAGCGCAGCGCGCGCGGCCGCGTGCAGCGAAAGGAAAAGAGCCTGTCCGTCCAGTGCCGGACATGGATTACCGTCTCTTCGGGCAGTCCATGTGCGGGTTTCGGCGTCTTGGCGGTCTCATTCGGCGCGGCGTCGGGGATCTGGTCTTCGGGCATGGTCTCTCTCTCATGCAGCGGGGCGGGGCGGTCCGGTGCCACGTGGCAAACCGCACGGATCTGCGCAAGGCCGACGCTGCGCGGGGGTGAAGCTGCGCGGGGTCGAGGTTGCGCGGGGCAGATTGTGTGGTCGGGCCGAGCGGCTCCAGCACCTTTGCCCCGAGATGTGTGTCAGCTTCAATTGACAGTCAAGCGCGAATGCGGCTTGTGCGCGCCGGGGCGCGCGCCCGAGCGGGCAGGGTGCGTCGGGCTGCCGCAGCCTGTCCTGAAGGGTCCGGCCCAAACGCAAACGCGCGCCCAGAAGAGCGCGCGTCCAAGTCGTAAAGCCCCGTTGCGTGGTCGCCCACACGTGGCCTCAGGCCGGAGCGAGATCTCCGTCGAGAACGCGCTGCGCGACCCCGGCCGTCTCGGCCACGCGCGCGAGTCGGATCTCGGTCAGATCGCTGGCCGCGATCTCTGCATCAAGCAGCCGAATGTCGCCGTGGGCCTCGTCCTCGATCAACTCGGCCTCTTGCAGGACCGGGGTCCAACAATCGTCCTCGCCGAGGTAAACGACTTGCCCACGGTGGCGGCGACGCGCTGTAACAACACTCGGTTCGAAGCGATATGGCATGTGGGTGACCCTCCCTGGTCTGGCCCCTCTGCGATTCTTTCGCCCAACCACTCTAGAACAAATGTCTTGCAACGCACCAGACATCTGGAGAAATAGAAACAAGTGTTCTTCTGCAGTGCAGAAACCGCGCGTTTGTCGTCACTTATCCGAGGACTTTGCCATGTCGCTCCGACTGGATCCGCTGGATCGGAAGATTTTGGCCGAACTGCAGCGCGACGCCGGGCAGTCGCTCGACGAGATCGCCAAGGCCGTCGGCTCATCGAAGACGCCGGTTTGGAATCGGGTGCGCAAGCTGCGCGAGGCCGAGGTCATCAAACAGACAACCGTGCTTCTCGACGCAGAGGCGTTGGGCCTTGAGGCGTGCTTTTTCGTCCTGATCCGCACCTCCGAACACGAGGCCGAATGGCAGACACGTTTCCTCGAAGCGCTCAAGGCGCGGCCCGAGGTTTTGGAGGCGCATCGGCTGGCGGGCGATATCGATTACATACTCAAGGTCCGCGTGTCCAACGCGCGCGCCTATGACCGGTTCTACCAGGCGCTTATCGGTGAGGTGAAAATCCACAATGTGACAGCGCTCCTGTCGATGGAAGAGATCAAGGCGACACCGAATTTGCCTGTCTTGCAGGGCTGACACTTCGTTGGTCAAAGCCAATATGGCGGCGTCACACCGCGACGGTCAGCGCGTCCAAACCGTGAAAGTGATAAATGTCGGCATAGCGTGGCGGGGCTGCAAGCCGCAGCCGGGGATGCGCGGCAAACAGCGCGGGCAGCGCGCGGATCAGCTCTAGCCGGGCCAAGGGCGCGCCGAGACAGAAATGGATGCCTGCGCCAAAGCTTGCGTGGGTCGCCGGCGGGCGCGCCGGATCAAAGAGGTCGGGCACGCGAAAGGCCTCAGGATCGCGGTTGGCCGAGGCCAACAGACATGCGACCTCCTCGCCGGGTTCAAAGCGGTGCCCAAACACTTCGACCCGCTCGCGCGCGATCCGCGTAAAGACGTGGAGCGGCGGGTCGTAGCGCAGGATCTCCTCGATGGCGCTCTGGTGGATCGCAGGATCGGCTAGGCATTCGGCGCGCCCGGTTTCCAGGAGCGCTTTGACCCCGTTGCCGATCGTGTGGACGGTCGCTTCGTGGCCTGCATTGAGAAGCAGGATGATCGTCGAAATCAGCTCTGCCGCGCTAAGGCGCGCTCCGTCGCCCTCGGCCGCGATCAGCTGGGACAAGAGGTCCGGCCCCGGCGCGGCGCGGCGCGAGGCAATCACATCGTCGAGAAAGGCGGAAAAGGCCTCGGTCGCGGCAACGGCCGCGTCCTCGTCCGCGCGCGTCCGGCCCGGTTGATACATCTTCACCATCGCGTTGGACCAGCCAAGCAGATCCGTCGCCCGCGCATCGGGGACGCCGATGAGCCGCGCGATGACGGTCACGGGCAGGGGGCGCGCCAGCGCATCGAGGAGGTCAAACGGGGCATCGCTCGGGAACCCCGCAATCAGGTCCCCGATCAGCGCGTCAATCTCTGGGGTGAGCGCGAGCACGCGTTTGCTGGTGAAGGCCCGGAGGACGAGACCGCGCAGCCGCGTGTGCCGCGGCGGCTCGGCTTCGAGCATCGAATGCGCCTCTACCGCATAGAACGGCGCGAGTCGTTCCGGGATCTGCGGCCGCGCCACGCCGTCGGGCGGCTCGCGCCCAAATCGGCGGTCACGCAGGATGGCATGCACGGCGCGGTGGGTCGCCGCGGCCGGCATGCCGTAATCGGGCCACCAAAAGAGATCGCCCGCGGCGCGGGCGCGCGCGTAGAACGGATAAGGGTCCTGCACAAAGGCGGGCTCGGTCGGGCTCTGGCTCAGCGTGCGCATGGCGCGGGCGTGCCCTCCACGCCTACCAATGACAAGCTGGAAGTCGTCCGGCGTCGGTAGGGGCGCCGTTGAGACGCAAACCCGCAGGTCGACTCTAGGGCTGCCCGGCGAAAGATGCCGGCCGGGCTTTCGCTGATGCAGCTGCTTTTGGTCTCAACGGACCCCCCAGCGCTTCAAGCCCGACCCATCCCACCGATCTACTGACGAAACGGCATCGCAAGCCAGCGATTCACCGCCCACATCCGCTTTGCAAATGACCCGCCCCATGGCGCGACGTCCGGGCGCATAGCGCCGTACAATTTCCTGAGTTAATTGATCGGAAAAGGGTTGACGCTCGGGCGTCGGCTGGTAGTTGACTGTCCCGTCAGAAACCACACCGACAGGGGCTTCACTATGACCAAAGCAAACATGAAAATGACCGCAGCTGGCCTGGCCATCGCCATGGCGCTCCCCGCCGTACCGGCTTTCGCCGAGGGCGAGTTGAACCTTTATTCCTCGCGGCACTACGACACCGATGAGCGGCTCTACTCGGAATTCACCGAAGCCACGGGCATCACGATCAACCGGATCGAGGGCAATGCCGATGAGCTGATCACGCGGATGGAAGCTGAAGGGGCCAACAGCCCTGCCGATGTGTTCCTCACGGTCGACACAGTGCGGCTGACCCGCGCCAAGGAGCTGGGTCTTCTGGCGTCGGTCGAGAGCGACGTCCTCGAAGCCCGTATCCCGGCCTACCTGCAGGACGCGGACAATGAATGGTTCGGCTTCTCGCAGCGCTCGCGCATTCTCTTTTACGACAAGACCGACGTGACCGAGCCGCCGCTGACCTATCAGGAGCTCGCCGATCCGAAGTTTGCTGGCCAGATCTGCATCCGGTCGTCCTCGAACGTCTACACGCAGAACATCACCGCCGCCCTGATCGACCATCTCGGTGCCGATGCGGTGCAAGGCTGGGCCGAAGCGGTCGTCGGCAACTTTGCGCGCGCGCCCCAGGGCGGCGACACCGACCAGCTCCGCGGCATCGCTTCGGGTGAGTGCGACATTGCGATGTCCAACACCTACTACTTCGCCCGCGCCCTGCGCAAAGGCGACGACCAGATCTCTCCCGAGCAGCTCGAAAATATTGGCTGGGTCTTCCCGAACCAGAACGATATCGGCGCGCATATGAACATCTCGGGCGGCGGTGTTGCGGCAAACGCCCCGAACCGCGACAATGCCATCGCGTTCCTGGAGTATCTCGCCTCCGATCAGGCGCAGGAATACTTCTCGGCGGGCAATGATGAATATCCGGCCGTGCCTGGCGTCGGCCTCAGCCCGTCGGTCGCCCATCTCGGGATCTTCCGCCCCGACACGATCGACCTCAGCGCCATCGCGACCCATATCGACGCGGCCGTCGAGGTGTTGAACAGCGCCGATTGGGAGTAATCCCATCCGGCTCTGAGACTATGGCCCCCGGTGTTGCTGGGGGCCTTTTTGTTGTGGATGTTTGGCGGGTTTAAGGGCGCAGGTGTCCAGCGGTCGCCACAGGCGAACGCTGTGCCGGCGCAGGCGCCCGCCGCCCGAGCGACCGGCAAACAAGGATCACCGGCAAAAGCCCGACAGCGACGATCACGAGCGAGGGGACAGCCGCCCCCGCCAACCGCTCGTCAGCGGCGAGGCGATGGGCCTGTACGGCCAGCGTGTCAAAGTTGAACGGGCGCATAATCAGCGTCGCGGGCAGCTCCTTCATCACATCGACGAAGACGATGAGCAGCGCGGTGAGGACCGATGGCCGCAGGATCGGCAAATGCACCCGCCGCAGCATCGCGGCGGGGCTCGCTCCCAGCGTCCGCGCGACCGCATCGGAATTGGCGTGGATCGAGACCAGCCCGCCGTCATAGGTGTTGAGCGCGGCCGCCATGAAGCGAACCATATAGGCCATCACCAGGACCCAGATCGAGCCGGTGAAGAGGAGCCCCGTGTCGATCCCGAAACGCGCCTCCATGAACGCGTCGATCGTGTTGTCGAGGCTCGCGAACGGCACGAGAAGCCCGACCGCGATCACGCCGCCGGGCACGGCATATCCGATCCGTGCGATATAGGCGGCGCCGTTGGAGGCGGGCCCCGGCGCGAGGCGCTGAAAAAACGCGATAGCGACCGCGGCACCGACGGTCAGAAGGGCGGCGGTTCCGGCAAGGGTGACGGAATTCTGAATGAAGCGCTGATAGCGGTCCGACAGAAGGTTCTGCTCCGAGCCGATCCCCATCTCCAAGAGCAGGATTACGGGCAGCAGAAACCCAAAAAAGACCGGAAGAAAGCAGAGCGCGCATGCCCCCCAGCGGTGCCACCCGCAGAGCGGCACCGCCGGCACGGTCTCAAACCGTTTGCCGGCCCCATGGTGCCGCGCCGCCCCCCGCTGCATGCGCTCGAGCAGCGCCAGGCACAGCGCAAAGCCCAAAAGGCAGAGCGCCAGCTGCGCCGCGGCCGCCCGGTCGGCCAGCGAGAACCACGATGTGTAGATGCCGGTGGCGAAGGTCTGTACGCCGAAAAACGAGACAGTGCCAAAGTCGGCGATCGTCTCCATCACGGCCAGCAGCATGCCGCCCGCAATCGCCGGCCGCGCCATCGGCAGCGAGACACGCCAAAACGCGCCCCAAGGGCCCTGGCCGAGGGCGCGCGCGGCAAGATGCGCCGTCGAGGATTGCTGCAAAAATGCCGCCCGGGCGAGGAGGTAGACATAGGGGTAGAGCACGAGGATCAGCATCAATGCGGCCCCGCCGAGCGAGCGGATCTCGGGAAACCAATAATCCCGCGGGCCCCAGCCCGTCACCGCCCGCAACGTCGATTGGACCGCGCCGGGGTGGTCGAGAAAGTCGGTATAGGCGTAGGCCAGCACGTAAGCCGGAAACGCAAACGGCAGTGCCAGCGCCACCTCGAAAACGCGAACGCCGGGAAATCGCGTCATCGTCACAAGCCACGCCGCGCCGGTCCCGAGGGCCGCCGTTCCAAGCGCGACGAGGGCCACGAGCACGAGCGTTGTCCAGGTGTAGCGCCAGAGCACGTCTTGGGCGAGGAGCGCGAGCGTCTCGGTCGTTCCCATGAGCGCAGCGATGGCGACGGCAACCATCGGCAAAAGGCAAAGCGCGGCCGCCACCAGGGCGCAGATGCCGAGCCAGCCCGCACGGGGCGCGTGCCGCCCCCGGGCAGAGCCGGCGGGAGCGGCGCCTAGGATGCGGCCTCCAGCGCGGCGACGATGGCCGAGAAATCGGCGGCCTTGAGCGATGCGCCGCCGACAAGCGCGCCATCGACATTGGAGACCTCAAAGATCTCCGCCGCGTTGCTGGGCTTGACCGAGCCGCCATAGAGGAGCGGGACATCGCGCGCGCCGGAGCCGATCGCGGTCGCCAACTCGTCGCGCAAGTGGTCGTGGACCTCGGCGATCTCGTCGAGCGTGGGCGTGCGCCCCGTGCCGATGGCCCAAACGGGCTCGTAAGCGACGACGAGCGAGCTCGCGATCACACCGGTCGGCAAGCTGCCTGAAAGCTGGGTCGAGACAACGCTCAGCGTGTCGCCCGCATCGCGCTCGGCCTCCGTCTCGCCGATGCAGAGGATCGCGATGAGGCCTGCGCGGCGCGCCGCCCCGATCTTGGCGGCGATATCGGCATCTTTCTCGCCGTGGTCGGCGCGGCGCTCGGAATGGCCGAGGATCACATGGGTCGCGCCCGCATCGGCGAGCATCTCGGCCGAGACGTCACCGGTATGCGCGCCGCTCTCGGCGGCATGGCAATCCTGTCCGCCGGTCTGGACCCGTGTGCCGTCGAGCGCCGCACTCATCCGGGCCAGGAGCGGCGCGGGCGGGCAAAGGAGCACGTCGCAGCCGGGAGCAGGATGCGCGTCGGCCAGCGCCTGGGCCTCGGCCAGCGCGGCGCTCAGCCCGTTCATCTTCCAATTGCCCGCTGCGAGTTTGCGCGCCATCACTCGTCCCCCGCCTCCAATGCTGCTCGCGCCCAATCGCAAGCCTCCTCCGGCGCGTCAAGGGCCGCTTCGGGGAGGGACCAATAGCCCATGGGCATCGCGCGGCCGTCCGAGGGGCGGGTCCAAACGAATTGTGTCGCACCTGCAGCGGCGAGACGCGCAGCGAGCCTGCCCTTGGCGCGGATGTGAATGCCCGCCTCGCCCATGACCGCGCCGAAGATCTGGCCATCGGCATAGAGGATTTGCCCGCCCATCATCGCCCGGTGGGTGATCTCGCCCGGCAAATCGGCGAAGAGATCGAGCGCGGCGGCCAGGTCGGCCTTCGAAACAGCCAAGATCCGGTCTCCCCCAGCGCCCCCTAGGCCACGCCGGACGCTTTCGGTGCGGCGCCCTCGAAAAACGCCGTGAGGGCATCGAGGGCCGCGCGGATCGGCGGATCGTGGCGCGCGTCCTGGTGCGATACGAGCCATTGCTCGCTTTCAAGCGCGGCGATCGGGTCGGAGACACGGACGAGCCCCGCCGCCCCGTCGCCGACCGGCGTCGGCAAGACGACGCGGCCCACGCCTGCCCGCGCCATGTGAAAGGCCAAGAGCGGCGCGTTGGCGCGCGAGACGATGTGCGGCCCATGCGTCTCGACGACCCAGCGCTGCGAGCGTGTCAGCGGCGCGTCGTCGGAGGGGCCGATCCAGCCTAGGATGCCGGGCGCCGCGGCATAGGCGCAAAAGTACGTCGTGCCGACCTGCTTGCCGGCGAGCCACGGTTGGTCGGGCCGTGCATTGCGCACACCGATGTCGATCTCGCGGCGCGCCAGATCCATCACGCGCTCACAATGGACGAGCTCTGGCACCCATGCGCCGCCGGGCTGCCAGATCTCGCCCAAGCGCTCGGTCATATGGAGCGCGGTCCATGTGCCGGCCGAGATCCGAACAGGGACGGGCCCGGTTGCCTCGGCGCGCCAAAGATCGACCGAGGTCGCGGCCGCCTCCATCCGCTCGGTGCGTTCCCAGAGCGCGCGGCCCTCGGCCGTCAGGGCATAGCCCGCGCGTCCGTGGACAAAGAGCCGGCGGCCGATGCGCGCCTCAAAGGCCCGCATGCGGCGGCTCAGTGTCGGGATCGAGACGCCCAACGCCTCGGCTGCGCCGCGCAGGCCGCGATGCCGGGCGACTTGGGTGAAGCAGGCATAGTCTTCCCAATCGGCGATTTTCATTTCTGCAACTCAGGCTTCGGTTTTGTGGGCTCTGCAGGGGCAGGGTTTCGGCGTAGCGCTCTCTCTGGCGCGCTGCCGCGCCCCAGAAATGCCAAAGGAGGCAAAGCCATGATGCCAATCCTGCGCCGTCTGTCCATCCCAGAGCCGTTCCAATCCTCCTACCGCGCGGAACAGGCTCTATTTGCAGCAATGAAAGCCCGATCCCGTTTGCGCCGGCGCGCCAAGCGCCGCGCCCAGTGGCGCAGGGCCCTCCGCGCGTTCATGCGCCGCCGCGCCGGGCGGGTCTTTTCGGGGTTTTCGTTTCTAGGGAGGGCGCGGTGCACGTGACTGGGCCGCAGGAGGCGGCTGCAATAGGGCGTCGGTGCGACGTCGCACGCGCGCCACGATGTCGATGCCGCTCTACCCTTTTGCCGTCAGGCTCTCGTCGAACTTGATCGACTCGCCACAGCCGCAGGCCTCCGTCACATTCGGATTGCGGAACTTAAAGCTCGATTCCAGCAACGAGACTTCGTAATCGATCTCGGTCCCGAAGAGGAACATTTGCGCCATCGGCGCGATCAGCACGCGCGCGCCGTCTTGCTCGACGACCTCGTCATTGGGATCGGCCTGCATCGCGTAATCCATGGTGTATTCCATGCCCGCACAGCCGCCCTTCTTGACGCCGATCTTCAAGCCCTCCGCCCCGTCGCGCGCCATGATCTTGGCGATCTGCTTGGCAGCAGCGGGGGTTATTGTCACAGCTTGCTTGCCGGGGATACCGAACATGGCAACGCTCCCTTTCCATTAGGCTCAAGGTAAGCCAACGGGGGCGTCGGCTCAAGGGACGCGCGCTCCTGAAATGCGCAGGAATTGACGGGCGCGCGCGTTGCGGCCACAACCGTGCCAACTCGGACGCGTCGGCAAGGGGGGCAGTATGGCCCGAACACGCTTCACCGGCAGTTTCACGCAACAAGAGCCGATCCCGGATGCGGGCGTGCAGGCAGCGCTCGATGTGCTCGGCCACGGGCGGCTGCATCGGTATAACCTCGCGCCGGGAGAGGCGGGCGAGGTCGCCCAACTCGAGGAGGAGTTCGCAGCGTTCACCGGCGCGCGCTACTGCCTCGCCGTCGCTTCGGGCGGCTATGCGATGTCCTGCGCTCTGCGGGCGCTCGGCGTCGCTCCAGGCGCGCCGGTCCTCAGCAACGCCTTCACGCTCGCGCCCGTCCCCGGCGCCATCGCCAGTGTCAGCGCGCGTCCGGTCTTTGTCGAGGTCACCGACGATCTGACCATCGATCTGGGGCACCTCGCCGCGCAGGCCAGGGCGCATCCCGATGCGCGCGTCCTGCTCTTGTCGCATATGCGCGGGCATGTCTGTGACATGGATCGTCTGATGGAAATCGCCCATACGCACGATCTGACCGTCATCGAGGATTGCGCGCATACGATGGGCGCGCGCTTTCGCGGCGTGCCCTCGGGGCGACACGGCGCGATCGGCTGCTACTCGACGCAAACCTACAAGCACATGAATTCGGGCGAGGGCGGGTTCGTCGTCACCGATGATGCCATGCTGGCCGCCAAGATGATCCTGCTCTCGGGCAGCTACATGCTCTATCCGCGCCACCGCGCCGCGCCGCCGCCCGAGGTCTTCGAGGCGATCAAGCTCGACATGCCAAACAATTCCGGCCGGATGGACAACCTGCGCGCCGCGATCCTGCGTCCGCAGCTGGTGCGGCTTGCGGAGAACTGCGCGGCCTGGACCGAGCGATATCGCGCGCTCGAAGCGGGCTTGCACGGCGCAGCCGGGGTGCGGCTCGTAGAGCGCCCCGCCGAGGAAGACTTTGTCGGCTCCTCCTTTCAGTTCCTGCTGCCGGGCTGGCCGCCCGCGCGGATCGAGGCTTTCGTCGCGGCCTGCGCGGCCCGCGGTGTCGAGCTCAAATGGTTTGGCGCGCCGGAGCCCGTTGCCTTTACCTCGCGCTACGCCCATTGGGCCTATGCCGCGCCCGAGGCCCTTCCACAGACCGACCGCGTGCTTGCGGGCCTCATCGACCTACGCCTGCCGCTCACGTTCAGCCTCGACGATTGCGCTCTGATCGCCGAGATCATCCGAGATGAGGCCGAGCGCGCGGCGCCTGGGATCGCGGCGGAATAGGCGCAGGCTTCCAGTCATGGGGGGCCCGACTGGCTCGCGCTTCATCGCGCGTTGACCGCCGCCCGCGCGCGCCCTAAGATTTGAACGAGCGTTCAATAAGCGGCCCGCGTCACAGACCGGCCGCGCATGCGACGGGAGGGGAGGCCCGCCATGTTCACCGCTGCCATGGAGTTCGACCTCGGTGAGGATGTCGCCGTCCTGCGCGACACAGTGCACCGTTGGGCGCAGGAGCGCGTCAAGCCACGCGCCGCCGAGATCGACCGTGACAACGTCTTTCCGCCCGATCTCTGGCCCGAGATGGGCGCGCTCGGGCTGCTCGGCATCACCGTGGAGGAAGAATATGGCGGGGCGGGGCTCGGCTATCTTGCCCATACCGTCGCCATCGAAGAGATCGCTCGCGCATCGGCTTCGATCTCGCTCTCCTATGGCGCCCATTCCAACCTCTGCGTGAACCAGATCCGGCTCAATGGTACGGAAGCGCAGAAAGCTAAAATTTTACCCAAGCTTATCCGTGGGGAAGGTGTCGGCGCGCTCGCCATGTCCGAGGCCGGGGCCGGCTCTGACGTTGTCGGCATGGCGCTGGCCGCCGAAAAGCGCAACGACCACTACCGTCTCAACGGCACCAAATACTGGATCACCAACGGCCCCGACGCGGATATCCTCGTTGTGTACGCCAAGACCGACCCCGATGCCGGCAGCCGTGGCATCACCGCCTTCATCGTCGAAAAGGAGATGACGGGTTTCTCCACATCTCCCCATTTCGACAAACTCGGCATGCGCGGCTCCAACACCGCGGAGTTGATCTTCGAGGACGTCGAAGTGCCCTTCGAGAACGTCCTCGGCGAAGAGGGCAAAGGCGTCGCCGTCCTGATGTCGGGCCTCGATTATGAGCGCGTTGTTCTTGCCGGGATCGGAACCGGGATCATGGCCGCCTGCCTCGACGAGGTGATGCCCTATTTACGGGAGCGCAAGCAGTTTGGGCAGCCGATCGGCTCGTTCCAACTGATGCAGGCCAAGATCGCGGATATGTACACCGCGCTCAATTCTGCCCGGGCCTACGTCTATGAAGTGGCGCGGGCCTGCGACCGAGGGGCAGTCACCCGGGCGGATGCGGCGGCCTGCGTGCTCTACGCGTCCGAAGAGGCGATGAAACAAGCGCATCAGGCCGTTCAGGCCATGGGCGGGGCAGGTTTCATGGCTGACGCGCCCGTGGCCCGGCTCTTTCGCGACGCCAAGCTGATGGAGATCGGCGCCGGCACGTCTGAGATCCGCCGCATGCTCGTGGGGCGGGAGCTTATGGCGGCGATGGGATGACCTATATGGGAAGCGACCCCGCAGCAGAAAGGCCGCGCCCATGACCGAGCGCAAACCAAAGCCAGATCCCCATCCCCAGCACCAGCCCCACGCCGAGCCGCGCGCAGACCCAATTCGCCGCAGCGCAAGTTCGGACGCCGTCAGCGAGGTGCTCGCCGCCCAACGCGCCTATGAGGAGCGCCGCTCGACGCGTTTCGGCCGCGGCGCCGAGCGGCTAACGGCGCCGCTCGGCGGGGCTTTTGCCAAGCTCGTCCCGCCCGAGGCGCTGCGCGCCGCCTTGCGCGGGGCCGATACCTTTGCTGGGATGACGCTTGCCGAGGTCACAGCCCATGACATCTCCGACCTTGACGCCTGCGAAGCGGCGGCGATGCGGGTGCAGGCCTGGGCCATGGGCTCGAACGCCGCGACAGGGGCGGCGGCCGGCTGGTTCGGGGCTGCGGGCATGACGGCTGACATCCCCGCCACGATCGCGCTCGCCGCGCGCACCGTGCGCGCAACCGGCTGCGCCTATGGCTTTGCCGAGAGCTCCGACGAGGAGGCCGCGTTTCGACTGATGATTCTTGAAGCGGCCACGATGCAGGCCGAGGAGGGCCGCGCCGAGACGCTGTCGAACCTCAACAAGATGGCCGAGTGGCTGACGACGCCCCAGGGCCGGCTCGTCATGGAGAAAGGCGGCGAATGGCTGACCGAAAAGGTCATCGAGCGCGTCGCCCGGCATTTGGGCGTCTCGCTCGCCGGGCGCAAAGCGGGGCAGGTCGTCCCGATTGTCGGGGGTGCCGTCGCCGCGGTCGTCAATGCGAGCTTTCAGACCGACATCGCCCGCGCGGCCCGCTACGGCTATCGCCAGCGTTGGCTGATGTCGCGTCAACTTTTGGCCGCGCCCGTCTCTGCGTCCGCCGCCGCCCCTGCGGGAGATCCGGTTTGACAGAGGCGCTGGGCGGCGGGCGCGAGGCGCAAAAATTCGGAGAATTTTTGCCGGGGCATGATTGTCGCACGAAAATCATGGGCGCGGGTCGGCGCGGGATGCGCGGATGAAGATCGAAAGCCAGGTGTCGACAGGCGGACCGGACTTTGCCGCCAACAGACGCGCCCATGAGGCGGCTTTGGCCGAGATCCGCGCAGCCGTCGATCTGGCGCAAGCCGGGGGCGGGTCGGCGGCGTCCGAGCGCCACGAGGCGCGCGGCAAGATGCTGCCGCGTCGGCGCGTGGCCCAGCTGTTGGACCCGGGCGCCGCCTTCCTCGAGATCGGCGCGACTGCCGCCCACGGCCTATACGACGGGGCCGCGCCCTGCGCCGGCGTGATCGCGGGTATCGGACGCGTCGCGGGGCGGGACGTTATGGTCGTCTGCAACGATGCCACCGTGAAGGGCGGCACGTATTATCCTCTCACGGTCAAAAAGCACCTGCGCGCCCAAGAGATCGCCGAAGAGAACCGGCTGCCCTGCCTCTATCTCGTCGACAGCGGCGGGGCGAACCTGCCGAACCAGGACGAGGTCTTTGCCGACCGCGACCATTTCGGGCGGATCTTTTACAACCAAGCGCGGATGTCGGCCAAAGGCATCGCGCAGATCGCCGTCGTCATGGGCTCTTGCACCGCCGGCGGTGCTTATGTGCCTGCGATGTCGGACGTCACCATCATCGTCAAAGAGCAGGGCACGATCTTTCTGGCCGGCCCGCCGCTCGTCAAGGCCGCAACCGGCGAGGTCGTAAGCGCCGAAGAGCTGGGCGGAGGCGATGTCCATACGCGGCTCTCGGGCGTCGCGGACCAACTCGCCGAGGATGACGCCCATGCCCTGGCGCTCGCGCGCCAAGCCGTGGCCTCGCTCGGCCCTGCGCCCGCGCCGCGTGCGGGTTGGGCGACGCCCGAGCCCCCGGCCTATGACCCCGACGAAATCCTCGGCCTCGTGCCCGCCGATCTGCGCACGCCCTACGACATCCGTGAGGTGATCGCCCGGCTCGTCGACGGCTCGCGCTTTGACGAGTTCAAGCCGCGTTTTGGCGAAACGCTCGTCACTGGCTTTGCCCATCTCGACGGCTGCCCGATCGGGGTCGTCGCCAATAACGGCGTTCTCTTTTCCGAGGCTGCGCAGAAGGGTGCGCATTTCATAGCGCTTTGCTCGCAGCGCAAGATCCCGCTCGTGTTCTTCCAGAACATCACGGGCTTTATGGTCGGCCGGCAATACGAGAACGAGGGGATCGCGCGGCATGGCGCCAAGATGGTCACCGCCGTCGCGACGACCGCTGTGCCCAAGATCACCATGATCGTCGGCGGTTCGTTTGGTGCGGGCAATTACGGAATGGCGGGCCGGGCCTATCAGCCGCGCTTTCTTTGGACCTGGCCCAATTCCCGCATTGCCGTCATGGGCGGCAAACAGGCAGCGGGCGTGCTTGCGAGTGTCAAACGCGCCGCGCTCGAAAAGAGCGGTGCAGCCTGGAGCGCGGCCGACGAGGCCGCGTTTCGCGCCCCGACCGAGGCGCGCTTTGAGGCGCAGTCGCACCCGCTCTACGCCGCCGCTCGGCTCTGGGACGACGGGATCATCGACCCGCGTCGCGCCCGCACCGTTCTCGCGCTATCGCTCGCGGCAACGATGAACGCGCCGATCGAAGAGACGCGCTTTGGCGTGTTTCGCATGTGATGGCCGAGCCTGAGCCAAAGCACGGGGCCGCATCTGAAAAAGAGCCCAAGCCAAAGGCCGGGGCCGAGCCAAAGGACGGGGCCGAGCCAAAGGACGGGGCCGAGCCAAAGGACGGGGCCGAGCCAAAGGACAGGGCCGAGCCAAAGGATGGGGCCGAGACCTATGTCGTGCGCACGGTGCCCGACAAGAACGGGTTCCAATGGGTCCATATTCCGCGGGCGGCCGCCCATGCCCATGCCAAAGGCAAGCCGGGGCTGGTGCTCTGGCTGATGGCGGCGTGGTTTGCCGCGTCTGGCGGGCTCGAGATCGCTCTGATGCTCGCGGTCGGCACGCCCTGGTGGTCGGGTCTGCTCGGGGCGCTGTCGTTTCTGACCGGTGTGGGCCTGATCCTCCGGGTGCCCTGGGCCTATATCCTCGGCGTGCTCCTGCCTGCGCGCTTTGTTGTGGGCTTCGTCATGGCGCTGGGCGGCGGGGCGCAAGACCTCTCATCGGCGGGGCAGGCGGATCAGGTTTTTGTGCTGGCCCAAGCGGTGATCGCGGTCGCCGTGATCTTTCATCTCATCGAAGGGGAGCGGCCGAACCTCATCTACCGCCACCGCTTCCGCTCTTACGCCGCCGAGCGCCAAGCCGAGGCGGAGCGCCAGGCGGCTGAGGAGCGCGAGGGCTGAGGATGGGCCGGATTGCGCGCCTCCTAGTGGCCAACCGGGGCGAGATTGCCGTCCGGATCATCGCAACGGCAAGGCGGATGGGGATCGAGACGGTCGCTGTCTATTCCGACGCGGATGCCGGCGCGCTCCATGTCCGCGCGGCCGATCACGCGGTGCGGCTCGGCCCGGCACCGCCCGCCGAGAGTTATCTCGATGCGGCGCGCATGGTCGCGGCGGCAAAGGCGGCGGGGGCGGATGCGATCCACCCCGGCTACGGCTTTCTGAGCGAGGCGCCAGACTTTGCCGAGGCGGTCGCGGCGGCGGGGCTGATCTTTGTCGGGCCTCCAGCGCCGGCGATCCGGGCCATGGGGCTTAAGGACGCCGCCAAGCGCCGGATGGAGGCGGCGGGGGTGCCGGTCGTCCCCGGCTATCACGGCGCGGCGCAGGACCTGGATACTCTGCGGGAAGCGGCGGGCGAGATCGGCTATCCCGTCCTCATCAAGGCTGTTGCGGGCGGCGGCGGCAAAGGCATGCGCCGCGTGGCTGAGCCCGGTGGCTTCCCCGGTGGCTTCCCCGGTGGCTTCGACGAGGCACTTGCCGCGTGCCAAGCCGAGGCGCAGGCCGCCTTTGGAGATCCACGCGTACTGATCGAGAGGTGGATCGAGAGCCCGCGCCACATCGAGATCCAGGTCTTTGCCGATGCAGCGGGCGGCATTGTTCACCTTTTCGAGCGGGATTGCTCGCTCCAGCGCCGCCACCAAAAGGTCATCGAGGAGGCCCCCGCCCCCGGCATGACCGCCGAGATACGTGCGGCGATGGGGGCAGCGGCGGTGCGCGCGGCGGCTGCGATCGGCTATGTCGGGGCGGGCACGGTCGAGTTCATCGCCGACGGCAATGCGGACGGGCAGGGCGGTCTGGCGGCGGACGGCTTTTGGTTCATGGAGATGAACACGCGGCTGCAGGTCGAGCACCCGGTGACCGAGGCGGTGACGGGGATCGACCTTGTCGAATGGCAGCTCCGCGTCGCTTCGGGGGAGACCTTGCCCCAGCGGCAGGACGAGATCGCGCTGCGCGGCCATGCGATGGAGGCCCGGCTTTACGCCGAGGATCCGGCGGCAGGTTTTTTGCCGGTCACGGGGCGGCTGACCCATGTCCGCTTTCCGGACGCTGTGCGCTCCGATACCGGCGTGGCGTCGGGCGATAGCGTTACCCCGCATTACGATCCGATGATCGCCAAGCTCATTGCCCATGGCCCGGATCGGGAAACGGCGCGGCGGCGCCTCGTCCACGCGCTTCGTGCGACCGAGATCGCGGGGAGCACGACCAATCTTGCATTTCTGACGCGGCTTTTGCAGGACCGCGATGTCGCGCGCGGCAAGGTCGATACCGGACTGATCGATCGCGGCGGAGCTGCGCTCGTCGACGACCCGCCGGTTCCAAGCCGCGTGGTTGCAGTCGCGGCCCTCGCGGCTGCGGGTCTTGAGACGGTGCCGCATCGGGGCTTTACCCTGTGGCATCCCTTGGAGCAGAGTCTAGCGCTGCGCCAGGGCGGCGAGACACGCCATGTCGGGCTCACCTTCGACACCGAGGGCGTGAGGCTCCTTGTGGGTGAAACGCACCTGTGCGCCGCGATGCGCGGCGGACACTGGTGGGTCGAGGGCGCGCCCGCGCCCGCATGCCACCGGGATGGGGCGGTCATCACGGTCTTTGACGGCCAGCCCTGGCGCTTTGAGATCCCCGACCCGCTGGCGCGCGGCGCGGTCGATCCGGGCGAGGATGTCGTCCGCGCGCCGATGCCTGGGCTCCTGCGCGAGGTCTTCGTTGCCTGCGGAGCGGAGGTGGCGGCCGGAGACCGGCTCGCCGTCTTGGAGGCGATGAAGATGGAGCATGCGCTGCGCGCGCCGCGCGCAGGGATCGTGGCCGCGGTGAACGGGATCGCCGGCAGCCAGGTCGAAGCTGGCGCGCCGCTCTTTAGGCTTTCGGACGGCGCGACCGACATCGCCGACATCGCCGACGCAGCGGAGTAGCGACGATGGCGTATGACCTGAAACCGGCGGTCGAGATTGTCGAGGTCGGCCCGCGCGACGGGCTCCAGAACGAGCCCGATCCGATCCCGGTCTCGGCCAAGATCCAGCTGACCGATCTGCTCTCCGAGGCGGGCTTTCGCCGGATCGAGTGCGCGAGCTTTGTCAGCCCCAAATGGGTCGCGCAGATGGCGGGGTCGGAGGCCGTGCTGGCCGGGATCGCCCGCCAGTCGGGCACGCGCTATGCCGCGCTGGTGCCCAACGAAAAGGGCCTGGCGCGCGCGGTGGCGGCGCGGGCGGACGAGATCGCCGTCTTTGTCTCGGCGACCGAGGGCTTCAGCCGCGCCAACCTCAATGCCAGCATCGACGAGAGCTTTGCCCGGATCGCGCCGGTCGTCGCCCGCGCCCAGACGCTCGGCTTGCCCGTCCGCGGCTATGTCTCTTGCGTCTGCGTCTGCCCGTTCGACGGGGCGGTGGCACCGGGGGACGTGGCCCGGGTCGTTGCGCGGCTGGTGGCGCTCGGGGTGTACGAGGTGTCTTTGGGCGAGACGCTGGGCCGCGCCGCGCCCGACGCGGTCGCCGCGATGCTGGAGGCGGTGCTCGGCGTCCTCCCGCCGGAGGGCTTTGCCGGGCATTTCCACGACACCGGCGGTCGCGCGCTTGAGAACATCGACATCGCCTTGGCCAACGGGGTGCGCGTCTTCGATGCGGCGGCCGGTGGGCTTGGCGGCTGCCCTTATGCCCCGGGCGCGGCGGGAAACGTGGCGACCGAGGCTCTGGCTGCGCATCTGGAGCGCCGCGGCTATGCCACGGGCCTCGACAGAGCCGCGCTCGCCAATGCCGCCGGCTTTGCCAAGACGCTTCGAACCCTGCCGGCGGAGGCGGGGGACGCGTGAACACGATTGCGATCGAGACGGATGCGCGCGGCGTGGCGACACTGCGCCTTGCTCGGCCCGAAATGCACAACGCGATGAACGCGGAGATGATCGCGGAACTCGACGCCGGTTTTCGCCGCCTGGGAGAGGACCCGGCGGTGCGTGTCATCGTCCTGACGGGGCAGGGCACGAGCTTTTGCGCTGGCGGCGATCTGGGATGGATGCGCGCGCAGATCGAGGCGGATGCCGCAACGCGGGCCGCAGGCGCCCGGGCGCTTGCCGAGATGCTCGGCACCGTCGACGCCTGCCCCAAACCAGTGATCGGGTGCGCCCAGGGCAATGCGTTTGGCGGTGGCGTGGGCCTCCTGGCGGTCTGCGACGTCGCGCTCGCGGTCGAGACGGCGCGCTTTGGGCTGACGGAGACGCGGCTTGGCCTCATCCCAGCGACGATCGGACCCTATGTGCGCGCGCGGCTCGGGGCCGGGCCGGCGCGGAGGGTCTTCTTCTCGTCACGGCTCTTTGATGCGGCCGAGGCGGTCTCGCTCGGCCTCATCGCGCGCGCAGCCCCCGCCGATGCGCTTGAGGCCGCCGTGACGGCAGAGGTGACGCCCTACCTTGCCACCGCGCCCGGAGCCGTCGCCGATGCCAAGGCGCTCCTGCGCGGCCAAGGCCACGCGCCGACGCCCGCGGAGATCGAGGAGAGCATAGGGGCGCTCATCCGCCGGTGGGAGACCGCGGAGGCTCGTGCCGGCATCGCGGCCTTTCTGGAAAAGCGGCCGCCGCCCTGGGCGGGGTGAACGCGGCAGAAACGCGATGCGTTGACCCGTGCGGGCGCGCACGCTTAAAGGGGGGCAAAGGGGAACGCCCATGGATGAGTTGCTGCGCGAATACCTTCCGATTCTCGTCTTTCTCGGGATCGCCATCGGCCTCGGGCTCGTCCTGATCCTCGCGGCGGCCATCGTCGCCGTGCGCAACCCCGACCCGGAAAAGGTGTCGGCCTATGAGTGCGGCTTTAATGCGTTCGACGATGCGCGGATGAAGTTTGACGTCCGGTTCTACCTTGTTTCGATCCTTTTCATCATCTTCGATCTTGAGGTTGCGTTTCTCTTTCCCTGGGCCGTGGCCTTTGGCGAGTTGTCGATGGCGGCGTTTTGGTCGATGATGGTCTTTCTTACAGTTCTCACCGTCGGCTTTGCCTATGAGTGGAAAAAGGGCGCCCTCGAATGGCAGTAGCGGCGAGCGCCGGCGATACGCGCGTGGGGTCTTTGCCGGCCGCCGCACAGCAGGGCTCTAGAACGCTGCGTCTGCTGTTCCATTAAGCGTTCGTAAACGAACTCTGTCGAATTCTACGACAGTCCGACAGAACCGCCCGGTTTCTCGGTCGGATCTGCACCAATGCCACATTTCCGCCCGATCCGTGTCGTTTTCCACAAATACCGCGTTTGCGGGAACCTGGGGTGAAGATCTTATGCCGACTCGCGTTCTGGCCTACCGGCTGTATCGGCTGCGCCGACTGATCTTGGTGTCGATGGTGTTGCCCGTGCTCGTCGTTTTGACGGTCGTCCTTTTTAAGGGGCAGGCCGCGCTCGCGCTGCTCGTGCTCGGCATCGGGCTGCCGCTAGCGCACCTGTTGCGCTATCCAACGGCGATGACCGAGACGCTGACGGTGTCGCTCGTCGTTTCAATCCTTTTGGCGCTCGCCGGAACGGTGGGACCGGATGTTGGGCTTTTGGGTCTCGCGCTGCGCCTCGTTGGGCTCGTCGCATTGGGCTTTGCGCTCTTCTTCGTGCTGTCGCTTGTCGTGAGCTATGCGCAGACCCTCGGGCCGAACACATCGCACACTTTCCGTGCACGCCGGCGGACATCATTGCCGCCCGACGTTGTGAAGGCAGCGATCACGATCTACCCGGGCCGTGCGGACGATCTTGTCTCCTGCGGACCGGCCGACGAAGACGGGGCGTTTGCCGTCACGGTGCATCGGCGCGTGGAGAGCCCGTGCGAGACCTCGCCGCTGGCATTTGACATTGAGATGTTTGCGCAAGTCCTCTCCTCCACCGAGGACGCCCATGAGATTATGTGCGTCGAGGCCGGCATCGTGTCCTCCGAAGAGGCGGAGACCGACGACTATTGGAGCGATCTCGGCACCGACCCCGACGACGCGGCCACCGAGGCTCTCCCTGGCCAGGCGTCGGCGGATGTCACCGGAGCGCGCGACATCGAGATCGAGGACGACGTACCCGAAGAGCCGCCGACCGTGACCGTGACGCGCCATACCTTCACACCCACGCGGCGGGGCGGCACGATTGTCGAGGTGGCCGAGACCGGTTCCGTTTTGACGCGCGGCATGGTGATGGGCATGTGGCTTCAAGATTACTTTGCCGATCACCTGACCGATGCCGTCGATCACGCCGAGGGCCGGTTGCCGCGCGCCAATGTCGCCACGTCCCAGGCGCAATTCATCGTCGATCTCGGCCGCCGGTTCATGCGCAGCGAGGAGCCGGCGCACCCGGCGGAGTAGCGCGCTGACTGTCCAGAGCGGGTCTCTGACCGGGGGCGTCTCTCCGTGAGTGAGTTGGGGTGTGGCGCTTTTCGGCCCGCGCGGGCCGGTATGGCTTTGGCGAAACTGTGCCTCTCTGGCAGATTTGCGCAGTTGCAGTCTCGCAGAGCAGAACCTAATGCCTAAATCATGTAGGGCAGCCCCAACCGAACGCTGGGCCGCCGCACCAAAAGACCTTACCCTTTAGGGCGACGCCACGACCGCCGCGCACAGTGAAACGGAAGCGAGCATGACCGTAGCCACCACCGCCTTTGACGCCGGGCCGGACCGCGAACAGGTCCCACAATTCATCGGGCGCGAGCTCGAAGACCGCGGGTTCCTGGTGACCTCGACCGCCGACATCATCAACTGGGCGCGGACAGGGAGCCTGCATTGGATGACCTTCGGCCTTGCGTGCTGCGCGGTCGAGATGATGCAGACCTCGATGCCGCGTTACGATCTTGAGCGCTTTGGCACGGCGCCACGCGCCTCCCCGCGTCAATCGGATCTGATGATCGTGGCGGGCACGCTGACCAACAAGATGGCGCCGGCGTTGCGCAAGGTCTACGACCAGATGCCTGAGCCGCGCTATGTGATCTCGATGGGATCGTGCGCCAATGGCGGGGGATACTACCATTACAGCTATTCGGTCGTACGCGGGTGCGACAGGGTCGTGCCGGTGGACGTCTATGTGCCCGGCTGCCCGCCCACGGCCGAGGCTCTGCTTTACGGGATCTTGCAGCTTCAGCGAAAGATCCGCCGCACAGGGACGATTGTACGCTGATGGTTCAGTCACCGAAAATCGGGGACGTTGTCCGGCTGCGGAGCGGCGGGCCCGCGATGACGGTCGAAGTGCCGATCAGCGCAGACGTGCTGGTCTGCTGCTGGTTCCATGAGGGGCGGCGGATGAATGCGATGTTCCGCGTCGAGATGCTGGAGCCGGCCGCCGCGGAGCAAAGCCGCAAGAGGGCCGTGGTGGGGGCGATGAACTGATGAGCGACGCGCTTCGCGAACTCGGTCGGTATCTGGAGGAGAAACGCCCCGATTGCGTGACCGGGTGGCATGTGGCGAACGGCGAGCTCAGCGTCGACATCGTGCCCCCCTCGATCCCCGGTTTTATCGAGTTTTTGCGCACCGACGCCAATTGCCGCTTCTCGACGCTGATCGACATCACAGCGGTGGATTATCCCGAGCGCGACAAGCGGTTCGACATGGTCTACCACCTCCTGTCGATGTACCAAAACCAGCGCATTCGCGTGAAATCGGCGATCCGCGAGGATACGATCGTGCCCTCGATCATCGCCACCTTTCCCGCCTCCAATTGGTTTGAGCGGGAGGTCTTCGACATGTTCGGCATTCTCTTTGCCGGGCACCCCGATCTGCGCCGCATCCTCACCGATTACGGCTTTCGCGGGCATCCCCTGCGCAAGGACTTTCCGACGACGGGCTACACCGAGGTGCGCTATGACGAGGTACAAAAGCGCGTGGTCTATGAGCCGGTGAAGCTCGTCCAAGAGTATCGGCAGTTCGACTTTCTCAGCCCGTGGGAGGGGGCCGATTACGGCCTGCCGGGGGATGAGAAGACCGAGCAAGGGACGCAGCCGTGAGCGAGACGGGAACCGCCGCGCGCAAGGCCGCCGTGCCAAAGGGCGCGGGCGGGCACGGCGGCGCAAAGACCCCTCCAATCCCCGAGGGCAAGGCGCTCTTTTTCTGCATCGGCGCACAAAAGGCGGGGACGTCTTGGCTCGCCAATTACTTTGCTGGCCATCCCGAGTGTCGCTTCTCCGTCGACAAAGAGATGCACTATTTCGATGTCACGCGCGGCGGTCTGACCGGCATGATCCGGCGCCAGGCGGATGTCCTGCGGCACCGCGTCAATCGGCTCCATCACAACCCGCAGCGAGACTACGGCGGAAAGCTCAACAAGATCGAAGACAGCGTCGCCCTCTTGCAGATGTATCGCCCGCGTCTTCACGGGGACACCCAGTATATGAAGCTGATGCTCAAGCGCGCGGGCGATGCGCGGATCTTGTGCGATTTTACGCCCGAATACGGACATCTCGACGCCGATGGAATGCGCGAGCTCGCCTGCTTTGCCGACCACCGGCCCTATTTCCTGTTCGTCATGCGCGACCCGGTGGAGCGGCTTTGGAGCCAGATCCGCATGGAGATGGACCATCGCGGCCTGGCGCGCGAGAAGTGGCCGAAAGCGGCCCGCGAGCTTGCGGAATCCATGCTTGCCGATGGCCCGCTCGCCAAGGGGCGTTACAACGATTACCGGCACACGCTGGAGACGTTGGACGCCTCCGTCGCGGCCGACCGGCGCCGCGTGCTCTTTATGGAAGAGCTCTTCGATCAAGAGACGCTCGACGGGCTGTGCGATTTTCTCGGGGTCGGCCGCCACGAAGCCGATTTTTCGCCGGTCCACGAGGGCCGACCACTCGATCTTCCGAGGGATTTGCGCAAGCGCATGCGCAAGAGCCTCGATGACACCTATCGCTACGTCGCACGCCGCTTTCCCGACCGGCGCCCAAAGAGCTGGGCATGGGACGGCTAGGCGGGCGGCCCATGGCCCGGCTCGATGCAGCGGCAACGCCAGAGAGGACGCGCAGCGCGCGCGAAGAGTGAGACATGGACGGCTCCAACACGTTTAACGACGCCGCAACGGGCGAACAGACGATCCGCAACTTCAACATCAATTTCGGCCCGCAACACCCTGCGGCCCATGGTGTTTTGCGTCTTGTGCTAGAGCTGGACGGCGAAATCGTCGAACGGTGCGATCCGCATATCGGCCTGCTGCACCGCGGCACCGAAAAGCTGATGGAGAGCCGGACCTACCTGCAGAACCTGCCCTATCTCGACCGGCTCGACTATGTCGCGCCGATGAACCAGGAACACGCCTGGTGTCTTGCCATCGAGCGGCTGACAGGGACCGCGGTGCCGCGCCGCGCCTCGCTTATTCGCGTGCTTTACTCTGAGATCGGGCGGATCCTGAGCCACCTTCTCAACGTTACGACCCAGGCGATGGATGTCGGCGCGCTCACCCCGCCGCTCTGGGGCTTTGAAGAGCGCGAAAAGCTGATGATCTTTTACGAGCGGGCTTGCGGCGCGCGGCTCCACTCGGCCTATTTCCGCCCCGGCGGCGTGCATCAGGATCTGCCGCCCGATCTCCTCGACGATATCGAGGCCTGGTGCGATCCCTTCCTCAAAGTTCTCGACGATATCGATGAGCTTTTGACCGAGAATCGGATCTTCAAGCAGCGCAACGCCGATATCGGGATCGTGTCGGAGCAGGAGATTCAGGATTGGGGCTTTTCGGGCGTCATGGTGCGCGGCTCCGGCTTTGCCTGGGATTTGCGCCGGGCGCAGCCCTATGAGTGCTACGACGAGTTCGAGTTCCTCGTGCCGGTCGGCAAGAACGGCGACTGCTACGACCGCTACCTTTGCCGCATGGCCGAAATGCGCGAGAGCGTAAAGATCATGCGCCAGGCCATCGCCAAGCTGCGCGCGCCCGAGGGGCAGGGGGACGTGATGTCCCGCGGCAAGATCACCCCGCCGAAGCGTTCGGAGATGAAGACGTCGATGGAAGCGCTGATCCATCACTTTAAGCTCTACACCGAGGGCTTTCATGTGCCGGCGGGCGAGGTCTACGCTGCGGTCGAGGCGCCCAAGGGCGAGTTTGGGGTGTATTTGGTGGCCGACGGCACCAACCGTCCCTACCGCGCGAAGCTCCGCGCCCCCGGCTATCTGCACCTGCAGGCGATGGACCACGTCTGCAAGGGCCACCAGCTGGCCGATGTAAGCGCCATTATCGGCACGATGGACATCGTCTTTGGGGAGGTGGACCGATGAATGTGCGCCGATGGCTCGCGGTCCCGGTTGCTCTGACACTGGCCGCGTTCGCGCTCGTCCTCGCGCTTGACGGGGCGGGCCAAGGGCCCTCTGGCACCGCCGAGGCCGAGTGCACCGCACCGCGGCTCTGGCCCGACCCATCCCCCGCGCCGGACTGCCTCGCGCCGCCCGCGCTCTGCCCGGACGGGCCGGGCTGCGATACGGCCCCCCGCCTCTGGTCGCACCGTGAGACCGGCCCCGCCCACCTCTGATCCGCTCCCGCCGCGCACACGCCGCGAAGAAGCTGCGCATAGCTTCGGCTTCTTCTTGCTCCAAATATCGCCGCCGGAGGCATCGCGACCTCGACACATGCCCCGCCCCCGCCCCGGGACCGCGCCGCGCCGCGCAATAAAACACCCCTAGCGCCAGACCGAAAGAGAGCCATGCTCCGCCGATTGCACCCGGACCAGCCCGAGAGCTTTGCCTTCACGCCGGAGAACCGGGCTTGGGCCGAAGCACAGATCACGAAGTATCCCAAGGGGCGGGAAGCGTCGGCGATCATTCCCCTCCTGTGGCGCGCGCAAGAGCAGGAGGGGTGGCTCTCTCGGCCCGCGATTGAGCATGTGGCCGAGATGCTGGGGCTTGCGCATATCCGCGCGCTCGAAGTGGCGACGTTCTACTTTATGTTTCAGCTCGCGCCGGTAGGCGCAGTCGCCAATATCCAAGTCTGCGGCACGACGACCTGTATGATTTGCGGCTCGGAGGATCTTGTGGCGGTCTGCAAGGAAAAGATCGCCAAACGGCCCCACACGCTAAGCGCTGACGGAAAGCTCAGTTGGGAGGAGGTCGAGTGCCTTGGCGCCTGTACCAACGCGCCCATGGCCCAGATCGGCAAGGACTATTACGAGGACCTGACATCGGCGCGGCTGAGCGAGATCATCGACGCGCTGCGCGCGGGCGACGTGCTGCTGCCCGGCCCGCAGAATGGCCGCTACGCCGCCGAGCCACTGGGCGGGGCGACCGCGCTCACGGCGCATGTGGAGGGGCGCGCGGCGCACAACGCCTCGGTCGCGCTTGCCGCTCAACTCGGTGAAACGGTCAAGCGCATCGACGGCACCGAAGAGCCGCTCCGCGCGCCATGGGGCGATCAGGGAGGCCGGGCGCATGGTGCGGGACCCGTCACGGTTGCTGCCCGGGCGCAGCGGGCACGCCCGTCCGAGCCGCGTGACGGCGCGGCGCCGGCAGACGCGGTCGAGAAGCCGCCACTTTTGGAGGCGCCGCGCGGCGGTCAAGGTGACGACCTCACCCGCATCAAGGGGATCGGGCCCAAGCTCGCGGCGCTCTGCCACGGCCTCGGCGTTTTCCATTTCGACCAGATCGCGTCGTGGAATGCTGCCGAGCTCGCCTGGATCGACGCGCAGCTCGACGGGTTTCAGGGCCGCGCACAGCGAGACGATTGGGTGGGCCAGGCCAAGCGCTTGGCCGAGGGCGCGCCGCAGTGAGCCGCGCCACACCGCCCTGGCAAAGAGACAATGCGCGCGACGTGGGGCGAGACATCGTGGCGATTCCGCGTTAGAACACAGGTGTGACGCCATGTCGCGTCATAGCAAGACCTTGGGGAGACTCATGACACAGAAGACAATCAGGCCCGACGATCGCCCGATCGGCGCCGCCATCGTTGCAGGGCTCTTCGCCGCCGTTGGCAGCGGGATGGCGGCCGTGATGTGGGGGTTTGGCGTTAACGAAACCGGCTTCGCCTTTATCGTTTTGTGGCTGTTGATTTTTCTCGTGCTTTGGCTCGGCTGGCGCGATCCACTGCCGCCGCCGGGCACCAAAAAAGCGCCGACCGTTGCGAGCCACACCGCAGCGGTCGCAAATGCCAGCGCGTCCGCCCCTGCCGAGGCTGGCGAAACCGCGCAAGCGCCGTCCTCCGGGACGGCGCCTGCCGCTGTGTCAGCGCCTGCGCCTGAGCCTGAGCCTGTCCCAACCCCCGCTCCGGCAGCGACCGCCGCACCCAGCGCCGAGACGGGCGCGGGCAAGCGCCCCGAAGCGTTGAATTCGGCGCGCGGCGGCAAGGCCGATGATCTCAAGCAGATCAAAGGCGTGGGCCCTGCGCTCGAACGGCTCTGCAACAGCCTCGGCTTCTATCACTTCGATCAGATCGCGAGTTGGACCGCCGAGGAGGTGGCCTGGGTCGACCAGAACCTCGAAGGCTTCAAAGGCCGTGTGACGCGAGACGATTGGGTCGCGCAGGCAAAGGTCCTTGCCGCCGGTGGTTCTACGGAGTTTTCCGAAAAGGTCGAAAAGGGCGACGTGTACTGACCGCAGCCGCTCCTGTTGCGTCCGGCGCGCTCCCCTGCAACTTCGTTGAGTGCCCCCTTTCCATGAGCCATGAGCACGACCGACAGATCGCAAAGCGGGGACGAATGGTCGCGCTCGTCATCGCGACCGCGGGGTTGGCGGCGATCTTTGCCCCCTACATCGTAACTGGGTTGGGCCTTGCGCCCCGCTTCGAATTTTTGATCTATCTCGCCGCGATGGCGGCCTTTCTTTGGGCAATCGTGGTGACCTGGCAAATTTGGCGGGCGCGCAACGGATAAACAGCTGCCTGCGGCAGTCGCGTTCCCGGCAGTGGGCCGACCACCAATTCGGGAGAGGCCGAGACCGATGCTCAAAGACGAAGATCGCATCTTCACCAACATCTATGGCATGCACGAGCGCACGCTAGCCGGCGCCCGGGCACGCGGGCATTGGGATGGGACGGCCAAGCTCATCGAGAAAGGCCGCGACTGGATCGTGGATGAAATGAAGGCGTCGGGCCTGCGCGGGCGCGGCGGCGCGGGTTTTCCAACCGGCCTCAAATGGTCGTTCATGCCCAAGGAGAGCGACGGGCGCCCACATTACCTCGTCGTCAATGCCGACGAATCTGAGCCTGGGACCTGCAAGGACCGGGAGATCATGCGCCATGATCCGCATACGCTGATCGAGGGCTGTCTGATCGCGGCGTTCGCGATGGGCGCGCATCACTGCTACATCTACATCCGCGGGGAATACATCCGCGAGAAGGAAGCGCTGCAGGCCGCCATTGACGAGGCCTATGATGCGGGCCTCGTGGGCAAGAACGCCGCCGGCTCCGGCTGGGATTTCGAGGTCTTCCTGCACCACGGCGCGGGCGCCTATATCTGTGGCGAGGAAACGGCGCTGCTCGAAAGCCTCGAGGGCAAGAAGGGCATGCCGCGGATGAAGCCGCCCTTTCCGGCGGGCGCGGGCCTCTATGGCTGCCCGACAACGGTCAACAATGTCGAGAGCATCGCCGTTGTGCCGACGATCCTGCGGCGGGGCGGCGATTGGTTTGCGGGCTTCGGGCGGCCGAACAACACCGGCACCAAGCTTTTCGCGATCTCGGGCCATGTGGAGCGGCCCTGTGTGGTCGAGGAGGCGATGTCGATCCCGTTCGACGCGTTGATCGAAAAGCATTGCGGAGGCATCCGCGGCGGTTGGGACAACCTCAAGGCGGTGATCCCGGGCGGCTCTTCCGTTCCGCTGCTTCCGGGCCATGCAATGCGCGACGGCGCGATCATGGATTTCGACTGGCTGCGCGAAAACCGGTCTGGCCTCGGCACGGCTGCCGTGATCGTGATGGATAAGTCCACGGACATCATAAAGGCCATCTGGCGCCTCTCGGCCTTCTACAAGCACGAGAGCTGCGGCCAGTGCACGCCGTGCCGCGAGGGCACCGGCTGGATGATGCGGGTGATGGATCGGCTCGTGAAGGGCGAGGCGGATCCGGCCGAGATCGACATGCTGCTCGATGTGACGAAGCAGGTCGAGGGCCACACGATTTGTGCCCTGGGCGATGCGGCGGCCTGGCCGATCCAGGGCCTTATCCGACACTTCCGGCACGAGATCGAGGAGCGGATTGCCCATAAGCGCCGAACCAAATCGGCGCCTATCGCGGCGGAGTGACGTTCTGGCGCAATCCCACGGGTGGCCTGCCCCCAACTCCGGAGCGTGCCAGCTTTGCAGGTCGCCGAAGCCGCCTGCGAACGGGTACCTCTGCTGCGAACGCTTGGTTTTGCTGACCCATCGGGCCTACGTTGCCGATCTCTCATCGCGGGCGTCTCAGCACCGGCAAGTGACGCGGCCTGTTCTGGGCCTGGTCGTCCCTGCGCTGCCAGGATTGATTGGCCTTGCGAGCTGGTTCGAAGTCGCCTGGTGATGTGCTCCCACACCCGTTGGCGATCGTTCACCGCAGCGCTTGTCCTGGCCTGCCTCTCCGCCGGCCCTGTCGCGTCGCAAGAGCAACCGCCCGATTACTTCGTAGAGGCTGTGGCGCTCCTCCGCGTGGCGAGCCACATGGCCGCGCAATGCGAGGATGTGCAGGTCGATCTCGACGCCGATAGCGGGCTGCGTGTCGGCGTCTACGGGTTGCTCGACCGCGATGGTTGGAGCATTGACGACCCGCGCCTGCACTCGGAGACGACGCGCGATACCGTCCTGGCCCTTGCCGAGAGCCGCTATGCCGATCTGGGGCTCGCGACCCCGTTGCAGAGCGCCGAGGTCTGCCCTGTCGCACGCGCCGAAGCGATGGCGCAATCGGTGCTTGGGCGCCTCTTTCGCGTGGACGGGCCCTAGCCGTCGCGCCACAGGAGGCTTCGGCGGCTTCTTGCGCGGCTCGGACGGCCATGGGCGGCGCGGAGCAGGGCTGCTATTGAATAGCGGGAGGGCCTGCGCCCACATCGGGGCGACGCGCACGTTAAGGATACCCCATGTTCAAGACGTTTTCCTGGGTCGCTTGCGGGCTCACGCTCTTTGCCCTCGCCGTCTCTTCAGCGGCAGAGGCCAAGCCGCATTTACGCGACAACATCCCGATCAACAATCAGCTCTTCGCCGCCGCCGTGGGCGATCAGATCCGCAGGAATTGCCCGTCGATTTCGGCGCGAGTCGGGCTCGTTTGGCGCAAGGCGCGCGCGCTTGAGCGCTATGCATTGGAGCAGGGCTATACCGATGACGAGATCGAGGATTATCTTGAGAGCAAGCCCGACATTCGCGCGATGGAGGCCCGGCGGGACGCGTACCTGGCCGAAAACGGCGTCCGTCGCGGCGATGCTGAGAGCTATTGCGCCCTCGGGCAGGCGGAGATTTCGGCCAACTCGCCCATTGGAGAATTGCTCCGCAGCCGCTAGCTACGGGGCAACGCCAAGCTGAGCCAGCTCGTGCGGCTCGTCCCCGCGCGCCCGCCAGACAGGAGGCCTGACGATGTCCGACGCCGCTCCAGAGCTGCGCACCATTGTGATCGACGGCCATGAACTCGCCGTCGACCCCGCCCTCACCTTGATCCAGGCCTGTGAGCAGGCCGGGGTCGAGATCCCGCGCTTTTGCTATCATGAGCGCCTGTCGATTGCCGGCAATTGCCGGATGTGCCTGGTCGAAGTCGTTGGCGGCCCGCCAAAGCCCGCGGCCTCTTGCGCGATGCAGGTGCGTGACTTGCGGGGCGGGCGCAATGGCGAGCCGCCCGAGGTCCGCACGAACTCACCGATGGTCAAGAAGGCTCGTGAGGGGGTGATGGAGTTTCTTCTCATCAACCACCCGCTCGATTGTCCGATTTGCGACCAGGGCGGGGAATGCGACCTACAGGACCAGGCGATGGCCTATGGGGTCGACTTTTCGCGCTACCGCGAGCCGAAACGGGCGGTCGAGGATCTCAACCTCGGCCCCCTCGTCGAGACGCATATGACGCGCTGCATCTCCTGTACGCGCTGCGTGCGCTTTATCACCGAGGTGGCGGGGATGCCCGAGCTTGGGCAGACCGGGCGGGGTGAGGATGCGGAGATCACGTCCTATCTCGGTCAGACGCTGGCCTCCAACATGCAGGGCAATATCGTCGATCTTTGCCCCGTCGGCGCGCTCGTCTCCAAGCCCTATGCCTTTACCGCGCGTCCCTGGGAGCTGACGAAGACCGAGACGATCGACGTGATGGACGCGCTCGGCTCGAACATCCGGGTCGATACGAAGGGTCGCGAAGTCATGCGCATCTTGCCGCGCAACCATGACGGCGTGAACGAAGAGTGGCTATCAGACAAGTCCCGCTACGTCTGGGACGGGCTGCGCCGCCAGCGTCTCGACCGGCCATATATCCGCGAGAACGGCAAGCTGCGGCCGGCGAGTTGGCCCGAAGCCCTCGCTGCGGCGGCAAAGGCGATGCGCGGCAAGCGCCTGGCGGGGCTCGTTGGAGATCTGGCGCCGACCGAAGCCGCCTATGCGCTCAAGGAGCTGATCGAAGGGCAGGGCGGCATGGTCGAGTGTCGAACCGACGGCGCCGAGCTGCCAACGGGCGCGCGCTATCTTTATGTCGGGGACGCCGCGATCGAGGATATCGACAGCGCCGAGCAGATCGTGCTTGTGGGCAGCAATCCGCGGCTAGAGGCGCCCGTCCTCAATGCGCGGATCCGCAAAGCTTGGCTCAATGGCGCGACGGTCGCGCACATAGGACCGCCCGCGGACCTGACCTTTGACGTGATCGAGCTGGGCGCGGGGCGCGAGGCGCTCGCGCGCCTTGCTGCCATGGATCACTCGGACAAGCACGGCACGCCGGGTGTTATGATCATCGGCCAAGGCGCCATTCGCGGGCCCGACGGCGCGGATGTGCTGGCCACAGCGCTCGCCGCCGCGCAGGCAGCCGAAGCCAAGGTCATGATCCTGCACACGGCCGCGGGCCGGGTCGGCGCGCTCGATATCGGCGCGGTCACCGAGGGTGGGATGACAGCGGCGCTTGAGGGTGCCGAGACGGTCTATGCCCTCGGGGTCGATGAGGTCGACATTCCGGCGGGGCCGACGGTGATCTACCAGGGCTCGCACGGGGACCGAGGCGCACATCGGGCCGACATCATCCTGCCGGGCGCGGCCTACCCCGAAGAGCAGGGGCTCTTTGTCAACACCGAGGGGCGGCCGCAGCTTGCCCTGCGCGCGGGCTTTCCGCCCGGGGAGGCCAAGGAGAACTGGGCCATCCTGCGCGCTCTCTCGGCCGAGCTCGGCGCAACCCAGCCTTGGGACAATCTTGCCGAATTGCGTGCGGCGCTCGTGAAAGACGTCCCGCATCTCAAGCGGATCGACGACGTCCCGGAAAATCCGGCACCGGAGATCTTGCCGGAGGCCAAGCCCCTCGGCGCAGGCGCGTTTGCCCCCGCGCTCACCGACTTTTGGCTGACCAATCCAATCGCGCGCGCCTCTGAGCTGATGGCCGAGCTGGCGCGGCTCGAACAGACCCGCGCGGAGGACGCCGCCATCGCGGCGGAGTAGCCATCGCGCTGCGCGCAATGACGGGAGTGTTGCGGGCGCGGCACTCCTGGCCCCTGCCTTGCTTTGTTTGTGTCGCGGCCTGCGCTGCGGGCGACCCGACCCAAGAGGCCGCGACCCCGCCGCCGCCGCGCGCCTATTTTGGGGCAGATGTCCTGCTTCTCGACACCGATCTTGTGCGCGTGGTGGCGCGGATGGCGCGCAGCGCGCGCCTGTCGGATGTCGATGCCTATGCCCGGTGCGCGGCGGCCCAGGTCGCGCTCGAAGAGGGCAGCAGTTTTGCGCGACTTGTACGCACAAGACTTGGCGAGGAGGCTTCCTTCTTGGTCGCGGATGCGGTTTACACTCTGTCGCCAACCCTACCCAGCGGTCTGCAGACCATTGACGCCGAGGTCGCGGTCGAAGAGTGCAAGGAGCGGGAGATCCCCACGCGCTGAGCTATATCATAGCGCGGTGGGGGATGGGACGGCGCGCGCCGCGAGGCGTGCCAGGAGCGATTGCAGGGAGCCGCCGCACGTCCATGGCAGAGTTTTTTTCCACGACCGGTGGGACGCTTGTCCTTGTCGCGCTGCAATGCCTGTTGGTGCTTGGCTTCGTTATGGTGAGCCTGCTCTTTCTCGTCTATGGCGACCGCAAGATCTGGGCGGCGGTTCAGATGCGACGCGGGCCCAATGTCGTCGGTGCTTTCGGCCTGCTGCAGACGGTGGCCGATGCGCTGAAATACGTCGTCAAAGAGATCGTGGTGCCGGCGGGCGCGGACCGGACGGTGTTTCTGCTCGCGCCCATGGCGTCCTTCGTGCTGGCGCTGATCGCCTGGGCCGTCATCCCCTTTAACGAGACTTGGGTGCTCGCCGATCTCAACGTCGCGATCCTCTATGTCTTCGCGGTCTCCTCGCTCGAGGTTTACGGCGTGATCATGGGCGGCTGGGCGTCGAACTCGAAATACGCGTTCCTCGGAAGCTTGCGGTCGGCCGCGCAGATGATCTCCTACGAGGTCTCCATCGGGCTCATCATCATCGGCGTCATCATCTCGACAGGCTCGATGAATTTCGGCGCCATCGTTGCCGCGCAGGACGGCAATCTTGGGCTCTTGAACTGGTACTGGCTGCCGCACCTGCCGATGGTGTTTCTCTTCTTCATCAGCGCCTTGGCAGAGACGAACCGCCCACCCTTCGACTTGCCGGAGGCGGAATCGGAACTCGTGGCTGGCTACCAGGTGGAATACTCCTCGACGCCCTTCCTCCTCTTTATGGCGGGTGAATACATCGCGATTTTCCTGATGTGCGCGCTCATCACGCTGATGTTCTTTGGCGGGTGGCTCTCGCCGATCCCAGGCTTGCCCGACGGGGCGCTCTGGATGGTGGGCAAGATGGCGTTCTTCTTCTTTCTTTTCGCAATGGTGAAGGCCATCGTGCCGCGCTACCGCTACGACCAGCTTATGCGCTTGGGGTGGAAAGTGTTCCTGCCGTTTTCGCTCGCCTGGGTGGTGCTCGTGGCTTTCCTCGCGAAGTTCGAGGTACTGGGTGGCTTCTGGGCGCGCTGGCCCGGGGCGGGGGTGTAACGTGAAGGTTGGTGTGAATGAATCTGCGATGCGGCGCGTCGCCGCCGAACTTCGAAGGCTCACATACTCCGAGATGATTACCTTCTCTCAGGAGATCGCTGAAGCGTTGGAAGTGTTTGAATTAAAGCTCTCCGATGATCCGAACGACGAGTTGACCACCGAAGTTATCGCCTCTCGCATTGACGGTTGGATCCATGAAACTCTTGATACTGCAAGAGGTAAACCATGACACAAATCGACTGGCAGCGCGCGGGCAAGTACTTCTTGCTCGTGGATTTCTTCAAGGGGATGAAGCTGGGCCTGCGCTACTTCTTCGCCCCCAAAGCCACCATCAACTACCCCCACGAGAAGGGCCCGCTCAGCCCGCGGTTTCGCGGGGAACACGCGCTCCGGCGCTATCCCAATGGCGAGGAGCGATGCATTGCGTGTAAGCTCTGCGAGGCCATCTGCCCCGCCCAGGCCATTACCATCGATGCCGAACCTCGCGCCGATGGCTCTCGCCGCACGACACGTTACGACATCGACATGACAAAGTGCATTTATTGCGGCTTTTGCCAGGAAGCCTGTCCGGTCGACGCCATCGTCGAAGGCCCGAATTTCGAGTTTGCGACAGAGACGCGGGAAGAGCTCTATTATGACAAGGAAAAGCTCTTGGCCAATGGCGAGCGCTGGGAGGCGGAGATCGCCCGCAACCTCGAAATCGACGCCCCGTATCGGTGAGGGGCCAGAACGATGGGAGCCTGGGGTGCTGGAGCCTTCGACAACGATGACGCGCTAGACTGGGTCGCGGATACGGCCGATTTGGGGTCGGACGGGGTGGTCGCGTCCATCGAGGCCGCGCTTTGGCCGCCGGTTGTCGGGCTCGAAGCGGACGACGTCGAGGAGGGAACGGCGGTGCTCGCGGCCTGCGAGACCATCGCCGTCGCATTCGGCCGGCCAGGCAAAGGGATGACCGACGATTTGCGGAGCGAGCTTGAGCCGCTTCTTGAGGGCCTGGCTGAGAAGAAGGGCCTGCCGGACCTTGCGCTGCGCGGTGTGGCCCACGCGACGCGCGAGGGCTCCGAACTCGTCGAGCTTTGGGCAGACGACCCCGACACGCACAAGGAGTGGCGTGCCGCCATCGATGACCTGCGCGCGCGGCTCCAAGATGCGCGGGATAAGGTCGACGCCGCCGAATGGGAGGCAACCGGCGTCGCGCCTGTGGCGATTGTCCGTCTGTCCGACGCGGACGAGGATAAGGACGCGGACGCGGACGCGGACGACAACGACGTTTCGCCCGAAAACGCGCTGCGCACGGAGGTCCGTCAGATCTACGAAGATATGATGGCCGAACTCGAGCGCGTGGCAGATACGACCGGCGGCGACGCGATGGCGGAGTTTCTCCGGCATGTCGCGCGTAAGCTCGACCTGGTGCATAAGGACGTCTCCAACATGCGCTATGCGATTGTGGACGAGCTTCAGGCTTTGACCGAGCGGATCGAACGGCTCGAAGACGGCGGGGCTGAGAGCGGCGGGAAGGGCACGCCATGACGCCAGATTTCACCAAAGTCTTCCAGCAGATGATGGACCAGTCGACGCAGATGGCGAAGGCCTGGAACCCGGCGCTGGAGACGTTTCAGCCGCCCGCCCTCGACGAGTGGTTTCCGACGATGCCGAAAGAGGCGCTCGAGATGACCATGGGACGGACTTTTAACCCCGAGGGTCTGGATGCCAAGACGCGGCTTTTGGTGACGCTCGCGGCGCTTACGGTTTTGGGCGCGCAGGCCGAAGACCAGATCCGCATCACCGTCCGTCATGCTTTGGAGGCCGGCGCCACACCCCAAGAGGTCGCCGAGACCATCGGGCAAATGGCCGTCTTCGGGGGCGTTCCGGCGATGACAAAGGCGATGCAACTGGCGCAAAAGGTGATCGTCGAGCGGGCGGAGAAGGCGAAAGGAGACGCGGGATGAGCGATGGGCCCGAGAGCATCGTGCCGCGTGACTTGCGCCGGCTGGAGGATCGTTTCGACAAACAGGACGAGCGCCTGGTCGAACTGATGTCTGAAATACGGGCCGCTAAACTCCACCAAGCGAGCGTGGTCCAAACCGATCTCGCTCAGGATGCGGCGATGACCAACCTGCGCTCGCGCATGGACCAGGTCGAACGGCGGCTCGACCTCAGCGAGGCGCCGAAATGACCGTCATCGACATCACGTTCTTCGCCTTCGCGATCTCTGTCATCACGGCGGCGCTCTTCGTCGTCTTGAGCCGCAACCCGGTCCACTCGGTCCTGTGGCTCATCCTCGCCTTTCTGTCGTCGGCGGGGATGTTCGTCCTCTTGGGGGCAGAGTTCGTCGCCATGCTGCTCGTCATCGTCTATGTTGGCGCTGTCGCGGTACTCTTTCTTTTCGTCGTCATGATGCTCGATGTCGATTTCGCAGCCCTCAAGGCCGAGATGGTGAAATATGTCCCGCTTGCCGGGCTGATTGGTGTCGTTCTTCTGATGCAGCTGGCGCTTGTCCTAGGGGCATGGGTGACGGCCGACGGTGTCGCCGTTTTGCAGAGCCCGGAGGCCACGCCCGAGGGCATGCACAACACAGCAGCGCTCGGCATGCTGCTCTATGATGAGTATTTTCTACTCTTTCAGCTCGCCGGACTTATCCTATTGGTCGCCATGATCGGAGCGATTGTGCTGACGTTGCGCCACCGGGCCGACGTCAAGCGCCAAGACGTGTTGGCGCAGATGTATCGCGATCCGGCCACAGCCATGGAATTGAAAGACGTCAAGCCCGGAGAGGGGCTCTAGCCGCAGGGCGCAAGTTGCGTTGGGCCTATCCCTTAGGTGGGCAATCGCCGGTTCGAGTTTGGGCCAGTTTGAGAGGATCTATGGGGGCCGTTCGCAACATCCTGGTGGCATCCGTTCTTGCGGTCCATGGCTCTGCCTCTGCCGTGGCGCTGACGCTCGAGCAATGCACGCGCGTCGTGCGCGGCTGGAACGGGTGGGAGATCCAGCACCGTGATCTTGGCCATGGCCGGGTGAGCTACCGCGAAAGCTGGAACGCCGAAGGGATCTATCTCGATCTCATTGTGTCCGATTGCGCAAGCGGCGAGACGGTACGGACCCGCGTCCGCGAAGAGATGGTGAAGCCCCGCCCGGCCTTTGACCGGACGCGCCGTGGCCTCGACGTGATCGACCGGCACGCAAGACGCGCGCCTGCGCTCTTTCGCATTTCCGTCTTGGCCGAAGACCTCGCGGCAGTGGGCGAGGACACAGTGGTGACGGTCGCGGCTATGGAGTCCTGCGCCTGCGCGGCGCTATATCCCGAGCATCGGGGCCCAAAAACAGAGTTCGAGGGGAATTGATGGTCGGGCTTGAGCATTACCTGAGCGTCGCCGCCGCGCTCTTTGTCATTGGGATCTTCGGGATCTTCCTCAACCGCAAGAACGTGATCATCATACTGATGTCGATTGAGTTGATCCTCTTGGCCGTCAACATCAACCTCGTCGCGTTTTCCGCCTATCTCGGGGACCTGACGGGCCAGGTCTTTACCCTTTTCGTGCTGACGGTCGCCGCGGCCGAAGCCGCCATCGGCCTTGCGATCCTGGTTTGCTTTTTCCGCAACCGCGGCACGATCGCGGTCGAAGACGTCGCGAATATGCGGGGCTGAGCTATGGCGGGCGCGATCACCGATCCGGGCACCATCAACGTAAACCGCCAGCGCGTCGCGGGGCCGGTACGCCGCGCAGGCAGAGAGGATGCGCCCATCTTGTTCCGGGTCCAGTGTCTTTCGCGTGAAGCGCGCTACCGCGCCGCCTCCGGAGAGCTAATGTCCCTCACCGGCCCCTATTGCCAGGGGCAGCGGTCGAGATCTGAGGTGCAGTGATGGAAACGATCCTCCTCTTTGCCCCGCTTGTGGGCGCCCTCATCTGCGGCTTTGGTTGGAGCATCGTTGGAGAGCGCGCCGGGCAGGTGATCGCGACCGGGCTCCTTTTCCTATCGGCCTTGCTCTCCTGGATCGTCTTTCTGACCTTCGACGGCGTGACCGAGACGATCACGATCCTGCGCTGGATCGACAGTGGCAGCCTCGTCGCCGATTGGGCCATCCGGATGGACCGGCTGACTGCGATCATGCTCATCGTGATCACGACGGTCTCGGCGCTCGTGCATCTCTACAGCTTTGGCTACATGGCGCATGACGAGAACTTCCGCGAAGGCGAGGCCTATAAGGCGCGCTTTTTTGCCTATCTCTCGCTCTTTACCTTTGCGATGCTGATGCTGGTAACGGCAGATAACCTCGTCCAGCTCTTTTTCGGCTGGGAAGGGGTCGGGCTCGCCTCCTACCTGCTCATCGGGTTCTACTTCCGCAAACCCTCGGCGGGTGCCGCTGCGATGAAGGCCTTCATCGTGAACCGGGTCGGCGATTTCGGCTTTCTTCTGGGGATCGCGACGCTCTTTTTCCTCGTCGACAGCGTGAATCTATCGGACATCTTCGCCGCCGCGCCCGAGATTGCCGAGATGCAGATCACCTTCCTCTGGCGCGAATGGCCGGCGATTGAGGTCGTGGCCTTCCTTCTCTTTATCGGGGCGATGGGGAAGTCGGCGCAGCTCTTCCTCCACACTTGGCTGCCCGACGCGATGGAGGGGCCGACGCCGGTTTCCGCGCTAATCCACGCCGCGACGATGGTGACGGCGGGCGTCTTTCTGGTCTGCCGGATGTCGCCGATCATGGAGTTTGCGCCCAACGCCGCGGCCTTTGTCGTGGTGGTGGGGGCGACGACGGCGTTCTTTGCGGCCACGGTTGGCCTGGTGCAGACCGACATCAAGCGCGTCATTGCCTATTCAACCTGCTCGCAGCTTGGCTACATGTTCGTCGCCGCCGGCGTTGGGATGTATTCGGCCGCGATGTTTCACCTCCTGACCCACGCGTTTTTCAAGGCGATGCTCTTTCTCGGTGCAGGCTCGGTCATCCACGGGATGCACCACGAGCAGGACATGCGAAACTATGGCGGGCTTCGGGATAAGATGCCGGTCACGTTCTGGGCGATGATGCTCGGCACGCTTGCGATCACCGGCGTCGGTATCCCGCTGACCTATGACCTCATCGGCCTGCCCATCGGTTTTGCCGGGTTCGTCTCGAAGGATGCGATCATCGAGAGCACCTTTGCGGGTGGCTCGGGCTACGGCTTTTGGCTTTTGGTAATCGCCGCCCTGATGACGTCTTTCTATTCCTGGCGGCTGATGTTCCTGACGTTTTACGGCACGCCCAGGGGCGACAAGCACACCCACGAGCACGCCCATGAGAGCCCGCGCGTCATGCTCGTGCCCCTCGGCGTGCTCGCGGTCGGGGCGGTGCTGTCTGGGATGGTGTTCTTTCACCAGTTCTTCGGCCATGCCGACCGCGTGGCGACCTTTTACGGCATCCCTTACGCGGAGGCGGCGGATCACGGCAACGCGCAGGCCGCTGAGGAGCACAGTGCGAGCAACGGGGAAACCGCACACAGCGCCGACGCCCACGGCGGCGGGGAGGGCCACGGCGATAAACACCACTACGTCTTCACCGGACAGCCGGGGGAGGGCGCGCTCTATATCGCGCCGGACAACACCGTCCTCGAAGACGCCCACGAGGTGCCGAAATGGGTCAAGGTGAGCCCGTTTCTGGCCATGCTGGCCGGTCTTGCTCTGGCCTATCTCTTCTACATCAGGCGGCCCGACCTGCCGGGCCGGCTCGCCCAGAACCAGCACCACCTTTACCAGTTCCTGCTGCACAAGTGGTATTTCGACGAGCTGTATGACGCGATCATCGTGCGCCCCGCACGCTCGGCCGGTGAGATCTTGTGGCGGCGCGGCGACGGCAACGTCATCGACGGCGGGATCAACGGCCTCGCCATGGGGCTCATTCCGTTTTTCACCCGCCTCGCGGGCCGGGCACAGTCGGGCTATCTGTTTCACTATGCCTTCGCGATGGTGCTCGGGATCGTCGTTATCATCCTCTTTCTGATGCTCGCGGGGGCCTAGGCAATGCACGTGGCGAACTGGACCACCCGGGGCATCTCTATCGGCATCTTGGCCCTCTCCGGATGGTGTCTCGCGGACGAGACCCGCAACGTGCGCAGCCTGTCGCGGGTCGGCCTCATCGTCGCGGGGACGGGCGCCTTCGTCGCGACGGTCTATTTTGAGGCGTTCCTCGTGGCTGTCATGGGGGTGATGTTGCCCGTCGCGCTTTTCATAGCGTGGTGGGACGGGCTCTGGGGCGGATGACATGCGACACCACTTCTCCGGTCCTTTGGCGGGGAGCTCTGGCCTATGCCGCTGATCGCAATTCTGAGCATTCTCGCGCTGATCGGGGGATTTGTGTACCTCACTCATCCGCGCCCCGAGATCCGCCGCTGGGCCAAGGGCGGTATCGTCGCGGGCTCTTTCGGCGCGACGCTGATTGTCGCGGCCTTTGCTGGGCCGATCCTGGCCGTCGTGCTCGCGGTCCTGCTCATAGCCCTATCGTTTCTCACGAAGTTTTGGAGCTGAGTGCTTGAACCGCTTAAACTTCCTCCGGCCTCGGCGGGCCCGATCGGCGACGCGCCGCATGGTTGGCACGAGGCCCTGGTCATGCTGATCGTGCTTGTGATCGTCGGTGCCGCGCTCGCGCTCTATGGGGGTGTGGTCGTCGGCCTATCAAAAACCGGCGAGGCGCATATGGGCGTGGGCCTAACGCTCCTGGGCGCGCTGCTCTTCGGGATTTGCGGGGCGCTCCTTTGGCACTGGGCGGTGGCGCTCGCGACCGGGATCATGTTCATGGCCTTGGCCTTTGCCGTGTTTGCCCGACGGGAGATGTTCGATGGATAATCTGATCTCCATAATCGTCTTTTTGCCGACCATCGCGGCCGTCATCCTCGCTGTGTTCCTGCGCGGAGACGACGCCGCGGCACAGAAGAACGCCAAGTGGCTTGCCTTGATCGCAACCTCGGCGACCTTTGTGATCTCCCTCTTCTTGCTGGCCGGGTTCGACCCGCAAAACACCGGGTTTCAGTTCGTCGAAGAGCGCGAATGGCTGTTGGGGCTCACCTACAAGATGGGGGTCGACGGGATCTCGATCTTGTTTGTGATGCTGACGACGATGCTGATGCCCCTCGTTATCGCGGCCTGCTGGGATGTCACCTACCGCCTGAAAGAGTACATGATCGCGTTTCTGCTCCTTGAGACGCTGATGCTCGGGGTCTTCACGGCCCTCGATCTTGTACTCTTCTATCTCTTTTTCGAGGCGGGCCTCATCCCAATGTTTCTCATCATCGGGATCTGGGGCGGGGCAAACCGGATCTACGCCTCGTTCAAGTTCTTCCTCTACACGTTCCTTGGCTCGATCCTGATGCTCGTCGCGATGATCGCGATGTTCGTCGACGCAGGGACGACCGATATCGCCGTCTTGCTCAACCACAATTTCGGCTCCGAGACGATGCAGGTCATGGGTGTGCAGGTCCTCGGCGGCTTGCAGACGCTGCTCTGGCTCGCCTTCTTTGCCTCCTTCGCCGTCAAGATGCCGATGTGGCCCGTGCATACATGGCTTCCCGACGCGCATGTGCAGGCGCCGACCGCCGGGTCGGTCGTGCTGGCGGCGATTCTTCTAAAGATGGGGGGCTACGGGTTTCTGCGGTTCTCGCTCCCGATGTTCCCTGTGGCGTCGGATCTGCTCGCGCCCTTCGTGCTTTGGCTCTCGGCCATCGCGATTGTCTACACGTCGCTCGTCGCCCTTGCGCAGTCCGACATGAAGAAGCTCATCGCGTATTCGTCGGTCGCGCATATGGGCTACGTGACGATGGGGATCTTTTCGGCAAACCAGCAGGGGATCGACGGCGCGATCTTTCAGATGATCTCCCACGGCTTTGTCTCGGGCGCTTTGTTTCTCTGCGTCGGCGTGATCTACGACCGGATGCATACCCGCGAGATTGACGCCTATGGCGGGCTCGTGGTGCGGATGCCGGTCTATGCGCTCGTTTTCATGCTCTTTACGATGGCCAATGTGGGCCTGCCGGGGACATCCGGCTTCGTGGGCGAGTTTCTGACCATCGTCGGCGTCTTTCAGGTCAACACCTGGATCGCTTTTGTCGCGGCCACCGGCGTGATCCTTTCGGCGGCCTACGCGCTCTGGCTCTATCGCCGGGTGGCTTTGGGGGACCTGATCAAGGAGAGCCTCAAGACGATTTCGGACATGACGCCGCGCGAGCGGACGGTCTTTGCCCCGCTTATCGTGATGACGCTGCTCCTTGGCGTTTATCCGAGCCTCGCGACCGACATCATCGGCCCGTCCGTCGCCGCGCTGGTGGGCCAATACGAAACTGCGCTGCTGGAGAACGGCCTGCCCGTACTTGCCGCGGAGGGAGACTAAGCCATGGGGCCCGACCTTGCGATCCTGCTGCCCGAGATCTTCCTCGCGCTCTACGCCATGTCCGCGCTGCTCTTTGCGGTATACACCACAAAAGACGAGATGGCGCCGCTCCTCGTCTGGGTAACAGCCGCGGTCTTTGTCGCGGTGGCCGCTTGGATCGGGCTATCGCCCGCGGGCGCGCGCGCGGCATTTGGGGGTATGTTCGTCGATGACGGCTTCGCCCGCTTTGCCAAGATAACGATCCTGCTCTCTGCCGCGGCGATCCTGCTCCTCAGCGAAAGCTATATGGCGGCGCGGAACCTCTTGCGCTTTGAGTACCCGATCCTGATCGCGCTGTCGGTCGTGGGCATGATGGTCATGGTCTCGGCGGGAGACTTGATCGCCCTTTATATGGGGCTCGAGCTGCAATCGCTCGCGCTTTATGTCGTGGCCTCGCTCCGCCGCGACAGCGTGAAGTCGACCGAAGCGGGGCTGAAGTACTTTGTCCTCGGCGCGCTCTCTTCGGGCATGCTCCTTTACGGTGCGTCGTTGACCTATGGCTATGCCGGCACGACGGCGTTCGATGGGATCATCATGGCGGCGACAGAGGGCGAGATCGCGCTTGGTTTGCTGATCGGACTTGCGTTCATGGCGGCCGGCCTGGCCTTTAAGGTCTCCGCCGCGCCGTTCCACATGTGGACGCCCGATGTCTATGAAGGCGCGCCGACGCCGGTAACCGCGTTCTTTGCAACTGCGCCCAAGGTCGCCGCCATGGCGATGTTTGGCCGCGTGATGCATGACGCCTTCGGCAATGCCGTCGCCGATTGGCAGCAGATCGTGGCTTTTCTCGCCGTCGTCTCGGTCTTTCTCGGGGCCATCGCCGCCATCGGCCAGCGCGACATCAAACGACTGATGGCCTATTCCTCGATCAGCCATATGGGCTATGCGCTGATTGGCCTTGCCGCGGGGACGCAGGCGGGCGTTGAGGCCATGCTCCTCTACATGGCGATCTATGTGACGATGAATATCGGCACGTTCGCCTTCATTCTGTCGATGGCCCGCGACGGCCGGGCCGTCACACGGATCGAGAGCCTCTCAATGCTCTCCGAAAAGCAACCGCTTCAGGCGCTCGCGATCCTAATCCTGATGTTCTCGATGGCGGGCGTGCCACCGCTCATTGGGTTTTTTGCGAAGTATTCCGTGCTCCTGGCCGCCGTCGACGGAGGTCTGGCGTGGCTCGCCATCGCGGGGGCGGTCGCTTCGGTCATCGGGGCGTTCTACTATCTCAGGATCGTCTACTTCATGTATTTCGGCTCGCCCGACGCAGAGCGGATCGACGGCGAGATGGGGCCGGTCCAGTGGGGCTTTCTGATGGGCTCGGCGGCGGTCACTTTTCTGGGCGTCGTAAACCTCTTCGGCATCGACGGGCTAGCCGCTCAAGCCGCAGCCTCGCTTGTCCAGTAGCCGCACGCTCGGCGCATTGGCCTGGCCCGACGCGGTGGGCCGCATCGTCCTCCCCCGGGTCGATAGCACGATGGCCGAAGCGGCGCGGCGCGTGGGTGACATCACCGAGCCCACATGGATCATGGCAGGCGCGCAAACAGCGGCGCGCGGCCGCCAAGGCCGGGTCTGGCGCGCGCCGCCGGGCAACTTCGCGGCCACACTGGTCATGCGCCCGACCGGCGACGCAGAGGCGGCGGCCTTGCGCAGCTTCGTCGCCGCCCTCGCCCTCTTTGATGCCTTAAGCGGCCTGACTGGCCGCGCCGACGCCTTTGCGCTCAAATGGCCGAACGATGTGCTCCTCCATGGCGGTAAGGTCGCCGGGATCCTCCTCGAACGGCTCGGCGACGGCGCGCTCCTCGTCGGCATCGGCGTCAACCTTGCGGCAGCGCCGAGCGCTGCGGAGGTGGAGGCGGGTGCCGTGCGTCCGGCGTCTCTGCGCGATGCTCTTCAGGTCGAGATCGCCCCAGCCGAGTGTCTCGACGCGCTTGCCGGAGCCTTTGCCGCACGCGAGGCGGCCTTGGCAGCAGAGGGCTTCGCGCCGATCCGGGAGGCCTGGCTCGCCCGCGCGGCCCGCCTGGGTCAGCCGATCCGTGCACGGGTTGGCCCAGATGAATATCAAGGGACGTTCGAGACGATCGATGCGGCCGGGCATCTCGTCCTCTTGACCGCCGCCGGGCGCCAGACGATCCCCGCGGCTGATGTCTACTTTTAGACGCAGCTTGCGCCCCGCCGGACAAGGAGGCCCGCCCCATGCTCCTATGCATCGATTGCGGTAACACCAACACCGTCTTTTCCGTGTGGGACGGCACGAGGTTCCTCTTGACCCTGCGCACGTCGACCGAACATCAGCGCACCGCCGATCAGTACTTCGTCTGGTTTCGCACGCTCTTGGAGCACCACGGGCTCAACGGCCCCGATGGCGTCAAGATCGACGACGTGATCATCTCCTCGACCGTGCCGCGGGTCGTCTTCAACCTGCGCATCCTCAGCGACCGCTACTTCGGCACACGCCCCCTCGTTGTCGGCAAGCCCGATTGCGCCCTGCCGGCCGACCCGCGCGTGGACCCGGGCACCCAAGTGGGCCCGGACCGGCTCGTCAATACGGCCGGCGCCTATGACCGGCATGGCGGCAATCTCATCGTCGTCGATTTCGGCACGGCCACAACCTTTGACGTGGTGGCGGGCGACGGCGCCTATATCGGCGGAGTGATCTCGCCCGGGGTCAATCTGAGCTTGCAGGCCCTGCATATGGCGGCGGCGGCACTGCCGCATGTGGATATCGGGCGCCCGGAAAAGGTCATCGGAACCAACACCGTGACCTGCATGCAGTCGGGCGTCTTCTGGGGCTATATTGGGCTGGTGCGCGAGGTCTGTGCCCGGATCCGCGCCGAGTATGTCACGCCCATGAAAATCATTGGTACTGGGGGCCTTGCACCCCTCTTTATGCAGGGCGATACCCTGTTCGACGTCTTTGAGGACGACATCACGATGCACGGGCTGACCGTCATCCACCGGCATAACCAGAATACAGGCCCCCCTGCATGACAGATCCCAACGCCCGGCTGATCTACCTCCCCCTTGGGGGGGCAGGCGAAGTCGGCATGAACGCCTATGTCTATGGCTACGGTCCGCCGGATGCCGAGCGGCTGGTGCTCGTCGATCTCGGCGTGACGTTCCCGAACATGGATGCGACGCCGGGGGTGGACCTGATTTTTCCCGATCTGTCTTGGCTGGTCGAGCGGCGCGACCGGCTTGACGCGATCGTGATCACCCACGGCCATGAGGATCATATCGGCGCGTTGGGTCATTTCTGGGCAGAGCTTCAGGCGCCGGTCTATGCCCGCCGCTTCACGGCCGCGCTCGCCTTGCGCAAGCTCGAAGAGCAAGGGCAGCCGGCAAGCGCGCTCCACGTCGCGCATCCCTTCCCCGAAGAGATCGAAGCAGGGCCGTTTCGGCTCTCCTTCCTGCCGGTGTCGCACTCGATCCCCGAAAGCTCGGCGATCCTGCTCGACACGCCGGCGGGCCGGATCGTCCATACTGGCGATTTCAAGCTCGACGGAAACCCGGTTGTCGGCGAGCCGTTCGACCCCGCGCTCTGGGGGCAGATCGCCCAGAGCGGCGTCAGGGTTCTGACATGCGACAGCACCAATATCAGCGTCCCGCATCCCGGCCGCTCCGAAAGCACGGTGGGACCGCGGATCACCGACCTGGTGTCGGGCCATGCCCGCGGCATGGTCGTGGCCACGACCTTTGCCTCCAACGTCGCGCGGGTAAAAACGCTGGCCGAGGCGGGGACCGCGGCCGGGCGCTCTGTTTGTCTCTTGGGCCGGGCGATGCAACGGATGGTGAAAGTCGCCCAAGAAACCGGCGTATCGGGCACCTTCCCGCCTTTCGTGACTGCCGAGGAGGCGTCGAACATCCCGCGTGAAAACCTCCTGCTGATCGTCACGGGGAGCCAAGGCGAACGGCGGGCGGCGTCGGCCCAGCTTGCGCGCGGCAAATATCTCGGGCTCGAGCTGCGCGAGGGTGATCTATTCCTCTTTTCGTCCAAGACGATCCCCGGGAATGAGCGCGGCGTCATCGAGATCATCAACCAGCTCTCGGAGAAGGGCGTCGATGTGGTCGACGACTCGACCTCCGATTATCACGTCTCGGGCCATGCCAACCGGCCCGATCTCGAAATGCTGCATGAGCTGGTCCACCCGGAGATGCTCGTGCCAATGCATGGCGAGCACCGCATGCTGCGCCGGCATGCCGAGGTCGCCAAGGCGCGCGGCATCCCCTCGCTGGTGGCAACCAACGGCACGATGCTCGACCTCACGGGCCCCGAGCCGGTCGTGGCCGAGCATGTCGAGGCTGGGCGGACCTATCTCGACGGCTCTATCCGGATCGGTGCGCTCGACGGTGTCGTCCGCGCACGCATCCGCATGGCGCTCAACGGGCATGTGATGCTGACATTGCTGCTGGACGAACACGACGAGCCATTGGGCGAGCCCTGGGCCGAGATCATGGGGCTTGCGCCCGAGGGCCGCTCCCGTGCGCCGCTTGTCGAGTTGATCGAGGGGGAGGCGAGCCAGGCGCTTCAGCGCGCCGAGGACAGTACGGTCACCGATGATGATAAACTCGACGAGATGCTGCGCCGTGTCGTGCGCCAGATTTGTGCCGAAGAGATCGGCCGCAAACCCGAAGTCACCGTCGTCGTTTCGCGCTTGTCATAGATCCGTTTTCGCATGACGCTTGCGTAAACCATGGCCTGCGATAGGCTTTGACGCAGGACCCCGATGCGCCGTATCTCGCACCCGTAAAACTTGATGAGAAAGGGCGCGTAAATGGTCGTTGGTGTTGTTTTGCTTGCGAGTTTCGTTGGTGTTGTATCGGCCCTTTGGGCGCTGGTCGTGGCCAAGCTGGGGGCCTTGGCTGCGATCGGCATCTATTTCCTCTCGGCCTGGGGCACGATCTTTGCCCTGTTGCTATCCGCCGCGCTGAAGGCAATGCTGGTCTCTGCTGCCGGCGTGCGCCCCGACCGTCGCCGGGTCGACCTGCCGGTGGCGTTCGAGCGGCGGGCCCAAGCGGTCGCCTAGTCTGGCGCAGCTCTCTGCGCCACGACCGTCCTGGCCCCGCGCCGCTTCTGATCGAGGTGTAGAGAGATGTTTTCGACCGAGCCGACAACCATCGTCACCCTGGGCGACAGCCTGAGCGACTCAGGGGTCGTGTTCGACCTGACGCAGACACTCCTGGTCGATCCACTGGCCTTCCCGATAGGGCCGCCGGTTCTCGATCCGGGCTATGTGGGCGTCTTCGCGAACGGGCCTGCCTTCACCCAAGTCGCGGCCGAGCTACTGGGCGCGGATCTTACGGGATACGCAGTCGGCGGGGCGCGGCTCTTGGGCGAAGAGACGGTGGGGGAGCGGTTCGACGGGTTTGAGCTGCTCCTCGATCCGTCGGTCGACCCGGCGGTGTTGGACTTCGATCTCAACGTGGGGGGGCAACTCGAAAGGTTGCTGGACGGCGCGGCGCCCAGCCCCACGGACGACGCGCCCGACGTCGAGGAGGACGACACGGTCCTCGCTACGGCGTTTTACGGGCTGAACGACATCGCCGATCTGGGAAGCAACCTGGCCCAAGCGCCCCTGGTGATTGCGCAGCTTGTTGCAGCGTCGCGGCAGACCGCGCTCGACCTTGCCCGGTCTGACCTTGTGGATCAGGTGGCGATGTACGCGCTGCCCGACACCGATTTCTTTCCAGGGGCGAGTGACCTTCCGCAATTTGTCCGTGATACGGGTGAGGCGGTCGTCAACGCGGTCAACGCGGTGCTGCAGACAACGGCGCAGGAGATCGAGAGCGAGAGTGACGTCGAGGCGATGGTCGTCCGGCTCGACCTTCTGACGGAGGAGATCGATCTCGACGCCGCCGGCTATGGCTTTGCCGCCAAGGGCCCGTATTACGCGTTCCAAGGCATCCCGGATGCCGATCAGCTCGAATTCGACGCTGATCTGACGCTCACCGGCGTCGATATTGACCCCGAGCCCGACGTTGCGGACCTGCCGATAGACACGGTGCAGTTTATCGATGAGGTCCATTTCAGCGGCGCGTTGCAGGGCATCGTCGGCGCGTTCTCGGCAGCGAGTTTTACCGAGGAGGTGCTCTTTCTTGGAGATGGCGACGATTTCGACCTGACAAGCGGACGTGAGGGTGTCGCCTTCGGCGGGGTCGGGCAGGACATTGTGTTCATGCTGAGCGGTGACGATGTCGGCTTTGGCGGCGCGGGGGACGATCAGATCACCGGCGGCTTCGGCGATGATCTTATTTCCGGCGGTAGCGGGCAGGACCTGCTCCGCGGCGGCTCGGACGACGATCTGATCTTCGGCGGCGCCGGCGATGACGACCTGCGCGGCAACCGCGGCGACGACACAATCTTCGACGGCGCGGGCAATGACCGGGTCGAGGGCGGGCTTGGCGACGATGTCTTCGTCTGGATGGATCCCACGCTATCGGGCGGCGGGCTTGGCGCGGACAGTTTCAGCGGCGGCCTAGGCGTGGACATTCTGTTTCTGGTGACCGAGGCCGATGTCGATCTCGGCGGCCGGTCAGCGTTCGAGCAGCGGACCGGCGCTTGGGACCTTGATGAGATCGGCGTCACGGCGCGCGGCATCGAGGAGGTCATCTTCGTCGATGGCGGGCTCGATGCGCTCTCGCCTGAGAGCTTTGCCGAAACAACAACGGCGCCAGAGCTTTACGCCGAAGCGAGCCTTTGGAACCTCATCTGAGGGTGCGCTCCCTAGCGCAGCACCGAGGCCTTTCCCAAGGAAACCGCGGACCGGGACGAAGTAGCGAAGCTCCACGTGAGAGCGAAGCTCGCCGAAAGAGCGAGGCTAGGCGAAAGAGCGCAGGATAAACTCGGGTACATGATCGCCCATCCCGATGACGGGCTTGTCGTCGTCGCTCCGGCGCCCGCGTCCCCCGCGAGATCGCCGAGAGCGCCGGCTTTCGCCCTCGTCTTCGCGCGGCTCTGGCCGATGGGCCGACCCATTCAAGCGGGCAGGCTCGGGCAGAGACGCGCCCGCATCGGCGGTCTCGGATTTGGGCGCGCGGCTGCGTCTGGCCTTGGCAGGCGCGTCTTCGGCCATCGCGGGCGCATCGCTGCGCGGCGGACGATCGATCTTGGGCACGCCTTGGCCAATCATGTCTTCGATCGCCGCAAGCGCCTTGTCGTCGCCCGGCGTCGTGGCGATCATGTAGGCGCGGCCCAGCTTGCCGGCGCGTCCGGTCCGCCCGATCCGATGAACATAGTCTTCGGCGTGGTTCGGCACATCAAAGTTGAAGACGTGGCTGACATTGGGAATGTCGAGTCCGCGCGCGGCGACATCGGAGGCCACCAGAAACCTGATCGACCCGTCGCGAAAGCCATCGAGCGTGCGCGTCCGGTGCGACTGATCAAGATCGCCATGGATCGGCTCGGCATTTAGCCCGTGCTTTTTCAGCGATTTTGCAACCACGTCGACCTCGACCTTCCGGTTGCAAAAGATGATCGCGTTGCGGCATTCATCGCCCTCAGCGGCGATCAGATCCCGTAGGATTCCCCGTTTCTCCGAAGTCGCGCGGTCTTTGCGCGACGGCTTAAACTGCACGCAGCCTTGCGTGATCGTCTCGGACGTCGTGGCCTGTCGGGCGACCTCAACCTTGGCGGGGTTCGACAGAAACGTCTTGGTCAGCCGTTCAATTTCGGGCGGCATCGTCGCCGAAAAAAAGAGGGTTTGGCGCACGAGCGGGTTTGTGAGCCCGAAGATCCGCTCGATATCAGGGATAAAGCCCATATCGAGCATCCGGTCGGCCTCGTCGATGACCATCACCTTGACATCCGCCAGGATCAGCTTGCCGCGCTCGAAATGGTCGAGCAGGCGCCCCGGCGTCGCAATCAGCACGTCGACGCCCTTGCCGATCAGCTTGTCCTGCTCGCCAAAGGACACGCCGCCGATCAGCAGGGCTTTGGTAAGCTTGGTGTATTTCGCATAGGTGTCGAAGTTTTCGGCCACTTGCGCGGCGAGTTCGCGCGTCGGCGCGAGAACGAGGCTGCGCGGCATCATTGCTCGGGCACGCCCGCGTTTGAGCAACGTGATCATCGGAAGGGTGAAGGAGGCGGTCTTGCCGGTCCCAGTCTGTGCGATCCCCAAGACGTCGCGCCCTTCGAGGGCGGGGGGGATGGCGCCTTCCTGGATCGGCGTCGGTGTTTCGTAACCCGTCTCTTCAACGGCTTTGAGGACTTTGGCGTCCAATTTCAAATCGGAAAATGTTGTCATTCGCATCCCAAATCGGCGATCGGCCGCATGCCGTGGTGCCGTTCAAAGTTCGGGACGCGAGTTGACGCCCCAGCGTCTATATCTGGCGCGCATCGCCAGATGTCGCGGCACATAGCGCGATCCCCGTGTTGCGTCAATTCATCCACAGACAGGCCGGACTGAGGCCGACGCGTGCCCGCTAAGTGTCGCGCCCTTGTCGCACGCGTCGTGGCACGCGCCGTCGCACGCGTCCCGCGCGAGAGCTGCGCTGTTGGACTCCCTGGGTGCCGGCGCTGTGCGGATCGGGCGCGAACAGTCGCTGAGTTGTCTTGGCGCCAAAAGACCACACAGCAGTCAGAGGTAATCGGGGCTCGGTCTGCGGGCCATTCAGCCCTGGGTGGGCGTTTCTGAACTGGTCGCCCCCGTTCTACGTAGGTAGAACCACACCCAGCCCAATGATACGACTTTTCGCAGGAGTGCGCGCCTGATGCCAATTGCCCATGGTCCGTTTGTGACAGCACTTGCCCTCGGTCTCGTCCTCGGTCTCAGCGCCGGCGCTGAGACGCTGACCGAGCGTGAGGCGCGCAGTCAGGTCGCCGCGCCGCGGATGGCGGTCATTGTTGCCGACCTCGACTTCTTGGACCGGGCGGCAAAGCGGCAGCTGGAACAGGCCGCTGAGCAGTTTCCCTATTATGGCGCGCTGGTGCTCTCGCCGGGGGATCCGCCCGAGAACCAATCGGGCCTCAGCGTCGCCAATCATCACTCGCCCGAAGCGGCAGCGGAGGCGGCGCTCTCGGCATGCAACGCGAGGCGGACAACCGGCGCGCCTTGTGTGATCGTGGCGCAAACCGTGCCGCGAAACTATGCCCCCGGCGTGTTGACCCTGTCGGCCACGGCGACAGAAGCGCTCCGTGGCGACTTTCGCCGGCTCGACAGCCCCAAAGCTTTTGCGATCTCTAATGAAACCGGGCATTTCGCCTTTGCCCGCGGAGACGGGAGCCGGGCGTTGGCCAATTGTAACGCCGCTGCGTCTGAGGACAGCGTTGCACCCTGTCAGATTGTGGTTGCGGACCCCTAGCGGCGCCAGCGCGGGACGCACACAGCGGCGTGCGAGACGGAATGTCGCTCCTGACGGGCGCCTCGGTCATTTGCGCTATGTCAAAGATCGAGCCGTACAATAGATATCGAATACGCAGGCGGGGGTTACCCCGCTCACGAACCAAGACCGAGGTAAATCCCAGGTGCCGTACATTCTGCCCAACACCGCCCCGGAGAATTTCGGCAAAGCGCGCTACGAGGAGGCCTTCGACGCCGCCATCACCGCTTTGCATGAGGAGGGGCGCTACCGGACCTTCATCGACATCGAGCGTCGCCGGGGACAATTTCCCCATGCCGTTTGGCGCCGTCCGGATGGGACCGAACAGGACATCACCGTTTGGTGTGGAAACGACTACCTCGGCATGGGCCAACACCCGGTCGTACTGGGTGCGATGCACGAGGCGCTGGAGGCGACGGGTGCGGGCTCGGGCGGGACGCGCAACATCTCGGGGACCACAATTTACCACAAGCGGCTCGAGGCCGAGCTTGCCGATCTGCATGGCAAGGGTGCCGCGTTGCTCTTTACGTCGGCCTACATTGCCAACGATGCAACTCTTTCGACGCTGCCGAAGCTGCTGCCTGGCCTGATCATCTATTCCGACCAGCTCAACCATGCCTCGATGATCGAGGGCGTGCGCCGCAATGGCGGAGCCAAGCGGATTTTTCGGCACAATGACGTTGCGCATCTTCGCGAGTTGCTGTCACAGGACGATCCGGCCGCGCCAAAGCTCATCGCCTTCGAATCGATCTATTCGATGGAGGGGGATTTCGCGCCGATGGCCGCGATCTGCGACCTTGCGGATGAGTTTGGCGCGCTCACGTATCTCGACGAGGTCCATGCGGTTGGGATGTATGGTCCGCGCGGCGCGGGCGTGGCTGAGCGCGACGGCCTGATGCACCGGATCGACATGATCAACGGCACGCTGGCCAAAGCCTATGGCGTGATGGGCGGTTATGTGGCGGCATCGGTCAAGCTTTGCGACGCCATACGCTCCTACGCTCCAGGCTTTATCTTTACGACCTCGCTGCCGCCTGCTGTCGCCGCGGGGGCGGCTGCGTCGGTTGCGCATCTCAAGACAGATCAGGCCCGCCGTGACCTGCATCAACAGCAGGCAAGCATGCTAAAGCGCCGCCTCATCGCACTCGGCCTGCCGATCATCGACCATGGCAGCCATATCGTACCCGTGATCGTGGGCGATCCGGTCCACTGCAAACGCATCTCGGACATGCTCTTGGAAGAGCATGGCATTTACTGCCAGCCGATCAACTTTCCCACGGTCCCGCGCGGCACGGAGCGGTTGCGGTTCACGCCCTCGCCCGTTCACAACCCCAAGATGATCGATGAGTTGATACGCGCGATGGACAGTCTTTGGGCACATTGTGCGCTAAATCGCGCCGACCTCTCGGCCTGAGGACCGCGCCAAAAGCGAGTGGGGTGCATCCCGCTCGGGCTCGTGCTAACGCTTTTGTAAGGATTGGCGGATAGTCGAATCGCCAGCCATGGGGACAAAAGCGTGACAAACACGGGGCCGGGCAGTTGATCGGGCGGCGCGAACCGCCCTCGGACGCGGAGCGTCCGGGCGAGCCACGCAGCTTTGACGACTTCGACCTGCGCATTGGCGACGTCATGCGCGGCGAGCGCGCGACCCTCGGTAAATCTCTCCTCGACGTGCAGCGTGAGCTGAAGATCAAAGCGACCTACATCGCCGCGATCGAGAATGCCGACATCTCTGCGTTTGAAACGACGGGGTTCATTGCCGGCTATGTTCGCTCCTATGCCCGGTACCTTGGGCTCGACCCGGAGTGGACGTTCGAGACTTTCTGCGAAGAGTCGGGCTTCACGCCGGTCACCGGCATGGAGAAAGTCTTTCCTAACGGCGCGGGCGGCAAGGGCCGGATCAAGGGGCCCGTCTTTCGCCGGGCGCCGGAGGGACGCGTCGGAGGCGAGCGGGACCCGATCGCGCAGCCGCGCGTCTCCTATCTCCCCGCCCAACGCAGTCCGCTCTCTTCGCTGGAGCCACGCGCCATCGGCTCGATCCTGGTGCTCCTTCTGCTCATTACGGGGATCGGCTACGGCGGCTGGTCTGTGCTCAAGGAAGTGCAGCGCGTGACTGTCGCCCCGGTCGAGCGGGCGCCCAACGCCGTCGCTCAGATCGACCCGCTGGAGGGCGTGACCTTCGAGGGCGATGACGAGGCGCCCGAATTTGCTGGCATCTCCGCTGCCACGCCCGATGCGCTCGCCGAACTCTACCGACCGCAAACGCTCGAAACCCCTGTCATGATCGCGCGCGACGGCCCGATTGCCTCAATCAACCCTGAGGAGATTGGCGCGCTCGCGAGCAGTGGGGTCCCTGGCGGGGGTGTTGCGCCGATCTCGCCCTCCGGCCTCTACGCCCCCCCGGCGGGAACGCCTTCCGCGCCTGAGGCGGCCTTTACCAGTGCGACAACGGCCCCCGGGTTCGGGTCGGATCCAGGTTCAGGTTCAGATCTAGGGCCTGAGACCGAGCTTGCCTTTGCCGAGCCCGGCGCGACGCCGCGGGTCACCGAAGACATCCCCGAAGTGATGCTCATCGCTGTCCGCGAGGCATGGGTCCGCGTGCGCGCGGGTGACGGCTCGGTTCTGCTGGAACGGATCATGCAGCCCGGCGACAGCTGGATTGTTCCGACCGCAGATGACGCGCCGACCCTTCGGACAGGCGCCGCTGGCGCAGTCTTTTTCACAGTAAACGGGCAGACCTTTGGACCGGCCGGGCCAGACGGCGCGGTCGTCGACCAGATCGCGCTCAGCTCGCAAGACCTCACGCAGGAATTCGCACGCGTCGACACGACCGAAGACGCCGTGGCGCGCGAAGCGGTCGCCTTTGCCGAGGCGGCGCTCACGGCGCAAGGGGAGCCTGCGGAGACGAGCGACGCACCCATCGCCGAGTAGCCGAAACGTAGCAGACCGGTCCCGTCAGATCACTGGCCCCGTCAGATCACTGGCCCCGTCAGATCACTGGCCCCGTCAGATCACTGGCCCCGTCAGATCACTGGCCCCGTCAGATCACTGGCCCCGTCAGATCACTGGCCCCGTCAGATCACTGGCCCCGTCAGATCACTGGCCCTGTCAGATCACTGGCCCTGTGTGTTCACTGGGCCGAGCAGATCGTGAGCCCGGCCAGAATGCGTGACCTGTCAATTCACTGGCCCTGTGAGATCGCACGGCACCTGTGCCTGCTGGCGTTGCACGAGCCCATACCGCGGCCTATGTTCAGGGCGGGATGCGATCCGCTTAAAGGGGCCCCATGTCGCTCAATCACATTCGCCCGTGGCGCAACATCTATCGCCGCACCTGCCGTCAGATTTCTGTGGGTGCAGTAAAGGTCGGAGGCGACGCGCCGATCAGCGTTCAGACGATGACAAATACGCCCACGACCGACGTCAAAGCGACCGTCGAACAGGTGCTGGCCTGCGCCGAAGCCGGGGCCGACATCGTGCGCGTTTCCGTCCCCGACAAGACAAGCTCGACTGCGTTGAAAGAGATCGTACGCGAGAGCCCGGTGCCGATCGTTGCCGACATTCACTTTCACTACAAACGCGGGGTCGAGGCCGCCGAGGCCGGCGCGTCCTGCCTGCGGATCAATCCAGGCAATATCGGCAACGCGGATCGCGTCAAAGAGGTCATCAAGGCAGCGCGCGACCATGAGTGTTCGATCCGGATCGGCGTGAATGCCGGCAGCCTCGAAAAGCACCTTCTGGAAAAATATGGCGAGCCGTGCCCCGATGCGATGGTCGAGAGCGGGCTCGATCACATCAAGATCTTGCAGGACAACGACTTTCACGAGTTCAAGATCTCCTGCAAAGCCTCCGACGTCTTCCTCGCGGCTGCGGCCTATCAGCAGATTGCCGACGCCACCGACTGTCCGATCCATCTGGGGATCACCGAGGCCGGGGCCTTTACCTCGGGCACTATCAAGTCCGCCATCGGTTTGGGCAACCTCCTTTGGATGGGGATCGGCGACACGATCCGCGTGTCGCTCTCGGCCGATCCGGTCGAAGAGGTGAAGGTCGGCTATGAGATCCTGAAGGCGCTCGGGCTGCGCCACCGAGGCGTGAACATCATCTCTTGCCCGTCCTGCGCGCGCCAAGGCTTTGACGTGATCAAGACGGTGGAGACGCTGGAAAAGCGGCTCGAACATATCAAGACGCCGATGTCGCTGTCGATTATCGGTTGCGTGGTGAACGGGCCCGGCGAAGCGCTGATGACCGATGTCGGCTTCACGGGCGGCGGGGCTGGATCCGGCATGGTTTATCTCGCGGGCAAGCAGAGCCACAAGATGTCCAACGAGCAGATGATCGACCATATCGTCGAGGAGGTCGAGAAACGTGCGGAGGTCCTCGAAGGCCAGCGCGCGGCGGAGGAGACCGAACGCGCGGACAGCGTTACCGAACCGGCGGAGTAGGACGGCTGCGGCGGCAGCGTGGAGGCGTTCCCGTTCGTAACGCCTCGCGGTTGTGATCCTAGCCCGAGCGCGCCGACCTGGCGTCGTAGGTGGCTGCTCCGACCGGAGGCCGTAGTCAACCGTTCCGGCGAAGGGCCGAATTCGGCTGTTCTCGCTAGCGGAATTGGTCGGTTGCTTCGACTAGAGGGATCGGTCGGTTGCTCTCGCTAGAGGAATTGGTCGGTTGCTTCGACTTAAGGTACTGGTCGGGTACTCTCGCTCGCGGCCGAGGTCGGCTGCTCCGACTAGGGGTCGTAGTCCGCGTCCGTCACATGCTCCAACCAGTCGACGTTTGAGCCGGTCGCGTCCGCTTCTTGCAGAGCGATATGGGTCATGGCGGTCGTTGCCGTCGCCCCGTGCCAATGCTTGACGCCGGGCTCGAACCACACCCGGTCGCCCGCGCGGATCGTCTCACGGGGACCGCCATCGACTTGCGCCCAGCCAACCCCCGCCGTCACAAGCAGCGTTTGACCCAAGGGATGGGTGTGCCAGGCCGTGCGCGCGCCGGGCTCGAACGTCACGGTCACGCCCCTGAGCCGTGCGGGATCGGGCGTGGCGAAGCGCCCCTCCATCCGCACCCGACCGGTGAAGTAGGCATCTGGCCCTGTGGCCGTTTCCGCCTCTTCGGGGCGAACGATCTCCATCCTCAGCCCTCCGTGCGCTCCGCCTCGACCATCTCGCGCAGTCCGTCGAGCGGAACATAGCCGCGCACGAGCTGCCCGCCGAGCACATAGGTCGGCGTGCCTTGGATCTGAAGCGCCTGGGCCAGCGCGTGGTTCGCGCGGATCACGTCGGTGACTTCCTCGTCCTCCATCTTGGCCACGATCGCGTCGGCATCGAGGCCAAGATCGACAGCCACAAGCTCAAGCGCCAGCGGGTTCATATCGCCACGCATGGTGATCAGCGCATCATGGACGTCCTTATAGGCCGCGTCGCCCGCAATCATCTTTGTCGCGATGGCAAAGCGCGAGGCGAGTACCGATTGCTCACCGAGGATCGGGAACTCCTTCACGACAATGCGGATGTTACCGTCGCTTTCGACAAGCTCCTGCACTTCGGGAAAGGCCCGCCGGCAAAAGCCGCAGCGGTAGTCAATGAACTCGACCAGGGTGATGTCGCCCTCGGGGTTGCCGCCCTCCCAGGCATGCGGGCTCTCAAAGAGCGCCTCGGCATTCGCCTGGACCATCAGATCGTCCATCTCGGCCTGCGCTGCGGCTTCGCGCGCCTCCAGAACTTCAAGCGCTTCCATCAGCACTTCGGGGTTTTCGAGGAGATAGGCGCGGATCTCGGCGCGAAAGGCCTCTCGCTCTGCGTCGCTCATCTCCTCAGCGGCTTGGCCGAGGGCCGTGATGGGCAGTGCTGCGAGCGGGAGGGCGGCGAGCGCGGCGGTCAGCAGGGCGGCGCGGGGCAGGCGGAAAAGGAAGGACGTCATAGGCTCAATTCCTTCTGTCTTGGGTTGCTGCGGCGTTTGCGATATCCTGCGCACGCTGCCAGCCGGCCGAGCCGCGCGGCAAGAGGCCAGTGGCACGCTTGGCATGGATGGCAGCATCCTTCAACCGGCCGCCCAGGGCATAGCGCTCGGCGGTCGAGAGCGAAGCGGCCCCACGCTGGCCGAGACGGGCTTGGACCTGGGCGAGATCGCGTAGGAGCGCAGGGTTGTACGGATCGCGCGCGCGGGCGCGGCTCAACACGTCGAGCGCGCGGGCGTCGTTTATCCCGGTCGCGAGGAGCGCGCGGCCATAGCCCGCGGCAATCAGCGGCTCGGAGGGCGCAAGCTCAGCCGCGCGTGCATAGGAATTGGCGGAGGCCGCGAATTGCCGCCCGTGGAACAGGACCCAGCCACGGAGCTCATGCGCGTAGGGGTCGGACGGGCGCTTGGCGATCAGCGCATCTGCGGCTGCGAGCGCGTTCGTGGCATCGGCGGCCTGGCTGTGGGCAACGGCCCGGGCCACGAGCGCGGCATCCGAGGTGTCGCCGGGCGAAATGCGGCGCAGCGTCCAGCTCGGGTTGCGCAGAAAAGCCGAAAGCTTGGCCTGGGAGCGGGTGAACCAATAGCGGGCGTTCGGATCCGGAGCGTCGACCTCCTGAAACGCGGCGGCAAAGCCGCGGACGGCGCGGATACGGTCGGCCGAGAGCGGGTGCGTACGGACATAGGCGTCCTGCCGGCGCGGGCTGAGTGCCTCCTGGCCGCGGAAGATCTCTAGGACTTCGACCATACCGGTCGGGTCGATATTGGCGCGGGCAAGATAGCGGATGCCCGATTGGTCGGCGGCGATTTCCTCGGCCCGTGTATGGGCGAGAAAGCTGCGCATGGCCGAGCTCTGGCTGCCGATGGCGAGGCCTGCCGCCGCCGCCGGGCTTTCGCTGGCAACCGCTGCTGAGAGCGCGAGCCCCAGAAGCGCGACGTTGCGTGCGGCGCGCATATTGGCGGCGCGGCGGGTAATATGGCCGTTTGCGATATGGGCGACCTCGTGCGCGATCACGGCCTGAAGCATCTCTGGCCGTTTCATCTTGAGAATGAGGCCCGAGGTCAGAAAAATCGCCCGCCCGTCGATGACGAAGGCATTGGGCGCGCTGTCACGGATGATGATGATCCGCACCTGCGCCGGAGAGAGGCCCGCGGCGGCGATCACCGGGCGGGCAAGCTCGCGCAGTGCCCGCTCGGTTTCGGCATCGCGCAAAAGCGTTTGCGCCGCAGCGGGCTGCGCCAGCGGAACCAGGAGCAGCGCGGCCGCAAAGGCGCCAAGGAGCGCCCCCTTTAGGCGCGAGACGATGCGGTGGATCGGTTCGATTGCCCCTCACCTCCGGGATGGTTGACGGCGCGTGCCCACCTCTATAGCGGCCCATGGGCGCAAGTCTATGGAGGCCGCCATGCGGGCATCAACCCGGAGCGCTGTCGATCCCTTTATCGTGATGGATGTGATGGAAGCCGCACGGCGCCGCGAAGCCGAGGGGCACCGTGTCATCCATATGGAAGTGGGCCAACCCTGCACGCCCGCGCCCCAAGGCGCGCGTAAAGCGCTCGCCGCGGCGCTGGAAGAGGCGCCGCTCGGCTACACGGTCGCCCTTGGCTTGCCCGCGCTGCGCGCTCGGATCGCGCGGCTCTACGCCGACTGGTATGGGCTGGACATCAACCCCGAGCGGGTGATCGTCACGCCCGGCGCGTCGGGCGGTTTCATCCTCGCCTTCACCGCGCTCTTCGACGCCGGCGAGCGCATCGGCCTCGGTCTGCCCGGCTATCCATCCTATCGGCATATCCTGACCGCGCTGTCGCTCCGCCCGGTGGGTCTTGAGACGCAGGCCAGGCACCGCTATCGGCCGTTGCCGGAGGACGTGCCCGAGGGGCTTGCGGGCCTCATCGTGGCCTCGCCCGCCAACCCGTCCGGAACGATGCTCGCCCGCGCCGACCTCGCCGCTCTGATCGCGCGCTGCGAAGAGATTGGGGCCGCGTTCATCTCCGACGAGATCTATCACGGCCTGCACTATGATGCGCCCGCCGTCTCGGCGCTTGAGGTCTCTGACAACGTCGTCGTCATCAACTCGTTTTCGAAGTACTTTTCGATGACAGGCTGGCGCATTGGCTGGATGATCGTGCCCGAGACCGAGATCCGGACCTATGAGCGGTTGGCGCAGAACCTCTTCATCTGCCCCTCCCATGCGAGCCAGGTCGCAGCACGCGCGGCGATGGATTGCGCCCCCGAGCTCGACGCCAACCGTGCCATTTATGCTCAGAACCGGAGACTGATGCTGGAGGGGCTCCCGAAAGCGGGATTGCCGCGTTTTGCGCCGCCCGATGGCGCGTTCTACGCCTACGCCGATGTGAGCGCCTTTGGCGCGGACAGCCGTGCGTTGGCAGCGCGGATCCTCGACGAGGCGGGTGTTGCGGTGACCCCGGGGCTCGACTTTGATCCGGCGCGCGGCGCTTCGATGTTGCGGCTCAGCTACGCCGCGGGCAGCGCCGACGTCGCCGAAGGGCTCGAGCGGCTCGCCGCGTTTTTCGCGCGCGGATGAGGGGCGGATTGGCACCAGACATGCTCACGCGGCGCGCGCTCCTCGGCGGGATGCTGGCGCTTGCGGGATGCGGGCCGCGGCCCCTCGGCGCACCCGAGCCGCTCGGCGCCGTGCGCCTGGAGGCGGGCCAGATCGAGGGCGAGGGCGGCACGGCACTCGCGCTGAGCGCTTGGGCCCCTGCCGGTCGGCCGCGCGCGATGATCCTCGCGCTTCACGGCTACGGCGATACGGCGCAGACGACCTACGACGCCGCGGCGCGGTTTTGGGCTGCGCGGGGCCTGCTGACCTATGGCTATGACCATCGCGGCTTTGGCGAGAACGCCACGCGGCGGCAATGGCCGGGGGCCGAGATCCTCGCCGCAGATGCAGTCGCAATTGCCGCGGCGCTGCGCGCCCGGCACCCCGGTTTACCGCTCACGGTGATCGGGCATTCGATGGGCGGTGGCGTTGCTTTGGCAGCGGCGGGCGAGGGCCTTGCCGCGGACCGCTTGGTTCTTGCCGCGCCCGCGATCGCCGGGGGTCGCAACCTTTCGCCCGCGCTGCGGGCCGGCGGTTGGGCGCTTGGGGCGTTTACGCCGAACCGGCGGTTCACGGGCGACGGTGTCGTCTCGCTCCAGCCGAGCGACAATATCGCGGCGATGCGCGCGGCGGCCGAGAGCCCCTGGCATTACAGCGATGCGTCCGGGCGCGAGCTTTGGGGCCTGGTGCGCGTGTCTGACCGGGCGGCGCGCGCCGCGCCGCGGGTGCGGCAGCCAACGCTGACGCTGATGGGCGAAAAGGACGAATATATCCCTGTCGGCGCGGTGCGGGCCGTGCATGAGCAGATCGCGGGCGCGGAGGGTTTCGTGCTCTATCCCGAAGGTTGGCACTGGCTCTTCCGCGATCTCCAGGCCGAGGCGGTCTGGCGGGATGTGGCGCGGTTTGCTTTGGCCACCAGCATATAGCCCATTTTCCCAAGATCGCGGTGAAATGAGCGGGGCGGGAGCCGGGACAGTGCCGTCTTGCGGGGTGGCGCCGCCGCGTTTGCACTGGGGCGAATTATCCCAGCCACCTGTCTCCCTGCGCTGAGTTCTGCGCATGCGTCGACCAAGCGCCGCGCCGTGGGGGTCGGACGGCGCTGGCCCGGCGGCCTCCCGGCCTCTATTGCGCGCCAAGGAGCGTTGCTTTCCGCGCGTGCGTGAACCCCCAGCTGCCGACCGTTGCCCCTGGCAAACAGGCGCCCGGTACAAGTGGTCTCGCGAGCACACCTTTTCGCACGGGGCGCGAGCCTGTATAGGTTGAGCCAAATCGAACGGGGCACGTCCATGATCCGCTTCCTCCTGTCTGCCTTCGGCAGCCTCTTCACGCTTCTGACCACCGGCGCGCTCTTTGTCGCTTTGGTGGCAATGGCGGTCTTATGGATGTACGGGCGCGAATTGCCCGACCATGAGGAGCTTGCGAACTACGCCCCAAAGACGATCAGCCGGGTCTATTCAGTCGAGGGGCAGATCATAGACGAGTTTGCCGTCGAGCGGCGCCTGTTCATCGCGTCATCCGACATTCCCGACCTCGTCAAGGAGGCGTTCATCTCGGCTGAAGACAAAAACTTTTACACCCATGCGGGCTATGACCCGCGGGGCATGGTCGCCGCCGCCGTTGACGCGGCCCAGGGCGAGGGTCTGCGCGGCGCCTCGACGATCACCCAGCAGGTGATGAAGAACTTCCTTCTTTCGGGCGACCGAACCATCGAGCGCAAGATGAAGGAGATTATCCTGGCCGCTCGGGTCGAGACCGCGCTCAGCAAGGACAAGATCCTCGAGCTCTACCTCAACGAGATCTATCTCGGCGCCAATTCCTATGGCGTTGCCGCCGCAGCGCAGACTTATTTCAATAAGACCTTGGCCGAGCTCGAGCCGCACGAGGCTGCCTATCTCGCAGCCCTGCCCAAAGCCCCTTCGACACTGCACCCGGTGCGCGCCAGAGAGGAGGCGACAGGGCGGCGCAACTTTGTGCTGCGCGAGATGTACGAGAACGGCTATCTCGACCGTCCTACATTTGAGGCCGAACGCGAAAAGCCGCTACGCTCTGTGCAAAACGGCGATTTCGACAGTTTTCGCCGTGCTTTGCCGCCGCGCAACTACTTCACCGACGAGATCCGCCGGCAGCTCTCATCGGATTTCGGCGAGGAGGAGTTCTTCGGCGGCGGCCTCACGATCCGAGCGACCGTCGACCCCGATCTGCAGACGCGCGCCGAATTGGCGCTGCGCACCGCGCTCGAAAACTACGACCGCGCCCAGGGTATCTGGCGCGGAACAGGCGAGAGCGTCCCAGCCGAGGCTTTGACCGAGGCGGCCTGGCGCGACGCGCTGCGCGACGTAGAGGTCGCGCGCGACGTGGATCTTGGAGGGTATTGGCACCCGGCGGTGGTCTTCGAGGTCGCCGAGATGTCGCTCACCCTAGGGGTCGAGGGCGTCCGCGATCCAGCCGTGATCCCGCGCGAGGATATCCGCTGGATCCGGGGCGACTTCTTTGAGAATTTCGAGCCCGGCCAGGTCGTCCATGTCCGGCGGAAGGCCGATGCCGAGGGCTGGACCTTGCGCCAGATCCCCGAAGTGCAGGGCGCCTTCATGGCGATGGACGTGCACAATGGCCGCGTCTTGGCCATGCAGGGCGGCTTTTCCTATCAGAACTCGGTCTTCAACCGTGTGACGCAAGCCACGCGGCAGCCGGGCTCGTCCTTCAAGCCCTTCGTTTATGCCGCGGCGCTCGACAGCGGCTATACGCCAGCCACCATCGTCGTGGACGCACCCATCGAGATCAACACGCCCGAGGGCGTCTGGCGCCCGCAGAACGCGTCAAACCGGTTTTATGGGCCAACGCCTCTGCGCACCGGGATCGAGCAGTCGCGGAACCTCATGACGATCCGCCTCGGCGAGGAGATCGGCATGGATCTCGTCGCCCGCTATGCCGAGGATTTCGGCATCTACGACGATATGAACCCGTTTCTGGCCAACGCCCTCGGCGCACAGGAAACAACACTCTACAAGATGGTGGCAGCCTATTCGATGTTTGCCAATGGCGGCGAGCGCGTCGAGCCGACGCTTGTGGACCGCGTTCAGGATCGGTGGGGCGCCACCGTTTACAAGCATGACCAGCGCCGCTGCCCCGAATGCGAGCTGGCCGCCCTTGCCCCCGGTGCTGCGCCGCGGATCATCACCGACCGCGATACCGCCATCGACGCGATCACCGCCTACCAGATCACTTCCATGATGCAGGGCGGCGTGCAGCGCGGCACGGGCGCGAGCACCGTGGGCAATGCCGGGCTCGGCGTGCCCATTGCAGGCAAGACCGGTACGACGAATGACAGCAAGGACGTATGGTTCGTCGGCTATTCGTCGAACATTGCCGCAGGTTGCTACATTGGGCATGACCAGCCGCGCTCGCTCGGCCCCGGGGCCTATGGCGGCACGCTGTGCGGACCGGTCTTCTCGCAATTCATGAAAGAGGCGGTCGCCAAGTATGGCGGCGGCCAATTCGCGGTGCCGCCCGGTGGCTACTTCGTCAAGATCGACCGGTTCTCCGGCGCGCTTCTTCCAGATACGGCGAGCGGGACGAATGTCGTCGCAGAGTATCTGCGCGATGGCGAGGTGCCGATCTTTGGCGTGGCACTCGATGGCGGCTTTACCATGGGCGAGAATGTCGTGCTCTTCGAGCGCGGGCAAAACCCGCAGAACACGCGGACAGTCACGACATCGACGGGACGCGCGGTCGAGATCGCGCCGAAGGCGTCTTTCGGGTCGCTTTCATCGGGTGGGCTCTACTAAGCGGGTTCCGCGTCGCGGGCGCTCCCGGGGCGGCACACCCCCCGCTCCGACCTGCCTTCTCTCTGCATTCCGGCGTTGCGCTTAGGGCTCCTTGCGAGCACCCTGAGGCGCGCCTATACCCCAAGCCTGACCTGCAGCCATAGGAGGATCCATGCGCGCAGAGACGCAAGCCACGGTGGAGAAGGTGCGCAAATCGCTCGACCTTCTGGGCCAGCGTCTCGGATTGGAGACGGTCGACCACCGGCTGGAAGAGTTTAACGCGCGGGTTGAGGACCCGACCCTGTGGGACGACCCTGCCGCGGCGCAAAAGCTGATGCGCGATCGGCAGACCCTGGTCGACGCGGTCGGGACCTACCGCGCAATCCGACAGGACCTCGAAGACAATATCGAGCTCATTGAGCTTGGCGAGCTGGAAGCGGACGGAGATGTCGTCGCCGAAGCCGAAACGGCGCTGAAAGCCCTTGCAGAGACGGCTGCCGCCAAAGAAATCGAGGCGCTGCTCGACGGCGAGGCGGACGCCAACGACACGTTTCTTGAGATCAACTCAGGAGCGGGCGGCACTGAAAGCTGCGACTGGGCCGCGATGCTCGCGCGCATGTATGTCCGCTGGGCCGAGAAGCGGGGCTACAAGGTCGAGCTGCAAGCCGAAAGTGCCGGCGAGGAGGCGGGGATCAAATCCGCGACCTATAAAATCAGCGGCCACAACGCCTATGGCTGGCTAAAGTCGGAAAGCGGCGTGCATCGCCTCGTGCGGATTTCGCCCTATGACAGTTCCGCCCGGCGGCACACCTCATTTTCCTCCGTTTGGGTCTATCCGGTCGTGGACGACAATATCGAAATCGAGGTGAACCCCGCCGATATCCGCATCGACACCTACCGCTCGTCCGGTGCGGGCGGGCAGCACGTCAACACAACCGACTCGGCCGTGCGGATCACCCATCTGCCGACCAACATCGTTGTCACCTCGTCCGAAAAGTCTCAGCATCAAAACCGGGACATCGCGATGAAAGCGCTGAAATCGCGGCTCTACCAAATGGAGCTCGATAAGCGCAACGAGGCCATCCAGGAGGCGCACGAAGCCAAGGGCGAGGCCGGCTGGGGAAACCAGATCCGCTCCTACGTGCTGCAGCCCTACCAGATGGTGAAGGATCTGCGGACGAACTTCGAGACCTCCGACACATCGGGCGTGCTCGACGGCGATCTCGACGGGCTTATGGCCGCGACCCTGGCGCAACAGGTCGCGGGTAAGTCCCGCGCGGAGGCCGGCGCGGACTAACCCAACCCTTTGGCGCCACTCGAACGCCAGCGGGGAAGGGGAGGGGGGCAGGGGGGCCAGCCCCCCGTCTCCTGCGGAGCCTCCCCCGGGGCAAGTGTGTTGATCAGACTGTTTGATACGGCCTGTTTTCGCGGATCATTGCGTTGAGGATTGTCAGCAGTTTGCGTGTGACGGCGATGATGGCTTGCTTTGGTGCTTTGCCGTTTGCTCTGAGCCTGTCTGAGAAAGCGCGCAGCGAGGGAGCGGTTCGCGCCGCAGTCAGGCCAGCCATGTTGAGCACGTCCCGCAGGCTCTTGCGCCCGCCGCCGATCCGGCTTTTGCCGGTGCGCAGCCCGCTGTCTCGGGCCATGGGCGCCAGCCCTGCGCGGGCGGCAACCTGGCGCGACGTACATGTGCTGAGTTCCGGCATCTAGGCTACAAGTGCCGTGGCGGATACCGGTCCCACGCCCGGGGTTGTGCGCAGAAGAGCAGCCCGGCGCCGCAGGTCTTCGCACGAGTCCATGCATTGCGCGATGGCGGCCTCGATGCTGTCGATTTCGCGCTGCAAGAGCCGCAGGACACGCATGACAGAGGTTTGCATGCCTGTGTCGGCGGTTTGGGCCAGACGGATCTTTTCGCGCTTGGCGTCTTCGACCAACTGGCGGCGGCGCAGTTGCAAGGCTTTGAGGTGGCTTACCTCCTTTGGCTCTGGCGGGCACTGTGGCAAATCCAGCCGTGTGGCCATTCCGCGGATCACACCGGCATCCACCCGGTCGGTCTTTGCCAGCCGCCCAAGCGAGGTGGCAAAGGCGCGCGCCCGACGCGGGTTGATGCGGATCGCGGGAACGCCGGCCTGCGCGAGCGCTGTACGAAGCGGTGTCTCAGATCCGCCAGAAGCCTCAAACGCGACGCACCCACCACGTTTTGCTACGTGCCTTGCGAAGGCTTCCAGATCGTCATTGCTAACCCGCTCGTGCCCATCTGGGCCGACCACGTCGACCCAGCTCTTCGCGACATCGACACCGAAGACGTTTTCCATCCTGATACCCCTGTTCCGTTTGCCGGAAAAACGCCCCACTGGGGCCTTTTCTTTTTCCGGCTGCACCACGGGATCGGCTGCAACCGTCCAAATCAAGTGTGCAGGACAAACCATTGCGGGCGGGGCTCAGGCCCGGAGACGATGTCTTCTCATCTGGATATTTACGAGCTCCCGCCCGCACCCACCCTGACACGTCACAGACAGACTGGATATTTGACGCCCAAAGAAGGGGCGGGGGCTTGCACCGGCCTGCAGGCTTGGCGCGCCGATCGCGCCGTCGCGGCGGTGGGGCGCGTTGACCGGGCCCGGCTTTCGGGCATCCTGAGAGCGGGAGGAGCGAGACATGACGGATCTTTCGCAAGACACAGCGCCCGAGGCAGCGCCGAAGCCCGACATCGCCATTCTAGACCTGTCTGATCTGCGCTATGCGCTGGCCAGCGGCTGGGCCGATTGGCGGGCGGCGCCTGGCATCGGGACGATCTTTTCGGGGTTCTACGTGCTGGGCGGGCTCCTTTTGGCCTTTGTCTCGGGCGGCTTTGTCTTTCAGACCTTGATCCTAGCCCTGGGTTTCCCGCTCTTTGCGCCCTTCGCGGCGGTCGGGCTCTACGAGACCTCGCGCCGGCTGGAACGCGGCGAGCGCCTTGTCCTACGGGAGATCTTCGGCGTGGTCCTGCGCGAGAAGGACCGGCAGATCCCGTGGGCCGGCGCGATCATCGTGATCTACTTTCTCTTTTACTCCTTTCTCGCCCACATGATCTTTGCGCTTTTTATGAGCTCGAGCCCGCTGACGAACATCTCGACGTCCTACGAGGCGTTCCTAACGGCGAATGGCATGACGATGATCGCGGTCCAGCTCGCCATGGGCGCTGTCCTCGGGATCATCCTCTTCGGGCTCACCGTCTTTTCGCTGCCGTTGATGCTCGACAAAGAGATCGACTTTATGACAGCGATGCTGCTCTCATTCCAGGCACTGCGCGAGAACCTGGCCGTGATGCTACTTTGGGCGCTCACGATAGGCGTCATCGTTGTGGCCGCGATGGTGCCCGCGTTTCTGGGGCTGTTCGTTGCGCTGCCCGTCCTCGGGCATGCGAGCTGGCACCTGTACCGACGCGCCTTGATCCACCCCGACGCAGGCTAGTCCCGTCCTAGCCGGCCTCGGCGTCGGCGCCCCGAGCGATGGCTGCGACGCCCGTCCGTGCGATCTCGACGAGCCCCAGCGGGCGCATGAGCTCTGCAAACGCATCGATCTTCTCGGGCGTTCCGGTCAACTCAAAGACAAAGCTCTCTAGGGTGGAGTCGACCGCATTGGCACGAAAGATGTCGGCCATGCGCAGCGCTTCGACGCGTTTGTCGCCCGTTCCCGCCACCTTGAGAAGCGCAAGCTCGCGCTCGACGGCGGGGCCCTCGACCGTCAGGTCCATCACCGCATGGACCGGTACCATGCGTTCGAGCTGCGCCTTGATCTGTTCGATGACCGCCGGTGTCCCCGTTGTCACGACCGTGATGCGCGAGCGCCGGCCGGTATGGTCGACCTCGGCTACGGTCAGGCTCTCGATGTTGTAGCCCCGGCCCGAAAAGAGCCCGATGACCCGGGCCAGCACGCCCGCCTCGTTGTCGACGACGACAGCCAGCGTATGGCGCTCCTCGGCCTCGGAATGGGGGTCGCGCAGGTCATAGGCGGAGTGTTTGGACGAGCCTTTTTTGATTTTGAGGGCGGACATGGTGGATCTGCTCTTTGCGGTCTGACGAAGGGCGTTGGGCCTGTTAGCAGGCCCCTATGTCGCCTGCATCCCCAAAAGTGTGCGTGGCTGGGAGGGGCAGTCTCTCGCCAGAGTGCAGGAGCGACCTGCGCCAGCGCACGCTTATGTCACAAAAGGCGGGCCTCTTTGCATCAAACTGTAACACTTCGCGCCAATTTGGCCGGTGGGGTCACGTCGCTGTGGCGGGGCTGGGGCCGCCGGTGTCGGGGGCGTAGACCGTGGCCATCGCAACACCCTGCCGCATATCAGGAAAAGGATCATCGCCATGACTGCCCCCGCCGCTTCCGTCGCCCCCGCTGCTCCCATCGCCCCCGCTGCTCCGATCGCTGCCCGCACGAGGGTCTCGATGCGGACCGCCATGACCGTTCTGACCGCCGGGGCATTCTCAACGGTCGCGTTCGACGCCTTCGGCCAAGCGTTGAGCCCCGCCCTCGGTTTTGCCCAGCTTGCGCCCGTGGGCCTCGCTAATGCGACGATCCAGGCCGTCTTTGGCAGCGGCTCGCGCCCGGGCGCCGAAGCGTTGCACTACTTTGCAGGCATGATCGCCTATCCCGCTGGCTGGCTGCTCGTCGCCGAGCCACTGCGCGCCCGCTTCGCGCCCGTCCTCCCCTGGATCGTCGCCGCGACGCTCTACGGCGTCTTCCTTTGGGCGTTCGCGCTCTACGGCATGGCCCATCTCGTGGCCGGAATGCCGCCCTTTCTCGGCTTCTCTGGCATCACCTGGGTCGCACTTGTCGGCCACGTGCTTTTTGCGCTGGTTGCGGCCAGTGTCGGGAAGTTGCGCGATCCCTCCGCGACTTAGGCCCGTCGCGCGGAGCGTTCCGCGTCCAGGCGTCGGCCCCGTTCCGGGCCGGCGCCTCACTCTTGCCGAAAATCCCCGCTAGCAGGCCGTATGCGCACCGGCACGCCTTTCTCCCGTATGGTCGGCATGACCATGGTCACGACGGCCATCCTCGGCATCTGCATCCTGATACCGTTCCGGAACGTGCCGATCCTCGCGGCGCTCGACGCGCGCGGGATCGCAACGCAAGCGACCATCACCGAGGTCGGCGAGCCCTACCGCAGGAAATGGCGGAGCCGAGGCCACCGTTCGCAGGATTTCAGCTACCGCTACCAATCTGCTGACGGTGTTTGGCACCAAGCCGAGATGACCCGCATCCGGCGCAATTCGCGCACGCTCCATGTCGGATATGAGTTCGAGCTTGTCTACCTGCCGGACCGACCGCAGGTGCACAACAGCGCCCTGCAAAGCCGTTACGCGGATATGGGCATGGTCTGGCTCTTGCTGCCGCTCGCAGCGCTCTGCGGCTGGCGCGCCTGGGTCGAACGCCGTGTCGTTATCCGCGAATGGTCACGCTGAGCGCACGCCGCATTGCGCGTCCCATAGAGCGGACGCCTATGCGCGCCTCGGCTCTCTTGGGGCATCGATCCTTGCCCTCTGTACCGCCGAGTGCTTTCAATCGCTGACCGCGCCCATAGCGAGCGATACCCTTTACCCTCATCTTGGCAAAAATACTCTCGGGGGGTCTGGGGGGCAGACGGCCCCCCAGCCTCGCCAGGGATCAGATCAAACGAGGACCGCGCCCGATGTGCCGATGGCGTCCTTGGTCGAGGCCTCGCCCAGTAGCATCTTGTTATGCGCTTCGCCCGACGGGATCATCGGAAAGCAGTTCTCGTGCTTCTCGACCAGACAGTCGAAGATCACTGGCCCGTCATAGTCGAGCATCTCCATGATCGCGTCGTCGAGCTCGCCGGTATCTTTGGCCAGGATCCCCTTGCAGCCGAACGCCTCGGCCAGCTTCACGAAATCGGGCAGCGCCTCGGACCAAGAATGCGAATAGCGCTCGCCGTGCAAAAGTTCCTGCCACTGGCGCACCATCCCGAGGCGCTCATTGTTGAGGATGAACTGCTTGACGGGCAAGCGGTACTGCACCGCCGTCCCCATCTCCTGCATGTTCATCAGCCAGGATGCCTCGCCCGCGACGTTGATCACCAAAGCCTCTGGATGCGCGATCTGCACCCCGATCGAGGCTGGCACCCCATATCCCATCGTCCCGAGCCCGCCGGAGGTCATCCAGCGATTGGGGTCCTCGAAACCCATATATTGCGCGGCCCACATCTGATGCTGGCCGACTTCCGTGCAGACATAGCGGTCATAGCCCCGGGTCAGCTCTTCGAGCCGCGTCAGCGCGTGCTGCGGCTTAATCGTGCCCTCCTGCGGCTTGAACGACAGGCAATCGACCGCGCGCCATTCGGCGATCTGCGCCCACCACTTTGCGAGCCCGGCCCGGTTCGTCTTGGAGCCGCGCGCCCGCCAGATCCGCAGCGCCTCCTCGAGCACGTTCGCCACATCGCCGATGATCGGAAAATGCGTATGGATGACTTTGTTGATCGACGAGGGGTCGATATCGATATGCGCCTTGCGCGACTTCGGGCTGAAATCGGCAATCCGGCCCGTGATCCGGTCGTCGAACCGCGCGCCCACATTGATCATGAGGTCACAGCCATGCATGGCGAGGTTGGCCTCATAGAGGCCATGCATCCCCAGCATCCCCAGCCAGTTCTCGCCCGACGCCGGGTAGGCGCCGAGGCCCATCAGCGTCGAGGTGATTGGAAAGCCCGTCTCGGCCACGAATTCGCGCAGAAGTTGGCTCGCCCGTGGGCCCGAATTGATCACCCCGCCGCCCGTATAGAAGACTGGGCGCTCGGCGGTCTCCATCGCCTCGACCAGCGCGGTGATGATCTCCGTATCACCCTTCCGACGCGGCTGGTAATGGCCGAGATCGGCCTCTTTCGGCGGCAGGTAGGTGCCTGTCGCAAATTGCACGTCCTTCGGGATATCGACGAGGACAGGCCCCGGCCGCCCGTTCGTTGCGACGTGGAACGCCTCATGGATCGTCGAGGCGAGCTGATCGGTGTCCTTCACCAACCAGTTCATCTTGGTGCAGGGCCGCGTGATGCCGACAGTATCGGCCTCCTGAAACGCATCCGAGCCGATCATGAACGTGGGCACCTGGCCTGTCAGCACGACCATCGGGATCGAGTCCATCAGTGCGTCGGTGATCCCGGTCACGGTATTTGTCGCCCCCGGCCCGGAGGTCACCAAAACAACGCCCGGCTTGCCCGTCGCGCGGGCATAGCCCTCGGCAGCATGGGCTGCGCCCTGTTCGTGGCGCACCAGAATGTGGCGGATCCCCTCGGCCTGGAAGATCTCGTCATAGATCGGAAGAACAGCGCCGCCGGGATAGCCGAATACGACGTCCACACCCTGATCCTTTAGGGCCTGGACCACCATTTTCGCTCCGGTCATCTGCGTCGCCATAGTCTTTCTCCGCGTTTCGGCATCAGCCTGGGTTGGGGTGGGGGACGTTTGGGTCTTGGGCACGAAAAAGCCCCCGATTTTGGTCGGGGGCGTGCATGGGTCCTTAAGAGGGTGTCCGGTTTACCGGCCCATGCACGCGTCTCCTACAATTACAAGAAGCCCAATCATGAGCACGTCTCCCTGGATCGTGCGCGGACGGTAGGCGGAGTGCAAAAGCGGGTCAATCGCTAATTTCAAGATGATTGCGCGAATGTGCCCTTTCACGACATTTCCTTCGCGGCCCGGCCGAGGCCGACGCAGTGCGTTTCCGCCCCTTCTTCTTGCTCGAAATATCGCCGCCGGAGGCATGCGGCAGATCCAAACGGCGCCCGGCCCCCCAAAGCCACGCGTCGTTTGAGCCAGCCTTGTCAAGCCGCGACAGCGACAGCTTTGCCGAGCGCCTGGTCGAGATCGGCGATCAGATCGTCAGGGTCCTCGATCCCGATCGAGACACGCACAACATTGGGTCCCGCGCCCGCCGCCTCCTGCTGCTCGGGCGTGAGCTGACGGTGGGTCGTGGAGGCGGAGTGAATGATCAGCGAGCGCGTGTCGCCGAGATTGGCCACGTGGCTGAAGATCTCGACCGTGTCGACAAGCCGCACGCAGGCCTCGTATCCCCCCGCCACCGCGAAGGTGAAGAGCGCGCCCGCGCCTTTGGGGCAGATCGACGGCACCCGCGCGGCATAGGGCGACGAGGGCAGTCCCGCATAGGTGACCTTCTCGATCCTCGGGTCGTTTTCGAGCCAAGTCGCGATCTTCATCGCGTTCGCCACATGCCGCTCCATCCGCAGGCTCAACGTCTCGATCCCCATCAGCGTATAATGGGCGGCTTGCGGGTTCATCGTCATGCCGAGATCGCGCAGTCCCACGGCGATGGAGTGAAACGTGAAGGCGAGCGGGCCGAAGGTCTCGGCAAATTTGAGCCCGTGATAGGCCGGTTCGGGCTCGGCGAGCGATGGAAACTTGCCCGAGGCAGACCAGTCGAACTGGCCCGAGTCGACGATCGCGCCGCCCGTGACCGTGCCGTTGCCCGTCAGATACTTCGTGGTCGAGTGCACAACGAGCGTCGCGCCGTGCTCGATCGGGCGGCAAAGATAAGGGGTGGCTGAGGTGTTATCGACGATGAGCGGCAGGCCGGCCGCATCAGCGACCGCGGCGACGGCCTTGAGGTCGGTGATATAGCCGCCGGGATTGGCGATGGATTCGCAAAAGACCGCGCGCGTGTCCTCGTCGATTGCGCTCTTGATCGCGTCGAGATCGTCAAAGTCGACAAAGGTGGCCGACCAACCGAAGCGCTTGATCGTCTGGCTGAACTGCGTGACCGTCCCGCCATAGAGCCGGGTGGAAACGACGACATTCTTGCCCGGGCCCATCAGCGGGAAAAGCGCCATGATCTGCGCGGCGTGGCCCGACGAGCAGCAGACCGCGCCGACCCCGCCCTCGAGCGTTGCGAGCCGCTCTTGGAGCACCGCGACGGTCGGGTTCGTCAACCGGGAGTAGATGTAGCCGACCTCCTGGAGGTTGAAGAGCGCAGCGGCGTGTTCGGCATCGCGAAAGACATAGGCGGTCGTCTGGTAGATCGGCGTCTGGCGCGCGCCCGTGGCCGGGTCGGGCCGGGCGCCGGCGTGGATCTGGAGCGTATCGAAGCCGTATTGCGGCGTGTCGGACATGGGAGCCTCCCTCTTTTCGGTGTGGGTCGCAGTTTTGCGCGCAGATTAGGCAAGGGGACCGGCGTGGGCAATGCCAAGGCCACCTTCGGGCGGTGCGCTGGTCGGAACGGCGGAGGCCTCCGGCGGCGATATTTGCAGCAAGAAGAAGGGGAGGGGCGCGCCCAGGGAGAACAGCGTTCGTGCCAGGGCGCGGAATTGAGGAAAGGCGTTCTTCGCTGTCGGGCTTCGGAGATTGAGGGGCACCGCCGCTTTGCCGAGAAGGCTGGGAAACAGAGCCGCTGCCTTTGGGCGGGGCCGCTCAGGCAGGCCTGGGGCCGACGTGGCGACCGGGCGCTACGCCATGTGGTGCCAGAGCGTCGTGCAGACGGGCGGTATGGCGTCTTCGATGGCCTGCATGGCGTCGACGATGAGATCCTCGCGCCATCTCCGACCGACGAGCTGGACGCCGATCGGCTGCGGTCCGTGAGGGAGCTGTGCGATATGCGTGGGCAGGTTTCCGGCGGGCAGACCGATGAAGTTCATCAGGAAGGACCACTGCGCGCGGCCGAGCGCGTCGCGCACGCCGCCCCGCCCTTCGGCGTCGCGCCCCGGCCCGAAGAAGGGCTGCAGCAGGAAGGGCGTGAGAACGAGCGGGAAATCTTCGAGAAAGAGCGCCCAGTCGCGCGCGTATTGGGTGCGTTGGGCCATCGCTGCGAGGAGGTCCAGACCGTCGAAGGGCGGAAACTCTTGGTGGTAGGCTTCAAAGATCGCGTTGAGTGTGCCCGAGCCATGGGCGCCGATATCGGGGCCGAGCAACGCTTTAACCTCGCCCAAAAGGGCGCGATAGCCCGTTTCGGCCGCCTCCCGCACCTTCGGCGGCGCCACCTCTTCGACCGCGTAGCCCGCATGCGAGAGGGCGCGGGCGGCGCGGTCGAGTGCTGTGGCCACATCGCGGTGGAGACCAAAGCCAAAATCCTCGCGGCAAAGGGCGACGCGGATCGGCGGATCGAGCGGAGCGCCGCGCCACGGGAGCGGGACGTGGAACGGATCGCGCGGATCGGGGGCGATGAGACTAGGCATTGCGAGATGCAGGTCCCGTGCCTCGCGAACCAGAAGACCTTGGACCGACATCAGTTGTGCCAGGAGGCCCCGCTCGGCCCGTTGGCTCGGGTTCCATGCCGGGACGCGGCCGAGCCCGGGCTTGACCGTGACCGCCCCGTTGGCCGAGGCCGGAAACCGGAGCGAGCCGCCGATGTCGTTGCCATGGGCGAGCGCGCCGATCCCGGCCATCACCGCGGCCCCGGCCCCGCCCGACGACCCGCCAGCGGAGACATGCGCGCCCCAAGGGTTGTGCGTGCGCCCGTAGAGCGGGTTGTCCGTATCGGCGCGAAACGAAAACTCCGGCGTGTTGGTGCGCCCAAGAACGATGGCGCCGGCCGCTTTGAGGCTGCGCACAATGGGCGCATCGTCCGGTGCGATAAGATCCGCGAAAGCTGCGACGCCATTGCTCGTCGCATGGTCTTTTTGATCGACATTGATCTTGATCGTCACGGGTACGCCGTGGAGGGGCCCGCGCGGCGTATCCAGCATATCCAAAGCAGCCGCCTCTTGCCGGGCGGAAGCGGCGAGGCGTTCGACAACTGCGTTTAGGGCGGGGTTGACCGCGTCCAGCCGTGCGAGCGCGGCTTCGACTACGTCCGTCGCCGATACCTCGCGGGCGCATGTTGCCCGGGCGATCTCAGTGGCGCTCCACTGCCAAAGCAGCGCGGTGTCGGGCATGGGCTCGTCCTGGTTTCGGCGCCGACGGTGTCGGTCTTGGCTGCCCGAATGGACCGGGGACCGCGCCCTGTCAAACGGTCGTGATCCGAGGGCGTGGCTCGCCCAGCCGCCGCAATCCGTCGCCGCCGGGACGATATGTGTCGCTCCGGCGGAAGACGCGCGGCCGCGTTTCACGGCCAGAAGTGACGCGGCGATGGGTGTGGACACTCTGCCAGACGTCGCCGAAGGCGTGCGGCCGCCGCATCGGTGCGCTTGTGAATGCGGGCGCATGGTTTGAGGGAAACCCGGCAGACGGGTCGAGTTGAGAGCGGGACACATTAGAAATGAAGAGCTTTGTGATGGGTCGCGTGCCCCAGATCACCTTTGGTGCGGGCCGCGTGGCTGACCTGCCGGCGATTGCTGCCGATCTGGGCGGCTCGCCGGTCTTTATCGTCGCCGATGCCGGGCTCGCCGCGCTTGGGATCACTGCGCGGATCGCCGAGGATTGCGCGGCCGCCGGGCTAGAGTATGCGATGGCGGCCGAGGTCGTGGGCGAGCCGAAGGAGGCGCTGATCGACGCGCTCGCATCCCGGGCGCGGGCGGCCGGCGCGAAGACCGTAATCGGGCTCGGCGGCGGCGCGGCAATGGATGCGGCCAAGCTCGTCGCCACGATTGCGCCCTCGGGCACTGCCGCGCGGGATTATGCGCTCGGCGCCAAGCCGCTGCCCGGCGACGGTCTGCCCGCCATTGCGGTGCCCACCACGGCCGGAACCGGCTCCGAGGTGACGCGGACCTCTATCGTCTCGACCGAGACCGGCACGAAAAACTGGTATTGGGGCGAAGCACTCATGTTCGAGCATGCGGTCCTAGACCCAGAGCTTACGCAGAGCCTGCCAGCGCACCTGACGGCCTGGACCGGGATGGACGCCGTCGCCCATGCGCTAGAGGCTGCGACCTCGCGGTCAAGCAATGCCGCTGGACGCCTTTACGGCTTGGAGGCCCTGAGGATCCTTTCGATGTCCTTGCCGAGCGCCGTTGCCGATGGCGCCGATCTCGACGCGCGCAGTCGGGTCCTCTGGGGGAGCACGGTCGCGGGCCTCGCTCTGCACAATTGCAACGCCCATATGGGGCACAATATCAGCCACGCGCTCGGCTCGCTCTCGCGCATCCACCACGGGCTGGCCACGGGCCTCGCGCTCGAAGTGACGCTGCCCTGGCTCGTTGCGCGACCCGAGGGGGAAGAGCTCTATGGCCGCGCTGCCGAAGCGCTGGGCGGGCGTTCTGTGCCGGGCGATCTGCCCGCGCGCTTTGAGGCGCTGATGCGGTCCTGCACCATTGCGCGGCGCTTGCCAGACGTGTGCGCCAGCGTGACGCCCAGCGCCCTGGCGAAGGCGATGAAGAGCCCGGCAAACCGGTCTATCTCGCAGAACGCCGCCTGCCCGGTGGGGGACGAAGACCTCGACGAGATGGCGGGCCAGATGATGGCGCTTCCGATTGCCGAGCCGGTCTAGCGGCTTGATTGCCGCGTGAACACGATGGATCAGCTTTCAACCGGGGGCAGCCAGGTCAGCGAGGAATGGTGCAGGGAAATCAACACCTTTCCCTCGATCTTATGGTAGGCGAATGTGTAGTCCGCCCGGGTTGCGTTGCCCTCGGCATCGATGAAGGTGTAGTGCCCCATATCCTTGTAGCCGAGCCCGCCGGCCTTCAGGATCGGACCGGCCGCACTTTGAAATTCCACGCGTGTCCAACCACGGTTGAGAAAGCCGAAATCATGGGGGTAGCTCGGATCGCCTCCGACAAAGTAAGACCGCGTACCGGCCAGGTCGAGACGGATGACATCAGCCAGAGTCGGCTTGAAGAGGAGGGGCTCGTCGGGTGCGCCAAAGTCGTAAAGGGCGAGGAGAGCATCGACATTCTGCTCAGTGACGTATCTGGCCCAAGCCCGCTGCGCTGCGACGACTTCCGCTTTGGTCATCGGCTCAAAAATTCGGTCGGTAATCTCTCTGTCTCCTTGTCGGCTCAGCCGGTTGCTGTGGTTTTCGCGCCTGCAGGTCGCGTCGGGCGGACCAGGCCCTATCGCAGGGCGTCGGGGAAAGGCAATCTCGGCGCCGGATCAGGAGCACGTGCCCGGCCTAGCGCTGCGTTGCGAGCGGCACTCACGCCACGCTTTGAAGAGATCTGCGTACCGCGTTCACGATTTTGCCGAACTTCCGCGTTAAGCCGCTCGTGGGGTCAAATGCCTTTTTTAGGGCACTGATCCCCTCAGATGTCGAGCGGATCGAAAAGAGCAGGGGGCGCGCATGGTCGACGAGATCAGCCTGGGGGAGGGCACGGTCTTTCGGCCGCGCTACGACGCGCCCGAGCGCGATCTCGACCGGCTCCAGGACATCGTCGTCGACTTGGCGCAAGATGGAAAAGTCACGCGCGTGCCGGGACAGTCGCTCTATGACAGTCACATCCGGGCCCTCTTTGAGAAGGTCCTCGACGGCTACGTCGCGCGGGGGCTCTATGATGCTCTGGAGGCGCATCTGACGCATGGGGAGGTCTACAACACCTGGCCGTATGAAGGCGATCTGGCGCGGTGGCGGCAGCTCGCGGAGGCGGGGCAGACCCAGCGCGTCGTTCGGCTTTGGCGCGCGCATCTTGCTTGCGTGAAAGCCAACTATTGGTACCTGATTTCCGAGCGCAACGCGGGATATCGCAAGCCCGCATTCTCTGAAATGAGCGACGCTTCCGATCGCAACAGCTACGCCGCCTTGATCCGAAAGATCCCCCGCGCCAAGGCGGATGTCCTCGGCCTCATGGCCTTTGCGCGCCACTGGTTCGAAGGGATGGATGTCCCGCAGGCACAGCTCGACCGGCTCGCCGCCGATCGCGCCGAGGTCGAGGCCGAGGAGCGGCGCCTGCCAGTGGGCAAGCCTGACCCGCGCGCCATGGATCTCGACGTGTTCTGGGAGGTGATCGGCACTCCGGGCGAGGAGAGCCTGCCTGTCCAGGTTGAGGCGGTCGCAGCGCGGCTCGAGCGGTTCAAGGTCACCGCGATCAAGAAATTCGACAAGCAGCTGCAGGAACACCACCGCGCCGCCCATCGCACCGACATCTGGGCCTTGGCCTATCTGCTTTGTGACGGGTGTTCGGACGACAGCTTCGCGGCGTTTCGCTGCTGGCTCATGCTGCAGGGGCGCGCCGTCTTCGAGGACACGCTCGCAACGCCCGATGCATTCGACGTCGCGCGCTTTCGCACGCAATTCGAGGGCGCGCTCGCGCTGCTTGACGTCCCGCTCCTGGCCCATGAGGCACGGAGCGGGAAGGCGATGACGCGCAAATTCGTCCCCGTCGGTGCGCTCCAGGGCGCTGATGTGTCCGAGAGAGGCTTTGCATCGCTGTTGCCGGGCGTGGCGGCGCGGGTTGAAGAGACCAGAGCGCCGTGATCCGCTATGCGGCGTGGGGTGCCGACCCGGTTTCCCACGCGGTTGGCACCGACGGCCGACCGCTCGTTTAGAACGACGCGCCTAGCTCTGTAGCTCGACGGCGGCCTCTTTAAACCACTCAAGTGTTCGCGCGTGGTGTGCATCGCCCCAGCGCTCGATGAACTTTCGCGTCTGAAAGTCGTCCTTGTCCGTCAGCGCGGCAATCCGCTCGCGCACATACTTTTCTGTTAGCGGGATATCGCAGGTCACCGTGATGCAGTGTTTCCACTCGGCGTAGGTGGTCGGCACGACAGACATCTTGGCCTCATTGGTTGGCGCGATGCCGGGAAGGCTTATGGCGCGGCGGGACGGCGATAGCATATCAGCTCGTCCCATAACGGCAATCATCCGCGTTTCGCGCCGTGCTGAGGGCCGCGTCAGCCCCCAGTGAAATTCGAGTAGGACGCCCACCCGGGCCCCAGTCAGGCCCCAAGCAGACCCTAATCAGGCATCACACGCACAGCCCGTGTGACCGCATCCGGGGCCGTCCGGGTGCCCGTTTGCGCAGGCCTCGCTGCAATAGTTGCGGTCGTCCTTGTGGATTGCGTCGCTGATCTCGACGACGCACACGCAGCTTTCGCAAGCGCATTTCTGTTGGGTGACGTTTGGCATCAGAGGGCTCCTATTGAGGTTCGTCCACGGCGTCGTGGCTGTGGTTAAAAATGTGCTCGATCATGATCTTGAGAACGCTGTGCACGCAGGCGTCGGCCATCATGTAAAAGACGTGCTTGCCGCGCCTTTCTGATTTGAGGATCCGCGCAGAGCGCAACAGCCTCAAGTGATGGCTCGTCAGCGACGCGGACGTCCCAAGCTTTTCGGCGATTTCGCCTGCGCAGCGTTCCTGATCCATGCACGCGATGACGATAGAGAGCCGCGTCGGGTCTGCCAGCAAGCCAAAGATTTCGGCCAGCTCGGTGACTTGATCAAGATGGAGCTCTTCCGTCGACATATACAACATTTAAACGGTTGTTCAATTGTTGTCAAGACTCGGGAGCGCTGCCCGGCGCCGCCGACAAGGTGGCCACGGTCTTTGGCCAAGGATCGTCAAAAGCCGCGCCCGCCTTCCAGGCCGCAATCTCGGCTTTCGTACAAAAGCATGTGCGGAGCGCCGCAACAAAGGCATCGAGTTCGGCCTCGTTGCCGATGACAGTCAGTTGGCACCGTCTGTCGCCAAAATCTGGGTGCTGTCCGACAAGTTTGTCCCGCATGGCAGACGTCTCCCAGTCGGTCAGGTTGAGGCTTCCATCCTCCAGGGCACTGATCTTCCAATAGTTGAGGATCTCCAGCCCGACGCTGCCCCCGGTCTGGTTCCACAGGAGTACGAGATTGTCGCGCGTCGGCAGCCAGAAGAAGCCCTTGCTGCGGTAGATGCCGATCCCAAGAAACGTGTTATAGACATCCCAAAGCCGCTGCGGATGAAACGGTCGGGGATCGCGGAGGACGCGGCTGCCGATGGCGTAGCTCTCGGGCAGGGCCATCGGCTGATCGCTGTGCTCCGTTTCCCATTGCGTCAGCTCCGCGCCTAAGGTCTCAACCCGCGCATAGTCGTAAGGGGGCAGGGCCAGGACCTGTGCGAGCCTCACATTGCCCCACTGCATCGCCAGAATATCGGCGTAGGGGTTCAGCGGGTGGATCGCTTCGGCAACCTCGCGCAGGGTTTCGCGGCTGACCCGGTCGCTCTTGCTGAGGAGCACGCGGTTGGCAAACATGACTTGCTCGGCCAAGAGGTTTTCCACGCCCCGCCGCCCGGCTTGCAGATGCGCGCTCGCGCCGGGATGGATCGCGCGGCCCCGATCGTGATCTTGGCTGAGGACGACGGTGTCTACGACAGCAAGAACGCCATGGAGGCGCAGGGCCGGCATGTCGCCGATCTTGGTCAGGAGAGGCCAGGGATGGGTGCTGCCCGACGTCTCGATCAGCAGATGCGTGACCGCGCCATCGGCGAGCACGCGCTGAACGGCTTCGGCAAAGCGGGACAACCCCTCGGCGCTGCTCATGCTGCCGCCCGGCAGGGAGGCGAAGTGCGGGCTCTTGCGCGAGATGACTTCGCTCGTATCGAGAACCGAGCCGTCGACATCGAGCGTGCTCATCTCGTTGACGATCACTCCAAGGGTGACGCCCGGTGCGCTCCGGGCCTGAACCAAGAGGCTCTGCAAAAGCGTCGTCTTGCCGGCGCCGAGAAAGCCATTCAGGATCGTCGTCGGGATAGGCATGCGCGCGGTCCCCAGGCCACCAGTTCGGTTTCGGATGGGAAGGCAGAGACCACCCCAGAGACGCGCCTCGTGGCCATAAACACGCCGCTTTGCAAGAGCGGTGCAAGGCGCGCGTCGTCACCAAGACCTGTGTCGGCCCAGGGCGCAAGGCGCTTCGGCCCACAACAGCAGGTGACCGCACGGCGAGCGCGCAGGCGCACTAATCGAAGAAAGAGTGGTGGGTGACCCTGGAATCGAACCAGGCATGGGTCTCCCCGGCGGAGTTACAGTCCGCTGCCGCACCTTGCAGCACGTCACCCGTGGGACGGCTGCTTAGTGAGGGTGCCCGGAACGGTCAACCGGAAATCGCGGCGTCCCTTGCCGTGAGATCACGGGGCGCCTATGGCTGACGCCTTGGTCGGGCGGCGCGGTGCGGTGGGAGAGCGGAGTGACCTTGTGAAGAAGCCCGCCTGGGTCATCGCCAAAGAGAAGGCGCGTCGCGCGGAGGGCGCCCGGACGGTCTGGCTCTTTGGGCTCCACGCTGTGCGCGACGCGCTCGAGAACCCGCGCCGCGAGGCACTGCGCCTCGTTGTGACCCGAAATGCCGCGGACAAACTGGCCGAGCCGATCGCGCGTTCGGGCCTCATGCCAGAGCTTGCGGATCCGCGCCGCTTTCCCGCGCCGCTCGACCCGGGCTCGGTGCACCAGGGCGCAGCCCTCGAAGCGCGGCCGCTCGACTGGGGGCCATTGCGCGACGTGTGCCTCCCAGGGCTGTCCGAGGCCTCCAGCGAAACGGTGCACGCGCCGCTCGTCGTCCTGCTTGACCGGGTGACCGACCCACACAATGTCGGTGCGATCCTGCGCTCGGCCGAAGTCTTTGGTGCGCGCGCCGTAATCGCGCCGTCCCGCCATGCCGCGCCCGAGACCGGCGCGCTCGCCAAAGCCGCCTCCGGCGCGCTGGAGCGCCAGCCCTATCTGCGCGTCGGCAATCTCGGAGACGCGATGCTGCTGCTGCGCGATCTTGGCTATGCCTTCATCGGGCTTGACGGCGAGGCGCCCGAGCCAATCGCCGCCGCCGCATCTGCGCTGCCCGGCCCGCTTGGCCTTGTCCTCGGGGCGGAAGGGCCGGGCCTGCGGGCACGGACGCGCGAGACCTGTGACAGGCTTGCCCGGATCAGCCCGATGGGCGGCTTTGGGTCGCTCAACGTTTCAAATGCGGCAGCTGTCGCCCTATATGCGGTCCAAGATCAAAGGCGGGGCGCCCGACGCTCCGGCTAGGGAAAGGCCGCTTGATGCACCGCAACACCAAAGTCGCCACCTGCTCCTATTGTGGGACACGGGCCGCCCTCGTTTTGGATGCTGGTCGGCATGAGCTTGTCTGCCGCGCGTGCGGGGCGCCGTTGCATGAGCTGAAGGCGATGCCACTGCCGAAGGGCAAATACGGCAAACCCCGCGAGATCACCGAGGCGCGTCCGACCTCCCGGCGACCAGACCATGAACACGCTTGGCGATCGGAGCGGAAAAAGAAAAAGTCGAAGAAGCGCAAGTCTTTCAAGAAAAAGATGTTCGAAGAAGCGTTCGACTTCCTCGAAGACATCTTCGACTAGGCCGTTCGCACCGCCCGGTTTGAAACACTTCTCACGGTCGCCCCGTCTGGCTCTCACATCCGGGCGACAAGTCTTTCACCGCCCTGGTCGGGGGTGCCGGTGCGTTGCATATCCGGCGCATCGACCTGTGCATCCCACTCGCATCGCCCCTGAAAGGAGCCCTCCATGCTGACCCGCCGCACCCTGCTTGCCGCTCCGGCCGTTCTGCTCTTGCCCCGCGCCGCTTTGGCCGCGTCCGAGCCCGAGATCTACTCCGAAGGGGGGATCGCCATCGACGGTACCGACCCGACCGGGTACTTCACCGCCAGTACTCCGGTCGCGGGCGATCCCGCGATCACACTCGATTGGAAGGGCACGACCTGGCGCTTTGCGAGCGCCGAGGCGCGCACCCTCTTTGAGAGCAACCCCGACGCCTATGCCCCGCAATTCGGTGGCTACTGCGCCTGGGCCGTGGCCGAAGGCTATACGGCCTCGACCATTCCCGAGGCTTGGAAGATCGTCGATGGCAAGCTCTACCTAAACTTCAACCGCCGTATTCAGCGCCGGTGGGAGCGGGACATTCCCGGCAACATCGCCCGCGGTGAGGCGAACTGGCCCAATGTCCTGACGGCCTGAAGACGCCGTGCTGGATCCGTCCCCTTGGACAATGCGGAAGGCCGCCTATCTTTATGACATAAGCGCGGCTTCGGAACTGTCGCGCGATCCTACTGTCCCTCGTTCCGTACTTTGCGCCCGGCCTTTGGTCCGGGCGTTTTTTTTCTGGTTGTGCCGGAGGGGCCCATGGGCGTGCTTGACGACGACATGATCCGCGCGCTTTTGCGCTCAACCGAGGTCATCGCCTGTGTCGGCGTGTCAGCCAATCCGGTGCGCCCCTCGCATTACGTCGCCAGATATTTGAAACTAAAAGGGTTTCGGGTGATCCCGGTCAATCCGGGGCTGGCGGGGCACCAGCTCTTCGGTGAGGACGTTGCAGCCAGCCTTGCAGATTTGCGGCAGACAGAGCGGGGACAGGCCATCGACATGGTCGACATTTTTCGCCGCCCCGAACACGTGCCCGAGATCGTGGAAGCGGCGTTGCAGAGCCTGCCGAACCTTCGCACGATCTGGATGCAGATCGGCGTCGTGCATGAGCGTGCTGCGGAGAAGGCGCAGGCCGCGGGCAAAACCGTTGTGATGGATCGCTGTCCCAAGATCGAATACCAGCGCCTGTTCGGAGAGCTGCGCATGGGCGGTTTTGCGACCGGTGTCATATCGTCAAGACTTTGATTATTTACAAAGCATTACAACCAGAGCTTTATAAGTTACTTGAAGGGCGCGCGGCCTTTTCGGCCAAGCCCGACTGCCCCTCGCGCCGCGCAAGCTCGGCTTCGATGTCGGCGAGCGATATGTCCCTCGCCGCGCACATCACGAGAAGGTGATAAAGCACATCCGCCGCCTCGGCCGTCAGACCCGCTCGGTCGCCGCGCACCGCTTCAATGACGGCCTCGACCGCCTCTTCGCCGAACTTCTCGGCGCATTTCTCGGGGCCCTGGTCGAGGAGACGCGCTGTCCAGCTCTCGGCCGGGTCCGCCCCTTGGCGCCCCAGGATCGTCCGGGCCAGCCGCTCAAGCGCGCCCACGCTCAAGGCGACGCCTCAACGCCGTTCACGATGGGACGCACCGGGATCCCGGCTGCCGCCATATGCGCCTTGGCCTCGCCGATGCTGTAGGTCCCAAAGTGAAAGATCGACGCGGCGAGCACGGCCGATGCGCCGGCCTCGACCCCTTCTACCAGGTGGTCGAGCGTGCCCACCCCGCCCGATGCGATCACCGGTACGGGCACGGCCTCTGCGACGGCCCGGGTCAGCGCGAGGTCAAAGCCCGACTTCGTCCCGTCTCTGTCCATCGATGTCAGCAGGATCTCCCCCGCGCCCTTTTCGACCACCGTTGCAGCAAACTCCAAGGCGTCGACCCCGGTTGCCCGCCGCCCGCCATGGGTAAAGATTTCCCAACGCCCGGGCGCGGTGGCCTTCGCGTCGATCGCCACGACAATACATTGCTCGCCGAACCGGTCTGCCGCGCGTGCGACCACATTCGGGTCGGCCACCGCGGCAGAGTTAAACGAGACTTTGTCGGCCCCAGCAAGCAGCAGCGCGCGGACATCCTCTGGCGTGCGCACGCCGCCACCGATCGTCAGCGGCATGAAGCAATGCTCGGCCGTTCGCGTCGCAAGATCGTACATCGTCCCACGGTTTTCCTGGGTCGCGGCGATGTCAAGAAAGCAAAGCTCGTCGGCCCCCGCCGCATCATAGGCGATCGCGGCCTCGACCGGATCGCCCGCGTCCACGAGGTCGACAAAGTTCACGCCCTTGACGACCCGGGCGTCCTTCACATCGAGGCATGGAATGATGCGCGTTTTCAGCATGAGCGCGGTGTAGGGGATTACCGCCGATGTGACCAGATGTGATGGCGGTCGGCCCCGCGTGCGGGCTAGGGTCACGCGGCAGCAGCAGGAGGGCAAATTATGCTGAAATGGGCACTTGCATTTTCACTCATGGCGACCATGGCCGGGTCGAACGGCTTTGCCGAAGAGTTCGTCCGCGTCGAGGCGGAGGGCAGCGTGCCGGAAGTGGTCGAACGCTTCGTCGCAACCGTCGAGGGTGCGGGCGCCACGGTCTTTGCCCAGGTCAATCATGGGGCTGGGGCCGCCGCGGTCGACATGCCGATCCCCGACTCCGTACTGGTGATTTTCGGCAACCCGCAGCTCGGGACACCGGCGCTCGCGGCCGATCCCCGCGCCGGGGTCGTCCTGCCGCTCCGCGTCTTGGTTCATGATGAGGGGGGTCAGACGGTTCTGTCCTATCAATCGGTCGACGCGCTCTTTGAGACGCTCGATGTGCCCGGCGACGCGGCCGTCCGCACCGCGATGGAAGGCGCGCTCTCCCGCCTCACCACCGCCGCCGCGACCCGTTGAGCGCCCAGGGGGCCGGGCAGATGTCAGTGCCGGCCAACACCTGCCTGACTTCGCGCCCGCTGGTGAGACAGCGCGGCCTGCCCTTCTTGTTGCTCCAAATATCGAGAATCCCGTGCGCCCCGCGCGCGGGTCGGCGCGGCAAAGCGCTCAGATCGACAGTTTCTTGAAGATCGGCTCCGGCACCGAGCGAATGATCAGCATGATGTAGCGCCAGAAGAAGGGCGTGTAGATGACGTTCTTACCCTTCTCGACCGCCGTGAGGATCGAGGCCGCCACGGCTTCGGGCGGGGCGACCAGAAACATGCCCGGCAGGCCCCAGGTCATAGCGGTGTCGACAAAGCCGGGTTTCACGGTCACGACATGCCCGCCCGACCGCGTCAGCCGGTTGCGCAGCCCCGACAGATAGGTCGCAAAGCCCGCTTTTGCCGATCCGTAGACATAATTGCCGACGCGCCCGCGGTCTCCGGCGACCGAGCCGACGCCAACGATGGTGCCGGCGCCGGCTGCCTCGATCAGCGGTGCGAGCATGGTCAGAACGCGCGCGGGACCGGTAAAGCTATCGGCGATGGTCCCTTCAATCAGCTCCGGCGTGGCGTCGATTTCCGGCTGGGGCGGCATCGAGCCGGTGAAGACCGCCGCGTGGGGCACGCCCCCCAATGCTTTCATCCGTTCGATCAAGGGGCCAAAGGTCCCCGCATCGCGCGCGTCGAAGACAACCGCCTCAGCCGAGGCGGCACCACGAAATCCGCAATCGGCGGCCAGCGCCGCAAGATCGTCCTGATCTCGCCCAGCAAGGAGGAGGCGTGCGCCGCGGGCCGCGACCGCGCGCGCAAGCGCCCGAGCCATCGCCGAGGAGGCGCCGAGGATCAGCCAAGTCTCCGTACCGTCGTCCATCACGCGGCCTCCCGAAGCTTTAGGCGTTTGACGAGCGCAGTCTCGAAGGCATGTTCGGGGTCGCGCGCGTTGACCGCCTCCGCCCAAGCGGCCCGGCCCGGATACATCGCATGCGCCTCGGCGGCGGTGAGGGAGCTGTCCTTGGCAAGATAGACGCGACCGCCGGCCTCGGCCGTGGCGGCGTTGAGCGTCGCAAGGAGCCGCTCCGCGCCGGGCCGGTTCGGCAGATCGACGGCCAGCGTATAGCCCGCCATCGGAAACGACATCGGATGCCCTGCGCCGGGCCCGAGCCGCTTGAGCACCGCGAGCGGCGAGGCGAGCGCGGCCTTGCCGATCCGCTCCAGCATGTCACGCAGCGCCGGGCGCGCTTCCACCGGGACAACGCATTGGAACTGATGGAACCCGTGCTTGCCATAGAGCCGGTTCCACTCAAAAAGCTTGTCGAGCGGAAAAAAGTAGTCCGCGATGGGGCGGACGACCGTGCGCCCGCGCTCCGGCACGCGACGCAGATAGGCCGCGTTAAAGGTCCGCACGACCGGCGCCGAGAGCGCGGCCCGCGGCGCGTCGAATGGGATCTTTCGCCCGCGTTTTGCGGGCGGGACGAGGCCCTTGCCGACCTCCCCTTCTTCGAGGATGCCGCGGCCGAGCGTATCGCCTGTGGCGGTCGCATCGATCCAGCCGACGACATACGGCGCATCCGACGCGTCGAGCGCATCGCAGAAAGGCTCCAGGCCGGTCATCCGCCTCTCCGTCACCATCATGACGTCGCCGCGGACAGGGGCGAGCCGCATCGTCGCCTCAAGGATCGGGCCGGTCTGCCCGAGCCCGCCTGCCGTCAGCGCAAAAAGCGGATCCTCGGGCATAACCTCGACAGGGCCATGGGGCGTTGCAAGCACGAGCCGCGTGACATGGGCGCTAAACGCGCCTTTCAGGTGGTGGTTCTTGCCATGGACATCCATCGCGATGGCGCCGCCTACGGTGGCAAAGCCGGTGCCCGGCATCACCGGCGGCAGCCAGCCCCGCGGCGCGAGATACTGTGCGAGATCGCCCAGCCGCACGCCTGCCTCGGAGGTCAGCGTGCCGGCGTCGAGATCGACCTCGAGCACACGGTCGAGCCGGTCGGTCAGGAGTGCGCGCTCGGCAAGGCACGCATCGCCATAGCTCCGCCGCTGACCAAGGGCAGGGCAGGGCGCTTCGGCGGCCAGGGCGAGCGCCGCACGCCGCTTTTCGGGGCGCGCCAGCTCCGCCTCTGCGCGCAGCACACGTCCCCATCCGGTGATTTCTCGACGCGCCCAGGTCATCGGTTTTCCTTCAAGCGAAAGCGCCCCGCGCCGCGTGACGCTCGGCGATGGGGAATACAAACAATCCGATCAGAATGGCGAACCACAGCGTCGTCAGCCGGATCACCGCCGTCGCGGGAACCGAGATCTCAAACGGCACGCCCTGGAGCTGCAAAAGCGCAATCATCGCAGCCTCTGCACCGCCGAGCCCGCCGGGCGCGCCCGTAAGCCCCCCGGCCAGCGTCGCGAACGTAAAGATCGCGACGGCTGTCCAGAGCCCGATATCGGCGCCCATCCACTGCAAAAGGAGGTAGAGCGCATAGCCTTCGGCAAACCACCCCGCGAGGCCGAGGCAGAGCGCGGGCAAGAGGATGCGCGGGTCGGCAAACGCAGCGAGCGAGCGCGCGGCCTGGCGCACGCGGGCGAAGGCACGCGACCAGCGCCCCGTTGCGGCATGCACGCGCGTGACAAGCCAGGCCAGCAGCCGCGGATGCGTGGCGACATAGGCCGCGCCGAGGGCAAGCACGACAATCGGAACGGCCCCCGCGATCCCGCCTGCGCTCAGCGCCAGCGCGAGCGCCAAGACGAGCCCCATGGCGGCGAGATCAGACGCGCGGTCGGCCAGAACGAGCGGCGCGGTGCGGGTAAAAGCCCAGCCCGTCTCGCGCCTGATCCAGCGCAGGCGGATCAGCTCGCCCACCCGACCGGGCGTGACCGTCATCGCAAAGCCGCCGAGGAAATGCCGGATGTCTTGGATCGTGACCGTCCCGATCCTTAGCGCGCGGGTAAAGAGATGCCAGCGCAACCCGCGGCCAAGGTAGTTCACCAAAGAAAGCGCAAGGAGAAGGCCCACTTGTACGAGCGTTAGGCTCGACAGATGCCGGGCCACCTCCTCCCAACCGGTCGCCGCCGCGAGGCCCGAGAGCCCCGCCACGAAAAGCGCGAGGAGCCCAAGGCCAAACGCCACCTCGCGCCAGCGAAAGCGCAGAGCAGTGGAACCGGTGCTTTGGGGCGGGGCCGTCATAGGGGCGGACATCTCGCGCGTCGTCATGCGGGGCAGGTAACGACAAAGTAGGGCGAAAAAGTGAAAGTGTTTCGAAATCGGGGACACTTTTGCGCCCGCGCCGCCACAGCGTAGCCTCGCGTCCCGAACGTGCGGAGGGCGCGGCGCGTTCGGGACGCTTCCTGGCTTCCATCTGGCGTGCTGGCCGCGCCGAAGCGCTGGAACGACGACGTCTCGCCGAGGCTTCTAGCCCTCAGGGACCCTCGGGCCCGGCGAGCGCAGCCGGACGTGCGCTAGACGAGCGTGGCCTCGGTCGCCGCGGCCATCTCGTCGCGTGTCACGCCAGGCGCAAGCTCGACGATGTGAAGGCCCTTATGCGCGACATCGAGCACACCGAGATTGGTGATAATCCGGTCGACGACGCCGGTGCCCGTCAGCGGCAACGTGCAGCGGTGCAGCACCTTCGACTCGCCCTTTTTGTTGGTGTGATCCATCACGACGACAACGCGCCCGACACCGGCCACAAGATCCATCGCGCCGCCCATGCCTTTGACGAGCTTGCCCGGGATCATCCAATTCGCCAGGTCCCCGTTTTCGGCGACTTCCATCGCCCCGAGGATCGCCATCGCGATCTTGCCGCCGCGGATCATGCCAAAGCTCTGCGCGCTGTCGAAATAGGCCGTGTTGGGCAGTTCGGTGATCGTCTGCTTGCCCGCGTTGATGAGGTCGGGGTCCTCCTCGCCCTCGTATGGGAAAGGCCCCATCCCGAGCATGCCATTCTCCGACTGCAGCGTCACCGTTACGCCTTCGGGGATAAAGTTTGGCACCAGCGTCGGGATGCCGATCCCGAGATTGACATAAGTGCCGTCTTCGAGCTCTTGCGCGGCGCGCGCCGCCATTTCATTGCGGTCCCAAGGCATTAGACGGCCTCCTTTTCGCGGACGGTCCGCTGCTCGATGCGCTTTTCGTGTTCGCCTTGGATCAGGCGGTGCACGTAGATCCCAGGCAGGTGGATATGGTCGGGATCGAGGCTGCCGGTCGGCACGATCTCCTCGACCTCCATCACGCAGACACGTCCGCACATGGCGGCGGGCGGGTTGAAGTTGCGCGCGGTCTTACGGAAGACGCAATTGCCGCTCTCGTCGGCCTTCCAGGCTTTGACGATCGAAAGATCGGCGAAGATCCCGCGTTCAAGGACATAGGTGTCGCCGTCGAATTCTTTGAGTTCTTTGCCCTCGGCGATCACCGTGCCGACGCCGGTCTTGGTGTAAAACCCGGGGATGCCGCAGCCGCCCGCGCGCATCCGCTCGGCGAGCGTGCCTTGTGGGTTGAACTCGAGCTCCAGCTCGCCCGAGAGGTACTGCCGCATGAACTCGGCGTTTTCGCCAACGTAAGACGACATCATGCGCTTGATCTGGCGCGTGTCGAGCAGCTTGCCGAGGCCAAAGCCATCGACCCCGCAATTGTTGGAGGCAACCGTGAGGTCCTTCACGCCGCTTTCGACGATGGCATCGATGAGAAGCTCGGGAATGCCGCAGAGGCCAAAGCCGCCCGCAGCAATCAGCATCCCATCATGGAGCACCCCATCGAGCGCTTCAGCCGCGCCGCCATAGACCTTCTTCATCGCCGTCCCCACTCTGCGTTGCATCGGCCGCGGTAATGGCCAAGCGCCGGGGCCCTGTCAACGCGGGTGCGGTGCCGGCCGGCCAGGCTACTCGGCGGCGCTGGCGGGGGGCGGTTTCTTGGCGGCTGTCGTCTTGGCCGAGCCTGCCTTTTTTGCCGTCGTCTTTTTCGCCGTCGTCTTCTTAGCGGTCGTCTTTTTCGCGGTTGTGGTCTTCGTTGCGGCGGTCTTTTTCTTTGCCGGTGCTTTCTTGCCAGACTTTGCCTGCTTTTCGGCGATCAGTTCGACCGCCATTTCGGGCGTGACGTCGGCGGGGTCGGTGCCCTTGGGCAGCGTCGCGTTGACCTTTTCCCATTTGACGTACGGCCCATAGCGGCCTTCCATCACGGCCATCGCGCCACCGGCCTCTGGGTGTTCGCCGAGGTCTTTGAGCGCTTTGGCCGTGCTCTGCCCGCGAACTCTTTTGGCCGCCAACACCTCGACCGCACGATTCATCCCAATGGTAAAGACCTCGTCCACCTCCGGCAGATTGGCGTATTTCTTGCCATGTTTGACGAAGGGCCCATAGCGCCCGATCCCGGCGGTGATCATCTCGCCATCCTCGGGGTGCGGGCCGACCTCACGGGGCAGGCTGAGGAGCGTCAGCGCTTTTTCGAGGTCCATCGCGTCCTTCGTCCAGCCCTTGGGCAGGGACGCGCGCGGGGGCTTTGGCTGCTCCTCTGTCGCTTCGCCGCGCTGGACGTAAGGGCCAAAGCGGCCATCGCGCAGGGTGATCCGGTTCTCGCTGTCATAACCCAAGAGCTTGCCATCTGGGCCGATCGTGCTCTCGCCCTCCATGCCCGGCGGGCCAAAGGGGCGGGTGTAGCGGCATTCGGGGTAGTTCGAGCACCCGATGAACGCGCCGCCAGACCGCGCCGTACGCATCGAGAGCCGCCCGACACTACAGGATGGGCATAGACGTGGATCCGTCCCATCGCCCGGGTTGGGGAAGAGATGCGGCTCCAACACCTCGTTGATCTTTTCGAGCACCTCGGTGATGCGCAGCTCGGACGTCTCATCAATCGCGGCCTTAAAGTCGCGCCAGAATTTCGCGAGCAGCTCTTTCCAATCGGCATCGCCGGCCGAGACGTGATCCAGCTCTTCCTCGAGCCCCGCCGTAAAACCATAGCCGACATAGCGGCGAAAGTAGTTTTCGAGAAACGCGATGACGAGGCGGCCTTTGTCCTCGGGGATCAGGCGGCCCTTTTCCCTCTGGACATAGCCGCGGTCCTGAATTGTCGACATGATCGAGGCGTAGGTGGAGGGGCGGCCGATGCCGAGCTCCTCCATCTTCTTAACAAGCGTCGCTTCGGTGTAGCGCGGCGGGGGTTGCGTGAAGTGCTGGAGGCCGAGGACGGCGCCCGTACCGTCGAGATGCGCAGCGCCTTTGTCGTCGGCGGTGGCTTTGGCATGCTCGGCGTTGAGAGCACCGGCCACCTGGGCGAGCAGCTCGCCGCTGCTGAGCTGCGGCAGGCGTTTGCTGTCCTCGTCCTCGGCGTCGTCGCGCCCCTCCTCGTAGACCTTAAGGAACCCGTCAAAGAGGATGACCTGCCCGGTCGCGCGCAGGCCAACCTCGCCATCGGCGCTCGCGACCTCCACGGTCGTGCGTTCGAGCTTGGCGCCCGCCATCTGGCACGCGAGCGTGCGCTTCCAGATGAGATCGTAGAGCCGCCGCTGGTCGGCATCGGTGATTTTGATGTTGTCGGGCGTTGCCATCATGTCTGTCGGGCGGATGCATTCATGCGCCTCTTGCGCATTCTTGGCCTTGTTCTTGTACATCCGTGGCGTGCCAGGGACGTAGTCGGGCCCGTAGATCTCCTTGATCGCGTCGCGTGCGGCGTGGACGGCCTCGGGTGCCATATCGATGCCATCGGTGCGCATGTAAGTGATATGCCCGGCCTCATAGAGACGCTGCGCGGCAGACATCGTCGCGCGTGCGCCGAAGCCAAACTTGCGGCTCGCTTCCTGCTGCAGCGTCGACGTCATGAACGGGGCAGACGGGTTTCGCGTTGCGGGTTTGGCCTCGACACTGGCCACGCTGAGCGCGCGCGACGAGACCGCCTGCACCGCGAGTTCGGCTTGGGTTTCGTTTTCGAGGTCGAACTTGTCGAGCTTTTTGCCCGTCAGGTGCGTGAGCCGCGCCTCAAAGCGCTTGCCGCGCGGCGTCTCCAAGAGCGCCTTGACCGACCAATACTCGCGCGGCTTGAACGCCTCGATCTCCATCTCCCGCTCGACCACGAGGCGCAGGCAAACCGATTGGACGCGCCCGGCGGACTTGGCTCCCGGCAACTTGCGCCAGAGCACGGGGGAGAGGTTGAACCCGACCAGATAGTCGAGCGCGCGGCGCGCAAGGTAAGCTTCGACCAGCTCCATATCGACCTGGCGCGGCGCCTGCATGGCCTCAGTGACGGCAGACTTGGTGATCGCATTAAAGACGACGCGGCTGACGGGGGTATCCTTTTTGATCGCTTTGCGCGCGGCCAACGCCTCCGTCAGGTGCCAGGAGATCGCCTCGCCTTCGCGGTCGGGGTCGGTCGCGAGGATCAGCGCGTTGTCGTCCTTCAGGGCGTCCGCGATCGCTTTGACGTGTTTTTTGCTTTCGCTCGCGACCTCCCATTTCATCTCAAAGCCGTGCTCTGGGTCGACGGAGCCGTCTTTCGGCGGCAGGTCCCGCACATGGCCGAAAGAGGCGAGCACGGTGTAGTCGGGCCCGAGATACTTGTTGATTGTCTTGGCCTTAGCGGGCGATTCGACGACGACGACGGGCATGGAGGTCTTTCGGTTCGAGAACGGCGTAGTGTGGCGCGCGACCATGTGGGGGCTCGGCGCGGCTTGTCAATGCAGGCCGGCAGGCTCGGCGCGTGTGCGGCTATCCCGCCCGACGGGCTGGCAACGCAAGGGGTCGATGTCGGACCGCTGCGGCGTGACTTCGTCGTCGCGTGCGGACGATCAGCGCGCGCGGCTGAGCAGGCCGCCGGGGGCGCGGCGGATCTTCCCGTCGAGTTCCAACTCGGTCAGCAGCGCGGCCAGGGCGGGGCTTGGCAGGCCGCTATCGCGCTGCAGTTGGTCTTCTTCGACAGGGGCTGCGCTGAGGAGCTCCAAGACGCGCTCGCGGCTGCAATTAGGGTCGGGCAGGGGCCGGGCGGGCACGGTGTGGAGGGGCGAGATGCGGCGCGCGCGGCGCGGGCGCGGCGCGGGCGTGCTGGACGTGTCGCCCAATGCTGCGTGGATGTCGTCGGGCCCGCGGATCAGCGTTGCGCCGTCGCGGAGCAACACATTGCAGCCCGCGGCACGCCGATCAAACGGGTGGCCCGGCACGGCGAAGACATCGCGCCCGAGATCGGCCGCCTCGCGCGCTGTCAGAAGCGAGCCCGACTTTGCCGCCGCCTCGACAACGACAAGAGCGCGCGCGAGCCCCGCAACGATCCGGTTGCGGCGCGGAAAGTGCCGCGCCTGCGGCCGGTGCCCGGGCGGCATCTCGGAAAGGATCAGCCCACGATGGGCAATTTCGGCCATAAGTGCTTCGTTTTCGGCCGGATAGACCACGTCAATCCCGCCTGCCACAACCGCGACTGTGCCGGTGTCGAGGGCGGCGCGATGCGCCTCGGCGTCGATCCCGCGGGCCAGCCCCGAGACGATCGCGTCGCCGCCGTCGCCGAGCCCGCGCGCGAGCGCACGGGCCATGCGGATGCCGAGGGAAGAGGCGTTGCGTGCGCCGACGAGCGCTAGCGCTGGACGCTCCAACAGCGCGATGTCTCCCCGCGCCCAGAGAAGCGGCGGCCCGTCCGGGACCTCGGCCAGCAGGGCAGGATAGGCCTGTTGGCCAAGAAAGAGCGGCACGGCGCCCAAGCGGCGCCCGGCCTCCAGCTCCGCCTCCGCGTCGGCCACGCTGCAGGGTGCATAGCTGCCCATCTTGGCGTTGCGTGCGATCGCGGGGAGCGCGGCCAAGGCCGCTTCGGCGTCGCCGCCATGGGCCTCCATCAGACGGCGAAATGTCTGCGGTCCGACCCGGCGAGAGCGCAAGAGACGAAGCCACGCCAGCTCATTTCCTTCCGAGGTGGGTGGTGCGAGGGGGGGTGGGGAAGAAAACAAATCCAATTCTGCCGCCGCTCCGTCTCTTGCACGTCCGAGCTTTAGGGTGAACCAGTTAACTGCGGGTAAATGCGCGCGCGATAGCGAAAAGAAAAATACAAGTGGCTATAATCAAAAGCAAAATAATTGCGTCTTCGGTTACAATCTGCAGATCCGCCTCCCAAAGCGCGCCATAAACGGCGGCGGCCAAGACCGGGGTCGGCAGGAGCGCGAGCGCGCGCCACGCGGGCGCGGCGGGCGGCGGCAAGCGGCCAGGCCCCCCGCTCTGACCTAGGCGACGCAAGGCATAAAGCGTGAGCCCGACAAGCGACGCCAGCAACGCCAAGCCAAAGGGATGTACGATCCCGGTGATGAACCCAAAGATCAGCGCGATGGCACCCGAGGCGAGCGCCAGCCAGCGTGGCATCGCCCAGAGCGACGGCAACGCCGGGGCCAACAGCGCCGTGCCGACCACCAGCGCGCCGCCGGTGATCAGCGCGTACTTGGTGAAGACATCGGGCGAGAGGCGGAGGTCATCGGCCCAAACCCAGGTGCTCCAGGCGCCCCAGGCAAGGCCCAACCCGGCCGAGCCGATCAGCGACGCAGCCCAGCCCTGACGCAAAAGCCACGGGAGCGCGATCACGCCGAGCAGCACATCGACGGGCATGTGCCAGCCGACCGACGTCCAAAAGAACGTGACCGGCACGCTTTCGTAGACATAGGGGATCGCCGTCCCTTCGACCGCCCAGCCAAAGAGGCACGCCGCCAGCACAAGCCCCTCCCAACGGCGGACAACACAAGCCGAGAGCGCGGCCGAAAGCACAAGCGCAAAGGCGATGTAAAAGAGCCATAGCGCGCCGATATGGCCATAGGCGGCCAAAGGATCGGCACTCTCCAGCACCGCGAACGCCGGGTCTTCATTAAAAAAGAAGAACTCCGAGAAGAAGAGCGTGACGAGGCCGGCGCCCGCAAGCGCGCGCGTCAGGTCAATGCCGGCGCGCGCCCGGTCCACCTGGCCTCAGCCGGCGCCGCCGACGGTCAGCCCGCCGATCCGCAAGGTCGGCTGGCCGACCCCGACGGGCACCCATTGACCGGCCTTGCCGCAATTGCCGATGCCAGGGTCGAGCGCCATGTCGTTGCCGATCGCTTCGATATGGCGCAGCGAGGTCGGCCCGTCGCCGATGAGGGTTGCGCCCTTGATCGCGTGTCCGACCGTCCCGTTTTTGACGCGGTAGGCTTCGGTGCAGGAAAAGACAAATTTGCCATTCGTGATGTCGACTTGGCCGCCGCCGAAGCCGACGGCATAGATGCCATCTTCAAGCCCGGAGACGATGTCTTTGGGGTCGTCTCTTCCGCTCAGCATGTAGGTGTTGGTCATGCGCGGCATCGGCGGGTGCGCGTAGCTTTGACGCCTGCCGTTGCCGGTGGGGACGACGTCCATCAGCCGGGCGTTTTGGCGGTCTTGCATATAGCCCACAAGGATACCGTCCTCGATCAGGACGTTCTTGCCCGAGGGCGTGCCTTCGTCGTCTACGGTGATTGAGCCGCGTCGGTCGGGGATCGTGCCGTCGTCGAGCACAGTGACGCCCCGGGCGGCGACCTGCTGGCCCATGAGCCCGGCAAAGGCTGAAGACTTCTTGCGGTTGAAATCCCCTTCAAGCCCGTGTCCCACCGCCTCGTGGAGAAGGATGCCGGGCCAGCCGGGGCCAAGGACGACGTCGAGCATGCCCGCGGGCGCAGGCGCCGCGCCAAGATTGACGAGCGCGATGCGCAGGGCCTCGCCGACATCCGCCTCCCAATGGGCGCGGTCGAGCAGGCCATCGAGGCCTGCCCGCCCGCCGCCGCCCGTCCCGCCTTGCTCGCGCCGACCGTCTTCTTCGACGATCACGCTCACATTTAGCCGGCTCATCGGGCGGCGATCCGTCACGAGGCTCCCATCGGGGCGCAGAATGACGACTTCTTGCAGAGAGGCCGCTAGCGTAGCCGACACTTGCACCACGCGGGGGTCGAGCGCACGGGCATAGGCATCGATCTCGCGCAATGTCTCGACCTTGAGCGCAAACTCGGCCCCCGCGATCGGGTCGAGATCACCATAGAGCCGCGTGTTAGTTCCGGTCGGCGGCGCGGCCAGCGTGCCGCCGCCATCGCCGACAGCGAGCCGCGCGGTCTCGGCCGCGCGGCGCAGGGCAGAGGCGCTGATCTCGGTCGAATGCGCATAGCCGGCGGTCTCGCCGCGCACGGCGCGCAGGCCAAAACCTTCGGCGGCGTCAAAACTCGCCGTCTTTAGCCGTCCGTCGTCAAAGGTCAGGATCTCGGAGCGTCGCCGCTCGCAGAAAAGCTCGCCGTCATCGGCCCCGTCCGTGGCGGCGCGCAGAGCGGAGAGCGCATCCTCCTGAGTTAGGCGGGTCTCAAAGGGGCGGAACGGATCGGACATGGGGGCCTCCAGGCTACTCCTCCATGATATGGCGCGGGACCGGGTGGGCACAAGCGATGGAGCACCGACCACGGCCGGACCTGATGCGCGCATTCCGACCCGCCTGAACGGCGGCTAACGCAAGGAAATGCTTTCGTTGTGGCTCTTTGACGCGCACGTGCTGCTTGTGCGTTTTGGCCCGCTATGGTCTTTGCGAGGCAAGCCAAAAGGCCGCCGGACGGGAGCCTGGAGCGGAACCGCGAACAGCCGTACCCCGCCCGTACCGAGCGCCTCACACGAACGGGAACACGAGCATGCGACTTCTATCGGTGGCGCGCGCCCTCGCGGCCTTCGCCCTCACCGCCTTCCCCCTGATAAGCTTGGCGCAGGACACACCGCCGGAGCTTCCCTTTATCGGCGTGCCGGAGCCGGGCGGCATGGGATTTCAGCCAGCCGCTTCAGACATCGCCGTTGATCTGCAATGGCTCGACGGGCTGATCCTCGTCATCATCACGGCGATCACACTCTTTGTGACGGTGCTGCTGGCGATCGTGGTTGTACGCTACAATCGGAGCGCAAACCCAGAGCCTGCGACCTTCACGCACAACACGCGGCTCGAAGCCGCTTGGACCCTTGGGCCGGTCGCGATCCTCTTTTTCATCGGGGCGTTTTCGCTGCCGGTGCTGTTCAAGCAGCAGGTGATCCCGGAAGCGGATGTGACGATCAAGGCCACGGGCTATCAATGGTATTGGGGCTATGAATACCCCGACCACGAGTTTGCCTTTGACAGCTACATGATCGGCTCACCGGCGACGGGGGGCGACAACCGCCTGACGCCCGAAGTGGTCGAGCAACTTGAAGCGGCAGGCTATGCGCGCGAACACTTTCTTCTGGCGACGGACACAGCCATGGTCGTCCCCGTTGGTAAGACGATCGTCGTGCAGGTGACAGCGGCCGATGTCATCCACTCCTGGACGATCCCCGCCTTTGGCGTGAAGCAGGACGGTGTGCCGGGCCGCTTGGCCGAGCTTTGGTTCACGCCCACCGAGGAAGGCGTGTATTTCGGCCAGTGTTCCGAGCTTTGCGGCATTCATCATGCCTACATGCCGATTACCGTGAAAGTGGTCAGCGAAGAGGCCTATGCGGCGTGGCTCGACGGCGCCATCGAGGCCTATGCCGGGACGCCGCGCGATCTCACCGTGGCCTCCGCTGTACCGAGCGCAGCCGCCCCTGCAGTCGCCCCTGCCGCCAAATGAACCGCAGGGCGCGCCGCCTTGCGCCCGCTCCCGCCCACCCAATCGGGCTGTTTTCCAGTGAAGCCGTGATGCGATGACCGATACGACCCTGCACCGCGAGACACTCGCGCCCGAGCCCGAGCTTCGGGACTATTTCGATCTCCTCAAGCCGCGGGTGATGTCGCTTGTCGTCTTTACGGCCCTTGTGGGCCTTCTCGTGGCGCCGGTGGATGTCCACCCCTTCGTCGTGTTCACGTCCATCCTCTTTATCGCCATCGGCGCAGGGGCCTCGGGCGCGCTCAACATGTGGTGGGACGCCGATATCGACGAGGTCATGCGGCGGACCGCTGGGCGCCCTGTGCCTGCCGGGCGTGTGCGTGGCGGCGAGGCGCTGGGGCTTGGCCTTGGGCTGTCGCTGTTGTCGATCATGATGCTGGCGCTTGCCGCCAATCTCACGGCCGCCGCGCTTCTGGGCTTCACGATCTTCTTTTACGCCGTCGTATATACGATGTGGCTAAAGCGGACGACGCCGCAAAACATCGTCATCGGCGGAGCGGCGGGCGCCTTCCCCCCGATGATCGGCTGGGTGGTCGCCACCGGCTCGGTCACGCTCGAAGCGATCTTGATGTTCGCACTCATTTTCATGTGGACACCGCCGCATTTCTGGGCGCTTGCCCTCTTTATGAAGGACGACTACTCCAAGGCAGGGGTGCCTATGCTCACGGTCACCCATGGCCACAGGACCACGCGCGCGCATATCTGGTGGTACACTCTGGCGCTGGCTGGCTTGGCCATTGGCATCGCGTTCACCACGATCGGCGGTCCGGTCTATCTGCTGACAGCGCTCATCCTCAATGCGCTCTTTCTCCGGGGCGCGTGGGAGATTTGGGGCCGCACCACCGACACCGCCGATGCGGATGAGTACGGGATCGAGAAACGCTTTTTCCGTCTCTCTTTGCTCTATCTCTTTCTTCACTTTGGCGCGTTGCTGGCCGATGCCACGCTGTTGCGCCTCGGGATTTGGGGAGGTTGGACATGACGATCCGCGCCACGCATGAACTTCATGAACGCAGGAAAGGGCGGAATGTCGGCGTCGCGCTGCTTCTTGGCGGCTTCGCTGCGATCCTGTTTGGCCTGTCCGTCGTCAAGGTCTCCGAGCACGGACCGATCCAGGGCTTCGACCATGTGGTGCGGCCCGAGATGGTGCCCGCGCCCGCCTCCGGTCCAGCCCCCGCTGGCGCCGGGTTCCAGGGAGGCAACTGAGATGACGATCTTCCCACACCTGCGAGGTCCAAAGCGGACCGCCGCGCAAGCCGTCTTTGTCGTGCTCTTCATGGGGTCGATGGCCTGGGCCTCGGTGCCCCTATACGACTGGTTCTGCCGGGTGACGGGCTATGGCGGGACGACGGCCGAAGCCGAAGGCGGCTCCGATCTGGTGCTCGATCAGACAATCAAGATCCGTTTTGACGCCTCCAAAGAACGCGGGATGGCGTGGGAGTTTCGCCCGCTCCAGCGCGAGATGGAGGTGCGGATCGGCGAAACAGGTCTCGCCTTCTACGAGGCGTATAACCCCACCAACCGGCCCATTGCAGGATCGGCGGCCTACAACGTGGCTCCGTTTCAGGCGGGCGGGCATTTCTACAAGATCGCGTGCTTTTGCTTCGAAGAGCAGATCCTAGAGCCCGGCGAACGCGTGGAGATGCCGGTGACGTTTTTCGTTGACCCTGACATCGTGAACGACCGCGACGCCAAGCACGTTCCCGTCATCACGCTCTCCTACACCTTCTACGAAATCGATCTGCCCCAGGAACAAGCCGCGCTGACCGTCGACTAGCGCAGCCGACCAACCCAAGGGACCGAAATGGCACACGAAAAGAACCACGACTACCACATCCTGCCGCCCTCGATCTGGCCGCTGGTCTCTGCGATCGGTGCCTTCGTCATGCTCTTTGGCGCGGTCCTCTGGATGAACAATAGCGGGCCGTGGATGTTCCTGATCGGCTTTGCGGCGGTGCTTTACTCGATGTTCGCCTGGTGGTCGGAAACCGTCACAGAGAGTGTCGAAGGCGATCACACGCCGGTCGTGCAGATCGGACTGCGCTACGGGTTCATCCTCTTTGTCATGTCCGAAGTTATGTTCTTTGCGGCCTGGTTTTGGTCGTTCTTCAAGCACGCGCTTTACCCGATGGACGAGTATGTCGGCTCGACCTATGTGCCGCCCGAGTTTTATCAGGTGAATGCGTTCGAACTGCCGCTGATCAACACGCTGATCCTGCTGCTCTCTGGCTGCGCGGTGACGTGGGCGCACCACGCGCTCGTGCATGACGGCGACCGTAAGGAAGTCGAGTACGGGCTCTTGGCCGCTGTGATCCTCGGCGTCGCCTTTACTGGGTTTCAGGCATACGAATACCGCTATTTGCTGGTGGATCAGGACTGGATGTTCGGCGGCGATAAGTTCTTCTCGAATTTCTTCATGGCCACAGGCTTTCACGGGCTCCACGTCATCATCGGGACGATCTTTCTATTCGTCTGCTACCTGCGCGTCCGCGTTGGACACTTTACCGCCGACAGCCATGTCGGGTTTGAGATGGCCGCTTGGTATTGGCACTTCGTGGACGTGGTCTGGCTGTTTCTTTTCTTCGCGGTCTATCTCTGGGGGATCTGACCCTCCGACCGCGGCGCGCATTGGCGCTGTGGGATGCGATATTTGGAGCAAGAAGAAGCAGGGGGCGTGCGCCAGCGGGCCCCTTTCGCGCGGGAGGGCGGCGTGCGGCGGTATCTCTTTCCTCTGATCGCGGGGCTCGGGGGGGCCGCGGTTCTCGTGGCACTTGGACAGTGGCAGCTTGAGCGTCTCGCCTGGAAGGAGAGCGTGCTGGCCGAGATCGACGCGCGGATCGGCGCTGTCCCCGTGGCATTGCCCGAAATGCCGGACCCAGCGCGCGACCTCTACTTGCCCGTCGAGGTGACCGGGCAGACGGGCGCGCGTGAGCTTCATGTGCTGGTCAGTCAACGCAGGCAAGGCGCGGGGTTTCGCATCATTACGGCCTTTGAGACGGAGGCCGGGCGGCGCATCCTGCTGGACCGCGGCTTCGTGCCCGATGAGGCCAAGGGCGCGTCCCGCCCGCCCGCCTCCCTGACCGTAACGGGCAACCTCCACTGGCCCGAGGACCGCGACCGGTTCACGCCCGCGAATGACGCCGCCGCCAATTACTGGTTCGCCCGTGACGTTGACGAGATGTCCGCCGCCCTCAACACCGAGCCGATCCTTCTCATTGTGGGTGAGACCATCCCGCCCCAATCCGGCATCGCGCCCCTACCCGTTGGCCCCGAGGGCATCCCCAACAACCATCTCGGCTACGCCATCCAATGGTTTGGCATGGCCGCCGTTTGGTTGGGGATGACAGGCCTCTTCATCCGGCGTATCTCTCGCCGCGCCACGGAGAGCACGGGCGCCGCCTGAGCCTAACCCCGTCTTCTTTGGGCCCAAAATATCCCCGCCGGAGGCTCCGCCCGTGCCAGAGGCGCGCGGGCTGGGCCAAAAGCTCAACGCGCGTAAGGCCACGCTCATGCACTACATTTCCACCCGCGGCACGGCGCCGGTTCTCAGCTTTGAGGAGGCGATGCTCTCGGGGCTCGCGCGCGATGGCGGCCTTTACGTGCCCGACCACTTTCCTCAGATGGCGCCGGAGCATGTCGCAGCGCTTGCCGGCCAGCCCTATGAGGATATCGCGTTCCAGGTGATGTGGCCCTTTCTCGGCGGTGCGTTCTCCGAAGACGCGTTTCGCGAGCTCATCAGCAAGGCCTATGCCGGGATCGGCCACCCGGCCCGCGCCCCCTTGAAACAACTCGCGCCAAACCATTTCCTGCTGGAGCTCTTTCACGGGCCGACGCTGGCCTTCAAAGACTTCGCGATGCAGCTCATCGGTCAGCTCTTCCAGGCGAGCCTGCGCCGCCGCGGCGCACGGCTGACCATCGTTGGAGCAACGAGCGGGGATACGGGCTCGGCCGCGATCGAGGCCTTCCGCGGGCTCGATCTTGTCGATGTCTTTATCCTCTTTCCGGAGGGGCGCGTGTCCGAGGTCCAGCGGCGGCAGATGACAACGCCGACCGAGGCCAATGTCCACGCCCTCGCCGTGGCAGGCGATTTCGACGATTGCCAAGCGCGCGTGAAAGACATGTTTAACGACTTTGCGTTCCGCGACGCGGTCGGCCTCGCGGGTGTCAACTCGATCAATTGGGCCCGGGTGCTGGCGCAGGTCGTCTACTATTTCTCCGCCGCGGTGAGCCTCGGTGCACCGCATCGGCCGGTCTCCTTCACTGTCCCCACGGGCAATTTCGGAGACGTTTTCGCAGGCTACGTCGCCCGGCGGATGGGGCTGCCGATCGAGAAACTCATCGTCGCCACGAACCGCAACGACATCCTCCACCGAGCCCTTACGACCGGGCGCTACGCGCGCGAAAGCGTGATGCCGACGACCTCGCCCTCGATGGACATCCAGGTGTCCTCCAACTTCGAGCGCGCACTCTTTGATGCCTATGGACGCGACGGGGCGGCTGTCTGCCAGCTCATGGACGAATTGAAGGATCAGAACGGTTTTGCGATCAGCCAGGGCGCGCTTGAGGCGCTGCAGGCCACCTTCGGCTCGGGCCGGGCAGGGGAGGACGCGGTGGCCGCCACCATCGCGCGGCTCCACGCAGAGACGGGCGAGCTGCTCTGCCCCCATACGGCGGTCGGCGTCCATGTCGCCGAGGCCCATCTCGGTGCCACGCCGATGGTCACCCTTGCCACGGCGCATCCGGCCAAATTCCCCGACGCCGTGGAAGCAGCGAGCGGCCTTCGTCCGCCCCTTCCAAACCGCATGTCAGACCTTTATGACCGTCCGGAGCGGGTCAGCGCCGTTGCCAATGACCTCGCGGCCCTAGAACAATTCATCACCGAAAGGCGCGCCGCTTGAGCGTCGAGCTTCATCGCCTGTCCAACGGATTGCGTATTGTCACCGAGGCCATGCCGTCGCTCCAAAGTGCGGCGGTGGGGCTCTGGGTCGATGCGGGTGGGCGCCATGAGACGCCTGAGCAGAACGGCATCGCGCATTTCCTCGAGCACATGGCCTTCAAGGGCACGGCGCGGCGCTCAGCCCTGCAGATTGCCGAGGAGATCGAGGATGTGGGCGGCTACATCAACGCCTATACGAGCCGCGAGACGACCGCCTACTACGCCCGCGTTTTGGGCCACGACGTGCCGCTTGCGCTGGATGTCATCGCTGACATCGTGCTCAATCCGGCGCTGCCCGAGGCCGAGATCGAGGTCGAACGCGGGGTGATCCTCCAAGAGATTGGCCAAGCGCTCGATACGCCCGACGATATCGTCTTTGACTGGCTGCAGGAGGCCGCCTTTCCCAATCAAGCGCTGGGGCGGACGATCCTTGGGCCTGTCGAGCGGGTGCGCGCCTTCACCCAAGCCGATCTCGCACGCTTTGTGGCCGAGCATTACGGGCCGGATCAGCTTGTTCTTGCCGCCGCGGGCGCGGTCGACCACACCAAGATCGTAGCTCAGGCCGAACGGCTCTTTGGCCATCTGGCATCGCACGCGCACGGCCCGGCCGAGGGCGCGACCTTCCAAGGCGGCGAGAAGCGCGTCGTCAAACCGCTCGAACAGGTGCATCTGACGCTCGCGCTCGAGGGGCCCGGCTACACGTCGAGCGATCTCTACGCGGCTCAGATCTATGCCACCCTGCTCGGCGGCGGCATGTCCTCGCGGCTCTTTCAGGAAGCACGGGAAAAGCGCGGTCTCTGTTACTCGGTCTTTGCGAGCGCGGGCTCCTATGCCGATACCGGGATGCTGACCTTTTACGCTGGAACCGGGGCGGAGGATGTCGGCGCGCTGGCCGAGCTGATGGTCGACGAGGTGCGCCGCGTGGCGCTCGATGCGTCCCAGGCCGAGGTCGCGCGCGCCCGTGCGCAGATGAAGGCGGGTCTCTTGATGGGGCTCGAAAGCCCGTCGTCTCGGGCCGAGCGCATGGCGCGGACGCTGGCGATCTGGGGCCGCGTCCCGACCCTCGCCGAGACGGTGGACAAGATCGAAGCGGTGGATCGCGCTGCGCTGATCGCCTTCGCCGAAGAGCTCGCCGCGCAGGGACAGCTCGCGCTCGCGCTGATCGGGCCGGGGGAGCGGGTGCCAAGCCTGGCCGAGCTGCAGGAGAGGCTGGCGGCTTGATGCGGCTTGGCCGGCGGAAGGTGCGGATCGTGACGGAGCGGATGATCCTGCGCCCACCGGCCCATGCCGATTTCCGCGCGTGGACGGCGCTCCGCCGCGATTCCGAGGACTTTCTGAAACCGTGGGAGCCCGCCTGGGCGCCCGATCACCTTTCGCGCAAGGCCTTTACCAATCGCGTCTACTGGGCGCAGCGCTCCATCGGGCAGGGCTCTGCGCTCCCGCTCTTTCTACTGCGCCAAGAGGACGAGGTGCTGCTCGGCGCGATCACGCTCGACAACATTCGCCGAGGCCCGGCACAGGACGGGACGCTCGGCTACTGGATCGGGGCACCGTTTCAGCGCCACGGCTTCATGCGCGAGGCGATCAAGGCGATCACGCATCACGCCTTCACGCAGCTCGATCTTTCGCGGCTGACCGCCGCCTGCCTGCCAGAGAATGACGCCTCGCGCGGCGTGTTGGAACGCTGCGGCTTCAAGTATGAGGGCGTCGCGCAGAGCTACCTGCAGATCGCCGGGCGCTGGCGCAACCATGTGCTCTACGCCAATCTCCGCACAGACCGGCGCGGGCGGACCGAAGCGGGTTAGGCGCGCGCGCCGACATGTCCCTTGCCTCCGCGCTGCGTGGGCCCCTATGCCGGGCGCGAATGCGCGATAGACCATAACGGCACGGAGGGCAGGGCATGAACCTCAACAGACGAGCGGCATTGGCCGGCGGGCTCGTGCTCCTTGCGGGCTGTGTGCCGGGCGGCGGGTCGGCACCGGTGGCGACGCGCACCGCCCTCCAAGCGGTGCCCAATGCGGGCTGGGATGCTTGGGTCGCGGGCTTTAAGGGGCGTGCCGCGGCGCGAGGCTTTGATGCGGCGCTCATCGACCGGGCCTTTCGCGGGGCGGGTTACCTTCCGGGCGTGATCGAGCGGGACCGGAACCAAACCGAGTTCCGCCGAAGCCTGGAGGACTACCTCGCCATCGCCGCCTCGGACGAGCGTGTCTCCCAGGGGCGCGCCAATGCGCGGCGCTTTACCGGGACGCTCGGCCAGATCGAGAGCCGGTATGGCGTGCCCGCCAACGTTGTCACTGCGATTTGGGGGCTCGAGAGCTTTTACGGCGCGCGCCGAGGCGACATTCCCGTGATGTCCGCGCTTTCGACGCTCGCCTATGATGGCCGCCGCGGCGCCTTCTTTGAGGACCAGCTCATCGCCGCCCTCCGGATCTTGCAAAACGGCGATACGACGCCCGAGCGCATGGTCGGCTCCTGGGCCGGCGCGATGGGACACACACAGTTCATCCCGACCTCGTATCTTGCCTTCGCCGCCGATTTCGACGGCGACGGGCGGCGCGATATCTGGGCCGACGATCCGACCGACGCGCTGGCCTCGGCCGCGCGGTATCTGGAGCAGAACGGCTGGCGCAACGGGCAGCCTTGGGGGCTTGAAGTGCAACTGCCCGCGGGTTTTTCGGGGCCGTTCGGGACGCGGCGCAGCGTCTCCGCCTGGAATGCGGCGGGTCTGCGTGACACCGCGGGGCGGCCCGTGCCCGATGTTGGCGCCGCCACCCTCCTGCGCCCGGATGGCCGCGGACCGGCCTTTCTCGTCTTTGCCAATTTCGGGGTGATTCTGCGCTACAATAACGCCGAGAGCTATGCGATCGGGGTCGGACACCTGTCGGACCGGATCGCAGGCGCTGGGCCCCTGCAAACACCCTTCGGTCCCGATCGCTTCGGCCTGACCATCGACGAGCGCAAGGAATTGCAGCGACGTCTGACGCGCGCGGGCTTTGACACCGAAGGCGCCGATGGCGTGATCGGTCCGCGCACCGAGGCGGCAATCCGCGGCTATCAGCAAGCGCAGGGCCTTTCGGCCACAGGTCAGCCCTCGCCAGAGCTCTTGGCGCGACTGCGCTGAGGCGCGTGCAGGGGTGCAACAGCCCGGGCTCAGCAGGGCGCCTTGAGCCAGCGCATGAGGCGGCGGCGCGAAGCTCTTGCGCGCAATCGCCTTTTACGCAAAACGGCCAAGTTGGGAATCGGTCGGCGGTTTTCCGCTAGAGCGGTCAAGCGCAAAATTGCTGTGGATATCTCAAAAATCCCGTTGACCGCCTATGGGCTCCTACGTCAGGTTGTGTCGGGCGGGCCGGGTAGACACAAGATGTAGAGGCCGCACCCGCAGCACGACATTCACTGGACGCAACGCGCTGGGTGCGGACGCCGGACATTCCCGGGTTCTGACCGCGTGCGCCGTGTCCAGCAGGCAGGCTGACATTACCGCGACACCCAGGGTCGCGCCGAACGGACGGGGCAGGTCACAGATGAAGATTGAACGCAACTTCACCGATGCCGAGAACGACGCCTATGCGGGCGTTGTCTTTGGCAAGACGACGTCGGAAATCCGCAATCCGGACGGCACCATCGTCTTTCGGCTGGAAGATATCGACGTGCCGGCCTCGTGGAGCCAGGTGGCCAGCGACGTCATTGCCCAGAAGTACTTTCGCAAGGCAGGTGTGCCAGCGCGTCTGCGCAAGGTGAAGGAAAAGGGCGTCCCCGAATTCCTCTGGCGCTCGGTTGCCGACGAAAAGGCGCTGGCCGAGCTGCCCGAAGACGCGCGCTTCGGTGGCGAGACGTCGGCCAAGCAGGTCTTTGATCGTCTGGCGGGCGCTTGGGCCTATTGGGGCTGGAAGGGCGGATACTTCACCGCCGAAGCCGATGCACGCGCCTATTTCGACGAGATGCGCGTAATGCTCGCAACCCAACGTGCCGCGCCCAACTCGCCGCAATGGTTCAACACAGGGCTGCATTGGGCCTATGGGATCGACGGGCCGAGCCAGGGGCACTTCTACGTCGACTTCAAGACGGGCAAGCTGACGCGCTCGACCTCGGCCTACGAGCACCCGCAGCCGCATGCTTGCTTCATCCAGTCGGTGGCCGACGATCTGGTCGGCGATGGCGGGATCATGGATCTCTGGGTCCGCGAGGCGCGGCTCTTTAAGTACGGCTCCGGCACCGGCACCAACTTCTCCTCCCTGCGGGCGGCGGACGAGCCCCTCTCCGGCGGCGGCAAATCCTCTGGCTTGATGGGCTTTCTCAAGATCGGCGACCGTGCGGCGGGCGCCATCAAATCCGGCGGGACAACGCGGCGCGCGGCCAAAATGGTGATCTGCGACGCCGATCACCCAGATATCGAGGACTTCATCAACTGGAAGGTGAAGGAGGAGCAAAAGGTCGCCTCCATCGTCGCCGGCTCCAAGATGCACGAGCAAAAGCTCAACGGGATCTTCGCGGCCATCCGCGAATGGGACGGTGAGCTGGCAGACGCGACAGACCCAAAGAAAAACAAGAGCCTGAAGCGGGCAGTGAAGGCAGCACGTCAAGTTGCCATCCCCGAGACCTACGTCAAGCGCGTGCTCGATTACGCACGCCAGGGCTATGCCTCCATCGAGTTTCCAACCTACGATACGGATTGGGACAGCGAGGCTTATGCGTCGGTCTCGGGGCAAAACTCCAACAACTCGGTGCGCGTCACCGATGCGTTCCTCAAGGCTGTCAAGGACGACGCCGATTGGGAGCTGATCCGCCGGACCGACGGCAAGATTGCTAAGACGATCAAGGCGCGGGACCTCTGGGAGCAGATTGGCCACGCGGCCTGGGCTTGCGCGGATCCCGGGATCCAGTTTCACGACACGGTCAATGCCTGGCACACCTGCCCCGAAGACGGGCAGATCCGTGGCTCGAACCCGTGCTCGGAATACATGTTTCTCGACGATACGGCCTGTAATCTCGCGTCGATGAACCTGCTGACCTTCCTCAAGGACGGGGAATTTCAGGCCGCGGACTACATGCATGCCACGCGCCTCTGGACGCTGACGCTTGAGATCAGCGTGCTCATGGCACAGTTCCCCTCCAAGGAGATCGCGCAGCTTTCCTACGAGTTCCGGACGTTGGGCCTAGGCTACGCCAATATCGGCGGGCTCCTGATGAACATGGGCCTGAGCTATGACAGCGACGAGGGCCGGGCTCTCTGCGGGGCACTGTCGGCGATCATGACGGGCGTGTCCTATGCCACGTCAGCCGAGATCGCGGGCGAATTGGGCGCTTTTTCGGGCTATGGGCGCAATGCCGAGCATATGCTCCGCGTCATGCGTAACCACCAGCGCGCGGCCCGTGGCGAGGCGGCCGGCTATGAAGCGCTTGATGTCACGCCGGTGCCCCTCGACCATGCCAATGTCCCCGATAAGCGCCTTTCGGAACTCGCCAAATCCTCTTGGGACACGGCATTGGAGCTGGGCGAACGCCACGGCTACCGCAATGCGCAGGCCACCGTCATCGCGCCCACCGGCACGATTGGCCTCGTCATGGATTGCGACACAACGGGGATCGAGCCCGATTTTGCGTTGGTGAAGTTCAAGAAGCTCGCTGGCGGCGGCTATTTCAAGATCATCAACCGCTCCGTGCCCGCCGCACTCGAAAAGTTGGGCTATCGCCCGTCTGAGATCGAGGAGATCGTCGCCTATGCGGTCGGCCACGGCACGCTCGGCCAGGCGCCGGGGATCAACCACACGGCGCTCATCGGACATGGCTTTGGCAAAGCGGAACTCGACAAGATCGAAGCCGCCCTTCCGAGCGCGTTCGACATTCGCTTCGTCTTCAACCAGTGGACGCTTGGCGCCGAGTTCTGCACCGATATCCTCGGCATTCCGGCCGAGAAGCTGGCCGACCCGACCTTCGACATGCTTACGCACCTTGGTTTCACCAAAGCGCAGATCGAAGCGGCAAACGACCATGTCTGCGGGACGATGACGCTTGAGGGTGCGCCGTTCCTCAAAGAGAGCCATTACGCCGTTTTCGACTGCGCCAATCCCTGCGGCAAAAAGGGTAAGCGGTTCCTCTCGGTCGACAGCCACATTCGCATGATGGCGGCGGCGCAGAGCTTTATCTCGGGCGCCATCTCCAAGACGATCAACATGCCCAATGATGCGACCATCGAGGATTGCCAAAAGGCCTACGAGCTCTCCTGGTCACTCGGCACCAAGGCCAACGCGCTCTATCGCGACGGCTCAAAGCTCAGCCAACCGCTCGCCGCCGCGTTGGTCGAAGATGACGAAGAGGCCGTGGAACTGCTCGAAAGCGGCGCGCCGCAGGAGAAGGCGCAGGTCCTGGCCGAAAAGATCATCGAAAAGGTGATCGTCAAAGAGGTCGTCCGCGCCCACCGCGAGAAGCTTCCGCACCGCCGCAAGGGCTATACGCAGAAGGCGATCGTGGGCGGTCACAAGGTCTACTTGCGGACCGGTGAGTTCGAGGATGGTGCGCTCGGCGAGATCTTTATCGATATGCACAAGGAAGGCGCCGGCTTCCGCGCGATGATGAACAACTTTGCCATCGCGGTGTCCGTTGGCCTGCAATATGGCGTGCCGCTCGAAGAGTTTGTCGAGGCCTTCACCTTCACAAAATTCGAGCCCGCGGGCCTTGTCCAGGGCAACGACTCGATCAAGAACGCGACGTCGATCCTCGACTATATCTTCCGCGAGCTGGCGGTGAGCTATCTCGATCGGACAGACCTCGCCCATGTGGCGCCCGCGGGCGCAGCCTTTGACGATATCGGGCGTGGCGAGGAAGAGGGCGTATCCAACGTCAAGCCGGTCTCCGAGGCGGCGGCGACGAAATCGCTCGAAGTCCTCAAGCAGATCTCGTCGACCGGGTATCTGCGCAAGCGCCTCCCGCAAGAGCTCGTCGTGCTCCAGGGCGGCGGCGGGGCGGTCGCCTTTGACGCGATGCTGACGGCGGAGACAGCCATCGAGGCGCTGACGACGCGCCCCGAGACGCAGACCCTGGCAACCGCTGATGCGCGGACGAAGGCCAAGATGCAGGGCTACGAGGGCGAGGCCTGCGGCGAATGCGGCAACTACACGCTCGTGCGCAATGGCACCTGCCTGAAGTGCAACACCTGCGGCGCGACGTCGGGGTGTAGCTGAGGAATTGAGAGTTGGGGACCGGTGCGCCAACACCGATCCCCGGCCATCCCGCAATCGCTAGGCACGCTGCGGGAAAAACCAAGTCGGCCCTCTCGGGTCGATGGTCAAAGTGGAGACCACGATCAGATTTGGAGATCAATAGGGTGCGGTTTAGCCCACAGGTTTGCCACCAACTTCTGCTCGTAAGCTGTGGAAAAGACGGAGACTGAGACTGATGACTTCTGAAAGGGATTTGATGCTGCCAGCCTTAGAAGCCCTGGAACGGAGCCTGCTGGGCGAACTATCGACTGGCGAACTTCGCCGCGCTGTCAGAGCTAAGATAACTCTAAGCAGTGAGGATACGCTTCCACTGAAGGATCGAAATGATCAGCGCATTGATCAGAAAGTCCGCAACCTGAAAAGCCACAAGAAGACTGGCGGCAACCCAATCTGCGAAGGCCTCATGGACGAGATCCCGGGCGGCTTCCAGATTACTCGCTTGGGCCGCGCCGTGTTGGACAAACAAAGCGCGGAGGCGCAGCAGGGATAAGTGAAATCCACGAACGGGGTTGGACTCCGCAGATTTCCGAGGAAATCCGCTCTGTCCAACTCGGTCGATGCGAAAGCATCGACCGTGGTTCCGGGGTGGGTGCGCTCGCCCTAGACGCCGGTCAGGCCGCAGGCAGAAACAACCGAGCGGTACATAAGTGAGCCGGACTGGCGAAACTCAGGGGGGCCTCGGCCCCTCTTTTTCTTTGGCTCAGCTACTTTGGCTCAGCTACTTTGGCCCTTCGCTGCCTTGATCGTGTGGCACGGGCCGCGGCGCGCAAAAGCCCTGCAGCCCCTCACGTCACCGAAGCACGCTCTCGATAGGCGTCGCGGTCCCACGCCGCGGTGGCGATCACGTCCGACACCACTTCGATCGCACGGTCGATATCGGCCATATCGAGATAAAGCGGCGTGATGCCGAAGCGCATAATGTCGGGCGCACGAAAATCTCCGATCACGCCCCGCGCGATGACGGCCTGCATCGCGGCATAGCCTTCGCCGAAGCGGAAGGAGACTTGGCTGCCCCGGCGCGTGGGGTCGCGCGGCGAGGCGAGGCGCAGCGCGGGACAAGCGGCCTCGACGCCCGCGATGAAACGCTCAGAGAGCGCAACCGACCGCGCGCGCACATCCGCCATGTCGACCCGATCCCAAATGTCGAGCGCTGCATCGAGAGCGGCCATCTGAAGGACCGGCGGCGTGCCGACGCGCAGGCGCGCCGCACCGGGAGCCGGGGCATAGCCCAGCGTAAAGTCGAATGGAGCGGCATGGCCGAGCCAGCCCTGGAGGATCGTTTCGCACGCCTCGGCATGGCGCGGCGCGGCATAGATGTAGGCCGGCGCGCCGGGCCCGGCGTTGAGATACTTGTAGGTGCAGCCGACCGCGAAATCGGCCTCTGTCCCGGCGAGATTCACCGGGACGGCCCCGGCCGAATGCGCAAGATCCCAAAGCGTAACGGCGCCGACTGCGTGCGCGGCGCGGGCCAAAGCGCCCATGTCGTGGCGCGCCCCCGTGCGGTAGTCGACTTCCGTCAGCATCAGGACGGCGACGTCTTCGTTCAGCACACCGGCAATCTCGTCTGGCGCGACGGTCACCAGTCGATGACCCTGCCCAAGCGAGCGCAAGAGACCGTCGGCCATGTAAAGATCGGTCGGAAAATTGCCGGTGTCCGACAGCACCACCTTGCGCCCTGGCCGAAGCGAGAGCGCCGCCGCGAGCGCCTGAAAGACGCGGACCGACAGCGTCTCGCCCACGGCCACGTGCCCTGCTTCGGCGCCGATCAGCTGCCCGATCCTGTCGCCCAGTCCCATCGGCTGCGCCATCCAGCCGGCCCGGTTCCAGCCTGTGACGACCATCTCGCCCCATTCCTCGGTCACGGTCCGCCCGATCCGCGCGGCCGCCGCACGCGGCAGGGGGCCGAGCGAGTTGCCGTCGAGATAGGTCACGCCAGCGGGCAGCAGGAACTGCGCCCGGGTCCAGGCGAAATCGGTCGTGCCGGGGGCGGCGGGCTCGGACACGGCGGGGGCAAGATCGGTCATCGGAAGGGCTCCTTTCTAGCCGCGATCCTGGTCCTGCGTCCATGCGCGCGCAAGGGAGACGCTTTCGCCGCATGGACGGTTGGGCGTGAATCGGGCGAGCAAAAAGGGTCTGTCCTCACGCGGCTTCGGAGTTCCAGATGACGCAGTTCGACCCAACCGGTCTGACTTGGACGAGAGCGCTCGATATCCCGCCGCTCTGGCTGATCCTTTTTGTCGGGCTGGCGCGGCTTCAGGCCGTGCGCTGGCCGGTCTTCCAAGTCGATCTGCCGTTGGTCGATCTGGTCGCGGGCGTCCTCGTGGGGACAGGTGTCCTCTTGATGGTACTCGCTGTTTTGGAGATGCGCCGGGCGCGCACAACCGTGATCCCGCATCTTGAGCCCGCGGCCCTCGTCACCAACGGCGTTTTCAGACGGACGCGTAACCCGATTTATCTCGGCGATGTCTGTGTGCTCACGGGACTGATCCTGTTCTGGAAGGCTTGGCCTAGCCTTCTCCTCGTGCCGCTTTTTGTTTGGGTGATCACCGACCGTTTTATCCTCGGCGAGGAGGCGCGCCTCCGCGCGGCGTTTGGGCCCCGGTTTGACTCTTGGGCCGGCCGCGTGCGGCGCTGGATCTGAGCCCGCCGGCGCGTCGCGTGCAGTCGACGCAAGTATACCGCAAAGCTCCGAAACGGGCCTGTTCCTTGGCAATCAGGGGTGCTAAGTGCGCGACGCCTAGACGACATTCCGGGCCGCGCCGCCGCGGCCTCAAATCCAGAAATAGGGGGGTGTGCAGCCGTGAAGATTGGGTCGCCCAAAGAAGCGACGGAGGGGGAGGCGCGCGTCGCCATGACGCCCGATTCCGCCAAGCAGCTCCAGAAACTCGGCCATACCTGCGCGATTGAGGCGGGCGCGGGCCTCAAAGCGGGCTTTACCGATGACGCCTACCGCAAGGCGGAGGTCGAGGTGCTGAAAAGCGCGAAAGCGCTTTACGACGCGGTCGACGTCGTCGCCAAGGTGCGCCCGCCGACCGAGGCCGAGATCGATCAGATGCGCTCCGGTCAGACCCTGATCAGCTTCTTTTATCCGGCCTCCAACGAAGCGTTGATGCAGCGCGCCGCCGACAAGGGCGCGACGGTCGTGGCGATGGACATGGTCCCCCGTATCAGCCGCGCGCAAAAGATGGACGCGCTCTCGTCCATGGCCAACATCGCGGGCTACCGCGCGGTGATCGAGGCGGGCAGCAATTTCGGCCGTTTCTTTACCGGACAGGTGACGGCGGCGGGCAAGGTGCCGCCCGCGCGGGTCCTGGTCGTGGGGGCCGGGGTTGCGGGGCTCGCGGCCATCGGCACGTCGACGTCGCTCGGTGCCATCACGCTCGCCTTTGACGTCCGTCCCGAAGTGGCCGAGCAGATCGAATCCATGGGGGCGGAGTTCGTCTTTCTCGAATTCGAAGAGGAGCAGACGGACGGCGCCAAGCAGGGTGGCTATGCTGCGCCCTCAAGCCCCGAGTTTCGCGAGGCGCAGCTCGCCAAGTTCCGCGAGCTGGCGCCGGAAACCGACATCGTCATCACCACGGCGCTCATCCCCAATCGCGACGCACCCATTCTCTGGACCAAAGACATGGTCGAGATGATGAAGCCGGGCTCTGTCATCGTCGATCTCGCCGCCGAGCGCGGTGGCAATTGCGAGCTGACGGTCAAAGATGAGAAGATCGTTACCGAAAACGGCGTAACGATCGTGGGCTACACCGATTTCCCGAGCCGCATGGCCACGCAAAGCTCCACGCTTTATGCCACGAATATCCGTCACATGATGACGGATCTCACGCCCGATAAAGACGGCGCCGTCAACCACAACATGGAAGACGACGTCATCCGTGGCGCGACGATTGCCCACGAAGGCGCGGTGACGTTCCCGCCGCCGCCGCCCAAGGTCAATGCGATCGCGCAGCAGAAAAAGAAGAACACGCCGAAAGAGCCGACGCCCGAGGAAAAGCGCGCCGCCGAGGCCGCGGCCTTCAAGCAGCAGACGCGTAATCAGGTGACGCTGCTTGCCATTGGCGCGGCGCTTGTGCTCGGCGTTGGGCTCGTGCCCGGCATGCCGGCAAGCTTCATGCAGCATTTCATCGTCTTCGTGCTCTCGGTCTTCATCGGGTTCCAGGTGATCTGGAACGTGGCGCATAGTCTGCACACGCCGCTCATGGCCGTGACGAACGCGATCTCCTCGATCATCATCCTCGGCGCGCTCATCCAAATCGGATCGTCGTCGCTGTTGATTACGGTCCTTGCGGCACTGGGGATATTCATGGCCTCGATCAACATCTTCGGCGGCTTCCTCGTGACACGGCGCATGCTCGCCATGTTCCAAAAGTCGTAAGGGGACGGGACCCATGGAAAACGCATTCACGATTGCGGCCTATGTCGTCGCCGGGATCCTCTTCATTCTGAGCCTTGGCGGCCTTTCGGGGCAGGAAAGCGCAAAGCGGGCCGTCTGGTATGGCATCGTCGGTATGGCGGTTGCCGTGGTCGCGACGATGATGGGCCCGGGCCAGGGCATGTGGATCGTCTCGATCGTGCTCATCGCCCTTGGGGCCGCGGTCGGCTACCAGCTCGCCACGCGGGTGCAGATGACGCAGATGCCCGAGCTCGTGGCGATCATGCACTCGCTTGTGGGCCTCGCTGCCGTCTTCGTTGGCTTTAACGCCGACATCATGATCAACACAGTCGGGGCGCTCTACGTTGAGGCTGGGCAGGTCATGGGCGCGGTCGGCGACGATGGCCTCACCGCCATCGGCCTGCCAAAAGAGATCCTGGACGGACTCTCTGCTTTCGGACAGCTTATCGCCAAGAAGTCCTCGGTCGAGATTACCATTCTGCAGGTCGAGCTTGTGCTTGGCATCTGGATCGGTGCGGTGACCTTTACCGGCTCCGTCATCGCCTATGGCAAGCTTGCCGGTCGGGTCGACAGCTCGGCCAAAAAGCTGCCCGGCGGGCACCTTCTCAATGCAGGTGCCGCACTCCTCTCGCTCCTTTTCGCCGTACTCTATCTCGGCGGAACGGGGAGCTGGACACTGGTTGTGCTGACGCTCCTTGCGCTCTTTATCGGCTATCACCTGATCATGGGGATCGGCGGGGCGGACATGCCCGTCGTGGTCTCGATGCTGAACAGCTATTCGGGCTGGGCGGCGGCCGCGATCGGCTTTTCGCTCGGCAATGACCTGCTGATCGTCGTGGGCGCGCTTGTGGGCTCCTCGGGTGCGATCCTCTCCTACATTATGTGTAAGGCGATGAACCGCTCGTTCATCTCGGTGATCCTCGGAGGCTTCGGCGGCCCGGCGGGCGAGCAGATGGCGGTCGAAGGCGAACAAGTGGCGATCGACGCGGACGGCGTGTCAACAGCACTCGAAGACGCCGACAGCGTGATCATCATCCCCGGTTACGGGATGGCCGTCGCACAAGCTCAGCAGAACGTGGCCGAGCTCACGCGCCGCTTGCGCGCCAAAGGCAAGGAGGTGCGCTTTGCCATCCATCCGGTCGCGGGCCGTCTGCCCGGGCACATGAACGTGCTGCTGGCCGAGGCCAAAGTCCCTTACGACATCGTTCTCGAGATGGATGAGATCAACGAAGACTTTCCCGAAACGGACGTCGCCATCGTCATCGGCTCGAACGACATCGTCAATCCGGCGGCACAAGACGACCCGAACTCGCCCATCGCCGGCATGCCGGTGCTGGAAGTTTGGAAGTCAAAGCAGGTCTTCGTCTCTAAACGGGGGCAGGGTACCGGGTATTCCGGGATCGAGAACCCGCTCTTTTTCAAGGACAACACCCGCATGTTCTATGGCGATGCGAAGAAGTCGCTCGACGACTTGCTCGCACGCGTGAGCTGAGCCGCAAGATCGGGCGCCCGGCCGATCACACGGGCGCCCTTATGGCGCGCGTCGCCCCGGCACGGGCTGTTCTTGCGGGTCCTGCCTGCCCCAGCCGCCGGGCGCCGTAAGGCCAACCTTAAGACTTGAGTGCCTATGCAACGCGCCACGGGAGACGGGCGAGGGCCGACGGCGTGCGCATTGACGATTGCATTGAGATGCTGAAGGCGATCACAGACGACATCGCCTTTGTGACCGAGGTTGGGCCAGGCGACGTCGGCAAGATCATCTGGGTCAACGAGCCGCTCTGCGCGATCACGGGCTATGCCGAGGCAGAGCTAATCGGACAGCATCCCGACCTCCTCAAAGGCCAAAATCCCGACCCCGATATGATCGCTTGGATTGGCGATGCGATGGCCGCCAAGCATCGCTTTCGCGGCACGGTGCCTTACGAGCGGCGCGACGGCACGCGTTTTTGGGGCGATCTGCAGCTTTCTCCCTGGTTCGGCATCGCCGATCGCTGCACCCATTGGATCAACGTCATCCGCGACATCACCCCCGACATGGAGCTCCGCGATGCCTTTACAGAGGCCAAGCGCGCCGCTGTCACCGCCCGGAAACGGCTCTGGTCGGCGATTGAGGCGCTGCCCGACGCCTTCGTGATGTTCGACGCCGACGACCGGATGGTGATGTGCAACGAGCGCTACAAGAAGCTCTACGAGATCTCGTCGCCCGTGATCGTGCCGGGCAGCACCTATGAAGAGATCCTTCGTTACGGTCTCGAACACGGCCAATACGAAGAGGCCCGCGGCCGCGAGGAGGCGTGGCTCGCGGACCGTCTAGCCGACCATGTCACGCCTGCGGGCCCAATCGACCAGCACCTGCCGAGCAATCGTTTCGTGCGCATCCAAGAGGTGAAGACGGAGAACGGCGATACGGTCGGCTTCCGCACCGACATCACCGAGCTTAAACGTCAACAGCAGGCGATCGAACGCCATGCGCGCGCCCTGGCGGTCGCGATGGAGCGTGCCGAAGTCAGCGCGCGCACCGATGCGCTCACGGGTCTCTCGAACCGGCGCGGGCTCGATTTGCATATGCGGGGGCTTGCGGCGCATCCCGCCGAAGCGCTGGACGAGGTGGCGTTCCTACATATCGACCTCGACCGTTTTAAGCAGATCAACGATATGCTGGGCCACGCGGCGGGAGACTTTGTCTTGCGCGAGGTGGCCACGATCCTGCGCCAAGCCGTCCGCCCGGGAGATCACGTCGCCCGCGTCGGCGGCGACGAGTTTGCGATTGTCATCGAAGCGACAGATGCTGCCAACGTCGCCGAGGTTATCGCGGTACGCGTGATCGAAGCCTGCCGCCTTCCCGTCGAGTTTGAGGGACGTGTCTGCCATTACGGCGCGAGCATCGGTATCGCAACGTCCGCCCATGGCGACGGCTTGCTGGGCCTGATGGAAGACGCCGACATCGCACTCTACGAGGCCAAGGCGAAGGGCCGAGGCCGCGCGGCCTTTTACACCGCCGATTTGCGCGGCGACGCGGAGGCGGGCAAGCAATTGGCCGACGATCTGCGCGTCGCAGCCGATGCCGACGAGATCGTACCTTGGTTTCAGCCCCAGGTGGATATCGCCACGGGCGATCTCGTGGGGCTCGAAGTGCTGGCCCGTTGGATCCACCCCGAGCGAGGTGTGATGCCGCCGCGCTCTTTCATGGAGATGGCCGAGGATCTCGGCCTCGCCGATCAGATCGACCGAAATGTGGCCGCCCGCGCCTTCGACATTGCGACACAGCTGACGCAACAGGGCCACCAAATCGCGAAGCTCTCGCTCAACGCAAACTATGCGCGGCTCGCGCAAGTGGGCCTCGAAGCCGAGCTCGAACGGCGAAACAACCTGCCGTTTCGCGTGGCTGTCGAGCTTCAGGACGCCGTAGATATCGGCGAGCAAAGCGACCAGATCCAATGGTATGTCGATGTCCTGCGCGAGCGCGGGGCGGAGATCGAGATCGATGATTTCGGCTCGGGCCCCGCGTCGATCATCTCGCTCCTCAAACTCCGGCCGGAGCGTGTGAAGATCGATACTCTGATCCTCGGTGCCCGCGTCCCGTCGTGGCAGGGGAAAAACCCGCTCCTTAAAGCCATCGCCGACATTGCCCAGGCGTTGGACATCGGCGTGACCGCCAAAGGCGTCTCGGTCAAGGACCAGGCCGACAGCCTTAGCGGTATCGGCTGCACGGTCATGCAAGGCATGTGGATCGCCCCGCCGATGCCCGCCGAGGCGCTCGAAACATGGCTGATCGAGCGCGCGACCCTGCCGGATGCGCGCCGCGCCTAGGCGCTCTCGGCGCTCCAGCGGCGGAGCAGCTCCAGTTTTACAGGGCGTTGACGCGGCAAGGGGCCTCTGCCATGTCGTGAAGGCTTGGAGCCAGCGACGGCGGTGCGATGAAGGTCATCATCTGCGGGGCGGGTCAGGTGGGGTGGCAGATCGCCCGCCATCTGTCCGGTGAGCGCAACGACGTGACCGTTGTGGACCAGAACCCCGAGCTTGTCCGACGGGCGACCGACACGCTCGATGTTCAGGGGATCGCCGGGCACGCCTCTTACCCCGATGTGCTCGACCGGGCCGGGGCGCGCGACGCCGATATGGTCATCGCAGCGACCTATTCCGACGAGGTCAACATGGTGACCTGTCAAGTCGCGCATTCCGTCTTTGCCGTGCCGCGCAAGATCGCGCGCCTCCGCGCCCAATCCTATCTCACCGCGATTTATTCGGATCTCTATCGGCGTGATCATATGCCCATCGACGTGGTCATCAGCCCGGAGCGCGAAGTCGCCGAAGCCGCGCTGCAACGCCTTGCCGCGCCCGCCGCCTTTGACACCGAGAGCTTTCTGGACGGTGCGGTCCAGCTTTTGGGCATCCAACTCGAAGAGGATTGCCCGGTCCTCGACACGCCGCTGCGCGAACTGACCGACCTTTTCTCGACGCTAAGCGCCCTCGTCGTCGGCATCCGCCGCGAGGGCACACTCTTTACGCCGGAAGCCCGCGATCAGCTCTTCGCCCATGACCAGATCTATGTCGCCGCCGCGCGGACCGACGTGAACCGCACCCTCGAGATCTTTGGCAAGACGACCAAGGTGCAGGAGCGCGTCGTCGTCGTGGGCGGCGGCAATGTTGGCCTCGCCGTTGCCCGCGCGCTTGAACAGGCCGAGCACCGGGTGCGGGCCAAGGTGATCGAGCGCAACCGGATTTGCGCCGAGAGAGCCGCAGACGCGCTGGAACGGACGATCGTGTTGAACGGCGACGGCCTCGATGCGACGCTCCTCGACGAGGCCAATATCGACAATGCCGATGCGGTCCTCTGCGTGACGGATGACGACAAGGTCAATCTGCTTGCCTCGGTCCGCGCCAAGCAAAAGGGATGTCCCTTTGCCATCGCACTGGTCAACGACCCGACGATGGTGCCCCTCCTCGGCCCGCTCGACATCGACGCCTATATCAGCCCGCGCGCGACGACTGTAAGCTCGATCTTGCGCCACATCCGGCACGGGCGGGTGCGGGGCGTCTATTCCATCGGGGATGCAGAGGCCGAAGTGATCGAGGCGCAGGTCCTCTCGACCTCCTCGATCGCGGGTCAGATCATCCGCGACATCGAGTTTCCCGAGGGTGCGCTTCTCGCCGCGATCAAGCGAGACGACGAAGTGATCCGGCCCAAGGGCACGACGCGGGTCCGGGAGGGGGACATCGTGCTGATCTTCGCGATGTCGCCGGATGTGCCGGAAGTCGAGCGCCTGTTGCAGGTCTCGATCGACTTCTTTTAGGGCGGCGGGGCGGATCGCATGGCCAGACCGGAGACACGCCGTGCGCGCCAGGGGAGCGGGTTTGGCCCGAGCCTCAGCACCCGGCTCGCCGAACTGCCACTGATCGTCCTGCTCGCGGGCGTCGCTGCCGCCGCTATGCTGATCCCCGGGGTCTATGGCGTGATCGTCGAGCAATACGACGATGCGCGCGTCTTTTTCACCTGGAGCGGGCTTTTTCTGACGCTGGTGACGCTGGTCGCTGTCGCCACGGCAGCGCGGCGGCCGCGCAACCGAGCGCGCGCGCACCTGTTGTCGCTCGTTGCGGCCTTTGCCGTCTTGCCGCTCATGCTTGCCGTGCCGTTCCAGATCGCTGTGCAGAACACGACGCTCGTCAATGCCTGGTTCGAGATGCTCTCGGCGCTGACAACGACAGGCGCGACGCTCTTTGCGCCTGACCGACTGTCAGAGACGCTGCATCTGTGGCGCGCGCTCGTCGGCTGGCTCGGAGGGCTGCTGATATGGGTCGCCGCGATTGCGATCCTCGCCCCGATGAACCTCGGCGGTTACGAAGTCCTCTCCACCGCCCCGCCCGGCGCCCCCGAGCGGTTTGACCGGCCCGGTCTTGCACGCGAAAGCCGCGATCGCGTCCTTCGCCACGCACGGCGGCTGATCCCGATCTATGCCGGGCTGACGCTGCTATTGTGGCTTGGGCTGGTGATCCTGGGCGAAACGCCCTTTGTCGCGGCGTGCCACGCGATGGCGGTCATGGCGACCTCTGGGATCAGCCCAGTCGGCGGGCTTGTGAATGCCCAAGCCGGGTTTCTCGGCGAATTGCTCATCGTGCTGTTCTTCGTCTTCGCGCTGACCCGCGTGGCGTTTTCGAGCGAGGCCACGCGCGACCGGCTGCAGCGCCTTGCTCAGGACCCCGAGCTCGGTATCGCGCTCTCGCTCTTGACGCTGATCCCCTGCCTGCTCTTCCTGCGGCATTGGGTCGGGGCATTCGAAGTCGACATGGTGTCGGACCTCAATTCGGCCCTCCGGGCGCTCTGGGGATCGGCCTTCAGCGTCGTATCCTTCCTCTCGACGACGGGCTTTGTCTCGGCCGATTGGGAAACGGCGCGGGCCTGGTCGGGACTCCAGACGCCGGGGCTCGTCCTCCTCGGTCTCGCGCTGATCGGCGGGGGCGTTGCAACGACGGCGGGCGGGGTAAAGCTCTTGCGCGTCTTCGCGCTCTACAAACACGGCGCACGCGAGATGGACCGGCTGGTGCACCCCTCATCGGTGGGCGGCGCTGGCGCTGTAGCCCGCCGCCTCCGCCGCGAGGGCGCCTATATCGCCTGGATCTTCTTCATGCTCTTCGCCCTTTCGCTGGCGGCGTTGTCGTGCCTCCTCGCGATGACCGGGGTCGCGTTCGAGGAGGCGATCGTGCTGGTTATCTCCAGCATCTCCAACACCGGGCCAGCGGCGGGCGTGGTCCTCGGAGAGCCGGTAGACCCGGCCGATCTCGATACGGCCGCAAAAGTGATCCTGGCCGCCGCCATGGTCTTGGGCCGGCTCGAAACCCTTGCGATCATTGCACTTTTGAACCGCGAGTTTTGGCGCCGATGAACGTGGACGCGGTGCCGGACGGATGCGCCGGCCCGCCATGCTGCGTACGCGAAATTCTCGCGGATACTGCACGCACGGCTCTGGTACATATGCATTTTTGTCGCCATAGTGCCGCCAGGGAGGTCGCGCGACTGCGCGATTTTGCAGTGGCGTGCACAATCAGAACGCGAAGTCAGAACAAAAAAAGGCAACGAAACATGGCCGGTGACAAGCAGAACCTCCAGGACGCATTTCTGAATCACGTCCGCAAAACGAAGGTTCCCGTCACGATCTTTTTGATCAACGGTGTCAAGCTGCAAGGTGTGATCACGTGGTTTGACAATTTCTGTGTGCTGCTGCGACGCGACGGGCAATCGCAGCTTGTCTACAAGCATGCGATCTCGACGATCATGCCCTCGCAGCCCATCAACCTCTACGATGGCGGGGACGACTGATCGGCGACGACCTCCGATCGGGGGGCGGACGGCCCGCATTTGAGACCGAGCGGGCCGAGACGCGCGCGCTTGTCCTACACCCCGATCTGCAATCGGACCCGGGCCGGCGCGCGCCGCAGGCCCGACTAGAGGAGGCGCGCGCGCTCGCCGCCGCCTTGCCGGGGCTCGACCTTGTCGGTGCAGAGATCGTGACGCTGAAATCGGCCCAGCCGGGGACGCTCTTTGGCTCCGGCAAGATGCAAGAGATCGCGACCCGCGTCCAAGCAGATGAGATCGGTCTTGTGCTGATCGACGGGCCGGTGACGCCGGTTCAGCAGCGCAACATCGAACAAAAGTGGAAGACCAAAGTCCTCGACCGGACGGGTCTAATCCTTGAGATCTTCGCCGACCGAGCGGCGACCCGTGAAGGGGTGCTGCAGGTCGAGCTTGCCGCGCTCAGCTATCAACGCACGCGGCTCGTCCGCGCCTGGACGCACCTGGAGCGGCAGCGTGGTGGGCTCGGGTTCGTCGGTGGCCCAGGCGAGACGCAGATCGAGGCGGATCGGCGCGCCATCGACGAGGCGATCACGCGCCTCCGCCGGCAGCTCGCCAAGGTTACCAAGACCCGGGCGCTGCACCGTGCGGCGCGGGCCAAGGTTCCGTTCCCCGTGGTCGCGCTCGTGGGCTACACCAATGCCGGCAAGTCGACGCTCTTTAACCGGATCACGGGGTCTGCGGTCCTGGCTAAGGACATGCTCTTTGCCACACTCGACCCGACGATGCGCGCCGTCACCCTTGAGACCGGCACGAAGGTGATTTTGTCGGACACGGTGGGCTTTATCTCGGATTTGCCCACCCATCTCGTGGCCGCCTTCCGCGCGACCTTAGAGGAGGTGCTGGAGGCCGATCTCATCCTCCATGTCCGCGACATTTCCCATCCCGACAGCGACGAGCAGGCGGCGGATGTCGAAAAGATCTTGGCCGAGCTTGGCGTCGACGCGGATGTCCCGGTCTGCGAGCTTTGGAACAAGGTCGATCGTCTCGGCCCTGACGTCCGCGCCACGGTCGAGACGATTGCGGCGCGGCGCGACGATGTCATAACGCTGTCCGCCGCCACGGGGGAGGGCACCGAAGCGGTGATCTGCCACGTCACCGAGAGCCTCGACGCAATGCGCCAACGCACCACGCTCGACCTGGGCTTTGCCGACGGCAAGCGTCGAGCTTGGCTCCATGAGCACCGGGTGGTGGAGAGCGAACGGCAGCGGGAGGCAGGCTGGCAGCTCGACGTGCACTGGACCCCCCGCCAGCGCGACGCCTTCAACCGTCTTTGATTGCTCGTGCCCGTCAGGCGAAGTCACGTGTCGACGCGCACGCTGCGGCCTGGACTAAGCCTCGGCGTCTCACACGACTTGACCCGAGACCCTGCGATCACGGTGCCGGCCTCAGCGTCGTCACGCCAACATTGCCGGCGCGCGCAAGCTCGGGGTCAAGCGTCATCGCGATATACTCACCGCGCCGCCAGAACTCGCCCAGATCGTCGTAGTGGCGCGACAGGGGATGGCCCGACTGACCCGTTGAAATGATGAACACCGACGAATCCGGATCGGCAAAGTCATAGACCCCGCGATAGCCTGGACCCACGACATTGGCATAGGGCGTGTCTTGGCTGCCCAATGTGCGCCCCATCATCAATGTGTTATCGCCGCCCGAGGTCGATTGTCGGATGTTCACGACCCATTTGAGGAACGGCGCACGGCCGAGCTCGGGGTGCGTGTGCACGACCTCATGCGCATCACCCCAGCGAAGTGCTTCGAGCTGCCCGCCGAAGGTCTCGTCGATCTCGATCAGCGCTTCGTCGAGGGCGATCCGCGCAAGATCTGTACAGGTCTCCACCGCCGTCGATTGCGCCACGTCGCACCAGGCCGCCGCGCCCTCGACATTGCGAAAGACGCGCTCGAGAAAGAGGGGTTCGGGCTGGGCAAAGGCGTCCGCGAGGGGGCCCAGCTCGTCGGTGATCAGGCGCGCCTGGAGCCGGCGCATCCAGGCGGCATAGATCAGCGGCTCGGGTAGGTGCTCGTTCATTTCGCCGTTCCACTCCGCAAGCAGCGCGAGCGCCTCCTGCCGTCGCCGCTCCGGCGTGCCCTCGGGCGCCGCTTCGGTCTGAAACCAGAGATCGCGGGCGACGAGCGGGAGGAGGGCGCGCGCCGTATAGGACACGGTGTCGAGCTGTGCGGCCATAAAGCTCTCGCGGGTATGGACCTCTCGGTCCGCCAAAAGCCGCTGCAGGCGTTCGATGCGCTGGCTGTCGCCCCAAAGATGGCTCACATGGTCGGGAAAGGGCCGGTCCGTCAGGCGGTTGTTGGTGGTGCCGAGCACGCCCGAGCCCGGAGCGAGAAACCGCGGATTCCGCTCGTAGGCGCGCGTGCCGCGCCAACGGTTGATGTCCTTCCAGCCGAGTGCGGGGATCCGGCCCTGTCCGGCCTGAGAGGGGTCGCGTGCGGGCAGGCGTCCCACGAGCTGCATCGCGATCCGCTCGGCATCAACGAGGGTCAAGACCTGGGCGGGGGCCACAAAGCGTTCGCCCGCCGCAATCGCCTCGGCCACGGAGCCCGCGCGCATCAGCGCAATGCCCGCGCTCATCGTGGTGTCGTCCGGGGCGAGCCCGGTCCAGGCGAGGGCGGCGACATGCCCGGGTGGCGTCACGGCCCCGATGCCCAGGGTCATCGCCGGAAGGACCGGCCCGTTCTCCGTAAAGCGCAACGTGAGGGTGAGGGGCGGCGCGTCCGCCACGCGAACGATTGTGCGCTCGGTCCGAAATTCCTGCCAGCCCCTTGGTGTGCGGTATTGGGTGACATCGCCGGGGTTCAGCTCTTCGATAAAGATGTCGGCGTCGTCGGCCCAAGCCGCCGTCACCCCCCAACCCACGCGCGCGGAGCGACCCGCGACGACGAGCGGCACCCCGGGAACGGTCGCGCCAATGACACCGCCCGAAGCAAGCTGCAGCCGCGCAAGATACCACTGCGTCGGGGCGCTGAAGGTCTGATGCGGGTCGTTGGCCAAAAGGCTGCCTCCGGCGGCGGAGCGGGCAGGTGCGGCCGCCCAAGCGTTTGAAGCTCCGCCGTTGGGCGCCTGCGGCACCTCGACCGGCGGGAGCGGCGCGCCAAACTCGGGCCCGATCCGGTCGTCATCCGGCGCAATCGGCCCACTCGGCAAGGGGATCGGAGCTGTCGTCGGCACCGCATCGGGCGGCCGCTGGGGCCGCGTCGCCGGACCGCTCGGCGGGTAATCCGGTATAAGGTCGGCGAGGCGGTTGGGCGGCAAGCGCAAGGCGGCGCGCGCGCGGAGGATCTCGGCCACGGGATGGGGCGTCGCCTGCCAGGCCAAAAGCTTTAAGAGCGCAATCGAGTCCTGCGGTTGCCACGGCGCGATCTCGGGCGGAAACAGAAAGAATTCGGGCGCCCCGCGCCCCAGCGCCTCGGTGTTGACGGTCGTGATCCAAGCATTGACCCCGGCGGCATAGGCATCCAGCGCGGCGCGGGTCGCAGCGTCCTGGGCGGCGACGCTGTCGATGGCCGCGCGATACAGCCCAAGCCGCCGCATCAGCTCGTCCTCGCTGAGCCGCCCCGGCCCAAAGACTTCCGCCAGCCGCCCTTGCGCCCGCCGCCGCAGCATGACCATTTGCCAAAGCCGGTCCTGCGCATGGGCAAAGCCGAGACCGTAGAAGACGTCCCGCTCCGTCCCGCCAAAGATGTGGGGCACATTGGCGGTGTCGCGTACGATTTCGACGGGGCTTTCGAGCCCGGCCACCTCCCACGTCGCGTCGTAGTCCGGGATCGAACGCGCGAAAAAAAGGTAGGCTAGCCCGATCGCCCCGACCGACACCAACACCAGCGTCATGAAGATCCGCAGCGACCAGAGGAAAAGTTGTGCCATGCCCGGCCCTTCGCTAGACCCGCGAAACGAGAGGGGTACGCAGCCCCTCGCCTAAGATCAAGCGGCATCCATGGGGCAGGAGGGATTGTGATGGCGAAGTGCGCGTTTCTGGGACTTGGCGTGATGGGCTACCCGATGGCGGGGCATCTGGCCGCTGCGGGCCACGACGTCACTGTCTACAACCGGACCGGGGCCAAGGCCGAGGCCTGGGTCGCCCAGCATGGCGGGGCGCGCGCGGCGACGCCGCGCGAGGCCGCTGCGGGCGCGGATTTCGTGATGGCCTGCGTGGGCAATGACGACGATCTGAGATCAGTTTGCCTCGGCGCGGACGGCGCCTTTGCCAGCATGGCCAAGGGCGCGACTTTCGTTGATCACACGACTGTTTCGGCCGCCGTGACCAGAGAGCTCTTCGACGTCGCCGGCGCGCAGGGCGTCGCCTTCGTGGACGCGCCCGTCTCAGGCGGGCAGGCGGGCGCGGAGAACGGTCAGCTTGTCATCATGTGCGGCGGGACGGACGCGGCCTATGCCAGCGTCGAGCCGATCATCACGGCCTACGCCAAGCTGGCCAAGCGGCTCGGGGAGAGCGGCGCGGGACAGTTGACGAAGATGGTTAACCAGATCTGCATCGCGGGTCTGGTGCAGGGCCTCTCGGAGGGGATCGCCTTTGCCGAGAAGGCGGGGCTCGACGGGCGCGCCGTGATCGAAGTGATCGGCGGTGGGGCGGCGGGCTCTTGGCAGATGATCAACCGGCACGAGACCATGCTTGACGACGCCTTCGAGCACGGCTTTGCCGTCGACTGGATGCGCAAGGACCTCGGCATCTGCCTTGCAACCGCGACCGAGATCGGTGCCTCACTGCCAGCAACGGCGCTTGTGGATCAGTTTTATGCCGAGGTGCAGCAGATGGGCGGGGGCCGCTGGGATACGTCGTCGCTCGTGCGGCGCCTGCGTCCGCCGCGTGGCTAGCCGTTTTGCGGTGCTGCGCTTGCTTTTGTGTGCAGAGATGATTATTTTCAAAGCACATTGCCCAAAATTCAGACGTGACGATATCTCTTCGTAACGATATGTCGTCAACCGGTGGTTTTTGAGAAGATCAGTACCGGAGTGTCGATATGTCAAAGTTTGTTACACCGATGGACCTCGCCCTCGCCGGGCTGTCGATCTGGCGCAAGCAGGCTCAAACGGCGGCCATTGCCGGGATGCGCTATTCTGCCGTTTCCAGCACGTGGATGATGGCGCCAAGCGAGGCGTTGGAGCGGACGTCGGTCGCCCAAGCCGAGATCGCACGCGCGTCACAGAAGATGTCGCTCGCCCTCCTCGAAGCGGCCCATGCGCGCCCGCGCTAGGCCACCTTGCGACTTTGATATTCCGACAAGTAACTGACGCCAGGGGCGGGCCGGAGGTGATGGGTTTGCGTCGCAACACCGGTGACATTGAGCATACGCTCCGCCGTGCGGAGGTCGGTGACAATTGTGTGGGACGGCGGCGTTCGCGGCGTGGCGGCGCGCCATGTGCCGACCAGCACTTCGGAAATCATCCGGGCATGGCGCGTTGGGGCGACCATGATCGAGCGGAAGGTCTCATCGCCCTCATGCTCGGCGATCCGGGCACTGATCTCGGTGAGCGCGGCCACGCTGACGCCGTTGGCGTCGAACGTATCGTCAAAGATCGTGATCCCGTCGAGGCCAGGCCGCACATCTCCCATGCGATAGGCCCGATCAACTTCGATGAGGGTTTGTTTGGCACAAAACGCACCGGTTTGGAGGCCGATGCACGCGCGGCCATCCTCTGAAAGCATCATTCTAAACATGTTCGACCAGTTGCTGCATAACAGGTGAGCATGGTGTCTTTCATTTTAGACATATCTTTGGGATGTGCAATTTTGCCGCAGCACGGGAGTGTCGCGCGGTGTTGCAACCCTTGGGGGAGCCCGAGCGCCGACCGGGACGGGGGCGCGCAACGCGGATCACCGATCGCCCGCACACAAAACATTTCCGCTACCTTGCTCGTTAGCGGCGGCCGAAACCAGAGAAACGCGACGTCTCGGCCGGCCCATGTTCCCCAAATGCCGCTCTCCAGCAGTGCTGAGGAGACGCCTATTCCGCTGCGACCGGCGCTCTCGCGAGGTTACGCAGGACGTAATGCAGCACGCCGCCGTTCTCGACATATTCCCGCTCGACCCCGGTATCGATCCGGCATTGGAGGTCGATTTCTTGCACGGTGCCATCGGCATAGGCGATCGTACAGGGAACCAGGGATTGCGGTTGAAGATCTCCCTCCAAGCCTCTGATAGAAATTATTTCCTTGCCTGTCAGACCGAGCGATTTGCGGGTCGCTCCGCCGGTGAATTCAAACGGGATCACACCCATTCCGACGAGGTTTGACCGGTGGATCCGCTCATAGCTCTCGGCGATGACAGCGCGCACACCGAGGAGCGCCGTTCCTTTCGCGGCCCAGTCCCGCGAGGAGCCCGCGCCATATTGCTCGCCTGCGACGATGACGAGGGGCGTTCCTTCGGCCTGATAGGCCATTGCGGCGTCGAAGATCGATTGTTGGTTGCCGTCAGGCCCCAGCGTAAAGCCGCCCTCAACGCCGTCGAGCATCTCATTTCGGATGCGGATATTGGCAAAGGTCCCGCGCATCATCACCTCGTGGTTGCCCCGCCGCGATCCGTAGGAGTTGAATTCCCGTGGGGTGACCTGCCGGTCGGTAAGGTAGCGCCCGGCGGGCGTACTTTCCTTAAAGGAGCCGGCGGGCGAGATGTGGTCGGTCGTGACCATGTCGCCGAGGAGCGCGAGGATGCGCGCGTCCTCGACGTTGGTGATCACGCCAGGCTCCATCCCCATCCCTTGGAAGTAGGGCGGGTTTTGTACGTAGGTGGAGGTCGGCGGCCAATCGTAGGTCAGGCTGTCGGTCGTCTGAACCGTGCGCCACTTCTCGTCGCCCTTGAAGACATCGGCGTATTTCGCATGGAAGGCATCGCGCGTGACAGTCGCCTCGACGAGCTCCGCGATCTCCTGCGACGAGGGCCAGATATCTTTGAGGTAAACGGGTTGCCCGTCTGCCCCGGTGCCGAGCGGCTCGGACGAAATGTCGACATTCATGTCGCCCGCGAGCGCATAGGCCACGACAAGGGGCGGGGAGGCGAGGTAGTTTGCGCGGACATCTGGGCTGATGCGGCCCTCAAAGTTCCGATTGCCCGACAGGACAGAGGTCGCCACCAAATCACCGGCCTGGATAGCGTCCGAAATCTCCTGCTGGAGCGGTCCGGAATTGCCGATGCAGGTCGTGCAGCCATAGCCCACGAGGTTGAACCCGATGGCGTCGAGATCCTCCTGAAGCCCCGCCGCTTCGAGATAGGCGGAGACGACTTGCGAGCCCGGCGCGAGCGAGGTCTTGACCCAAGGCTTGCGATTGAGCCCGAGCGCCCGGGCCTTGCGCGCCACAAGCCCCGCTCCGATCATCACGTAAGGGTTTGACGTGTTCGTGCAGGAGGTGATCGAGGCGATCACTACCTTGCCCGAGGACATGGCGTAGTCTTCGCCCGCGACGGGCACCTCTTTGTCGAGCGGGCGCTTGAACGTCTCCGCCATTTCCTTTTTGAACGCCGCCGCCGCCCGGTCTAACGCAACGTAATCCTGCGGCCGTTTGGGGCCAGAAATCGCCGGCACGATGGTGCCCATGTCGAGTTCCAGCGTGTCGGTGTAGATCGGATCGTAATCCGCGCCGCGCCAAAAGCCGTTCTCCTTGGCATAGGCCTCCACCAGTGCCAGCACCTCTTCGGGCCGCCCTGTGTTGCGCAGGTAGCGCAGGGTCTCGCCGTCGATCGGGAAGAAGCCACAGGTCGCGCCATATTCAGGCGCCATGTTCGCGATGGTCGCACGGTCGGCAAGCGGTAGGACGTCGAGCCCCGGCCCGTAGAACTCCACGAACTTTCCGACGACACCTCTCGCGCGCAGCATCTCCACGACCTTGAGCACGAGATCCGTCCCGGTCGTCCCCTCAACCATCTGGCCGGTAAGCTTGAAGCCAATCACCTCGGGGATCAGCATCGAAATGGGTTGGCCGAGCATCGCCGCTTCCGCCTCGATCCCGCCAACGCCCCAGCCGAGGACAGCAGCACCGTTGACCATGGTCGTATGGCTGTCGGTGCCGACGAGCGTATCGGGATAGGCGACCGCCTCGCCCGCCTGATCCGTGTCCGACCACACCGTCTTTGCCAGGTATTCCAGGTTTACCTGGTGGCAGATGCCGGTCCCGGGCGGCACGACGCGGAAATTGTCAAAGGCCGTCTGCCCCCATTTGAGGAACGTGTAGCGCTCCATGTTTCGCTCGTATTCCCGGTCCACGTTCATCTGAAACGCGCGGGGGTTGCCGAATTCGTCGATCATCACCGAATGGTCGATGACGAGGTCCACGGGGTTCAGCGGGTTAATCTTTTCCGCATCGCCCCCGAGCGCCACGATCCCGTCGCGCATTGCCGCTAGGTCGACCACGGCGGGGACGCCGGTAAAATCCTGCATCAGGACACGCGCCGGGCGATAGGCGATCTCGCGCGGGTTCTTTCCGCCCTCTGCGCCCCACTCCCCGAATGCCTTGATGTCGTCAACCGACACCGTCCGCCCGCCATCCTCAAAGCGCAGCATGTTCTCCAAAACGACCTTGAGGGCTGCAGGCAGGCGCGCAAAGTCGCCGAGCCCCGCGGCCTCGGCAGCGGGAATCGAGTAATAGGCATAGGCTTGATCTCCGACCTGAAGCGTTCTGCGGGTCTTGGCAGTGTCGTGACCGACGGTGATCGGCATGGGGAACCTCCTCAGGATTGATGCCTATAAGGGCGGGCCGGGCCTCGGACCGAACCACGCTTTGACAAGCATATAAGCGGTGCGTGCGGCGGGGCGTAGGGCAAGCGGCGCCTTCACATCGTAGTATGGGCCGAGGCCCAAGGCATCGCCTGCAACATCCTCTCGCAATTCCTTGATTGGGCGGGGTGCGGGCGAGAGACTAGAACGCAACCTCAGGCCAGCACGGAACGGGCCAGCGAAGGATTGGGCAGGCATGCGGATCAGGAACAAGAGCGCGCGCATCACGCGCCGGGCGTTGGGAAGCGCGGTCGCCTTTGCGCTCGCGTCGGCGGTCTCTCTCTGCAGCGGTGCTGCGGTCTTCGCAGATGACGCCGCGCGCTCCCCAGTCGTTGTCGAGCTCTTCACGTCGCAAGGCTGCTCTGCGTGCCCGCCAGCCGATGCGATGTTGGGCGAGCTGGCCGAGCGCGACGACGTGATCGCCCTGGCGCTGCACGTCGATTACTGGGACTACATCGGTTGGAAGGACGTCTTTGCGCGGCCCGAGCACATGGTTCGCCAAAAGGCCTATGCCCGTGCGGCGGGCGAACAGATGATTTACACGCCCCAAATGATCGTCGGCGGAAAACAGGGCGTAATGGGCGGTCGTGCGATGGCGATCATTGCGAGCATCGATGCGGTGCGGGAGGCGGCGCCCCGTGTGGCGCTCCGCCTGACACGGGCAGACGGCGTGCTGATCGTCGATGCCGAGCCGTTGGCCGCGCTGCCCGAAAAGATCGTGCTGCAGCTTGTCCGGTACCGGCCCTACGCCGAGGTCGAGATTTTGCGTGGCGAGAACGCCGGCCGGACCCTGGCCTATACCAACATCGTCACCGAGTGGGACATCGTGGCCGAGTGGGACGGGGGTGCGCCGCTTTCGCTCCAGCTCGACCTTGCGGGCGATCTGCCAGCGGTGATGATCCTGCAAGATACCGAGCATGGTCCGATCTTGGCCGCCGGGGTCTCCCCCTAAGCGCCACGCGGTGCAGGTCTCTTGCGGGACGCGTAGGCCGCACCAAAACTTGCAATAATATACCACAATTGCAGAAGCGGCATCGGCCGCCCCTGCCACCGTGCTTGCGCCCGTGCGCGGGCTCTGCGAAGCGAGATCCATCGCTTTGAAGGAGACCGAAATGTCCGCGACGCGCCCCGTTCCATCGCCGCTTCCCTGCGCCACCGTTTTGGCCGCGCTCGTGTTGGGCGCTTTCACAGGGCACGCGATGGCCCAACAAGAGCGGCGCATCCTCGGCACCGCACTTGTCGGGGTCAACGACGATTTTGGGGGCGGCGAGGTCCTCGATCGTTGGCGCACAGGTGTTGTCGCCGTGCACGGCGTCTACGGAACGGCGTGGCCGGTCGACGGCGACGTCCGCTTTGGCGACGTCCTTGAAGTTCGCTTTCGGGGAGAGATCCTTGCGCCCGAGAGCCTCGACAACCCCGAGCCCGGCGATCGCCCCTATGCGGGAACCTTGTCGTTTGGCCTGCATACGCATTTTCGCCAGGCCGGGCTCGACTATCGGCTGGGTGCCGATCTCGTCCTGACCGGCCCACAGACGGGTGTCGACGATCTGCAAGCCTCGATCCACGACGCAATGTCGCTGCCCGATCCCGAGAACGCGGCGGAAACGCAGATCGGCGACGCGGCCTATCTCACCCTGAGCGGCGAGGCGGCACGGGCCTTTGCGCTTCGCCCGGGCATCTCCGTGCGGCCCTTTGCAGCGGCCCGCATCGGCGATGAGACCTTCGCGCGGATCGGGGTGGATCTCGTCGGTGGCAGCCTCGCCTCGGGCGGCGTGCTCCTCAGAGACGTGAGTTCCGGCCAGCTCTTTGAGGGCACGCGGGGCGCGGCGACGGGCTTTGGTTGGTCCCTCGGCGCAGACATCGCATCGGTGGCCGCGTCGGTGTATCTGCCCGACACCGATGAGTTTCCGGGCCCCGAAGAGACCCGCAGCCGCGTGCGCGGCGGCGTGATGTGGGCCGGTCCGCGTTGGTCGCTCTTCGGCGGGCTCGCCTATCTCTCCGAAGAGTTCGAAGGTCAATCCGAGGGCCAAACCATTGGCACCCTCTCGCTTACGGTTGGCTTCTAAAGAGCTGGGCAACCTGAATTTTCTAGAAAATTCAGAAAGCGGCAGACCCTGAAACTCGTTCCTCCGACGGCCCGAATTTTCTAGAAAATTCGGATCGCGCCGTCAGACACGAGGGCGCCAAGCGCGTCAACGCGCGGCCAGCCCGCCCCCCAGCCCGCCCCCCCCCGTGCACGAATTTTCCAGAAAATTCGAGGCAGACGGTCAGGGCGCTTCTAGGCCGTCTTCTTCCTCGCTTTGTTCGGCGATATAGGCCACCGAGACGACCTCCTCGCCCGGTGCGGTGTTGAAGACCTTGACGCCGCCCGCGCCGCGCGAGCGGAATGAGATCCCGTCGATCGGGCAGCGGATGGATTGGCCGGTACTCGTTGCCAGCATAATCTGATCGTCGAGCTCTACCGGGAAACAGGCCACCAGCGGCCCGCCTCGCATCCCCGCATCCATCGCCCGAACGCCTTGCCCGCCCCGGCCGCGGACCGGGTAATCATGCGACGACGAGACCTTACCCATGCCTTGCGAGGTAATCGTAAGGATCAGGTCCTCGGCCGCCGACATGCGCGCGTAATCCTCCGGCGTGAAGGTGCTCGACGCGGTTGCGTCCTCGTCTTCGTCGGGCTCCTGCTCGGCCTCGTCCGAGAGACCTGCCATCGCCCGGCGCATCTTGAGATAGGCGGCACGGGCCTCGGGCGTCGCCTCGAAATGGCGGATCACGGCCATCGACACAACGCGGTCGCCCGTGGCCAGGCGGATCCCCCGGACCCCGGTCGACTCGCGGCTTTGGAAGACGCGCACATCCGTCGTGCGAAAGCGGATCGCGCGACCGAGCGCCGTCACGAGCATCACGTCGTCGTCCTCCGAGCAGATGCGGGCGTTGACGAGGCTGACATCGCGCCCCTCGGGCAGCTTCATCGCGATCTTGCCATTGCGCATGACGTTCGTGAAATCCGACAGGCGATTGCGGCGGACGTCGCCTTCGGAGGTCGCGAATACGATCTGTAAGTCGCCCCAATCGGCCTCGTCCCGGTCTACCGGCATGATCGCGGCAATGCCGGTGCCGGGCGGGATCGGCAGGATGTTGACGATGGCCTTGCCGCGCGTCGTCCGCCCGCCCTGGGGCAGGCGCCAAGTCTTGAGCTTGTAGACCATGCCGGTCGTCGTGAAGAAGAGGAGCGGCGTGTGCGTGTTGGCCACAAAGAGCGACGTCACCACGTCGTCATCCTTGAGGTCGCCGCCCGCGAGGCCTTTGCCGCCGCGCTTTTGCGCGCGATAATCGCTCAAAGGGGTGCGCTTGATATAACCGGACTGGGTGACGGTAACTACCATATCCTCGCGCTCGATCAGGTCCTCGTCTTCCATATCGCCGGACCAGTCTTCGATCACCGTGCGGCGCGGCACGGCGAAATCTGCCCGGACCTCACGAAGCTCGTCGGAGATGATCGCCATGATCCGTTCGCGTGAGCGCAGGATGTCGAGGTAGTCGGTAATCTTGCCCGCGAGCGCTTCGAGTTCGTCCGTCACCTCCTGTACGCCGAGTTGGGTCAGGCGCTGGAGGCGGAGGTCGAGGATTGCGCGGGCTTGCGCTTCGGAGAGGTTGTAGGTCCCGTCCTCGTTGATCGTATGGGTCGGGTCGTCGATCAGCCGAATGAAGGGCGCGATTTCGGCGGCGGGCCAACGCCGGTCCATCAGGCGCTCGCGGGCTTCGGCGGCGTCTTGCGACGAGCGGATCGTGCGCACGACCTCGTCGACATTGGACACGGCCACGGCGAGGCCGCAAAGCACATGCGCCCGTTCGCGCGCTTTGCGCAGCTCAAAGGCCGTGCGCCGCGCGACAACTTCCTCGCGGAACGCAATGAAATAAGTCAGGAAATCGCGCAAGGTGAGCTGCTCGGGACGGCCACCATTGAGCGCCAGCATATTGCAGCCGAAGGACGTCTGCATCGGCGTGAAGCGGTAGAGCTGGTTCAAAACGACCTCTGGCGTGGCGTCCCGCTTCAGCTCGACCACCACGCGGACACCGACCCGGTCGCTCTCGTCCTGCACATGGGCGATGCCTTCGAGCTTTTTCTCGCGCACGAGCTCTGCGATCTTCTCGATCATCGACGCCTTGTTCACCTGGTAGGGGATCTCGTCGAGGATGATGGCGAAGCGGTCCTTGCGGATCTCCTCGATCCGCACCTTCGCGCGCACGATGACGGAGCCGCGCCCCTCCATATAGGCTTTACGGATACCGGATCGGCCGAGTATGACCCCACCCGTCGGGAAGTCCGGCCCCTGGACATACTCCATGAGCTGCTCGGTCGAGAGGTCCGGCTCTTCGATCAGCGCGAGCGTGGCGTCGACGACTTCGCCCAGATTGTGCGGCGGGATGTTGGTGGCCATGCCGACCGCAATCCCGCCCGCGCCGTTGACCAGCATGTTGGGAAAGCGCGCAGGGAGGACTGTCGGCTCCTGGTCCTTGCCGTCGTAATTGTCCTGAAAGTCGACCGTGTCTTTCTCGATATCCGCAAGGAGTGCAGCGGCGGGCTTGTCCATCCGGACTTCGGTGTAGCGCATGGCAGCAGGGTTATCCCCGTCCATCGAGCCGAAATTGCCCTGACCGTCGAGAAGCGGCAGCGACATCGAAAAGTCTTGCGCCATGCGCACCAGCGCGTCGTAGATCGCGCCATCGCCATGGGGGTGATACTTGCCCATCACGTCGCCCACGGGACGCGCCGATTTGCGGTAGGCCTTGTCGTGCGTGTTGCCGGTCTCGTGCATCGCATAGAGGATGCGCCGATGAACGGGCTTCAACCCGTCGCGCAGATCGGGGATCGCGCGCGAGACGATCACCGACATCGCATAGTCGAGATAGCTCGACTTCATCTCGTCGGCGATGGAGACGGTCGGCCCCGAGGGGACTGGACGCTCGGGTCGGTCTTCGTCGTCCGTTTCGGGGGGGTCGGGCGTGTCTGTCATGGCGCTGCCTAGTTTTGTCGCACTACGCTATATCTTGGATTTTATCCTATCCGATCAACCATATGGGCTGCAATCGAAAGGCGGATTTGCCGCTGGCAGCAGTCGATCTTGAGTGACAACATATTGTTTTTGTTGATCTTTAATCTCTGCTTGGCATCATTTTCGGCACCATACGCAGATTGGAGCGCGACATATGCAAGAATCCGAGACCGAACTGATGCTGAAAGGGTACGGGCTGACCACTGCTGAGATGTTCTACCGAATGCCGGATTATCAGAACGTTCTCAATACTTTCATCTGGCAAGACTACGATCTGGCGCCCGATCACCCAAAGCTTTTTGCGTTCATCGACTATTGGAAGGCCGAGATTGAGGGACCGCTCCACTCGGTCCGCTTCACCCATCGCAAGATGATCTCACCGGGCGCGTGGCAGAACGTGGTGGGCGAGTTCACCCTGCACTGAGCCGGGGTGCACGGGCTCGACCGCTTCGCAGCGGAACACCTGACAACTTAGGAACGGCCGATGGCCTGAGCGCCCGTGCCGCTACGGGTCGGCCGGCGTTGCTTCGGGGTATTGCTCAGGCGATGACGCCCTCTCTGGGCCCAGACCGCGCGCGCCACACCGACAACGCCCAGATCGCTGCCAAGCCGAGCGAGGCCACCGCGTTCCAACTGGCCATGGACAGGCCGAGGAACTGCCAGGCGACCTCGTCGCACATCACAATGGGGGCCGCCGCGGTCGGGTCGAGCAGATCCGCGCCGCTCAGGCTCCCAAGATCGGGCCCCGCGCCCGAGCAGGAGGCCGGCCCTGGCCACCACGCGCGCTCGACCCCGGTGTGGTAAATCCCGATGCCCGCCGTGCTCGCTGCCGCCAGACCACCCGCGGCACCGATCGCCATGGCCACGCCAGATGGCAGCCGCGCGGCGGCGAAGACCGCGATCACGACGGCTGCAATATGCGGCCAGCGCTGCCAATAGCACATCGCACAGGGCGCATAACCCAACGCATATTGAAAGAACCACGCCCCAAGCAACAGCGCAAAAGACCCCGTTCCGGCCAGGACGACAAGCGTCCGCCGGGAGGACAGCGAAGGAGCGAGCATCGTCTCGGTCATAACACCCGGAGCGCAAAAAAGCCGCCGATCAGCAACGCACAGAATAGGGTGAACATAAGTCCCAAACGCCGCTCGATAAAGTCACGGATCGGTTCCCCGAACTGCCACAGCAGCCAGGCCACGAGGAAAAACCGCGCTCCCCGCGCGATGATCGAGGTGACGACAAAGGTGCCAAGCGGCATCGCCGTCCACCCGGACATGATCGTGATGACCTTGTAGGGAAACGGCGTCAGCCCGGCCACCAGCACCGCCCAAAAGCCGAAATCGTTGAACCGCGTGTTAAACGCCGCCATCGCCTCGCCCTTGCCGAGGCTTTCGAGCACCGGCGCGCCGACCTGTTCGTAAAAGAAAAAGCCGATGCCATAGCCCGCAATCCCGCCGAGGACGGACGCCACCATGCAGACGCCCGCGATCAAAAACGCCCTGTGCGGGGCGGCGATGATCATCGGGATCATCAGCACGTCGGGCGGGATCGGAAAGACGGAGCTTTCGACGAACGCGACCGCGGCCAGCACCGAGAGCGCGTGCTTGTGGCTCGCAAGTGACATCGTCCAATCGTAGAGACCTCGCAGCACGGGCCCGGCTCCCCTATAAGGTGCGCGGGAGACAACATGGCCCTCAGGCACGGTCAAGACAGGAGAACGGCGTTGGCATGGCAGGCGAATGCGCGGCGTCACGCAAATGCGACAGCCGGCAGGTCGCGTCGTGCGGGCGTCTGCGCGTGTCTCGCGGCCGGGGCGACGGCGCTTCTTCTGGCAATGCCGGCCCCCGCGCAGACGACGATCCTGCATTGCGGCCACGCTCTCGCCGATAGCCATCCCCTGGTTACCGGCTTTCTCCGGCCCTGGGCCAAGGGCGTGACGGTGGATACGGGCGGCGCGCTGGAGGTGCGCATCGTCCGAGCTGATGGTGGCGACGCGGAGCGTGACGGCCTAGAGGCATGCGCGCTGAGGGCGCTGCGCGGGATCGAGGCGGATGCGCTCGCGCTCCCGTTCATCGTTCCATCTCGTAGCACAAAGGCAAGCCCGGTCGCCTGGGACCTCCTCAAAGAACGGGGGCGCACCGGGGCCGGTCGCCTTGCCGTCGTGCTCGACGGGCCGGGCGTGATCGTTGGGCGCGCGGGGACCGAGGCTCCGGCGCTCGCCTGGCTCGATGGCCTCACCATCGCTGCGCCCGACGGCCCGGTCGCGACCGTTTTGCGCGATGCGGCGCGCGCGCGGCTATCGCCAGAGGCGACCGCCGACGCCAAACTTGCGTCGCTCCCGTCCGCCGGCGGGGCGCCCTGGCTCTTGGCCCTTGATGCGGGGCAGAGCCTGACCAGCCGCGTGTTGGTGCTCGACGTGGCGCCCGATGTCTTAGCGGGCCTTCCGGCCACGCACGCCGCCGCTTTGACCCAGGGCGCGGGGGCCGTTCTCAGCGCCGCCGGAGGCCGCGCGCTCGATCGGGCCGCAGCCGTCACCCGCGAAGCGGCGCTTGCCAAGGGCGCCTATCTCGCGCTGCCCGAAGATCGGGTGGGCGAGATGCTCGACCGGGCCGCCGCACTGCGCGCGGCCTGGGCCATAGACCTTGACCAGCGCGCCCTTCTCGACAGGATCGCAGCGCTCTTCGGCACCGGCAGCTATTGACCGCCTTTGGGTTTGCACGGCTCGAATGGAGCCGATAGACGACACGACGTGGCCCGAGTGGCGAAATGGTAGACGCAGGGGATTCAAAATCCCCCGGTAGCAATACCGTGTCGGTTCGAGTCCGACCTCGGGCACCACATATACGCGCAAACAGTTGCAAACCGCTTCAAAACCCCGAAATACAGCCTCAAAACCGCGTAAACGCTTCCCTTTGATGCTGTTTGCGTGCATACGCCTCCCCATCATTTACACACGTGGGGAAAATGGCGAGCATCGCGAGGCATAACAACGGCTGGCGTGCGCAGATCGCTCGACAGGGCGTGCGGAAGTCACGGGTGTTCTCAACAAAGACAGAGGCGCGAAATTGGGCGGAGCGCGAGGAGTATAGGCTCCTTCACGCCGACAGGGTGGCGGAGGCGACGCCACTCGGAGACCTCTTTAAGAGGTACGCGCGAGAGGTAAGCCCGTCCAAGCGTGGCGCCCGTTGGGAGATCCTCAGGCTCGAAAGGCTTGCTGCCGATCCGCTGGGCGACAAGCGATTGGGGGATCTTTCCGAGGCGCACGTTGCGGATTGGCGGGATCGACGCCTACGCGAGGTTGCCCCGGGATCGGTGCGGCGTGAGCTGGTACTCATCTCTTCGGTGCTCAACCTTGCCTGGCGCGAGTGGCGGGTCATCGACCGCAACCCTGCGGCGCGCGTGAAGCGCCCCAAAGAGCCCCCACCGCGTGACCGCCTACCTACAACGGACGAAATGGAGCGCATGGCCTTCGTGGCCGGCAATGATCTGTCTACGGGGCAGGGTAGGGCGTGGCACGCGTTCCGCTTCGCGTGCGCTTCGGCGATGCGCGCCGGGGAGATCGTCGGGCTGACGTGGGGCGACATCGACATCGACGCACGCGTCGCCCACCTCCCCATGACGAAAAACGGGACGGCGCGCGACGTACCTATGACGCGGGAGGCCGTCGAGCTTCTCAAGGCTCTTCCCCGAAAAGAACCTGTGTTCGGCCTCTCCTCAGCGCAGCTTGACGCGCTTTGGCGTAAGGTGCGGGACAAGGCGAATGTCGAGGGCCTACGCTTCCATGACAGCCGAGCTTACGCCTGTACCCAACTAGCCCGGAAGGTCGACGTCCTGACGCTGGCAAAGATCTCCGGGCATAAGGACATCCGTCTCTTGTCCTCGACGTATTACCGCGAGAGCGCGGCCGACATCGCCAAGCGACTAGGTTAGAGGCGGACGCGCAGGAGCTTCCCGTGCCCCTTCACGTCAAGTTCGCCCGCGTTGATGCGCCGGCGGATTGTGCTTTCGCTGACGCCCTCTCGAGCGGCGGCTTCCTGTATGGACTTCCACGCTGTCTTCCCCTCGAGGGCCGCCTCTATGCGGTCGAGCTTCGCCTCGATCCGCGCTAGGGCCTCGGGGTCGATTTCGGCAAGATAGGCCATTCCCGACTACGCCGCCGACTTGCTGTCTACGTCGTCGAGATAGCTCGGCAGGCCGAGCCTTTGACGGAGTTCCATGTTGTCGGCATGGAGGTCCAGAGCGGCCCTCCTGGCCGCGACAAGAGCCCGCCTCGCATCCCCCACTACAAGGGCATCGCCGTGGCGACCTTCCTTCTTGAGGCGCCCTTCGAGTTCCTTCGCGAGTTCGATCTTTCGTTCTGAACGGCGTTTGTTCGACATGGTGGTTCCTCCCTTGCTTCAAGCGCAGTTGACCTAGAAGCGTTCCAGGATTTCGAGGGCGGTAGCCGTCGGCTCCGCCGCGCAAGCAATTCTCAACCTTTGGAGCGTTGTTTTGCCTTCGGAGTGCAGACCCCCACGGGCCGTATCGTACCCCAGGAGCCATCCCCAAGCCGCTCCCATGCGCGCAAGCGATGGGATGTCTTTTCCGGGATCATCAATAACCGCGATTGCTTCCGTGCAGGGTCGTTCTGTGAATAACGTGACGCCCTCGTGCTCGGAGTAACTCGCGGGCGCGGGGATCGGGGCGCCGAGGGCGATCACGGCGGCTACTGCGATTGCGTGTTTCATCGGATATTCTCTCCTTGGAATGTCTTGTTGAGTTCGATTTGAAGGCGTTGGATCTCGGCAGCGGCGTCCGCCGAGATCTCGAGGAGGCCGGAGCGCTTCGCGATCTCACCGCGTAGGGTCAGGAGCGCGATGCGGTCGATCTTCGCCGTGAGGATGGCCTTGGCTTTGGGGTTCATGTGGAGGTCACCTCCGCTCTATCGTGTGGGCTTGGGTGGCGGCGGAGATATGGGAGCGGATGCTACGGGCTGAATGCTACCCAAGGGCTCCAATTTGTCGTGCGTTGTTTGAGCAATCGCTGACGCCCGCCGGAGATTGGCCGCAGCCCTCTCAAGATAGGCGGCGGCCTCTTCGGCAGACGCGGCTGCGAGATCCAAGTCGGCAATGTCGCGTTGAGCATCGAATATCATCCGAAGCCCCTCAACCGCACCGCCGTAGCCCAGAAGGATCTGCCCCCGAATGGCGATTAGATCATCCATCCTTGGCCTCCCTTGCGTCGTGCGCCCGAACCAATGCGACGGCCTTGCGGGCAGCTTCTCGGTAAACTTCCTGATCCTCAGGACTGACTATGCAGAGGTAGCCCGCATCTCCGCGCTCGCCGGTGTCGCCCTCATGCTCAGGCCAACACTCGGGAGATGCGATGTGTGGATCGTAAATCTCGCGACAAATGCTCTCGATAAGCGTGTCGTCAGCCATCGGAGGGCTCCTCCGCGCCAAGCGCCTCCCGGCCCTTCTGCGTCAAGCGCCCGCCCGAGATGTAGCCACCCACCGATAGCGCCTCGATTGCGGCCCAGAACGCAGCGCCGGTTTTGATCCCGTCATTGTCCTTGGGGTCATCAACGTGCCGGAGAACGGCAACCTCATACGTGCATAGGGCCATTACGACACCTCTTTCGCGTGGAGGTTGTTGCGCATGGCTTTCAGGATAGCGGCCGCTGTCCTGCCGACGTCTTCCGGCCTCGTCACATAGCGTGTGCCGTTGTGCTTCCCTACAAGCTCAAAGGCGATCTCTAGCGCTTTCGCAGCGGTACGGTCATCCATCCGATGGCTCCAATTCGTTATGGGAGGCACGGGGCGCCTTGCCTTCGATCTCAGCCCGCGCGATCTCGGATAACGCTTCGATCTTCGCGCGCTTCTCAGCGATGTGAGCCCGGATGATCGGGCGCGCGAGATACCAAGAGACATCAAGCATTTGGTGGCCGTTGTTGCTCGTCGGAACGCCAAGCCGCATCCCCCTCGTACGACCAAATCTATCGCGGATGTCGAGTTCCTCGTAGTTTGCGAGCGCATTGTCGATCTCCTCGAGGAGCCCCTTGGCGACCTCTATCTCGCGGTGCGCGAATGCGATCTCACGCGCTGTTTCCATGCCAATCGCCATTACGAAGCGCCCCGCAGGCCGAGCCGCTTGAGCGCAACCTCGAGCGCCTCGACGCTCTCTTGGTTGTCGGCCATCGCCGCTGCAAACTCCGCTGGCCTCATGTCGCCCTTGTCGCGGAGGTATTCTTCGCGCTGGTGCGACAGGCGCTTCCGCAGCTTACGAAGGATCAGGCTCGCTCTCTCATTGGTCATAACGGTTTACCCTTTACGCAGCGCGCATGTCGTGAATGCGCTTGTCGAGTTGATCGCCGATATTGGCGAGCGCGAGGAGAAGCTCGTCGGTGTCCGCGTCTGCGATCATCGCGCGGATGTCGGACCACCGATGAGGCATCTGAGGCTTCGGACTAGGATCGACGTACTCGATCTCTAGGGCTGGACCCCCTGTCTCCTCAGTTTTGGGGCTGTCGAACACCGGGACGCCGACACTCGCTAACTCATCCCAGAGCGGCCCGAGGAGGGTCGCAATGTCGGATTGGCTCGCCCGATTGCTCTTGGCGCTCTTGTCGATATGACCGAGGATCTCGATCATCTTCTCGACGCGGCCGGCGTTCGTTGGGTTGTCGAATGCCATGTACTCAACTCCTTATGCTACTTTGTATCGTACGCTACAAATCTGCGGCAGACTTCATCCGCTCGTCGCAATCGGAGCAGACGATCCGAAGCGACGGCGCACCCCATGCGTTTGCCTCACACTCGGGGCAGGTGAATTTTACCTTTGAAGACTTGGACGGCTTTGGCGGCTGACGAGTATCGACGCTAGACCAGGGGAAGCGCCAACCGGCGCCCGTGAGCATCTCGCATGAGGCGCAGAAGCGCCCACCTTTGACGATGTAGTGAGACACCTTTTGTCCGGTATCTTTCCCGCCCGGCGCTGCGGTCGATGACGGCTCGAGGCCGACCTCGCGCATCATTCCGGCCCATTCCTTGTTGTGGTAGCCGTTGCGGCTTGGCTTTCCAAAGTGGTGCTGTCTTTGGTGGCACATCTCATGGACAAGCGTAGATAAGATCTCCTTCTCGCTGCGCTCCTCCATAAGGTCGGGGTTGAGGCTTATCTCATCTGCACAAGAGTTCGCCGCCCGGTCCTTCCAAACGTCCCCATGAAAATGACCGCGGCTTCGCTTGTTCCGCTGCCAAACGAACATTGGCGCCGGGAGCTTTGCGTCGAACAAGTCAGCGTTGAAATGATCGAATGCCAGCATAAGCGCGGCAGCAACGGCGGGTGTTGGTTTATTGCGATCCATCTTCACTCACTCTTCCTATGTTACTATATATCGTTGATGTCGGGCAATTGTGCGGCGCACACACGCCCAGCTAAGTTCCTGTGGGGTTCTCTTCCGTCCTGATCCCTTGGGCGATCTCAGAGACCCTCCCGCCATCCACGCCAAACCAAGAACCGATTTCTCGGTTGTGCTTGTTCGGGTTCGTTGCGAGTGCGAATTTGATCGAACGCACAAGAAAAGGGGTCCAAGCAATGACCGTGGCCCGTGCTATCGGCTTCGCAGGAGGGCGCCGGTGCATTAGGCCATCGACTATGCGCTCGATGCGATCCGGCGTCCTCGTCAGTCCCCTGTCGCGAAGCTCACTGGCAATACTCCGAAGCTCGCTCCGGGCCATGGGTATGCGGTGCTTCTCGATGTGCTCGTAACCTGTGATCACTGGTGCTCTCCTTGATGATGTCCTCTAGCGGACGCAGAACCCGCCCGGTTCCGCGGCACGCGCCGCATCGGTTCGGGCGGCCGTCAGCGCGAGGGCGACCGAGATTGGTCTCGCCGGAGCCCCCCGCACTTGGCGCACGCCTCGCCGTTTCCATGGAGAAACGGGTTGGGCATTAGGCCGCTGCCTGCGCCCGGCGGCGTAGGTCTGCGCATTCAGCTTCAAGCTCTGCTATGCGCCCCGCCGCGACTTCGGCGGCCTTGAGGTTTAGTGAGGCGGCGGCCGCCGGATCAGAAAGGATCTCGCGCAAGACGGCTACGTTGAGGATCTGACATGCCGCCTCCAATGCGCTCTCTTCGGGCTCAGAGAAGCTCGACGTCATCCGTAATTTACCTTTGAGCGCCAAGGCGACCGCCGCGACCAGGGCGTCAACGTCACCCGAATTGTCGATTGTCACATCGGCGGCGAAGTCGATTTCCTCGCTGGCGTGTGGGCGCACGCCGCGCGCCGCGCGCCCCTCCATGCGCCAGATCTCACCGCCAAGTTCGCGGATCATAGCGGCCTCGTTGGCGTAGCGGACGTCATCGAAAACGACGGGCACACCCTCGGCGAGATAGCTCTCGGCGGCGGGCCTTGCGATCTCAACCCAAAGATCGGGGTGGATACACTGCCGACCCCATTCGTCGCCGAGCGTCTGC
>JBCDLH010000008.1:0-217347 GCA_038745585.1 Pseudomonadota bacterium
GGGGGGGGGGCCCCCCCCCCCCCACCCCCCGGAGTATTTTAGCCAAGATGAGAGAAGTGCGGGCGCTAGGTCGTCGCGCCTTCGCTTTCTGTGAGGCGAGCAAACCGCTCCCATGCGGATTGCCGGGAGACGCCAAGCGGAGCGGCGATCCTGGCCCAGCTCACACCCCGACCGCGGAGCGCGCCCACTGCATCCGCAAGGTGATCGCGATAGGCTTCGATCGTGCGGTCAAGGGCGGGGAGGGCACCGAGCAGGCGCTCAGTCGGCCAGGATACGGGATCAAAGTTGGTCGCGGGCGTGGGCGCGCCCTCCATGATGAGCCGGCAAACCTCCACGCATTCGTTGCAAATGTAGAGGCCGCCGGGACCAGCGGCGAGCTTGTCGACCTCATGGGCAGATTTGCCGCAAAATGAACAGGTGAGGGGCGTGGGCATGGGCGTGGGCATCGGCAGGCGTCGTGTCAGGGTTTTCTTGACTGTCAAGTACCCCCTGACACGCAACACACAAGCCCGCGCCGCTAAAGAGGGCGCCCGGCTCGGGCGCCCTTGGTGGCAGGAGCGTGACGCGTTCAGTGAATAACGGCGTCGTCCGGGGCTTGGCGATTGGTGTTGGCCACCCTGTCCCCGATGAGGAGGCCTTCGGCGCCGGCACTCACCTGGACGGTCTCGCCCTCCGCGAGATCGCTGGCGAGGATCGCCTCGGCCAGTGCATCTTGCAGGCTCTTTTGCAGGACGCGCTTGAGCGGCCGCGCGCCATAGACCGGGTCATAGCCCTCATTGGCGAGCCAGGTGCGCGCGCCATCGTCGAGCTCGAGCGCGATGCCACGCCGGGCGAGTCGCCGTTCCAGCGCGCCGAGCTGGATATCGACGATGCCGCTCATGTCGGCGCGGCTGAGCCGGTCGAAGACGATCATGTCGTCGAGCCGGTTGAGGAACTCGGGCTTGAAATGCGCGCGCACGGCTTCCAAGACGCTGCGCGTTGCGTCGCCCGGATCGGCCCCGTCCGCCAGATGCGAGAGCGCCTGCGCGCCGAGGTTTGACGTCAGCACGATGAGGGTTTGCTTGAAGTCGACCGTGCGGCCCTGACCATCGGTCAGCACCCCGTCATCGAGCACCTGCAGCAGCACGTTGAACACATCCGGATGGGCCTTTTCGACCTCATCAAAGAGGACAACCTGATAGGGCCGGCGCCGCACGGCCTCGGTCAGCACACCGCCCTCATCATAGCCGACATAGCCCGGAGGCGCGCCGATCAGCCGGGCGACCGCGTGCTTTTCCATGAACTCCGACATGTCGATGCGCACCATGGCGCTGTCATCGTCAAAGAGAAATTCGGCAAGCGCCTTTGTCAGCTCGGTTTTGCCGACGCCGGTGGGCCCAAGAAACAGGAACGAGCCGAGGGGGCGGTTCTCGTCGTTGAGCCCGGCACGGGCGCGACGGACGGCGTTGGACACGGCTGTGACGGCGGTGCGCTGGCCGATGACACGGCGGCCCAGCTCTTCTTCCATCCTAAGGAGCTTGTCGCGCTCGCCTTCGAGCATCTTTGAGGTGGGGATGCCGGTCCAGCGCTCGACGACCTCGGCGATCTGCTCGGGCCGCACGGCTTCCTCAACCATAAGGTCGCTTTCGGCGGTTTCGGCCTCGGCGAGCTCCTTTTCGAGCTGCGGGATGATGCCGTAGGACAGCTCGCCTGCTTTGGCGAGATCGCCCTGGCGCTTGGCCTGGTCGAGCTCGGCGCGGGCGTGGTCGAGCTGTTCCTTGATGTCGCGCGCGGCATCGAGCTTGTCGCGCTCGTGCTGCCACTGCGCTGTCATCTCGGCCGAGCGCTGCTGGAGGTTCGACAGCTCCTCTTCGAGCCTTTCCAGCCGCGCCTTGGAGGCGCTATCGTCCTCTTGCTTGAGCGCCTCCGCCTCGATCTGCTTTTGCAGGATCTCACGGTCGAGCGCGTCGAGCTCCTCGGGCTTGCTGTCGACCTCCATGCGGAGGCGGCTCGCGGCCTCGTCCATCAGGTCGATCGCCTTATCGGGCAGAAACCGGTCGGTGATGTAGCGGTGGCTGAGCTGGGCGGCGGCAACGAGAGCACTGTCTGCGATGCGCACGCCGTGGTGCAGCTCGTACTTCTCCTTGATGCCGCGCAGGATCGATACCGTGTCCTCCTCTGTCGGCTCCTCCACCATCAGGGGCTGGAACCGGCGGGCGAGGGCCGCGTCCTTCTCGACATGCTTGCGATATTCGTCGAGCGTGGTGGCGCCAACGCAGTGGAGCTCGCCGCGCGCGAGAGCGGGCTTCAAAAGGTTCGAGGCGTCCATCGCGCCATCGGCCTTGCCGGCGCCGACGAGCGTGTGCATCTCGTCGATGAAGAGGATGATCTCGCCGGCCGCGGAGGTCACTTCCGCGAGCACCGATTTCAACCGCTCTTCGAACTCGCCGCGATACTTCGCGCCGGCGATCAGCGCGCCCATGTCGAGCGCGAGGAGCTTTTTGTTGCGCAAGCTCTCGGGCACGTCGCCGTTGACGATGCGGAGCGCGAGGCCCTCGGCGATGGCCGTCTTGCCAACGCCGGGCTCGCCGATCAGAACGGGGTTGTTCTTGGTGCGGCGCGAGAGGACCTGCATCGCGCGGCGAATCTCTTCGTCGCGCCCGATGATCGGGTCGATCTTACCGTCCCGCGCCGCTTCGGTGAGGTCCCGCGCGTATTTCTTGAGCGCCTCGTAGCCCTCTTCTGCGGAGGCGGTGTCGGCCGTCCGGCCTTTACGAATATCGTTGATCGCAGCGTTGAGGCCCTGGGCCGTCACAGCGCCTGCCTCGAGCGCCTCCTTCGCGCCGGAGCGCACCACGGCCAGCGCCGTCAGGATCCTCTCAACAGGAACAAAGCTATCCCCCGCTTTCTGTGCGATCTTCTCGGCCTCGGCCAGCACCTTGGCCGTCTGTGGATCGAGATAGACTTGCCCCGCATCACCCTTCACTTTGGGCAGCTTGGCAAGCCCTGCCTCCAGCGCTTCGCGTACCCGTGCCGACGCCCCGCCGGCCCGGTCGATCAGGTTCGCGGCCATTCCCTGTTCATCGTCGAGCAGCGCCTTTAGGAGATGGTCGGGGACCATGCGCTGGTGGTCTTCGCGCAACGCAAGTGTTTGCGCCGCCTGCAGAAAGCCGCGCGACCGCTCCGTAAACTTCTCGAGGTTCATCGCCTCACTCCTCTGTCAAGCGCCCGGTCTTGGCACCCCCGCCTGGCGGCGGATGCTCCTATCGGGCCTCATCCCCCGCAAATGGGAGGAGTGTTGCCGGCTTGCAACCCTCTGACAGAGGCGCACGGAAACGAAATCTCAACCGCGCGGCGCCATTCTCTCGCACCATGCGCGGGCTAGTTCTCGCTCGCGGCCTCAGGGAGAAGAGCGGACATGAGCGAACCCAGCATCCGCGTAGACGAGATCAGCTATGACGCCGCTGCCCGGCGTTATCACGGCGCGGTCACATTCTACGAGCCAAACGGCACGCGCATGCTCCGTGTCAGCGCGAGCGGGCACCCGGGGTGGGGCTTTGACCGGACGGTGCAAGTCCTCGGCGAAGCGGGCCTGCAGGCGCTCAACAAGCAGATGGGCTGATCGCCGGACGCGCGGCCCTTGACCAAGCCCATACCGCCCGCCAAGACGCAAGCATAGCTTGCCGGCGAGGCCTCCCATGACTGGACCGATTGAAGAAACCCTGACGCAAAAGGCGCAATCCGCCGCGGGAGATCCGCGCCTCATCGTGGCGCTCGACGTCGCCGACGCGCATACCGGACTGCGCCTTGCCGAACGGATTGGCGACGCGGTCAGCTTTTATAAGATCGGGCTCGGGATGCTGACAGGCGGCGGCCTCGCGCTGGCCAATGAGCTTAAAGGGGAACACGGCAAGCGCATCTTTCTAGATATGAAGCTCTTTGATATCGGCGCGACCGTTGAGGCAGCCGTCCGTGGCCTTGTCCAATTCGACATCGACTTTCTGACGGTCCACGGCGACCCGCATGTCGTGCGCGCCGCGGGCGAAGGACGCGGCACAGCCGCGACGAAGCTCCTGGCCGTCACGGTTCTGACATCGCTCGACCGCGCCGATCTAGATGAGGGCCTGATCCGCCCGGGCGACCTTGCCGACATTGCCCGAGAGCGCGCAGCGCGCGCCTTGGCGGCGGGCGCCGACGGCGTGATCGCATCCCCTCGGGAGGCCGCTGCGATCCGCGCCCTGCCCGAGGCGCGCGGCAAGCTCATCGTCACCCCAGGGGTGCGCCCCGAGGGCAGCCGCGCCGGCGACCAAAAGCGGATAGCCTCCCCAGCCGCCGCGCTGGGGGAGGGGGCGGACCACATCGTCGTCGGCCGGCCCATCTGGAAGGCACCGAACCCCGCCGCCGCCGCCCGTGCCATTCTCGCGACGCTCCCGCGTAAGCCCGCGCCATAGCCCGCCTCGCCCTTCATCTTGGTTCAAATACTCCGGGGGTGTGGGGGCAGCGCCCCCACTTGCTCTGCCGCGGGCGCGGACCTAAAGACCGGTTGAAAGGAGAGGCCTATGGACAAGTTTACGACGCTGACCGGGATCGCAGCGCCCCTGCCACTGATCAATGTCGACACCGACATGATCATCCCGAAACAGTTCCTGAAGACGATTAAGCGCTCCGGCCTCGGCGCCAACCTTTTCGACGAGATGCGCTACGCCGAGGATGGCAGCGAGACGCCCGACTTCGTCCTAAACAGGCCCGCTTACCGAGCGGCCAAGATCCTCATTGCCGGCGACAATTTCGGGTGCGGGTCGAGCCGCGAACATGCTCCCTGGGCGATCAAGGATTTCGGCATCCGCTGTATCGTCGCCCCGAGCTATGCCGACATCTTCTACAACAACTGCTTTAAGAACGGCATTCTGCCGGTCACGCTTCCGCAGGACCAGGTGGACGCCCTGATGGCAGATGCCGAGAAGGGCGCCAACGCGCGGATGATCGTCGATCTCGAGGCGCAGACCGTTACGGCCTCGGACGGCGAAGTTTTCCCCTTCGAGATCGACCCATTCCGCAAGCGATGCCTTCTCGAAGGACTGGACGAGATCGGTCTGACCCTGGAAAAGGCCGCCGCGATCGACAATTTCGAAGGCAATTTGGCACAGTCCAGGCCCTGGGTTTGACGGAAACCGGCCAAGCACAGGCCCTTCTGGTATTTTGCGAATTGGCAGCCCCCACATCTTGATGTGCGTGGCAACTCTGCCCTTTTCCCTCCACAAACTTGATGCAAAGCCGTAACACTTAGCCCGCAAAACTGCCTCGAAGAAATCGTTAACCATACCAGAGTGTTGGCAGACGAAACGAAAGTGGGCCAAAATTGGGCAAGATTGAGGCAAGCCGGGTCCACCGGCAAAAAACAGCACAGCCGGGCGCTCGCGCTTGCGAGACCTTGCCCGCGGCGGATAGGGCAGCGACCTGATTATGACGCGCGTCACCAATGGCGCCCTTCGAGGGCTGCTTGCTGCCTTACTTGTGGCGACGCCCTCGCTCCTTCTGCCCGGCGTCAGCCCGGACACGACCGAGGTGGTGGCGCTGGTGGGCCTCGCGCTCGCGGCCCTCGTTTGGATCGAATACGCGACGCACTACCCGAGTTTGATCGAGTTTCGCGACGCCCCGCCCTTTAACCGCATCCGCTTTATGGGGCTCTTCGCGACCGTGTTTTTCCTGTCGCTCCTCGTGCGGGGGCAGGCCGAAGCGTCGGGTCTGACGCTCTTTGTGCTGGCCCTGGGTCATGTGCTCGGGACGATCCTCGACTTTGCCTACTCCCCGGTCCGGCTCGTTCTGCACAGCTTGCCGGAGACCGCCACGCAGAGCGAGGTCCTGCTCGTGCGCGCGGCGGCTGGGTTTGCTTTCATGGCGGCCTTCATCTCGTTCATCATCTTCTATCTGATCCTCAAGCTCGCCGATTGGCCGCGCCGGATGGGCGCGTTCAACGTCTGGATCAACTTGCCCACGTTCGATCCGACGACGGGCGGCGACGTCGTCACACGGCTCCGCCGAGATGCGCGTCTTAACCTTGCGTTAGGGTTTTTGCTGCCATTCGTGTTGCCAGCGGTCATGAAAGCCTCCAGCGCCGTTTTCGGCCCCGTGAGCTTTTCGGCCGGACAAACGATGGTGTGGTTGGTGGCGGCATGGGCCTTTCTTCCTCTGAGCCTCTTCATGCGGGGGATCGCGATGGACCGGGTGGCGGACATGATCGTCGAAATCCGCCGCCGCACCTCCGCCTCGCACGAAGAGCAGCCCGAGATCTTCGCCACGCCTGGCTGATCCTTCTGGTTTTCACACTCGCTGCCGCCGCGCCCCCGGCCGCCGCGCAAGAGACGATCCGCGTGGCCACTTGGGGCATCGAGCTCACGCGCGACGGGCCGGGGCTTTTACTCCGTGACATCGCCTCGCGCGACGATCCGCAGGTCGCTGCCGCCCTCGACGTCATCGGTGAAAGCGCAGCGGACATCCTGTTTCTGACGCGGATCGACACGGATCGGGGCGGGATCACGCTCACCGCCCTCGCCGATGCCTTGGCCGCGATCGGGGCGCCCTACCCCTATCGCTTCACTTGGACGACCAATACCGGGCTCCCCTCCGACGCGGACCTCGACGGCGACGGCCGCCTTGGCACGCCCGGAGATGCGCAGGGCTGGGGACGCTTTCGCGGGCACGGGGCAATGGCGCTTCTCTCCCGGTTTCCGCTCAATCTCGAAACCGGGCGGGACTTTTCCAACCTGCTTTGGGCGGATCTGCCTGAGACCCGCGTCCACGGTGACGGAAGGGTGCACCTCCTCGACGCGGACGCCCTCAAGGTCCAACGGCTTTCCACCGTCGGCCACTGGATGGTCGATGTCCGCCTGCCAAACGAAGCGCGCCTGACCCTGATGATGTATGCTGCAACGCCTCCGGTGTTTGACGGGCCGGAGGATCGCAACGGCCGGCGCGGGGCGGACGAGACCGCGTTGTGGCGCCATGTCCTCGACGGCAAGCTCGGGCCCGCGCCGCGCCCGCCCTTTGTCCTTCTGGGCCGCGCCAACATCGACCCCGTCGATGGCGAAGGGCGGCACGGCGCGATCCGTGACCTCCTCAACGACCCCCGCCTGCAAGACCCGGCACCGGCCAGTGCGGGCGGACGGGCCGCAGCGGATGAGAGCCACGGCGGCGACCCTGCGACCGATACCGCGGAATGGCGCAGCGCTGCGCTCGGTGGGCCGGGCAATCTCAGGGTCGATTACGTCTTGCCCTCTGCCGATCTGACGGTCCGGGACGCGGGCGTCGTCTGGCCGGAAGGACCGGCCGAACGCGAGCGCCGCGCCTCGCGCCATCGTCTTGTCTGGGTCGACATCGCCCTCCCTTTTGGGGACTGACCCCGCTCCTTGACGCCCGGAGCACCGCGAGCTAGGCGCGCCTCCGACCCCTGACGTGATACGGAGCGCCCCATGACCTCACCGACCCTTCTGATGCTGCCGGGCGACGGAATTGGCCCCGAGGTCATGGCCGAAGTCCGCAAGGTGATCGCGTGGTGCGGGCAGAGGGGCCTCCGCTTTGACGTCTCCGAGGATCTTGTCGGCGGCGCGGCCTATGACGCACATGGCACGCCCCTCACCGATGCCACGATGGCAAAGGCGCAGGACGCCGACGCCGTCCTCCTCGGCGCGGTCGGCGGGCCGAAATACGACGCGCTCGACTTTGCCGTAAAGCCCGAGCGCGGTCTGCTTCGCCTCCGCAAAGAGATGGACCTCTTCGCCAATCTGCGCCCCGCGCAGTGCTTTGACGCCCTGGCCGATTTCTCGTCGCTCAAAAGAGACGTCGTCTCAGGCCTCGACATTATGATCGTGCGCGAGCTGACCTCCGGCGTCTATTTTGGCGAGCCGCGCGGCATTCATACCGAGGGCAACGAGCGCGTTGGCATCAACACCCAGCGCGACACGGAAAGCGAGATTGCGCGGGTCGCGCGATCGGCCTTCGAGCTTGCGCGGCGCCGTGGCGGCAAGGTCTGCTCGATGGAGAAGGCCAATGTCATGGAGAGCGGGATCCTGTGGCGCGAGGTCGTGACCGAGGTTCACGCCAAGGATTACGCGGAAATCGAGCTCACCCACATGTATGCCGATGCCGGCGCGATGCAGCTGACGCGCTGGCCCAAACAATTCGACGTGATCGTGACGGACAATCTCTTTGGCGACCTTTTGTCGGACCTTGCAGCGATGCTCACCGGTTCGCTCGGCATGCTCCCCTCCGCCTCGCTCGGCGCGCCGATGGCAAGCGGTCGGCCGAAAGCCCTCTACGAGCCCGTCCACGGTTCGGCGCCCGATATCGCGGGGGAGGGCAAGGCCAATCCGATCGCCTGTATCCTGAGCTTTGCGATGGCACTCCGCTACTCGTTTGACGCCGGCGCCATGGCGGCGCAAGTCGAGGCGGCGGTCGAAACAGTGCTCGCCGATGGGCTCCGCACGGCAGATCTTATTGGCGAGGAAGGCCGCGCGCCGGTCTCCACCGCGGACATGGGCGACGCCATAGTCGCGAAACTCGAGGCTGCGTGACGCCTTAAAAGACAGCGTGCGCGCCGAGGTCGACCGTCGCCTCCCCGCGCGCAAGCTTGGCATAGAACTCTGGCAACGTGTCGTTTCCGGTCTCGGGCGTTGCATCGGCATCGTAGCGGCCGGTCGCCGGGTCGAGCACCAACATCGACTCGGTCGCATAGTATCGCCCGATCCGCGCAAGCTCTGCCTTGTCGCGCGCGGCGGGGCTGAGGCGCCCTGCCAGGCTGAGCCCCGCAATGATCCCATCCATTAGGCGCACCGGCACGTGACGGAACCGTGCAGGCTTGCCACAGGCAGCAAAGAGCGCCTCCCCCTGCGCCCGAGGTGTCATCGCTGGTCCGGGCCCACCAATCGGCAGGATGCGATTGTGTAAGTCCGCGTCGCGCAGGCAGCGGACAATATAGGCCGCAAGGTCGGCGTCGCTGATCGGCTTGCACGCGGTCAGCGTCCCATCGCCGAAGAGCAGAAAGGGCTTGCCCGCTTGCACGCGCGCCAGCTGACCCGAGAGCGATTTGAAGAAGGCCGTGGGGCGGACGATGGAATACGTCAGCTCGCTCTCGGCGAGTTCCGCTTCAAAGGCGCGCTTTGCGCGCTGAAACTCCAAAAGCGGCTTTTGCACGCAGATCGCCGAGAGCAAGACAAAGTGCTGAGCGCCCGCCTTCTGCGCCGCCTTGCGCAGTACCCGCTGCGCTGCATAGTCGACGGCCCACGCATCTGCCGGAACACCTGTCCGCGAGGCGAGGCAAGAGATCACCGCGTCAATGTGCGGTAGGTCCGCAAGCCGCGCCTCGTCTGTTACGTCCGCCTCAAAGCTCTGACAGCCCGGGGGAAGCGCGTGCGCGCGCCCCGGACGCACGAGGCAGAGCGGACGTACGCCCTGCCCCACCAGCGCTTGCGCCGTTGCCCGCCCGATCGTCCCGGTGGCACCCGCAAGCAAGACCCTTGGCCCTTCGGTCCACATCGCGACCTCCGTTTGGCTGGCTCACGCGTACATTGGACAGCACCGCCCCGCATGCTAGCCAGAGGACAGATTAGCCCGGGTCTTTAACCATGTCTCCCAACACCAGCGGCGCCTTGCTCGCTCTCTTGGCTTTTGGTCTGTTCTCGGCCCATGACGCGGTCGTAAAGTATCTCGGCGGGACCTATGCGCCGTTTCAGATCGTCTTTTTCAGCGTGCTTTTGAGCTTTCCGCTCGCCACGATCCTTTTGATGCGGGACCGGCGCGATGGCACGCTGATCCCGCGGCACCCTTGGTGGACAGCCTTGCGTACCTTGGCCGCCGTGATCACCGGCGTCTCCGCCTTCACCGCGTTCTCGACGCTGCCGCTCGCCCAGGTCTACGCGATCCTCTTTGCCACGCCGCTCTTCATCACCGTGCTCTCGATCCCGGTGCTCGGCGAGGTCGTGCGGCTGCGTCGCTGGGCGGCGGTTATCGTGGGGCTCTGCGGCGTTCTCGTCGTGCTGCGCCCCGGGGCGCAGGCGATGGAGCTTGGTCACCTCGCGGCCCTCATTGCCGCCATCGGCGCCTCGGTCGCCGCCATCGTCGTCCGCAAGATCGGGCGAGAGGAGCGCCCAATTGTTCTGATGCTCTATCCGATGCTCGCCAACGTTCTGGTGATGGGGGCGGTGCTTCCCTTTGTCTACGTGCCGCTGCCTGGGATCGATCTCGCCGCGCTCACCTTGATCGCCCTCTTTGCGTTCTGCGCGAGCCTCCTGATCATCGCCGCCTACACACGCGCCGAAGCTGTGATCGTCGCGCCGATGCAATACTCGCAGATCATCTGGGCGTCGATTTATGGCGCGCTGTTTTTCGGCGAGGCGCTTGATGGACAGACGCTTCTCGGCGCTGGGATCGTGATCGCGAGCGGTCTCTACATTCTGCTCCGCGAGGGCCGCGCCGAGACGACGTCGCAACGTCCGGTGTTGCAGACCCGCTCGCGCCCGGAAACGGGGACGTATCTGCGCGTCGGCCCCCTGATCCAAGCGGCGGAAGAGCGCAAGACCGACGGGGAAGACGCAGGCCGCGACCCGCCCTAAGCGCTTGCCAAGCCCGCGAGAGAGCGCTATCCGCGCCGCCACGGTCGGAGTGTAGCTCAGCCTGGTAGAGCACTGTCTTCGGGAGGCAGGGGTCGTGAGTTCGAATCTCGCCACTCCGACCAGTGTTTTCGCGCAATTGAGGCCGCGGGAGACGCGACCGCCCCATCTGCGTTAGCGCGTGTCCGGCTGCAGTCTAGGGCGATGGGGCCCCGTCACCCTATAAACGCGGCGTAATCGGCGGCTAGGGCCGTTATGGCGGCGTCGAGGATCGCAAAGCCGTGCTCGGGCCTCGCGAGGGCGGAGTGTGCGCCGACGCGCCCATCGGGGAACTCGGCGCGGTGCTGATCGGACGTGCCGTGCTTGTCCCCGGCGCGGGCAGCGAGCTCGGCAGGCCCAAGCGCGCGCGGGGGCTCGGCCGCGGCTCCGGGCGGGACGGTCCGATAGAGCGCTTGGGTGATCGCCACTTCGGACGGCGTCGCGTGGAGCCCTTCCCACTCCCCGTAATAGCCGCGGCGGAGCGCGTTGACGGCCTCGAACTCCCACCACGAGCGGATCCGGACCTGCGCCTTGGTATGGCTTTCGGCCACGGCCTGCATCGGCGCGAGATTGGCGCCGTGGGCGTTGAGCACGTAGATGCGGAGAAAGCCCTGCGCTGCAAGCGCGTGAAGAATGTCGGAGAAGAGACCGCGAAACGTACGTTCTGAGACCGAGATCGTCCCCGGAAAGCCCATATTGAACGGGGCGGGCGTATAGGCCAGCGTGGGGGCGACGTAGGCGCCGGTCCGCTCGCCCGCGCCCCGCGCAACCGCCTCGGCGCAGAGCGCGTCTGTCCCGATGAGGCCCATCGGCCCGTGCTGCTCTGTCGAGCCCACGGGCACCAAGATGCCTGGGGCGTTGCTTTGGGCGAGATAGGCCTCTACCTCGCCCCATGTCGCCAGATCGAGGCGCAAGTGCGAGGCTCAAAGGCCCCAGTTGGCGCGCACCTCGTCGAAAAAGCCCTGGGCTTGCTTCACCTTCACCCAGTTGTTCACGTAGTTGATCCAGACCTGGTCGTCCTGGGGTAGCAGCATCGCAATTGGCGAAGGGGCGCGTGGCTCGGTGCCCGCGACGCGCACCAGGGGAAACTTCTCGACCAGCGTGGACCCTTCGATATTCGAAGTGATGAAGACGTCGGCGCGCCCGGCGATCACCTCTTGAAATCCGCGTGCCGGCGCTTCGACGACCTTGATCTCGGCATTCGGGAACCATTCGCGCGCCAGCGCCTCGAACGTCGTGCCGAGGGTCGTGGCGACAGTCACGCCCTCCTGATTGATCGAGTCGTAGCCGTCGAAGTCGCCGGCCTTGTCGGTGTGGGTGAACGGAAAGATCTCCACCGAGATGTAGCTCTCTGAAAAGCCCGCGACCTTCATCCGCGGCGGCGAGATCGAGGCCGAGCCGGTCATGTGGTATTGTCCGGCAACGACACCGTTGACGAGTGTCTTCCAATCGGTCGGCACAAACTCGACCTCGACGCCGAGATCCTCGGCGAGTTGGCTCATCACGTCGATGTCGAAGCCCTCATAGCTGTTGGTCGCCGGATTGCGGACCGACATCGGGTTCCAGTCGCCCGTGGTGCCGACCTTGAGCACACCGGTGTCGAGGATCTCGTTCAGCGCAGATTGCGCACTCGCGCCGACGGCAAGGCCCGCGGTCATGAGCGCGGCGGCGCAGGCGGTAAAGAAGGAATTCATGGACGTCTCTCTCCTGTTGGCTGGGCCGGCGATCCCACCATGGAACCGACCGAGCATCTGGGGTGTTATAGAGCGATTGAAGATCGAAACGGACCACGACCTCAAGCGGTGAATCCCCGCAGGGCCTTGGCCCCGGGGGACAAAGGATGAAAGAGACTGCGATCGAAATGGTCGACGTCAACAAATGGTTCGGCGATTTCCATGTGTTACGGGACATCAACCTCACGGTTGACCGCGGTGAGCGGGTGGTGATCTGCGGGCCCTCGGGCTCTGGCAAGTCGACCGTGGTACGGTGCATCAACCGCCTCGAAAAGCATCAGGAGGGTGTGATCCGCGTCGCCGGGTCCGAGTTGACGGAAGATGCCCGATCGGTTGCCGCAATCCGGGCCGAGGTCGGCATGGTGTTTCAACAGTTCAACCTCTTCCCGCACCTCACGGTGTTGCAGAACCTGACGCTTGGCCCGATGAAGGCGCGGGGCCTTAGCCGGGCGGACGCCGAGGCGCGGGCGATGCACTATCTCGAACGTGTGCGTATCCCTGAACAGGCTGGCAAACGGCCCGGTCAACTCTCGGGCGGGCAGCAGCAGCGCGTCGCGATTGCGCGCTCCCTCTGCATGGAACCCAAGGTCCTCCTCTTTGACGAGCCGACCTCCGCGCTCGACCCTGAGATGATCTCGGAGGTGCTCGACGTCATGGTGACGCTGGCGCAGGACGGCATGACGATGGTGGTCGTCACCCATGAGATGGGCTTTGCCCGCAAGGTCGCCGACAAAATGGTCTTCATGGATGCAGGCGAGATCGTGGAGGCCGGGCCGCCGGGCGATGTCTTCGAAGCGCCGCAGACCGAGCGCTGTCGCACGTTCCTCAGCCAGATCCTCAAGCATTAGGGCCGCCGCGATGCACCTGTCTTCTGCTGCCGCGCCTGCGGCCCCTGCCTCCTGTCCCGCCGTGCCTGCTGTCCCGGCGCGGGCCAACTACGCCCGTTCGCTCCGTCTCGCGGCCCTTGTCTCGCTGCTCTTTCTGGCGGGGTGCGCCTCCTCCGCATCCTGGGGTTGGTACGTGATCGACCCGTCGACGCCGTCGGGCTGGACCAACATCCGGTTTCTCGTCGGCGGCATGTGGGCAACCATCATGATCAGCGTCATCGCCGCCGGCATTTCCATCGTGCTGGGACTGATCGTGGCGCTTCCGGCCCTCTCCTCGCGCCGCGGGCTGCGGCTGGTTAACCGGGTCTACGTGGAGTTCATCCGCTCGATCCCGCTTCTGCCTATGCTCTTTTGGGTCTTCTACGGGCTGCCGCTCGTCTTTCGGTCGTTGGGCCTCAACATCCCCATCGACCCGTTCTGGGGCGCGATCATCACGCTCGCGCTGTCGGACAGCGCATTTACCTCCGAGATCTACCGCTCCGGCATCCAATCGATTTCCAAGGGACAGACCGAGGCTGCTCAGACGGTCGGCCTCAGCTATGTCCAGACGATGCGCTACGTCGTGCTGCCCCAGGCTGTGCGGCGGATCCTTCCGCCGCTGGCCAACCAATTCATCTACATCGTAAAAATGTCGTCTTTCGCCTCGGTCATTGGGATGCAGGAGCTGACGCGGCGGGCGAACGAGCTTGTGGTCACCGAGTACCGCCCGCTCGAACTCTACACGTTCCTGATCCTCGAGTATCTCGTCCTCGTGCTGATCATCAGCGCAGGCGTTCGATGGCTCGAACGGCGCATGGGCTCAGACGAGCGGGGCTGAGCCGGATCAACGGCGGTCGCTTCGACTGCGACGTCATCCCACGGAAAGCGCTCGTCCCAGAGCGGAGATCTACGAGACGGGCGTGACCTGTTGGGCGCGCTCTTTGAGAGGACGTGCAGAGGGCCACGAGCGCCGATACGCCCGAAACAGGAGGTCTGATTGTGGTCTCTGAGGCGGTCTTCCTGTCCGCATTGGGCCGCGCATACCATGGTGTCGTAATTGGCGTAGGTCCTGTGCCGGCGCGGCCCTCTTTGACGGGCATCCCGATGCGGACGGCCGCCACACGCACGCAGCCGCGCCAGGCGTCGCGGGCGCGATGTGGGAATCGCTCTGCCCCTATTGCCCGCTTCGCCGGACATGCGCCCGACGTTTCGGGGGTGCGGCTGCTCTTTCTGGGTGGCATGGTCCGCCTGAGGGAGCATCGGGGGTGGCGCATGGCGGAGTGGATCATCGGGGTCGATGTGGGCGGAACCTTTACCGATTTCGCCGCGCGGCACAGCGCTTCGGGCAGAACGGTGGTTCACAAACGACCGTCCACGCCGCATGACCCCGGCGAAGCCGTCCTCGCTGGGCTAGGCGAACTCCAGGAAAAAGCCGGGATTGACGCGACCGGTATTGCGCGCCTCGGTCACGGGACCACTGTCGCCACGAACGCTTTGCTGCAGCGGCGTGGCGCCGCTGTCGGCGTCGTCACCACCACGGGCTTTCGCGACTTGCTTGAAATCGGGCGGCAGGTGCGCCCCAAAGTCTACGACATGCAGATCGACGCACCGCCCCCCCTGGCGGAACGGCGGCGGCGCTTCGAGATCGCAGAGCGGGTCGGCGCGCGGGGAGAAATCGTCCGTCCGCTGAGCGAGGCCGATCTAAGCCAGACGATCGAACAGTTGCGCGTGCTCGAAGCTGACGGGGAGCTCGAAAGCGTCGCGATCTGCCTGCTCTTTTCCTTTCTCAATCCGACGCATGAAGAGCGCGTCGCCGCGGCGGTGCGGCAGGCCTGCCCGAGCCTTCTCGTCTCCGCGAGCCACGAAGTTCAGCCCGAATTTCGCGAGTACGAACGTTTCTCGACAACCCTGATCAATGCCTTCCTCCAACCGGAGGTCGGCCGGTACTTGAACCGGCTCAGCGGTACGATGGCCGAGCGCGCGCCGCACGCGGCGTTCGGGATCTTCCAATCCTCTGGCGGGTTGATGTCGGCCGAGCGAGCCGCGGCGCATCCGGTGCGCACTGCGCTCTCCGGCCCGGCGGCGGGTGCGGTGGGGGCGGCGGCGGCGGCGCGCCTCTCGGACATCTCAGACGTGATCACGCTCGACATGGGCGGCACATCGACCGATGTCTGCCTGATCCGTGAGGGACGGGCGGATCTCGCGGCGATGCGGGACATTGCCGGGTTTCGCATCCGCTTGCCTTCGGTCGATATCCACACCGTCGGCGCAGGCGGTGGATCCATCGCCCATGTGGCGTTGGACGGTCTACTTCGGGTCGGGCCGCAAAGCGCGGGCGCGGTGCCCGGCCCAGCCTGCTACGGCCATGGCGGGCAAAAGGCGACGGTTTCGGATGCCAACGTGATCTTGGGGCGCTTGCCAAAGGCGCTGGCTGGCGGTGGCCTGACGCTCGATGCCGCCGCCGCAGAAGCAGCGGTAGCTGACGTTGCGGGACAGATGGGCCTCGGTCTGCACGAGACGGCGCTCGGCATTGCGGGTCTCGTGGCGTCGAACATGACCCGGGCGATCCGCGCCGTGTCGATTGAGAAGGGCCACGATCCGCGCGCCTTCGCCCTGATGCCGTTCGGCGGCGCCGGTGGCCTCCATGCCGCGGATGTGGCCCGTGCCCTCGGCATGCGCCGGATCATCGTGCCCTACAGCCCTGGCATCCTTTGCGCCGAGGGCCTCATCGTCGCCGATCTCCAAGAGGATTTCGTGGCAACACGGCGCTGTGCCCTGGCCGCAGGGCTTGATGACCTTTTGGCGGCGGCGGCAGATCTAGGCCGTCAGGGACGTGACTGGCTGCGCGACGAGGGCGCGGCAGACGCGGAGGGGACCCTCATCCTTAGCCTCGATATGCGATATGTCGGTCAGAACTATGAGTTGCCTGTCGAAGTGGGGCGCGGCGCGCGATTGCCACCGCTTGGCTCGGCCGAAGATCTCGCCGCAGCGTTCTTTGCCGCGCACGAAAAGAGCTATGGACATCACGATCCGGCCGCGCCGGTGGAAGTCGTGAACCTGCGCCTGCGGGCTGTCTTGCCCCTTGCCGGGGCCGCGGTTGCCCCGGTTTCACCGACGGGCGCCGCGTCGCCCATCGGCACGCAGCCGGTGTGGTTCGACTCCCGCGGCGCGCAGGAAACGCCGGTTTGGGAGCGTGCGGCTCTGCCTGCTGGGCACGAACTCTCTGGCCCGGCCATCGTCGCCCAGTTCGATGCGACAACCCTTGTGCCGCCCGACGCCCGGCTGCACGTCGACGACGCGCTGAACCTCGTGATGGAGATGACCGATGGATGAGATGGCAAAGGAAGCGAGCGTCTCCGAACCGCCCACCCCGGAACCGAACCGGATCGACCCGATTGCGCTTGAGATCGCGTGGAATGGGCTGCGCTCCATCGCCGATGAATGCTTCTTGACCCTGATGCGGTCGGCCTTCTCGACCAACGTCAAAGAGCGACACGATCACTCGACGGCGATTGCAGACGCCGAGGGGCGGCTGATCGTCCAGGCGGAGAACGCCCTTCCGATCCATCTGGCGTCGATGGCCGGCCTGATGCGCATGATCCTAAGCCACTACGGCGAGAACATCGCGCCGGGCGATATCTTTGTCTCGAATGACCCGCATGTCGCGGGCGGCACCCACTTGCCCGACATCAATATGGCGATGCCGGTATTCGATGGGACACGTCTGATCGGCTTCGTGGCCAACATCGTGCACCATGCCGATGTCGGCGGCGCGGCGAAGGGCTCGATGTCGGGCGGTCTCGATGAGATTTATAAAGAGGGGCTGCGCATCCCGATCGTGCGGCTTTACCGGGCAGGCGTGCTGCAGGACGACCTTTTGCGGCTCGTTCTGCTCAACATGCGGCTCGAGGCCGAACGGCGCGGCGACCTCAATGCCCAGATTGCTGCGGTCAAGCTCGGGGGGGCGCGGCTCGGCGAGGTCCTGTCGCGCGAGGGCGGGGCGCGGCTCAGCGCGATCTTTGACGAGATCGTTGCGCGGACAGAGCGGCGCACGCGCGCGGCTATCGCAAGTCTGCCGGACGGGACCTACAGCTTTGCCGACGTGATGGACGATGACGGCTGCGGGACCGAGGATGTCCGGATCGCGGTCCGCATCGAAAAGCAGGGCGAAGCGATCACATTCGATTTTTCTCAGAGCGCTCCGCAGACGCCGGGCAACTTCAACCTGACGATGGGCGCCACCCAATCGGCAGTCTGCTATGCGCTCAAGGCTTTGCTCGACCCAGACGTGCCGAATAATGAGGGCCTTTTTCTGCCGATCCGTATCATCGCGCCGGAAGGGTCGTTCCTGAATTGTCTGCCGCCCGCGCCCGTCGCGATGCGGGCCAATACCTGTCAACGGGTCGTCGACGTGGTCATCGGGGCGCTGGCCGACGCTTTGCCGGAGCGCGCCGTCGGCGCGGCCAACGGCGCCAACACCTCCGCTGTCTTTGCGGGCGAAGACCCGGAGACCGGCGCGCCTTATGTCTATCTGGAGACGCTCGGCGGCGGTATGGGCGCGCGCGCGACGAAAGACGGCAAGGACGGCGTGCAGGTGCACATAACCAACACGTCCAACTTGCCGGTCGAAGCCATCGAGCTTGAGTATCCGCTTCGGGTCGAGAGCTATGCCCTGGTCGAGGATTCGGGCGGGGCGGGGCGCTATCGCGGCGGCCTCGGCATTCGCCGGGCGATCCGGCCCGTAGGCCATGTCGCTGAGTTCAACGGCGTCGGCGAACGCTTCCGCAACCGGCCGTGGGGCGTCTTTGGCGGTCAGCCGGGCGCGGCGGGAAGGTTTTTCCTTGAGGGCGACGACGGTGCGCGCCAGGAGTTGACGTCGAAAGCATCGCGCATCGCGCTGGCGCCCGACACAGTGGCCGTGATCGAGACGCCCGGCGCCGGCGGCTACGGGCCGCCTCAGGATCGGGCAAAGGCGGATCGAGACGCGGATCTGCGGTCGGAAAAGTTCACAGAAGGCTTTATCGCGCGGGAGTATCCGTCTTAGGCTGCCCCAAGGTCCGCATAGAGACCATCGAACATGGGAGACTGAAACATATGACTTTCCGCTATACCCTCGGCGCGGCGTTGGCTGCAGCCGTTCTGAGCGCCGCGCCGGCGCTGGCGCAATCCGTCAAGTGGGACATGGCCAACGAATACAACGCAACCTCGATCCACGGGGAGGCGCAGCAGGTCTTCACCGATAAGGTGGCCGAGCTCTCGGAGGGCGACATTGTCATCACCAATCATTTCGGCGCAGCCCTGGGCTATAAGTCGAAGGACCAGTTCGACGCGGTTGGTGACGGCGCGCTGCAGATCGCCAACACGTCGATGGGGCAGGTTGCCGGAATCGAGCCCCTCTTCCTGCTCTCCTCGCTGCCCTTCCTCGTGGGCTCTGCCGAAGAGGCGCAACTTCTCTGGGAGGTTGCCAAGCCCGCCTATGAAGAGGTCTTTGCGCGCAACAACCAGATCCTGCTCTATGCCTCGCCTTGGCCGCCCGCGGGCGTCTGGGCCGACAAGCCGATTGACAGCACGGACGCGATCTCCAACGTCAAGGTCCGCGCGTGGGATCCCTCCGGCACGCAGACGCTAAAGAATGCGGGCGCCGCCGCGATCCAGATGAGCTGGGCCGATGTCGTGCCACAGCTTGCCTCGGGCGGCATCGAGGCCGTGCTGACCTCGGCCGAGGGGGGCGTCAATGCGAAGTTCTGGGAGCATGTGAGCCATTTCTCAGCGCTCAATTACTCCATGTCGCTCAATATGACCCATGTGAACCGCGACGAGTGGGACGCGCTGAGCGAAGACCAGCAAGCGATCATGCTGGAGGCCGCTGAAGTGGCGTCCGACGCAGCGTGGGGCGCGTTGGCGACCCGCGTTGCATCGAATTATGCCGATATGGAAGCCAACGGCATCACCGTGGTCGATCCGGTTCCGTCTGAGTTCCTGGGCGTCCTCAACGAAGCCGGTCAGCAGGTCTACGACGATTGGCTGAGCAAGGTCGGCGATGCGGGCCAGGCGATCCTCGACGACTACATGGCCAAGAAGGCCGCCATGTGATCCGATCCTGGGCCGTGCCACCGATTGGCGCGGCCCGTTTCAAGCGCGTGCCCGGCGCGCGCCGCGCTTTGGGGCAGGCCGGTCTGGCGCCCTTTGCCCCAAACCCAGAACCGTCAGCCCGGAAGGCTCTCGACCATGTTGAAAGCGCTGGATGCCACAGCGACCGCCCTCTCGCGCGCGGGCCTTTGGATATCGGCTGCGCTTCTCGTCTACATCGCTGGGCACGTGACGTTAGAGATCGTCATGCGCACGGTCTTTGCCACATCGACCTTTTCGATGGACGAGTTCGTCGGTTACGCGGTCGGCGCAATGACGTTTCTTGCGCTGGGTGAGACGTTTCGCAACCGCAAGCACATCCGGGTCAGCATCCTTGCCTCTTTCGTCAAGGGGCGCGCGGCGCTCGGGGTGGAGCTGCTATGCATCGCCCTCACCTTTGTGATCGGGCTCTTTCTGGCGCGTTACATCTGGCGGATCGTCGCGCGCGACTGGAGCCGCGGCACAGTTAGCCCGACCCTGATGGAAACGCCCATGTGGATCCCGTCGGGGCTTCTCTTCCTAGGGCTGTGCATCTTTCTGCTGCAGCTTGTTGCGAGTGCCGCCAAAGTCGCAACCGAAGGCGTGCCAGACGCCGCGCCTTCGGACGCCTGAGCGCATGGAATCGCTCTTTGTCGCCTTCGCCGTCTTGGCGCTTGTGATCGTCTACCTCGGCCTCGGGGTCTGGGTCTTCGCCGGCTTGCTCTTGGTTTCGACCACTGCGCTCGTCGTGCTGATCGACATGGACCTTGCACGCATCGGGCGCATCATGGGCCCGTTGGTGATCCGAAGCTCGACATCTTGGGAGCTCTCCGCGATCCCGATGTTTATCTGGATGGGCGAGATGATGCTCCGAACGGACATCTCAGACCGGCTCTTTCGCGGGCTCTCGCCGTTGACCTATCACTTGCCCGGACGCCTTTTGCACACAAACATCGCCGGCTCTGCGATCTTTGCCGCGGTCTCGGGCTCGTCGGCAGCGACCACTGCCACGGTCGGGCGGATCACGACGACCGAGCTTAAGGCACGGGGCTATTCCGACCGCCTCGCCCATGGATCGCTCGCCGGCGCGGGCTCGCTTGGCCTGCTGATCCCACCTTCCATCGTCATGATCGTCTACGGCGTGCTGGCGGAGGTTTCCATAGCGCGGCTTTTCGCGGCCGGGGTTTTGCCGGGGATCATGATCGCGGTGCTCTATTCGGGCTATGTCGCCGCCGTCGCCCTGGCCAAGCCGGAGGTCGCGCCACCAGACCGCGAAAGCCCCGGGCTCCGCGAGATCGGGCGTGGCCTGGTCACGCTTCTGCCCATCGCAGGGCTGATCTTTATCGTGCTTGGCGCGATCTATTCGGGCATAGCCACCCCGTCGGAAGCCGCGGCCGTCGGCGTCGTCGCGACTTTGGCGTTGATCCTTGTGACCGGGCAGCTCACGCTTTCGGTCTTTCTAGACAGCCTCAAAGCCGCTGTGATGACCTCCTGCATGATCGCCGCGATCCTAATCGCGGCCGCCTTCCTCTCAACGGCGATGGGATATCTCCACGTGCCGCAGGACGTGGCCGCCGCCATCGGAGCCCTGAACCTCGAGCCCTGGCAGCTCATCGTGATCCTCGCGCTCTTTTACATCTTGCTCGGAATGTTTCTCGAAGGGATCTCGATCACAGTAATGACCCTTCCCATCGCCCTCCCCCTGGTGACCGTGGCCGGATTTGACCCAATCTGGTTCGGTGTGTTTTTGGTGATCATGGTGGAACTGGCACAGATCACACCGCCGGTCGGCTTTAACCTTTTCATCATTCAAGGGCTCACCAACACGCCGATCATGCGGGTCGCGGCATCGGCGGCACCGTTCTTTGTGCTGATGTGCGTCGGAGCGGCGCTCCTGACGATGTTCCCCCAGATCGCCCTTTGGTTGCCGGACCTACTTTACGATCAGCGATAGTGTGAGAAGCGCCCGGAACGCCGTCTCCCCACGGCGGCACCGACGCATCAAGAGGCAGCGCCGCGCCGCTGCGGCCGACAGATGGCGCTCGCTGATCTGACCTCGGCCATGCGACACCGCAGTCGGTTCGCAAGTACGGCCCAACCCATAACGCGGTCCAAGCCTTTGCAATCGTTCATCTATCGAAGAATCTTGAGGGGCGGCCCTCAAAGCGCGTAGACGTGAGGTGCGTACCTCAAGTAGCCTGAGGATATGCCGCGATTCGCTGCGACACGCTCAGCGGCACATAAAGGGAGGAATTGGATGTCGTATATGAAACTGGCAACCGCCAGCGCCTTCGCCATGGCTGCAACGGGCGTGTTGTCGTCGGCCCACGCCGATGAGCTCACCCTTTGTTGGGCTGCGTGGGATCCGGCAAACGCCCTCGTCGAACTCTCCAAGGAATTCGAAGCGCAATCCGGCCACACGATGAACTTCGAGTTCGTGCCCTGGCCCAATTTCGCCGACCGTATGCTCAACGAGCTCAATTCGGGGGGCAAACTCTGTGACCTTCTCATCGGCGACAGCCAATGGATCGGAGGCGGGGCGGAGAACGGCCACTACGTCAAACTCAATGATTTCTTCGATAGCGAAGGCATCTCGATGGATGATTTCGCACCCGCGACCGTCTACGCCTATTCGACCTGGCCCAAGGGATCGCCCAACTTCTACGCGCTGCCAGCGATGGGCGATGCCAATGGCTGGTTCTACCGCAAAGACTGGTTCGAGCGGGAGGACATCAGAGCCGCCTACCAGGAAGCAACAGGAGAGGAACTGCGGGAGCCGCAATCGCAGCGTGAGCTTCTTCAGATCGCGCAATTCTTCCAGGAGCGCGAGATCGACGGACAGACCGTCTACGGCGCGGCGATCTTCACGGAGCGAGGCTCCGAAGGGATCACGATGGGCGTGACGTCGGCGCTCTATCCATGGGGCTTTAAGTACGAAAACGCTCCCGGCACCTACGACATGGAAGGCGCGGTAAACTCGCCCGAAGCGGTCGAGGCCCTGGAGTTTTACAAGGAGCTTTATCGCACGGCGACGCCACCGGGCTACACCAATTCCTACATGGGCGAGTCGCTCGACGCATTCAAATCGGGTCAGGTTGCGATGGCGATGAATTGGTTCGCCTTCTTCCCTGGTCTCTACGCCGACCCGACGACCGGCGGCGACAAGATCGACTTCTTCGTGAACCCGCCGCAGAATGTGGCCGCGTCAACGCTTGGCGGTCAGGGCATCTCGGTCGTCAGCTATTCCGACAAACAGGACGCGGCGCTCCAATACATCAAGTGGTTCGCCCAGCCGGACGTTCAGGCCAAGTGGTGGGAGCTCGGCGGATACTCGGCGCACAACTCGGTCTTGCAGGATCCGGGCTTTGTCGACAGTCAGCCCTTCGCCGGAGACTTCCTCGAAGCGATGGATGGCGTGCAAGACTTTTGGCAGGAGCCAGCCTATGCGGAGCTCCTCTTGGCGATGCAAAAGCGCATCCACGACTATGTCGTTGCGGATGTGGGCACGGCGCAAGAGGCGCTTGACCTCTTGATCGAGGACTGGACCGAAGTCTTCGAGGACGAGGGCAAGCTTTAACTGAACAACCGAGCGCGCGGGTGTCCGCGCGCCGGATGCATTGCGCGCCGGGGCTAGACCGGTCCCGGCGCACCCATTCTGTGACAGGCTGTCGATATGTCTGACCGGACGATAGATCGCGTTGCCTCGGCAACGCCTGCCCCCGTTGCGCGCAAAATTAGGGGGCTTTCTGACCGGGCGATCGCTTGGATCTTTGTCGCGCCGACGATCTTCCTACTGTTGGCGATCAATATCTTTCCACTGATCTGGACACTCCGGCTGAGTTTTACGAATTACCGCGCCAACCGGCTGAATCGGGAGCCGGAATTCATCGGACTGAGAAATTATGAGCGGATTCTGACGGACAGCGATATCTGGCTGAATATGCAGGCCACCGCCCATTTCTTGTTTTGGACGATATTCTTTCAAGTGCTGATCGGGTTCACCTTGGCGTGGCTGATCAACAAAAAGTTCAAAGGCAACGATCTTTGGACAACGATCATCGTGCTGCCGATGATGCTTTCGCCGGCTGTCGTCGGCAATTTCTGGAAGTTTCTTTATCAGCCTCAGATTGGCCTTTTCAATTACATCGTTTCCTTCTTCACCGGTCGCGATCCGTCAAGCTTTGAGATGCTTGGGCAGGTCAATCTTGCGCCATGGTCCATTGTGATCGTGGATACCTGGATGTGGACACCCTTTGTCATGCTCATATGCCTTGCCGGTCTTCGAAGTATCCCCGATTACATCTATGAGGCAGCAGAGATCGACCGGGCCTCGAAACTCAGGCAGTTTTTTACGATCACCATTCCGATGGTTCTTCCGTTCCTGATGCTCGCCGTCCTGTTTCGCGGAATTGAGAACTTTAAAATGTTCGACCTCGTCGTCCAACTGACGGGCGGTGGGCCGGGCTCCGTCACGGAACTGACGTCAATCAACCTCAAACGCGAAGCATTCGAGAAATGGCGGACAGGCTATGCGTCGGCCTACGCGATCATCCTTTTTGTGACAGTCTTCGGATTGGCCTCAATCTACGTGAAAGCGCTGAACAAGGTGAAAGAGCGATGAGCAGTTTTTCTGTCACGGAGCCGTCCAACCGCACGAAATGGTTCGCCGGCTCGCTTGTCATTCTTTACGCGCTGATTACGATGATCCCGCTCGTGTGGATTGCGCTCACCGGGTTCAAGAGCCCCGCCGACGCCATCGCCTATCCGCCGAAATACATTATCGGTTCGGACAGCGAGGCTGGCTTTCAGCCGACGCTCGAAGGCTACGTTAACCTATTTACAACGCGCACGCGTCAAACCGACGAGTTTCTGGAGGCCAATCCGCCCGAAAACTGGGCCGACGAGATCGTACGCCAATACGATATGGTAATCGTCGGACCTTCGAAGTTTGGCGAACGGTTTTTGAACTCCGTCATTATTGGCTTTGGGTCGACCTTTTTAAGCGTGTTTTTGGGCACGCTCGCCGCGTATGCGTTCAGCCGCTTCAAGATCCCGCTGGCCGACGATCTGTTGTTTTTCATACTGTCAACGCGGATGATGCCGCCGATCGCGGTCGCGATCCCGATTTTTCTGATGTACCGCAATCTCGGGCTAAGCGATACGCATCTTGGGATGATCCTCCTTTATACGGCGGTGAATATCTCGCTTGCAGTGTGGCTCTTGAAGAGCTTTATCGACGGCATTCCAACCGAGTATGAGGAGGCTGCGTTAATCGACGGCTACACACGCTTCCAGGCGTTCTACAAGGTGGTTCTGCCACAGGCCGTCACGGGCATCGCGTCAACCGCGATCTTTTGCCTGATATTCTCTTGGAACGAATACGCCTTTGCGGTCCTTTTGACGACAGCAAATGCGCAAACGGCACCGCCCTTTATCCCGACCATCATTGGGATTGGCGGCCTCGACTGGCCCGCCATTGCAGCCGGTGTCACGCTCTTTTTGTTGCCTGTCATGCTTTTCACGATCCTGCTGCGTAAGCATCTCCTGCGTGGCATTACCTTTGGAGCGGTGCGCAAATGACGGATTTTCTCAACGGCCTTATCCGGTTGCGCCGCGGCCCGTGGGAGATGGTGGCAACGATCATTATTGCTGTCGGGGTATTTATGCTGATGCAACCCTTTGTGATCTGGGCTTTCACTTATTCCTTTATCACGACGCTTGTCGGAACGGTGATGTTTATCGTCGTCAGCCATTTTCCCGAGTAATCATGGCTCAGATCGTCATCAAGAACCTCAGAAAGGAATTCGGCGACTTTACGGCCGTGCGCGAAAGCTCTTTCACCGTTGAAGACGGTGAGTTCTTCATGCTGCTGGGGCCGTCGGGATGCGGAAAAACGACGACCCTGCGCATGATTGCCGGGCTTGAATTGCCAACTTCCGGGGAGATTTATCTGGACGGTGAGGAGATCTCCCAGCGGCGCGCGTCGGAGCGCGATATCGCATTTGTTTTTCAGATGTTTGCGCTCTATCCGCACATGAATGTCCGCAAGAACATCAGCTACCCCTTGGTCAGCCAAGGCATGGCCCGGCACGCCGTAAGGGCCAAGGTGGCAGAGGTCGCCGCGATCCTGGGGATAGAAGACATCCTAGAGCGTCCCGTAGGCGGGCTATCGGGGGGCGACAGGCAGCGCGTGGCGCTTGGTCGGGCGATTGTGCGCGAGCCGAAAGCGTTCATGATGGACGAGCCGCTCGGAGCGCTTGATGCCGAATTTCGCGAGCGCATGGCCGAAGAGCTGCGCGCTCTGCACGATCGTATGGGCGCGACCACGGTCTACGTGACCCACGACCAACTCGAAGCCATGCAGATGGGCGACAAGATCGTGGTCATGAATAACGCTGTGGTCGAGCAATTCGGAACACCGCAAGAGATCTATGACAAGCCGGCCACGATGTTTGTGGCCGATTTCATTGGCTCACCGTCGATGAATTTCATCCATTTCCACGGCCGGGTTTCCGCCGGTTCTACCAGCCTACACATGCACCATGCGGAGTTTGCCGTCCCCGCCCAACGTGAACCGTTCGAAGGCGACATGGCGTTTGGTGTTCGCCCAGAGCACATCCGTCTGTCCGACGCGGCGCCCTTCCGCGGTGAGGTTGTTGCGACAGAGTACCTCGGAACAACGCAGATCGTGACGCTCGACATCCCCGGCGGCGAGATCAAAGCCCGCGTCCCGGCCACGACCGTTGTGCGCGCGGGCGAGACCGTGGGGCTTGAGTTCAACGGCGCCACCGTGACGCTCTTTGACCGGCAAACCGGCCGCGCGCTCAAGTCAGAGCTGAATGAGGGCGTGTTGCATGGCTGAAGTGATCCTGCGCAACGTCTCGAAGTCTTTCGGCAAGACCGCCGCAGTTGAAGATATGACCATGACGGTCGACAACGGCGCATTTGTCGTCCTCCTCGGCCCGACAGGCGCGGGAAAGACGACGACGCTGCGCTTGATCTCGGGCTTGGAAAAGCTGGACGGTGGGTCGATCCTCATTGGCGGCCGCGACGTCGGCCAGGAGACGCCCGCCCAACGCGATGTCGCCATGGTGTTTCAGCAATACTCGCTTTATCCGCACATGACCGTGCGGGACAACCTCGCCTTCCCCCTGCGCTCGCCGATCCTGAAGACGCCAGAAGAACAAGTGGCACGGCGGGTCGACGAGATCGCCCAAACCCTTCAGATCCCGCACAAGCTTGACAACAAGGCAACCGAGCTCTCCGGCGGCGAAATGCAGCGGGTCTCGATCGGGCGGGCGCTGGTGCGCGACCCGGCAATCTATCTCATGGACGAGCCGCTAAGCTCGCTCGACGCCAAGCTGCGCGCGGATCTCCGAGTAGAGCTCAAGCGCATCCATTCCGATTTGGGTGCAACGCTGCTCTACGTCACGCACGATCAGATCGAAGCGATGACGATGGCGACCCATGTCGGCGTGCTTGAAGCGGGCAAACTTGTTCAGTTTGGCAGCCCCCGAGACATCTACGAAGACCCGACCAGCATCTACGTTGCAAGTCGGCTTGGCCTCCCTCGAATCAATATCCTGCCGTCTTCGTTGTTTGCAGGGGCCCACAAGGGGCCGCAGATCGGACTTCGGCCCGAGCACATCCGCCAGGGCGTCGGGGTCGAAGCGAGGGTCATCCGCGCAGAGCACCTCGGCGACCAGACCCGCCTTCACCTCGACCTGAACGGCCATGCTGTCACCACCCTGAGCGACCCGCACCAAGACTACGAGCCCAACGCAACACTCAAGATTAGCCCCGAGAACCCGCTTTACTTCGACGCCTCGGGCGCCCGCGTCGTGTAAGGGAGAACGACTATGGCACAGTTCATCAACGCCAAGCAGGATTTGGTTACCGAAGCCATCGATGGCCTTCTTGCCACCTCTGGAGGCGCACTCTCCCGGCTCGACGGGTTCCCGCATATCAAGGTCGTCTTCCGGTCCGATTGGGACATGTCCAAGGTCGCGTTGGTTTCGGGCGGCGGCTCGGGCCATGAGCCGGCCCATGCGGGCTTCGTCGGCGCGGGCATGCTGACCGCGGCTGTCTGCGGCGAGGTCTTTGCCTCTCCCTCCGTCGAAGCCGTTCTTGCCGGTATTCTCGCGGTCACCGGAGAAGCCGGATGCCTCTTGATCGTCAAGAACTACACCGGCGACCGGCTTAACTTCGGCCTCGCTGCAGAACGCGCCCGAGCGCTTGGCCGTAAGGTCGAGATGGTCGTGGTCGACGACGATGTTGCGCTGCCGGATCTGCCGCAATCCCGCGGCGTGGCGGGGACGCTCTTTGTACACAAGATCGCGGGCGCGATGGCGGAAAAAGGCGAAAGTCTCGACGCTGTCACGCAAGCGGCGAAAACGGTGATCGGCAAAGTCGCCTCGATCGGCATGAGCCTTGATACCTGCACGATCCCGGGCTCGACCAAAGAAGATCGCATCGGACCGGGAAAAGCCGAGCTTGGCCTTGGCATTCACGGGGAGCCGGGTGTCGAGCAGGTCGACTTCTCGACGGCCATGGGCGCAATGGACACGGTCTTAGACAGGCTCCGCGGGCAAGTCGGCGAGGGCGACTATGTCGCGTTGGTCAACAACCTAGGCTCGACGACGCCGCTCGAAATGTCGGTCCTAACTCATGCGCTCACGGCGTCCGGGATTGTCCGCCACATTATCGGCCCTGCGCCGATGATGACATCGCTCGACATGCACGGGTTTTCCGTCTCGGTCCTGGATGCGACGCCCGCGGAACTCGAAGCGCTCTCCGCGCCCGTCCCGATCCCGGTCTGGCCGGGTTTGCATGACGTGCTTGAACCCGCCGTCGTGCCCCTGCCGGATGGGCTGATGCCGATCGAGCCGATCCCGTCGAAGAACGAGGCCACCCGCGAGATCATCGAACGTGTCTCGGACCTGCTGATCGCGTCCGAAGACGCTCTGAACGCGCTCGACGCAAAGTCGGGTGATGGCGATACGGGGAGCACGTTGGCGACGGCAGCGCGCGCGCTGAAAGGTAGCCTCGACCGCATGCCGTTGGCGGACTTGACTCAGCTCTTCCCGGCCCTGGGAAACGAACTCAGCCAGACGATGGGCGGCTCGTCGGGGGTGATCCTCGCGATCTACTTTAACGCGGCTGGGGACGCCTGCGCGAATGGCGCTTCGGTGCAAAAGGCTTTGGTCGAAGGGTTGAACCGGGTGAGCGAAGTCGGGGGCGCGTCGGTTGGAGACCGAACGCTGATCGACGCCCTAGCGCCCGCCCTCGACGCGCTGCCGAACGGCATTGGCGCGGCCGCGGCCGCGGCACGGGACGGGGCCGACCGAACAGCAACGATCCATCGCGCAAAGGCCGGGCGCGCCTCTTATGTGCCGGAGGCCAACCTGAGGGGTCACAACGATCCGGGCGCCGAGGCCGTAGCACTGCTCTTTGAGGTGCTCGCCAAGGAAATGGTACAGTAAGCTGAACAAGCCGCGTTTCAGAACGACCGCAAAGCCCACAGTCAATGACATTGCCCGTGTGGCCGGGGTGAGCCTTGCGACGGTCGACCGCGTTCTGAATGAGCGGCCCGGAGTGCGAAGCGCCACGATCGACAAGGTGAACTCGGCGATCAACGAGCTGGGCTATATCCGCGACACGGCCGCGGCAAACCTGGCGCGACGGCGCATCTACCGCCTGCACTTCGTGTTGCCTGACACAGCAAACGAATTTGTCATGGCGTTGCGGCGCCAGATCCTCGAACAAGGCGAAAAGCTTGCCAACGACCGGACCGACCTCTCCTTTGAGCTCGCCTCGCCCTTCGACGCGAAGGACATCGTGGTGATCCTCGACCGGCTCGACCCCGCGCGGACCGACGGCGTTGCGATCTTTAGCCCGGAAACCCCATCCGTGCGCGATGCAATCAAACGCGTGCGCGACAAAGGGATTGCCGTGGTCACGCTGGTCTCGGATCTGCCGACCTCAGACAGGGACCATTTTGTCGGCATTGACAATGTGTCGGCTGGCCGGACCGCGGGACAGTTGATGGGCCGTTTTATTCGAAAGCCCGGAAAGCTCTTGTTCATTACTGGATCGCGCTTTGCGCGGGATCATCTGGAACGCCGCCAAGGATTTGACCTGGTGATTTCACAGGAGTTTCCCGATCTTGCGGTCGTTGCATCGGTCGAAGGCCGCGATGACCCAGAGTTGATCTACTCCATGCTTCCGGAGGTGTTTGAAAACCACCCCGGCATTTGCGGGATCTACTCTAGCGCGGCTGGCAATGAGGGCCTGATCCGGTTTCTGAAAGAGCGGACTACGGCCGAGAAACTCGTCGTGATCGGGCACGAGCTGACGCCGCTCGGCCAACGCGCGTTGAAGGACGGGATCTTCGACGCCGTCATCAGCCAGGATTGCGGGCATTTGATCCGCTCCTGCGCCCGCCTTTTGCGGGCAAAGGCGGATAACGTGCCTCACAATCCGGCGCAGGAACGGATCAGGATCGACATTTATCTCAAGGAAAACATGCCGCCGTAGCGCGGTAGACTGACGGGAGGAGCTGACATGCAAACAATCAAAGGACCGGCGCTTTTTCTGGCGCAGTTCGCGGGGGACGAGGCCCCGTTCAACTCGTGGGACGCAATCACGAAATGGGCGGCCGGATGCGGCTATGTCGGTGTTCAGGTGCCGAGTTGGGACGGCCGTCTCTTCGACCTCGAAAAGGCAGCAACGAGCATAGACTATTGCGACGAATTTAAGGGCGTTGCGGCCCAGAACGGCGTGGAGGTGACAGAGCTTTCCACGCACCTCCAAGGCCAACTCGTCGCCGTTCATCCGGCCTACGATACGGCATTTGACGGATTTGCGGCCGAAAAGGTGCGCGGCAATCCGGCCGCGCGACAGGCATGGGCCGTCGACCAAGTAAAGCTGGCACTCACGGCCTCAAAGAACCTCGGCATCGGCGCGCATGCGACGTTTTCTGGCGCGCTCGCCTGGCCCTTTGTCTATCCCTGGCCACAGCGGCCTGCGGGGCTCATCGAGACGGCGTTCGACGAATTGGCCAAGCGCTGGCAACCGATCCTCGACCATGCCGAGGCCTGCGGCGTCGATGTCTGCTACGAGATCCATCCCGGTGAAGACCTGCACGACGGCGTGACCTACGAGATGTTCCTTGAGCGGACAGGCCATCACGCCCGCGCCTGCATGCTCTACGATCCGTCGCATTACGTGCTTCAGTGTCTCGACTACCTCGACAACATCGACATTTACCAAGACCGGATCCGAATGTTTCACGTCAAAGACGCCGAATTCAATCCAACTGGGCGGCAGGGCGTCTATTCGGGTTATCAACGCTGGGTCGACCGCGCGGGGCGGTTCCGCTCGCTCGGCGATGGGCAGGTCGATTTCGGCGCCATATTCTCCAAATTGACGGCGATTGGCTTTGATGGGTGGGCCGTTGTCGAGTGGGAATGCGCCATCAAACACCCCGAGGACGGCGCGCGCGAAGGCGCGGAATTCGTGCGCAACCACGTCATCCGGCCCACCGAAGTTGCGTTTGACGACTTTGCGTCCGGGGCGACCGATCAGGACGGCAACCGCAAAATGCTGGGGATTGCTTGATGGTGACCGGACGCAATGAAAGCCTAAACCGCCGTATCCGTTTGGGTATGGTCGGCGGCGGCACCGACGCCTTTATCGGCGGCGTTCATCGGATCGCCGCGCGCATCGACGACCATTACGAGCTGGTGGCCGGTGCGCTCTCATCGACGCCGGAAAAGGCCCGCGCGAGTGGCGAGGCCTTGGGCCTTGCCCGGATCTACGACGACTTCAAAGAGATGGCGATGCGTGAGGCGCGGCGCAAAGACGGGATCGAAGCCGTCTCCATCGTCACGCCAAATCACGTCCACTATGCGGCTGCTCGGGAATTTCTCAAACGCGGTATCCATGTGATCTGCGACAAGCCGCTGACCTCGACTCTCGCGGATGCCAAAAAGCTGGTAAAGGCGGCTGAGAGCTCGGACGCGCTCTTCATCCTCACCCACAATTACACTGGATACCCGATGGTGCGCCAAGCCCGCGAGATGGTCGCCACGGGCAAGATCGGCAAGATCCGGGTCATCCAAGTGGAGTACCCGCAGGACTGGCTCACGACGGAGCAGACCTTCAAACAGGCCGAATGGCGGACCGATCCGGCACGCTCGGGCGTCGGCGGCTCGACCGGCGATATCGGGACCCATGCCTACAACCTCGCGTGCTTTGTGTCGGGTCTCGCGGCCGAGGAGCTCTGCGCGGATCTCCAAGCCTTTGTGCCCGGGCGCCCGCTCGACGATAACGCGCACGTCATGCTGCGCTTTACCGGCGGGGCGCGCGGGATGCTCTGGTCCAGCCAGGTGGCGCCGGGCAACGAAAATGCTTTGCGGCTTCGGATCTACGGCGAGACGGGCGGCCTCGAATGGGCGCAGGAGGATCCCAACTATTTGTGGTATACGCCGTTCGGCGAACCGAAGCGGCTTATCACCCGGGGTGGATCTGGCGCCTCAGAGGTGGCCGGCCGCGTAACGCGCGTGCCGCCAGGCCACCCGGAAGGCTATTTGGAAGGCTTCGCCAATATCTACTCCGAAGCCGCCGCTGCTATTCGTGCCCACCGCGCCGGCGAGGGGGCTCCCTCGGACGTGCATTTTCCGACCGTAAGCGACGGTCTCAAGGGTGTTGAGTTTGTCGACGCCTGTGTACGAAGTGCGGCGCGCAACAGCGCGTGGATAAAGCTCGGTTAGAAGGCCACAAAAGTCTGTGTCGCAGGGCTGAGCAGAAGGGATGAGGACAGGGCTGCGGAGAAGGGCTGAAACGCCGCTTTCTCCGTCTGCGAGTTCTTCACTCTAGGAGGTTGAGCTCTTCATCGATTGCGGCGAGCGTCTCGATCCGTCGCTCCACGCTCATGGCATCGCGGGCGACAAATGCGAGGGCAAGGAGGCGCAGCACCGAGACCATCGTCGCATGGGTCGGCAGCATAGCGTAGCTGGCCACGTGGCACGGTAGGACGATCTCCGAAAAGCGCTCGGCCTGGGCCTGAAAACCATGATCGGTTATCGTGACCACCCGCATCCGAGAGGTCCGCGCATAAGACAAGAGCGCCCGAAGCATCCGCGGTCGCGGCTCGAAAGTTAGCAACACCAGCACGTCGCGCGGGCCGGTGGCTGCAAGCTCTGCCGCCCAATCCTGGCTCGCCCCCGTAAGAAGACGGACGTCGTGCCGCATCCGTGAGAAGAGCGCGCGACCGATGCGGGCAGCCCCATCTTCGGCGCCGAAACCGGCAAACCAGACTTGCGGGGCTTCGCCCAGCACGCTGGCGACGCGCGGCAGCACATCCGAGCGCAGCTCCTCGAACGTGCGCGTGAGGTTCGAGAGCTCCAGCTCGAGATGGTCCGCGATTGACCGGCCTGACGCGAGAGGCGCGCGCGCCGGCGAATGATCGACGTAAGGCTCCCGGCGATTCCGTTCCTCGCGCGCCTGCAGGCGCACCTCCTCGAAGTCGGCATATCCCAGAGTGCGGAAAAAACGGGCAGTTGTAGCCTTTGAGACGCCTGCCATCGCGGCGAGTTCCGTTGCGGTATGCGTCTCCACAACCATCTGATTTCCCTCGATGACCTCTGCGATTTTGCGCTCGCTCGTGGTCAGCGCGGCACGCCTTTCTTGAATGCGCAGGATTAGACGAGAGGCCATGACAGAGGATTTTCCTTGACGATTGAAACAACAGTTTCAAGCATATGAAACGCTGAAACGTCCCGGGAGCACAACATGTCGACCGCCAAGGTGATCCGCGAACGCATCTGGACGCGCCTGCAGGACGTTGCCCGCCCCGACACGCGGTTTCACTTGAATTTCGCCGAAGTCATCCCCGACTTCGAGGGCTCCGAAGCCGCAACGGACCGGCTTGTCGCTGATCCGGCTTATGACGCAAGCGCGCTGGCCTTCATTACGCCCGACAATTGCCTGGTTGACCTCCGGCGCCGGATGATCGAGGCGGGCAAACCCTTCGTCATGTCGACGTACGGGATATACCGCGGTTTTCTGCTGCTCGACCCGGCACGCGTGCCCGAGGGTGCCGCGCTCTACGCCGCGTGGCTCGACGGGATGGAGCACTTCGGAACGCCGGTCACTCTGGAAGAGATCGCGCGGCGCGGTCGGTTCGACTACCTTGTCACCGGCGCCTCCGCGGTCTCGGTGAATGGCGTGCGCTTCGGCAAGGGCCACGGTTTCTTCGACCTCGAATGGGGCATGTTTACCGATCTCGGCCTCGTGGATGACGGCTCGCCGGTTCACGCTGTGGTCCACGACGTACAACTTGTCGAGGATCACCTGCAACCGTCCGAAACCGACATCCTCGTCGACCGGATCTTTACTCCGTCACGGACCCATGTGGTCGAACGGCGCGCAAAGCGGCCGCGCGGCGTAAAGTGGTCGCTCCTCGACCCGTCCCAAATCACCGAAACCCCGCCCTTGCAAGAGCTGCAACGCCTGCAAGGCCTGATCAAGTGATCCAATCTCTTCCGCTTCCTAAAACGCTGAAAAGGACCTAGCCGATGACCCTTCGCCTCTCCCGACGCAACTTTCTAAGCGGCACTGCTGCAGCCGGTGTGGCGGCGGGCCTGCCGATGCGCGCCCGCGCCGCGACGCCCTTCACCATGCAGGCCGCATGGATTAACGACGCCGAATTCGCCGGATACTTCATCGCGATTGACGAAGGCTGGTACCAAGAGGAGGGGCTCGATGTCACCTATCTCCCGGGCGGCCCCGATGTGATCCCCGAAAGCACCATTATCGCAAAGCGTGCCGATCTCGCGCTCACGACCCCCGACACCACGATCAAGGCGATTGTCGATCAAGGCGCGCCCTTCAAAATCATTGGCGCGCAGTATCAGAAAAACCCGATCGGCGTCGTCTCGCTGGCGAAGAACCCGGTGAACTCGCCCGCCGATCTCGTCGGCAAAACGCTCGCTGTGCCGCCGGTCAACGTGATCTCAGTCGAGGCGATGCTAAAGCTCAACGACATCGATCCGGGCGACGTCAACATCGTCCCCTATTCCTACGACCCCACACCGCTGATCCGTCAGGAAATCGACGCAAGCCTCGATTTTACAACCAACGTACCCTACACGATCGAGCAGCAGGGCGAAGCGGCGGTGTCGTTCCTGCTCTACGATTACGGCTTTACCATCTACAACGATACCGTCGTCGTGACCGAGGAGGTCTTGGCGGAGAAGCGGGCCGAGCTCGTCTCCTGGTTGCGCGCGTCGCGCCGCGGTTGGGTCGAAAACTTTGAGGATCCAAACCTATGGCCGCCGAAGTGGGCGGACACCTGGTTCGCAGGCACGGGGCGAACGATTGAGAACGAACTCTTCTTTAACGTGGCACAGCAGCCGCTGATGGAGACATCCGAGGGCTTTTTCGCGATGACCGAGGATGGGATCGAGGCCAACCTCGCAGCGCTTGCCGCCGTCGGTATCGAAGGACGCCGCGATATGTTCGACACCACCCTCCTCGAAGAGATCTGATGCGCGCCCCCGACGGAGTTTCCGTTTCGGGGGTCAGCAAGACCTTCGCCGGTCGGGGAAAGGTGGTTGAGGCGCTGCATGACGTCTCGCTGTCCTGCCCGGCGGGCTCCTTTACCGCGCTGATCGGGCCATCGGGGTGCGGCAAGTCCACGCTGCTCCGGATCGCACTTGGGCTGGAGCGCGCGGATGCCGGCGCTGTTCGGATCGCCGGCGACGCCCCGATGGATGCGGCGCGCGCCGGCATCACCGGCATCGCCTTTCAGGACGCTGCCCTCCTGCCCTGGCGGAGTGTGCGCCGTAACATCGCTGTGCCGCTCGAAGTGCTGGGCCGACCAACCAGCCGCCTGCGCGCCGACATCGACGCGATGATTGCGCTGGTTGGCCTCGCCGGTTTCGAAGACGCGCTGCCGGGCGAACTCTCGGGCGGCATGCGCCAACGCGTGGCCATTGCGCGCGCGCTCGTCACGCGTCCGCGCGTGCTATTCATGGACGAGCCTTTCGGCGCTCTAGACCAGATCCTGCGCCGGCAGATGAATGTCGAGTTGCAACGTATCTGGGCCGAGACGGGCGCAACGGCGCTGCTCGTGACCCATGGAATCGACGAGGCGGTCTTCCTGGCCGACCGCGTTGCGGTGATGCAGGCCCGCCCCGGACGTTTGGTCGAGATCGTCGACGTCCCCTTCGCACGCCCCCGGCAAAAGAGCCTATTTACCGCCCCAGAGTTCCATCGCATTTGCGACGAGATCGCCGGTTTGCTCCATGCGTTCTGAGACTGGACACGGCTGGGCCAACGCGGCGCTTCTGCTGCTCGTCTGGGAGATCGTTGGACGTCTCGATCTTGTCGCCGGTGGCGCTCTTCCCGGGATCACCGAGATCCTGATCCGGCTCTGGCAAGATCGCGGCGACTATCCGGCGCATATTGGCGCGACGCTCTATGCCTCGGGGGCTGGCCTTCTGATCGGATCGACCATTGGCGTGGGCGCTGGGGTCGTCTTCGCCCTCTGGCCAACAATGCTCCGCCTCTTCCGCGGGGTGAATGTTGCGGCCTTTGCGCTGCCGCCCATCGCCCTCGCTCCAATTCTCGTGCTGACGCTCTCGGGGATGGCGCCACGGATCGCGCTGGCCGCGCTCGGTGCGTATTTCGTCGTGATGACGGCCACGGTGGTGGGCCTCTCGCAAGCTGATGCCCGCACCATTGATCTCATCCGAGCCTATGGCGGCGGGCGGTGGCAGATCCTCGCCAGAGTACAACTACGTGGCGCGGTGCCATCGATCCTGGCCGGTCTGCGGGTCGGCGCGCCGAACGCTGTGCTCGGCGCAATTCTCGCCGAGTTCGGCGGCGGCGGGCGCTGGGGGCTCGGCGCCTACCTCCTCGGCTCGCTCGGCCGCGGCGAGCCCGACCGGCTTTGGGGCATCGGACTTGTCGCCACCGCGATTGCCGGTGCGGGCTATCTGATTTTCGCGGTGCTCGCCTCCCGGCTCGTCGGCGTGACGCGGGCTGTGACGTTGAATGCCGGGTTGCCCAATACAGGCGCACGCGTGGGGACAGGCCGCCGAATGCTTCTCGGCGCCGGCGCGGTGCTCATGCCGTTCCTCTTTTGGTGGCTCTTTGTAAGGGCCACGGGCGTGCCAGACCTTGTCGCCAAGACGCCGTTTGGCGTGGTGGACTACCTGTTTCTGAGCGATACGGCGGCGCGCGCCCAAGAGCGCCTTCTCGCCGCCCTGGCCGAGACGCTGCCAATCACCTTCCTTGGCATGGCGGCGGGCCTCGGCTTTGCCTTCGTCCTTGCCATCGCGTCGCGCCTCTTCCCCCGTGCCATCGAAGCGTTCATGCCGGTGGCGCTCGTGACCCAGACCATGCCGCTCGTCGCCCTCACGCCGCTTTTGGTCCTGATCCTCGGGAGAGGTCCGTCGCTGACGCTCTGGGTGACGATCTCGGTGACGTTCTTTCCAGCCTTCGTCACCCTGGCACAGGGCCTGTCGCTCGTGCCCAAGAGCGCCGAGGAATTGCCCCGTGCCTATGGGGCAAGCCGGTGGCGGGAGCTGCGGATGGTCACGATCCCGGCCTCGCTCCCCTACCTCTTTGCGGCGACACGGCTGACAGTTCCGCGCGCGCTGCTCGGCGTGATGATTGCCGAGTGGCTCGCAACGGGACAGGGGCTCGGAAACCTTCTCAATCAATCCCGCGGGTTCCTTGACTACGGGATGATCTGGTCGGTCGCCGCTGTATCGGTGATCCTGTCTGTGCTCTTCTACCAAGTCGTCGTGGCGGTGGAGCGGTACACACTTCACCGGCTCGGGATGCGCACGGCGGAGTGATCTTGCGCGGTCGATAAGGGTAAGAGCGCGCAGTCAGGTCAGGATGCAGGCCCATGTTGCACGAAGCGCCAGACGCCGGGTGGCGCGTCCTCGTGGACATTGCGGCGCCCCTTCGACGCGCTGGAGCGATGCTGCCTGCGACGGCGCGTTCGATGCTGCCGTTTGCTCGCTGGGCTTTCCTTTCGCGGCTCCCGCCGTGGCGCCCATGGAGCACGTCTGCTTTGCGCCCCCACACCGAGCGGAGGCATTGATCAGCACCTGTCGACGACCCTGCTGTCCCGGCTGCAAAGCAGCTGGAGTGACGCAACGCCACCCTTGCGCCGCGCCAAGCTCCTGCAGTTCTCACATAGACTTTGGGCAGGTGCTGGAAAACTGCCTGACAATTAGGCACCCCACGCACGCATCCGGAGCCTTGTGAGATGCTCAAGCGCAGACGGCCACGCTATGCGCTAAAGCTGGAGAGAGAGATCTCGCTCAGAGACACGCCTGCTTCCCGAGGGGAGCGAACAACGACGGGGGTCAGCCATGAACAATCATATCAACATATGCACCGGAGCCTTTTGCGCTGCGATTATAGCGGGTGGGGCCAGCGCCGAGACGCTGCGTTGGGCCAATGTCGGCGACATTCTCACGCTCGACCCCTACGCCCATACCGAAAGCGGAACGTCATCGTTCTTGCACCACATCTACGAGCCGCTCGTGCGCCGGGACGCCGAGCTAAAGTTTGAGCCCGCGCTCGCAACCGCCTGGGAGGTGATCGAACCAACCCGTGTGCGCTTTACCCTGCGCGAAGGCGTGACGTTTCACGACGGCGCGCCCTTTACCTCCGCCGATGTCGTCGCGTCCATCACGCGCCTGACGCACCCCGATGCGCGCGCACGCGGCAACCTCGCTGGGGTCGAAACGGCAGAGGCCGTCGATGATTTCACGGTGGATCTTGTTCTGAACGCCGCCGACCCGCTCTTGATCAACAAGCTGACTGGCGTCTTCATCATAGACGAGGAATGGCTCATCGCGAACGACGCCACGCTCCCGGGCAACACTACGACCGGTGTCGTGACCTACGCGTCCGACCACGCCAACGGCACCGGGCCATTTATGCTCGAAAGCCGGCAGCCGGATGCGAAGACGGTTCTGACGGCCAATCCCAACTGGTGGGATGAGCCGATCCACAACCTGACGAGCATCGAGTTCCTGCCGATCAATTCCGACGCCACGCGCGTCTCTGCCCTCCTGTCCGGCGAGGTTGACGTAATCACGCCCTCGCCGCTTCAGGACACCGAGCGGCTTGAGGCCGCCGAGGGTGTCACACCGCTGCAGAACCCGTCGCTCCGCACGATCATGTTCGGGCTCAACGTGGCGCGCGACGAGCTCCATGCGGGCCCCAATGGCGGGGCGAACCCGCTCCGCGACATCCGCGTGCGCGAGGCGCTCTGGCGCGCGATCGATATGGAAGCGATCAATTCGCGCGTCATGCGCGGCAAGGCACGGATCGCGGGCTCGATGATCGCGCCGCCGATTGCGGGCTACGAGGCGGAGACCGACGTCAAACCCGACTATGACGTGGAGGCGGCCAAGGCCCTTTTGGCGGAGGCCGGCTTTGGCGATGGCTTTAGCACCAACCTCGACTGCACCAATGACCGCTACATCAACGATGAGGAGATCTGTCTGGCCATCGCGTCCATGTGGGCGGGGATCGGCGTCGAGGTGGAGCTTACGGCACAAACGCGGAGCCAGCACTTCCCCAAGGTCGACCGGGGCGAAACCGACATCTACATGATCGGCTGGGCGACCTTGCCCGCTATGGACGGGTTCAGCCCGCTCTCGGCCATGCTTGCGACGCGCGACGGCGATTGGGGCGGCAACAATCCCAATGGATACTCCAACCCTCGGGTGGACGAGCTGGCCGTCATGTCCGCCTCCGAGGTGGACGAGGACAAGCGCGTGGCGCTCATCGAGGAAGCCATCGCCATCGCGCGCGAAGACATCGCCTATATCCCGCTGCACCAGCAGCCGCTGAGCTGGGCCGCGCGAGACAATGTCGATATCATCCAATTCCCCGACAACTATTTCCGCGCCTGGCATTACAGCGTGAACTGACGCCTACCGCGTGCTTGCGTTCCTGATCAGACGGCTCGGGCAGGCCTTCCTCGTCGTTCTGGCGGTGGGCCTGCTCAGCTTTCTCATGTTTCGCTTCGTGGGCGACCCCGTCGTGTCGATGAGCCGGGAGGACGCCACCGTCGCGGAACGCGAGGAATTGCGCGAAGCGCTGGGGCTGAACGATCCCGTCCCGGTGCAATTCGTGACCTTCGTGGGCCGCGCGCTGCAGGGCGACTTCGGGATTTCGTACCGGAACCAACGCCCCGTGGCCGACCTCATCGCCGAGCGCTTGCCCGCCACGTTGGAGCTGGTCTTTGCGGCGACCGTCCTTGCCCTCATGATCGGCATCCCGCTGGGCGTGATCACCGCGCTAAAGCCGCGCGGGGCGCTCTCGAACATCGTGCAGGGCGTGTCGCTGGTCGGGGTCTCGACGCCCACCTTCGTGACCGGGATCATGCTGATCCTGATCTTTGCCGTGACTCTGCGCTGGCTTCCGTCGTTTGGGCGGGGAGAGACGGTCGATCTCGGATGGTGGTCCACCGGTTTGCTGACAGCGAGCGGCTGGCGGGCGATCTTCCTGCCCGCGCTCACACTCGCGCTCTTTCAGATGACGCTCATCATGCGCCTCGTGCGTGCCGAGATGATCGAGATCCTGCAATCCGACTATATCCGCTTCGCCCGGGCACGCGGCCTGCCGGAGCGGTCGATCAACTACCGCCTCGCGCTCAAAAACGCGCTGATGCCGGTGCTGACGATCACAGGGATGCAGATCGGCGGTCTGATCGCCTTCGCCATCGTCACCGAGAGCGTCTTTCAGTGGCCGGGTATGGGGCTCCTCTTCATCCAGGCGGTGCAATTTGTCGATGTCCCGGTCATGGCGGCGTACCTCATGTTCGTCGGCCTCGTCTTTGTCGCCCTGAATGCGCTCGTCGACGTGACCTACGCACTCGTGGATCCGCGCCTGCGGGTGCGGGGATGAGCGACGCGGCATCGCCCAGCGCCCCGGTTGGCCTTTGGGGGCAGTTCGTCGCGTCGCCCAAAGCGATGGTCTCGGCCGCGATTGCCCTCTTCCTCATCCTGTCGGCGGCCTTCGCGCCCTGGATCGCGCCGCACGACCCCTTCGCGCTCGGCACCTTCAACCTGATGGATAGCGAGCTGCCTCCGGTCTGGGCCGAGGGCGGCGATCCGCGGTTCCTCCTTGGCACGGACACGCAGGGGCGCGATGTCCTGTCGGCGATCCTCTACGGCATGCGCGTCTCGCTGATCGTGGGCTTTGCCGCCGTGGCGATCTCCGCCGGGATCGGCACGTTGCTGGGCCTCCTCGCGGGCTTTCGCGGCGGGTGGCTCGACGCGGTGCTCATGCGTTTCGCAGATGTGATCCTGAGCTTCCCCACGATCCTTATCGCGCTTCTTGTGAGCGGCATTGCCCGCGGGGTCTTGCCAGATACGCGGCAGGGCGCGTACGCGATCTATGTCCTGATCCTCGCCATCGCCATCAACGAATGGACGCAATACGCCCGCACCGTGCGCGGGCAGACAATGGTCGAAGCCTCGCTCGATTACGTAAAAGCCGCGCGGATTTCAGGCCTTGCAAACGGGCGCATCCTCGCGCGTCATATCCTGCCCAACATCCTTTCGCCCGTAATCGTGATCGCGACGATCAACCTCGGTCTTGCGGTCCTGGCCGAAGCCACGCTGTCCTTCCTCGGTGTCGGCATGCCGGTGACGCAGCCCTCGCTCGGCACCCTCATCCGCATCGGCAATGAGAACCTCTTCTCGGGCGTCTGGTGGGTTGTCGTCTTCCCGGCGGTGACGCTCGTGATGCTGGTGCTTTCGGTCAACCTCTTTGGTGACTGGCTGCGCGACGCGCTCAACCCCCGCCTTGGATAGAAGGCTGCGCATCCGAGGTCTTGAGGTCCTCTATGGCGGCGCGAAGGCCGTCGATGGGATCGACATCGACGCAGCCGCCGGGGAAATCGTAGCCATTGTCGGCGAGAGCGGCGCCGGGAAGACCTCTGTCGGGGCGGCGCTCCTCGATCTCGTCGATCCGCCGGGTATTTGGCGCGCGTCAGAGATAACGCTCGACGGGGCGCCGATTGACTATGGCGGACCCCATGTGCGCGGTCGCGACATCAGCGTGATTTTTCAGGACCCGCAAACCGCGCTCAACCCGCTCTTCACGGTCGAAAGCCAGCTCGTCCACATGGTGCGCCACCACCTCGGCCTGTCACAGACCGAGGCCAAGCGGCGCGCTGTCGAAATGCTCGACGAGGTTGGCATCAATGATCCGGAGGTGCGGGTGCGGGCCTATCCGCACCAATTCTCTGGCGGTATGCGGCAGCGCGTGGTCATCGCCCTTGCGCTCGCCTGCCGCCCGCGGCTCGTGATCGCGGATGAGCCGACTTCTGCGCTCGACGTGTCGGTCCGCGCCCAGATCCTGGAGCTCATCCGCTCGATCTGCCGGGAGCGGGGCATGGCGTGCCTCCTGATCACGCATGACATGGGCGCCGTAGCGGCGATCAGCGACCGCGCCCTCGTCATGCGCCATGGGAAGGCGGTGGAAACGGCGCCAACGGCGCGGTTGCTCGCGAGCCCGACCGCGCCCTATAGCCGGACGCTCATCGCCGCTGTGCCGCCGGCGGATCGCCGGATTGACCGCTTTGCTTTGCCCGATACTGGCGCCATCGTCAGCGATGCCGGGCTCGAACGGTGGCTGCGCGCCCGCAAGACCGATCTGGGCGCCGTGCCCCTCGCGATATCCGATCTGGGAAAAACCTTTGGCGGGCGTCGGTTCCTGCGGCGCGGAATGCCGGTGCGGGCGCTCGACAACGTCTCCTTTGAGATCACCCGCGGCGAGATCTTCGGCCTCGTCGGCGAGAGCGGGTCGGGCAAATCGACACTCGCGCAGATCGCCGCCGGCCTGCTCCGACCGGACCAGGGCGAGGTCCGGCTCCTCGGCAAGCCCTTCAACGCCGCAACGCCGGACCGCGCGTTGCGCGGCTACCGGACCGGCATGCAGATGATTTTTCAGGACCCGTTCAGCTCACTCAACCGGCGCATGTCCGTGCTCGATACGATCATGGAGCCGATGCATGGCGTGCCACGCGCCGAAGCGCTCCGCCTCGTCCCTGCGCTCCTCGAACGGGTCGGCTTGCCAGCGGATGTGCTCACGCGCAAGCCGCATGCCTTTTCCGGCGGGCAGCGCCAACGCATCGCCATCGCCCGGGCCCTCGCCGGGCGGCCGAGCGTCCTGATCTGCGACGAGCCCACCTCCGCGCTCGATGTCTCGATCCAGGCACAGATCCTGAACCTGCTGAAAGACCTGCGTGACGATCTGGGTCTGTCGATGCTCTTCATCACCCACGACCTCCCCGTCGTCCGCCAGATGTGCGACCGCGTCGGCGTGCTGCACCGGGGGACCCTCGTTGAGCTTGGCGCGACCGAAACCGTGTTCGAGGCCCCGCGCGCCGACTATACCCGCGCTTTGCTCTCCTACCTGCCGCAGCTGCCCGAGTTGCAGCCTGCGTCCTGACCTCACGCTCCCAAACCGATAGGACTTCCCATGGCCGACATTCGCATCGACAACGCCACCGTCATTACGATGGACAAAGCGCGCCGCGTGATCGACCTGGGCTCGGTCGTCATCGAGAAGGACAGTATTGCAGCCGTGGGGCCCACCGCCGAGATCGCCGAGGCGCACCCTGCCGAGACCGTGATCGACGGCACCCACATGGCCGTCCTGCCCGGCCTTATCGATGTCCATGCCCATGCGGGGCACGGCCTGATCAAGACGATGGGCGGGGGCAACGGCAAGGCGTGGTTCGAGACCTGCGGCGAGGTCTATACCACAGCCTCCGACACGCATTTTTGGCATTCCGAGGCGATGCTGGCCGGGTTGGAGCGGCTGAAGGCGGGGGTGACCTGCGGCGTTTCCCTGCTGGGCGGCGGCGATACGGTCATGCGGACTGACGAGCCGATCTATGGCGAGGCGCATCTCGACGCCATCCGACAGCTCGGCATCCGCGTTGTGATGGCCGTCGGCTCCTGCCGCGCCACCCATCCCTGGACCTATGCCAATTGGGAAAGCGGCACCGCGAAGGAGCTCAGCGTGAGCTTCGAGGATCAGATGGCGACCTGCGAGACGCTGATCAAAAGCTACCACGGCACCGAAGGGGGACGGCTCAACCTGTGCATGATCACACCGACGCTGCGCGGCGAGCATCTCGACCACGCATCGGAGGCTGAGGTCACCGAGATGATCCGCCAGGCCCAGGCCGGCAGCAAGATCGCGCGCGACCACGGCCTCGTCTTCACGCAGGACGGACACCAGACCGGCACCGTGGCCTTCGCCAAAGAGAACATGGACATCCTCGGCCCCGAAATGCTGCTCTCCCATTCGACCGACTTCACCGATGAGGAGATCGAGATCTGCGCCGAATACGACCTGAAGATCGCGCATAACACCTCCTCGAATGCCTCCGTCTTCGGGCGCTGCCGGGCGATCGAGCTGATGGATGCGGGTGTGACGGTCGGCATTGGTTCCGACGCGACCGCGCCCGACCGCTCCGCCGACATGCTCCGCCACGTCCAACACTGCATGCATTATCACCGCCGCCACTTCCGCGACACGCATGTCCTGCCGCCGGGCAAGGCGTTGGAGATGGTGACGATCGACGCCGCGCGCGCCCTCGGAATGGAAAGCGAGATCGGCTCGCTCGATGTCGGCAAAAAGGCCGATGTGATCGCCATCGACCTCGCCAAGCCACACCTCTACCCGCACAACATGATCCCCTTCCGCGTGGCCTACTTCGCGAATGGGGCGGACGTGGATACCGTGATCGTCAACGGCGAGGTGCTGATGCGCGGACGACAAGTTGCCACCGCCGACCAAACTAAGGTGCTCGACGAGGCGCAGAACGCGACCGCAATCATGCTCGACCGTACCGGCCGCCACGCGCTTCTTGATATGCCGGAGAACTTCTTCGGGGCGACGCGCTATTGAGGGCACAAGCCCATCCTGACCAGCCCTTGTCTTGGCCGCGCGGATGCGGTTTCTGAGCCGTAGATGACCGTTGAGAGAGCAGCCCACCACACCATAGCCACGGCATGACGTCTGCCGAAGGCAGGTCGACCGATGCTCCCGTTGGGCCAGGGCGCTGGCTCGTGCTCGGCGGTGTCTGGCTGATCTATTTCTGTTTTGGCGTCACGGCCGCCTCCATGGCGCCGCTGGTCGAGCCGGTGGGCAACGAATTGGACATCGGCAACGCCCGGATGGGCTTGATCCTCGGGGCGTGGCCGCTGGCCTATATCGCCGCGGCCATCCCATGCGGTATTCTCCTAGATAGGTTCGGCGTGCGGCGGATGCTGTTTGCCGCGGCGGTGATCATGGCGATCTCCGGGCTGGCCCGCAGCTTCGCCGACACCCCGACGCAGATGTTTCTGGCCGTCGCGCTCTTTGGCTTCGGGGGCCCGCTGATCTCCATCGGCGCCCCAAAGGTCATCGCGCGCCTCTTTCAGGGCGCGGATCGCGGCATGGCGATGGGGATCTACATCACCGGTCCCTATTCGGGCGGCATCCTTGCGCTCGCGCTGACCAACAGCGTGGCCATGCCGCTGGCAGGCGAGGATTGGCGGGTCGTCATGCTTCTCTACAGCGCGCTGGTTGCCGCCAGCGGCGCGATATGGATCGCAATCGCCTATGCCCCGGTGACCGCCTGGCCCGCGCGCGATGACCAGGACGGCAAGAAGTTCAATCTCAGCGCATTCGGCGAGATTGTCCGCGTGCCCGAAGTGCGCCTGATCCTGGGTATGAGCGTCGGGATCTTCTACATCAACCACGCGCTGAACAACTGGCTGCCAGAGATCCTGAAAAACCATGGCTTCACGGCGGTCGAGGCCGGATTCTGGGCCGCGATCCCGTCGGCGCTCGGGATCGTCGGCGCGCTCGTGGTGCCGCGCCTGGCCACGCCAGAGCGGCGGCTTACGATCATGACCTCGCTCTTTGCGGCCTCGCTGATGGCAAGCCTGTGCCTGCACTTTACCAACCTGTCCCTGATCCTGCCCGGCCTGATCGCTCAGGGCGTCGCGCGCGGCGCGATGATGACGATCGCGATCCTGATCCTCATGGAGACCCCGAGCGTGCCCTCCGAGCGGCTTGGGCTAGCGGGCGGCCTGTTCTTCACCGCCGCCGAAATCGGCGGTGTGCTGGGGCCAGTTTCATTTGGCGTCCTGTCGGCGCTGAGCGGCGGTTTTGCGCTCCCGCTCGTTTCTGTGACCGTGGTATGCCTGATCCTCTTTGCCATCATCGCTCGGCTGAAAAGGGCTTATGCGTCCGTGGACGCCTGACGCTAAAGCCGTTGGTTGAGGGACGCTGCGGCGGAACACGATGCGATCGCGCAGAATGAGCGTCCGAGCCCTTCCCGGCCCTGCAAAGCACGGCCGCGGCAGCGTTATTGGGCGCCAACGAGCTGCCGAGATGGCCGCACCACGTCGCCCGGTCCTACGCCGGCAACAGAAACACTTTGCCGGTACTCGGATGGTGCCGCACCAACATCTCCACGCCATAGACCTCTGCGATCCGGTGGGAGGTGAGCACATCCTCGGCAGGCCCAACCGCCACCATCCGGCCCCCGTCCATCAAGCAGATCCGGTCGCAGAAACGCGCCGCGAGATTGAGATCGTGCAGCGCGGCAAGGACGGTGATCCCCAGGGCCCGGACGAAGTCGAGCAACGAGAGCTGATGGCGGATGTCGAGATGGTTTGTCGGCTCGTCGAGCACCAGGATCGCGGGTTGCTGCACGAGTGCGCGGGCGAGGAAGGCCCGCTGACGCTCGCCACCCGACAATGTGCGAAAGGGACGCGCCGCAAGCCTGTCGAGGTGCTGAAGGCGCAGGGCGGCGTCGACGAGACCCCGATCATGGTCCGTGTCAGGCTCAAGCAGAGCCTTGTGCGCGGACCGTCCCATCGCGACAACGTCGCGGACCGTAAGGGGGAAATCGGCGGGCATGTCCTGCAGAACCGCGGCCACGTTTTGGGCAACCCATGCCGTGCTCTGGCGCTGAACATCCGCCCCATTCACCCGCACAACACCCCCAGAAGGCTTTGCCATCCGGTAGATCGTGCGCAGCAAGGTCGATTTGCCCGCGCCATTGGGACCGAGCAAACCGACCATTTCCCCCGGCGCAACCTCAAAGCTGATCCCGTCGACCAGACGTTTGCCCGCCGCGTCGACGCAGACCTCAGAGAGCGACAGCGTACCGGGTGCGACAGTCACCGGTTAACTCCGAGGCTTCGAGCGTCGCGCCGCAGAAGCCAGATGAAAAACGGCCCGCCGACGAGGGCCGTTACGATCCCGACCGGCAGTTCGAGCGGCGCGATAATCGAGCGCGCGACAAGGTCGGCCGCAATGGTAAAGCTCGCGCCCAAGAGCGCGACCGCCGGCAGCGCCCGGCGATGGTCCGCCCCGACCATGAGGCGCACGATATGCGGCATGATCAGGCCGACAAACCCGATCACGCCTGCCACCGCGACGGTGATCCCCGTGAGCCCCGCCGTCAGCACGAACATCGCGCGCCGAAAGCGCTCGACATCGAGACCGAGCGCCACCGCGCTTTCGTCGCCCGCCATCAGCAGGTTGAGCCGGCGGGCTTGCACGAGCATGATGGCGAGCCCGAGCGCGAGCGCGGCCACCGGGATCGGAAGCAGGCTCCATTGCGCGCTGCCAAAACCGCCCAATGTCCAAAAGAGGACCCGCGCGGCCAGTTGCGGATCGGGCGATGTCAGAACGAGGAGGCTCGTCAGCGCCGATAGCACCGCGCTCACCGCGATGCCGGCCAAGACGAGCCGCGTGGCTGTCATATGCCCGCCGGTGCGCGCGATCCAAAAGACGAGCGAGAGCGCCAGCAGTCCGCCGACAAAGGCAGCGATATGAAGCGTGAACGCGCCCAGCGCGATCAGGCCAAAGCGCATGACGATGACGGCGCCCGTCGCCGCGCCCGATGAGACGCCCAGGATCGACGGCCCAGCCAGAGGGTTGCGCACGATGGCCTGGATGACCATGCCGGCGACCCCGAGGCTCGCGCCAACGACCGCGGCAAGGATCACCCTCGGGATGCGCGTCTGAAGGATGATGATCTCATAGGCTTGCCGCCATTCTGGCTCCAGCAGAAGGCCGCCTGTCCCGTGGTGGATCAAGATCGCGAGCGCGGTACCAGCCGGGATCGTGACGGAGCCGATCATCACACCGGCAAGCGCCGCGACGCCGATCAAGGCCACCATGCCCAGGAGCACGATAGAGTAACGCCCCGCCCCTGCACGGTCTGGAAGCGGCGCGAGAGCCGTCGGTTTCGCGACCCCGCCCTTCTTCGGCGCTGCACGTAAGACCTCCAAAAGGGCAGCGCGCTCTGCGTCGCCCTTTTGGATCGGCTCGGCGCCGGTGTCCACGCGCGCAGCCCCGTCGGATCAGTCGAAGGCGCCTGGATGAAAGGCGCGGGCGAGCTTCTCTAGAGCATCGACCGAGCTTGGGCCCGGTTGACCGATCACGGAGACGACCAAGGTATAGGCGTCGGCTTCGACGGCAGGCACGTCGGCGATGATCGGGTTGGCTTCGAGGGTCGCGATCCGGGCCTGTCCGAGATTGACCTCCGGATTTTGAACCACCTGTCCGCTGGACGTGCCGGAATAAAACACAACGATGTGCTCCGGCGCTTGCTCGACGAGCTGTTCCCAAGACGTACTGCCGTAGCGATTGTCGATGTCGCCGAGGATGTTCGTACCCCCTGCAAGCTCGACCACGTGATTGAGCATCGTGTTGCCTAGAACGGCGCGTGGCGTGTCCTCTCCACCGTTGTAAATGAAGACCGGGATCGGCTCGACGCCTTCGAGCTGCTCCGTGACGGCGTCGATCCGGGTCTGCATCGTGTCGATCAGCGCCTCGCCCCGTTCGGGCACGCCAAAAATCGCAGCGACGGAGCGGATCTCGGCGAAGAGTTCGGCAAAGCCAAACTTGCCAAGGTTGCAGCCCTCGGTGTTGAGCCGCGTGTTCATGCCGAGGTCGTGCAGCATCGGCCGCGGGTTGCGGCTCTCGGAGAATCCATCGGGGTAGCCGGCATAGACGAAGTCCGCCTCGGCATCGATGAGCTGCTCTGTCGTGGCCACGAGGGGCGACAGGATCGGAACCGTGCCATAGGCGTCCTCGTATTGTGGGCTGATCTGCATGTTGGCCATGTAGGACGTCCCCGCCATCCGCGCTTCGAGTCCGAGCGCGAGCAACAGTTCGGTCGCGTTGTTCGACAGGGTCACTGCGCGCTCCGGCGGCGCGTCATAGGTCATTGAAAAGCCGCAGTTTTCATCGACATAGGGAAAGCCATCGGTCGTCTGGGCCGGCGCGGCGAGCGGCATCAGAGCGGCGACGACAAGGGTGCAGAGAAGTCTCATCCAGGTGGTCCTTATGGTGTGATGGAGAGCTGAGGGTACTTTTGCTTTTGCAGATCGTTCGCCGGGCAGCAGCGCGCGACGTCCTGCTGGTCTCCCGCATGCGGGACCCGATGCTTCAGGCCGAGAGACCCATGCGCCGCCAGCGCCAGCCTCCCGCTGTGCGTTATTCAAATCGGCGGGCGGTGCGCAGGAGAAACGATCCACCGAAGCCAAAGCCCAGAGGCGGTATCCCGGCCGTTCTTTGCCTGACCTGCCGGGGTCATCCGCCTGGCGCGGTGTCCCAATCCCACAGCAAACGCCTTTGCTTGGCTGCGTCATGCATCGTCTCCCGAAGACCCTGGGGGCGTCGAAGGACGTGCGATGGTCTCGGGCCCGCAAGGCCGCCAGTTCTCAAAAGAGACATCAATGTCATCACATCACTCTCTTCGGGCGCCCCGCCCGAGGTTTGCGTTTGGTGATGGCAGGTCTCCTGACTTGCGGGTCATCGCGCCTCGGCGCCTTCCCGGGGCGGCTTTGCAGTCCGACCCCAGTGGCATTTCGCCGATCCGCTCTCCGCTCACAGTTGCGGGGGCAGTCTCGGATTTGGCGCATCGTGGATGCGCCGCACCGCGTTCCCTTTTCATCCGACGCGTCGCACGACGCCGCCAGAACCATCGCGATAACGGTCTTGAGAATGCCCCAGGATGTCAAGAAATATGTACACAGGCGAACGTATCATCGTCAAAGGCGCTTGCTGCCCGCTGCGCAGTGCATCGGCCGATCAGTCGGGCAACATACGCGGCGCCCAGTCGATCAGAGCCGCCCGGCTGGGGCCGTCCGGCCGCCGAACATCGTAGTCGCGGCGATTGTGGTCGATCCCGAGCTCGGACAGGACGGCCGAGAGCGCGTCCGCGCGCTCGCAGGAACGGGCCGCACCGTCGATCTCTGCCACAAGCGGCGCCGCGTGCGGGCGACCGACCGATTGCACCAGGGCGACGCGGTACTGGGCGGCGGCGTTCATTCTCCGAAGAGCTGTCGCAATGTCCTCTATGCGGTAAATCGCGTTTGCGCCGAAGACGACGTCGGCCTCGATCTCGCGGGCCTCCTCCCATTTGCATGACAGCGTTTCAACGATGGCGGGCCCATCCCAGAGACGCTGAAACTCCGCGCGCATGGCCGCCGACGGCTCGACGATTGTGATCCGACGCAAGCCCGCCTTCAGCCTCCGGGTAAAGGCCCCGGGCCCCGCACCGATCTCAAGGAGGTGTCCATGGCCGGCCAACAAGTCGCGCAGGTCGCCTAGGAGATCCGCAGCGCATTCCGCCAACGGGCTCTTGTCATCGTAGCCCCGAGCACGGGCCTGCCAGAAGCTCTCCTCGGCGGCATCCTCAGCAAGCCGTTCGTCGCACTTTCCCGCGCAACGATGGGCGGCACGCCAAAACGCAGAGGCTGTGATTTCCGCGCCGGACCCGGGGATGCCGGTCAAACTCTGCCGCAAGCCGGTCCTCCCGCGGCGGCACATGGGAAAAGCCTTGTGGATGCGGGCGATTGCATGGTGCCGCCGTTAGTGAGGATAGATCAGTGCGCTGAGGACAAACCCTTTTGGAAGCGGGATCGTCGGAGGCGTATCGAAGCCTTGGGCGATGTGGTCGGGGAGCAAGTGTGTATGCGGCCCCGCTGGCGAAGCGCGCCCGGGCGGCGGGATAATGGCATCGACCTCGGCACGAATACAGGGGGCTTCGACCACTCGTACGGGGCTTTCAGCGAGGACCTGTGCCCCAATCCGCGCCAAGCAGTCGGGCCACGGCGCCCCGCAATGCGGCGAGATATCAGCGGCGAGGCTCTCTGAACACCGAATGGTAAAGCGTGCCGCCCGACGTCCGAGCCCGACGTCAAAGCGCCGTCCGCCCGCATCACGCTGCAGGAGCGCACGCCCGTCCGATCCCAAGTCCGTGAGTGCCGCGGGACCCGCAATGCCCGCACGCCCCTCAGGCACGGCCAAGGCAATCAACGGCGGGCGGTTGGCGCGACGGATTTCAAAGGCTGACAAATAGGATGCCGCTTCGATCCGAAGCGCAGACCGGGCTGTGGTCAGGCAAAGCACCGCGCCCTCGTGCCTCGATTGGAACGCCTCGTCTGCATCACGCATGACCTCGCCCACGGCACCGTAGACACCGACAACAAATGTAGCGCGCGCCTCCGCGAAGATCCGCGCCATCTCGTCCAAAAGCCGCCCCTCGCTCCAATCGAGCCGCCGCACGTCGAGGCCGATCTCTACCGCGCGCGCCGGCAGGTCGGCCCAGACCTCCGCGCGAAATGCATCCGCAGCACTGCCCCAGACGGCAATTTCATCCACGGTGCGGGCGCAACCCAGGCAGAGCGATTTGGCCTCGTCGATCACGCAAACGCCGACACATGGGCTTGCCGGGGGGCGGAGCGGTGTTGCTGCGGCAGTCATCAAAGCTGTTCCATTCGCGTTCCGCTGCGGTTTTACCGATGGAGTGTCGCCAGCGCATGTCGTGCGAACCACGTTCTCCGAGGGCGCCAGCGCGCAGACCTTGAGACACGAAAGTGGGTTCGGTCAAGCCGCAGTCTCGGGCCAGAACGCTGTCGACGGACAGGACATCGGCAAGCGTCTCAAAAGAGGCGCGGCCTCCGTTGCCGATTTGCGGTATGCCCTCTCTCTGCGGTTCCGCAGGGTCAAATTCACCGCCGCAATCCTTCGTTCTTGACAGGGGCGAACGGGCCTGACCATGTGGCGAAGCTGGTGCCTGCGCAAGCGGGTGAAAAGGGAATGCGTGAGGTCTAAGCCTAGGTCGAAGCGCAGCCGCCCCCGCGACCGTGACCGGAGAGGTCGCCCCATCGCCACTGGCCGCGCATGCGGCACGGGAAGGCGGGGCGCCCGCCAGGGAAACCCCTGACATCCGTAAGCCGGGAGACCTGCCAGCGGCATGAAAGAGACCGGGCGGGGTGATCCGGTGTCGGACAGGCCGCCCGCCTTCGGTCGGCCCTCCGTCTGTACCCGCCCCACATTTTGGGAGTTCGCATGGTGCGGCCGGGAGAGACCGTTGACCTGATCGTATGCATCAAGTGCAGGACCGAGGGCAGCGTCCCTGAGGCGGAAGACCGCCCGGGAGCGGCTTTCTATCAGCGGCTTGCCGAGAGCCCTCCCGCCGGCGTGTCGGTGGTTGCGGCCGAGTGCCTCTCGAATTGCATGCAGGGCTGCACGATCGCGCTCCGCGGCCCGGGCCGCTGGACCTACGTTTATGGCCGTTTTGACCCCGCGACTGACGCCGAACTCGTCGTGGACGGCGCGGCAAAGTACGCTGCAACGCCGGACGGCCTGGTGCCCTGGCGTGTGCGGCCCGAACACTTTCGCAAAAACTGCATCGCGCGCATTCCGCCGCTCGATCCCCCCATGCCCAATCTCGGAGAGACCTGACATGGCCAGCCTAGAGAAACTCCCCGTCACCGTCGTTACCGGCTTTCTCGGCTCGGGGAAGACAACGCTCATCTCAAAGCTCATGCAAAATCCGGGCGGCAAGCGGCTGGCGATCGTCGTCAACGAATTTGGCGATGTCGGGGTCGACGGCCAGATCCTCAAAGGTTGTGCCATCCCCGACTGCCCCGCCGAAAACATCGTCGAACTGGCCAATGGCTGCATCTGCTGCACGGTGGCGGATGATTTCATCCCGACCATCGAAGCGCTGATGGCGCTCGAGCCGCGCCCAGATCACATCCTGATCGAGACATCGGGGCTTGCCTTGCCAAAGCCACTTCTAAAGGCCTTCGACTGGCCCGACATCCGCTCCAAGATCACAGTCGACGGCGTGATCGCGCTTGCCGATGCCGAGGCGGTGGCCGCGGGCCGCTTTGCGCCCAATGTCGCCGCCGTCGATGCCCAGCGGCGTGCCGACGAGAGCATCGACCACGAGACGCCGCTTGCGGAGGTCTTCGGGGACCAGATCGCGTGTGCCGACATCGTCCTGCTCACCAAGCCCGATCTCGCCGGGCCCGAGGGCGTCGCGCAAGCGAAAGCGGTTATCGAGGCCGAGGCGCCGCGTCCGCTGCCTGTGCTCGAAGTGGCCGAAGGCGCGGTCGATCCGCGCGTGATCCTAGGGCTCGAAGCCGCCGCGGAAGACGACATGGAGGCGCGGCCAAGCCACCACGATGGGCATGACGACCACGAGCATGACGATTTCGACAGTATGGTGATCGACATTCCCGAGGTCGCCGATCCAACCGAGCTTGTGGCCCGCATCACCGACCTGGCTGCGCAACAGAACATCCTCCGCGTCAAAGGATACGCCGCCGTCGCGGGCAAGCCGATGCGCCTTCTCGTACAGGCCGTGGGCACGCGCATCCGGCATCAATACGACCGACCATGGACGCCCGCAGAGGGGCGCCGCGGCCGCCTCGTGGTGATAGCCGAACACCATGACATCGATGCCGAACTGATCCAGAATGTCCTCGTGCCGGGCCGCCACGCGGCCGAATAGCCGGGAACGCCCGCGATGCATGTCATCTTCCGCGAGAGCCATGGGCTCGAGGAAACGGAAACGCCGACCGATCTGGGACAAGCACCCGCGGATCTCGTCGTGCTTTCGTTTTCCGACAGCGACCTTGGCGCCTTCGCGGCAGGCTGGCACCGCGGGGGCGGGCGCGCGGGCCGGCTGCCCTCGCTCCGTCTCGCGAACATCGCGGCGCTAAAGCACCCGCTCTCGGTCGACACGTATGTCGCGCAAACGCTTGCCGGGGCGAAGGGCATCCTGATCCGCCTGATCGGCGGCGTCCCCTATTGGCCCTACGGGCTCCAACAGATCGAGGCTTTGGCACGCGCCAAGGGCATCGCGCTGGCGGTGCTGCCCGCCGATGGGCGGCCCGATGCCCGGCTCGATGCCGCCTCGACAGTCCCTGCCTCGACGCTGCACCGGCTGAGCGATCTCTGCGCCACAGGTGGCGCCGTGGCCGCGCAGGCGGCGCTGGCGCAGATGGCGCTCGCGGCCGGGCTCTATGCCGGGCCCGTCCCCGGAGCAAAGAGCCTGCCGCCGACGGGCGCTTGGACGCCCGAAGACGGTGTTGTCTGCCCAGAGCACTTTGACGAAGGCGCGGGCGCGCCCCTTGCGCTCATCGTCTTTTACCGCTCATACCTCGTCGCCGCAGATCTCGCGCCGATCGAAAGCCTTTTTGCGGCCCTGCGCCAGAAGGGATTTGCTGTTCTCGGCCTCTTTGCCCCCTCTCTCAAGGCGCCTGATGCGCGCGACTGGCTTGAGCACCATATCCCGGCCCTCGGGCCGGCTGTGATCGTCAACGCAACGTCCTTTTCCGGGCGCGGGTCGTCTGGCGCTTCACCTCTCGATGCGGGCGGTGTGCCCGTCTTCCAAGTCGCGCTGGCAACGTCGACGCGCGCCGCTTGGGCCGAGGCCGAGCGCGGGCTCTCGCCGGCCGATCTTGCCATGCATGTCGTCCTGCCAGAGGTCGATGGCCGCCTCTTTGCCGGCGTGGCCTCGTTCAAGGAGCCCGGCGAGACGGATCCCGACCTGCAATTCGCTCGCTATGCGCACCGACCCGAGCCGTCTCGGATCAGCGCCATCGCAGCCAGGATCGCGGCGTGGTATCGCCTGTCGAGACGGCCGCAGGCCGCGCGGCGCCTCGCCTTGGTCCTTTCGACCTATCCCGGGCGCGATTGGAACATGGCACATGCTGTCGGGCTCGACGCGCTGAGCTCGGCCGAGGCGATCCTGACCGATCTCGAAGGACGCGGGCACAGCATCACACCCGGCGCGCCGCTTCATGAATCGCTCGCGACAGAGCGCATCCGTTGGCCGGTGACCGCGTATGAAGCGGCGCTGGCGCACCTGCCGGCGCAACTGCGGAACGACCTTTACGCCGCCTGGGGCGCGCCGGAGACCGATGTCGACGTCCGCGGCGACGCCTTCGCCTTTGCTGCCCTGCGTCGCGGCAAGGCGCTCGTCGCGCTCCAGCCGGAACGCGGCCTGCCGCAGGCGCGCGAGGACGAGTATCACGACCTCTCCCGCGTGCCGCGCCACGCCTATGTCGCCTTCTACCTCTGGCTGCGGGCACAGGCCGATGCGCTCATTCATATCGGCGCACACGGCACGCTCGAATGGCTGCCGGGCAAGGCTGTCGCTCTGTCGGACGCGTGCTGGCCCGAGGCGCTGGTGGGCGACCTGCCGGTGATCTACCCTTTCATCGTAAACGACCCCGGCGAAGCGGCGCAGGCGAAACGGCGCATCGGCGCGGTCACGCTCGGGCATATCCCGCCGCCCTTGAAAGCGTCGAAAACGCCCCAGCGCCTGTCGCGCCTCGAAGCGCTGCTCGACGAATTCTCCAACGCCGACGGCCTCGACCCGCGGCGGCGGGACCGGCTGATGGCCGATATCCGTGACGAAGCACAGGCCTTGGGCGTCGAGAGCGATCTCGGTATCGCCGCGGCAAGCTGCCCAGCCGAGGCGCTCACCCGCATCGACCGCTTCGTCTGCGACGTGAAGGAGAGTCAGTTTGGCGACGGGCTGCATGTCTGGGGTCGCGCTCCCGCAGCCCCTGGCGCGTTTGATACCGCCGCTTCGGCAGGCGCAGAGCGGCAGGCCCTTCTCGACACGCTCGATGGCCGCTGGATCGAGCCCGGCCCCTCGGGCTCGCCCTATCGCGGGCGGACCGATGTGCTGCCCACAGGGCGAAACCTCTTCACCACCGACCCGCGAAGCGTGCCGACGCGCGCCGCGTTTCGGCAGGGCGTGGCGCTGGCCGAGGAGCTGATCCGGCGCCACCTGCAGGACGAAGGCGACTGGCCACGCGGGGTCGTCGTCGACCTCTGGGGCTCGGCGACGATGCGCACCGCAGGTGAGGAGTTTGCGATGGCCCTCGCGCTCCTCGGCGTGCGCCCAGCCTGGGACGACGGCTCGGAGCGGGTCGCAGGGATCGAAGTCCTGCCGATCGCAGAGCTCGACCGCCCGCGCGTCGACGTGACACTGCGGGTCTCGGGCCTCTTTCGCGATGTGTTTCCGACGCTTTCTGCACTCTTCCAGCAAGCCGTGCGTGCCCTAGCGGCGCGCGATGAGGCTGCTGACTGGAACCCCTATGTTGGGCGCGAGGGGCCGCGTGTCTATGGCCCGGCCCCGGGCAGTTTTGGCCTCGGTATGGGCCCCGCGCTCGGTGACTATTCCAACGCAGGGCGACAGGCCGCCGGAGCGGCATGGCTCGCTGCTTCAAGCTGGGCGCTCGATGGGGACCGGCAGCGTCGCGATCCCGAAGGCTTGCAGGCCCGGGTCGCCCAAGCCGACGCATTTGTGCATCTGCAAGACCTGCCGGAGACGGACCTGCTGCTCGCGGAGGATTACGCCAGCCATGAGGCGGGTTTCGCGGCGGCCCAAAACATCGTCGGCGGGTCTGCGCAGCTCTACCACCTCGACAATACCGACCCGTCGCGCCCGCGCGCGCGCGCGCTGCCCGAGGAGATCGCCCGTGTCGTCCAAGCCCGCGCAACGAACCCGGATTGGATCAACGGTATGCGCCGTCACGGGTTTCGCGGTGCGGCAGAAATCGCGGCGACGCTGGAGAATATGGCGGCCTTCGCGCATTTGGCGGGTGTTGTTGGGCCGCACCTCTTCGATCAGTTCTGGGACGCGACGCTCGGCGATCCGTCGGTCAGCGCATTCCTCGAAGCCGCCAATCCCGCAGCGCTTGCGGCCATGCGCACGCGCTTTGCCGAATTGCACAGCAGCGGGCTTTGGCCATCGCGCCGCAACGCGATCCTCGCGGCGTTGGAGACGGGCGTATGAGCGCCCCGGCGATCCGCGGCTGGTGCCCCGGCGCGCACCGCCCGATGGCCTCAGGCGACGGGCTCGTGGTGCGCGTCCGCCCGCCTCAGGGCGCGCTCACCGCCGCCCAGGCGCAGGGGATCGCCGCGCTTGCGGAGCGCTTTGGCAACGGTCTTATCGATCTGACGAGCCGCGCCAATATACAAATCCGGGGCGTCGCAGAGGACGAACATCCTAAGTTATTGGACGAGCTTGCTGCGCTAAGCCTCCTTGAACCCGACAGCGACGTCGAGGGGCGCCGCAACATCATTGTCGACCCGTTCGCGCCACGGGAAGCAGAAGATCGCGCGCGGAGGATCGCCACTGGCCTCACCGATGGTCTTTGTATGCCCGAGTTTGCGCGGCTGCCCTCAAAGTTCGGCTTCGTGATCGATATCGGCCGCAGACGACATCTCTCGGCCGTCAGTGGCGACATCCGCATCGAGGCGTCGGGCGACGCGCTCATCGTTCGCGCGGATGGACGCGACACCGGCCGCGTCGTGCCGTCATCCGATGCGGCCTTTCGAACGGCGCTCGATCTCGCGCGTTGGTTTATCGCGTCCGGAGGCGTTAGCGCGGATGGGCGCGGCCGAATGGCCCGTCACCGCGATGGCGGGGCCGTGCTGCCCGCCGCGTTTGCGGGCTCTGCGCTCCCCAACGAGGCCGCGCCGCCGCCACGTTTGGGCGTTCGCACAGATGGTATTTTGGTGGGCCTCGCGTTCGGTCAGCTCACCGCGTCGCTCTTAGAGAGCCTTGCCAGCGTCGCGATGCGGGGCCTCCGGATAACACCGTGGCGCATGGTGTTTGTGCCTGGCTTGGCGGACGCGCGCCTGCTCGAGGGCCATGACGCGCTCTTGACCGACCCGCGCGATCGTTTGCTGCGGGTCCATGCCTGCTCGGGTGCGCCGCGCTGCCCGCAGGCCAGTGTCGACACACGAAGTCTCGCGCGCGCCCTGGCAGAGCGTGCGCCCGCCAGCGCGACGCTTCATGTGTCGGGATGCGCCAAGGGATGTGCCCTGCCCGGTCGGGCCGATCTGACGCTTGTCGGGCGCCAGGGTCGCTTCGATCTTGTCAGGGACGGCACACCGTGGGATGACCCGCTCCGCCGCGGGATAGACCCTCGGGACGTGTCGGAGATCATTGGCGGCTAGCCCATGCCCTATTCCTACGAAACCGACGGCGCGGCGATCTATGCAACGAGCTTTGCCACGATCCGCGCCGAGGCAGATCTGGCGCGCTTCGACCCCGACGAGGAGCAGGTTGCGGTCCGTATGATCCACGCGGCAGGTATGGTGGGGCTTGAGGCGCATGTACGATTTTCGCCCGGGGTCGTGCCGGCGGCGCGCGATGCCCTCGGGGCGGGGGCGCCGATCCTCTGCGACGCGCGCATGGTGAGCGAGGGCGTCACCCGCACGCGGCTCCCTGCGGCGAACAATGTGCTCTGCACCTTAAAGGAGCCCGAGGTGCCCGCCCTCGCCGCGTCGCTCGGCACCACCCGATCCGCGGCTGCTTTGGAGCTGTGGAGACCGCATCTGGCGGGCAGTCTCGTGGCCATCGGGAACGCGCCGACGGCGCTCTTTCACCTCCTCGAAATGCTCGAGGATCCAGGTTGCCCGCGCCCCGCAGCGATCATCGGCTGCCCCGTTGGCTTTGTCGGCGCCGGGGAATCCAAGGCCGCGCTCTGGGCGGCGCAGCCCGCGCCGTGTCTAATCGTCGACGGGCGGCTTGGCGGCAGCGCGATCACCGTCGCCGCCATCAACGCCATCGCAAGCCGCAGCGAATGAGCGCCGGCACGATCTGGGGCGTGGGCCTCGGCCCCGGCGATCCCGAACTCATGAGCGTTCGCGCTGACCGGCTGGTGCGGGGCGCACGCCACGTCGCCTACTTCCGCAAGGCCGGGCGCCCGGGACGCGCGCGGACCATCGTCGAGGGAATGCTCCGCGCTGATGCTGCCGAGATACCGATGGAGTACCCGGTCACCACCGAGATTGCGCTGACCGATCCCAGCTATCCCGCGTGCCTGGCCGCGTTCTATGGGGAAGTAACCGCAAAATTGCGGGACCTGGCGCGCGCGGGCGAAGAGGTCGCCGTGTTGTGCGAGGGCGATCCGTTCTTCTACGGCTCGTTCATGCATCTCTACACCCGCCTGTCCGAAGATGTGCCTGTCCGGGTCGTGCCCGCCATCACCGGCATGTCCGCGGCGTGGACGGCGACCGGCCTCCCGGTCACTTGGGGCGACGATGTCCTGACGGTGCTCTTGGGCACGATGGCCGTGGAGGAGCTTGCGCGCCGCATGGCGGACGCCGACGCCATCGTGGTGATGAAGGTCGGGCGCAATCTGCCGCGAGTGCGGGCAGCGCTCGAGGAGGCGGGCAAGCTCGACCGAGCCTGGCTCATCGAATGCGCCAGCATGGCCGAGGAGCGGGTTGTGCCGCTGGCCGATGCGGGCGACCGGACCGTGCCTTACTTTTCGATCGTGATCGTCCACGGCCAGGGGCGCCGACCTTGAGCGGCTGGCTTGCAATCGTGGGCCTTGGCCCGGGCGACAATGCGCTCGTGACGCCCGAGGTGACCGCGGCGCTCGGCGCGGCAAGCGATCTCGTGGGCTACGGTCCGTATCTACGCCGCGTTCCGAGCCGTCCCGGACACGTTCTCCACGAGACCGACAACCGTGAAGAGTTGGACCGGGCACGTCATGCGCTCGAAATGGCCTTGGCAGGGCGGCGCGTTGCGGTCGTCAGTTCGGGCGATCCGGGCGTCTTTGCCATGGCCGCGGCCGTCTTTGAGGCGGTCGAGGCCGGCCCCGAGACCTGGCGTAGCCTCGATATCCGCGTTCTGCCCGGCGTGACGGCGATGCTCGCCGCTGCCGCGCGGCTCGGCGCGCCGCTCGGGCACGATTTCTGCGCGATCAATCTCAGCGACAACCTTAAGCCGTGGGCGCTTATCGAAAAACGTCTGCGCTTGGCGGTCGAGGCGGATTTCGCGATCGCCCTCTACAACCCGCGCTCCAAAGCGCGCCCCGAGGGCTTCGGCCGCGCGCTAGTCCTCCTTTCCGAGATATGTGGCGGGGAGCGTGTGGTCGCTTTTGCGCGCGCTGTCTCGACCGAGGAGGAGACACTTCAGGTCGTTCGCTTGGCCGATGTCGTGCCCGAGATGGCCGACATGCGCACGGTCGTCTTGATCGGGTCGTCGGCGACACGCCTCATTGCGCGCCAAGGCGTGCCCTTCGTCTACACGCCGAGAGCGGTACCGGTATGAACGATCCAATCCAGGACCTCAGCCACATCGTGGAGCGCATGTCGTTCCGGCAGCATCGGCCGGTCGATCATCACAACGGGAAGGTCAAGCGCACGGGCCGCGGCGATCTTGGCGTAGGCGCCCGTGCCACCGCTGTTCTTGGATACGACAAGTTCGATCCCGTGATCCTCCATCAGTCGCCGGTCCGAGGCGGCATCGAACGGCCCGCGATCCACGACGATCTTCGTCTCCAGCAGCGGCAAGGGAATTGCTGGGGGATCGACCAGGCGCAGGAGATAGCGATGCTGCTGGTGCGGCGCGAACGCCGCCAGATGCATGCGTCCTACGGCCAGCATGACATGGGTCCGCGGCCGGTCGAGCGCGGCAACCGCGCCCGCGATGTCGGGGACGCATTGCCAGCGATCGCCCGCCTGCGCGCGCCATGCCGGCCGGGTCAAGGCCACGAGCGGCACACCGGTCGCTGCAGAGGCTGCCACGGCGTTGCGGCTCATCCGCACCGCAAACGGATGCGTGGCGTCGACGATGTGGCTGATCCCGGCCTCCCGCAGATAGGCCGCCAGCCCCTCGGCGCCGCCAAAGCCGCCGACGCGTTGCGGAAGGGGCTGGCGCAGGGGCCGCGTGACGCGGCCGGCGAACGACACGGTGCCGTTCAGCCCGCGATCGGCGACCGCCCGGGCGAGGGCCGTCGCCTCGGTCGTTCCGGCAAGGATAAGAACGCTGGGTGCCATGTCTAGGTCTCCATCGAGTGCCGCTTGGCTGACTGTGATCGGCTTGGGCGAAGATGGCCCAGACGGGCTCTCGCCCGCAAGCCGCCGCGCGCTCGATGCAGCCGAAGTGGTGATCGGCCCGCTGCGGCATCTGGCGCTGCTGCCCGAAGTTGGGGCCGAGACCCTGGAATGGCCAGTGCCCTTTGCCGATGGTCTTGAGGTCTTGCGGCGGCTTCGCGGGCGCAGGGTCGCCGCTCTTGCCTCGGGCGATCCCTTTTGGTTCGGCGCGGGCGCGGCCATAGCGCGCCAGTTTGACCGCAGCGAGTGGGAGGTCTTGCCGGCCCCGTCGACCTTTTCGATCGCGGCCGCACGGCTCGGCTGGTCCCTCGAGCACAGCGTTTGCCTCGGTCTCCATGCCGCGCCGCTCGCGCGCCTGAGGCCCCATCTTGCACCGGGGTCGCGCCTCCTTGTGTTGCTCCGCGACGGGGCGGCGGTGCACGATCTTGCGCGCTACGTGCGCGATGCGGGCTTTGGGCCCAGTCGCATCAGCGTCCTGGAAGCGTTGGGGGGGCCACGCGAGAGGATCACGTCTGCACTCTTAGAGACGCTGCCGGAGGTGGAGTTTACCGCGCCTGTCGCGGTCGCGCTTGAGGTCGCCGGTACGGGGCAGGTGATGACCCGCGCGAGCGGGATCGACGACGCGTTCTTCGAAACCGATGGACAGATTACCAAGCGCCCCATGCGCGCCCTCGCCCTGTCGGCGCTGGCGCCACGGCCCTCCGAACGCCTGTGGGACGTTGGCGGCGGCTCGGGCGCCGTTGCCATCGAATGGCTGCTGGCCGACCCAACGACCGAGGCCGTAAGCGTCGAAGCACGGCCAGACCGAGCTGCCCGGATCCGCCGCAATGCCGACCGCCTCGGCGCGGATCGGCTGCGCATCGTCGACGGGGCGGCCCCCGCCGCGCTCGCGGGCTTGCCCCTCCCCGACGCCGTCTTCATCGGGGGCGGCCTCTCCAACGCGCTTCTTGCCGACCTGACCGACCGTCTCGCACCGGGCACACGCCTCGTTGCCCATGCGGTAACGCTTGAGTCGGAAACACTGCTCACCGGGTGGTCGGAGCGTCTCGGGGGCGACCTTCTTCGGATCGAACTCTCCCAAGCCGCGCCGCTCGGTGCAAAGCGCGGCTGGAACGCATCCTACCCGGTCGTGCAGTGGCGGGTGGCGCTGTGATCGTGGCCGGGTTTGGGTTTCGCCAAGCGGCCACGACCGAGAGCCTCGCCGATGCCCTCGACCGCGCCGCCGCGAGCAGGTGGATCACCGCGATTGCCACGGCAGAGGACAAAGCCAAGGCGCAAGCATTCCAAAGCTTGGGCGCGTCCCTGGACGTGCCCATACATGCCATGGACGCCCGAGCGCTCGTCGAGCAGCCAACGGTGACCCGCTCGCGCGCCTCCATGGACGCCCGCGGTACTGGCAGCCTTTGCGAAGCAGCAGCACTCGCCGCAGCCGGACCTGGGGCGCGACTGATCGTGCCGCGCGTGGTCTCCCGCGACGGCATGGCGACCTGCGCTCTGGCCGAGAGGGGCGAGACATGACGGTACACTTCATCGGGGTGGGGCCCGGCGCGGCCGATCTGTTGACATTGCGCGGGCGCGACCTGATCGCGCGCTGCCCAGTCTGCCTTTACGCGGGCTCGCTCGTGCCCGAGGCCGTCTTGGCGCATTGCCCGGCCGATGCACGGATCGTCAACACCGCCCCGCTCGACCTTGACGCCATCATGGCAGTGATCAAAGCGGCCCATACTGCCGGGCAAGACGTCGCGCGGCTGCATTCTGGAGACCTCTCGGTTTGGTCCGCGATGGGCGAGCAAGTGCGCCGGCTGGGCTCCCTCGGGATCCCCTATACCGTCACGCCGGGCGTGCCGTCCTTTGCTGCCGCCGCAGCCACGCTTTGCGCCGAGCTGACACTGCCCGGCGTGGCGCAATCCGTCATTCTGACCCGAACGCCGGGACGCGCGTCCGCGATGCCGGACGGCGAGACGCTCGCGGCCTTCGGCGCCACCGGCGCCACGCTCGCCATTCACCTGTCGATCCAAAACCTCGCCACTGTCGTCGCGGATCTTGCGCCGCAATACGGGCGCGACTGCCCTGTGGCCGTCGTCTGGCGGGCCAGCTGGCCGGACGAGCGCATCGTCCGTGCAACGCTCGGGACGATCGAAGCGGCCATGCCAAAGGGGATCGAGCGGACGGCCGTCATCCTCGTGGGCCGAGCGCTTGGGGCGACAGAGTTTGCTGAGAGCCGGCTCTACGCACCGGACTATGACCGGCGCTACCGCCCGCAGACGGCGGAGAGCCCCTGGGCAGAATGGAGGGACGGGGATGACTGAAGCTGGATTTCCCAAAGGCCTCCTGATCTCCGCTCCGGCGTCGGGCACTGGAAAGACGACAGTGATGCTCGGCCTCCTGCGCGCGCTGACCGACGCGGGCGCGCGCGTGCAGCCTTTCAAGTCGGGACCGGACTATATCGATCCAGCGTTTCACCGCGCGGCCACGGGGCGTCCCTCCTTCAACCTCGACACCTGGGCGATGGGCGCCAGGCTCTTTGCGGCCATTGCGGCAGAGGCGTCGAACGCAGATCTCTGCGTCGCCGAAGGCTCCATGGGCCTCTTCGACGGCGTGGCAACGCGGGGCCTCAACGGCTTTGGCTCGAGCGCCGAGACCGCGCGGGCGATGGGTTGGCCCGTCGTGCTCGTGCTCGATGTGGGCGGGCAGGCGCAGTCTGCTGCGGCCACCGCCCTCGGCTTTGCGCGCTACCAGCCGGATTTGCCGTTGGCGGGCGTCATCCTCAACCGGGTCGCCAGCCAAAGGCACGAACGTTTGACGCGGCTTGGGATGGAGCAGGCAGGGCTGACCGTATTGGGCGCGCTGCCCCGGCGGGGAGATCTTGCGCTCCCCGAGCGCCATCTCGGGCTCGTCCAAGCGGTCGAGCACCCCGATCTCGAAACCGCCATAGCAGGCTACGCGGCTTTTCTCAGCGCGCATGTCGACCTGCCGGTCATCCGCGCCGCTGCCAAAGGCGCGCAGCCGGAGCTGGCGGGCCCTCTGCCGGCTGCGCCCGCAGGCCGGATCGCGATCGCCCAGGACGCCGCGTTTTCCTTTGCCTATCCGCATCTGCTCGAAGGCTGGCGCCGTTCTGGGGCGACGTTGCTGCCCTTTTCCCCGCTGGCCGACCAGGCGCCCGACCCGTCGGCCGACATGGTCTGGCTGCCGGGCGGGTATCCGGAGCTCCATGCCGGTCGGCTGGCCGCCGCAGCACGATTTCGCACGGGACTCCGCCGCCACGCAGAGACCAAACCGGTTCACGGTGAGTGCGGAGGCTACATGGCGCTTGGCCAAGCACTCGTCGACAAAGACGGCGTGCGTCACGAGATGGCGGGGCTTCTGGGCCTTGTGACGTCCTATGAAAAGCGCAAGTTTCACCTTGGCTATCGGCGCGCTGTCCTGCACCAGGGCATGCCGGGCCACCCGGCGGGGGCTGCGCTCCGCGGGCATGAGTTCCACTATTCCACAATACTCGATCAACCGGACGCGCCGCTCGCTGCGGTCAGCGATGCCGATGGCGCGCAGGTCCCAGAGACGGGCTCGCGGCGCGGCAACGTCACCGGCACGTTCTTTCATCTGATCGCGGGGGAGGCCGGATGACAGGCTTCGTGAGCTTTGTCGGCGCGGGCCCAGGCGATCCAGAACTGCTGACCCTCAAGGCGGTGGATCGGCTGAAGCGGGCCGATGCTGTCCTATACGATGACCTCTCCTCGGGCCCGATCCTAACGCATGCGCGCCCCGGCGCCGACCTTGTGGGCGTCGGCAAACGCGCCGGTCGGCCCTCGCCCCGACAGCATCATGTGTCGCGCCTTCTTGTCGATTACGCGCAAGGGGGCGGGCGGATCGTGCGGCTAAAGTCCGGGGATGGCGGCCTCTTCGGGCGCCTGGAGGAGGAGCTGGTGGCGCTTCGCGCGGCCGGCATCCCGTTCGAGATCGTGCCGGGCGTCGCCTCGCCGCTGGCCGCCGCCGCTGCCGAAGGCATCCCACTGACCCGGCGGTTGACGGCCCGGCGCGTGCAGTTCGTGACCGGGCATGACGTCTCCGGCCAATTGCCCAAGGACATCGACCTCGCAGCCCTCGCCGACCCGTCCGCCTGCACCGTGATCTTCATGGGCAAGCGGACCTTCCCCGAGCTGGCCGAAGCGCTCATCGCGCAGGGCCTCCCCCCCGAGACGCCGTCCCTGCTCGCCGAAGCCGTCGGGACGCCCGAGGCGGCGTATACACGCGGCACTGTCGCGACGCTGGCCGAGCGCTTGGCCGAGGACGTTGGAAGCAAGCCCGCACTGATCTTCTTCGGCCCGCTGGCGCTTGGATCGACAGATGATTGAGCTTTGGCTCATCGGCATTGGGACGGGCAATCCCGCCCATGTGACGCTTGAGGCGCAAGCCGCCCTGCGCGCGGCGGCCCTGGTGCTCGTGCCGTGCAAAGGGCCGGACAAGGCCGATCTTGCAGAGCTGCGGCACAGGATCCTCGCCGAAAGCGGCAGCACCGCGCCGGTGGCGACGTTCGACATGCCGGTGCGCGACGAAAGCCTGCCCTATGCGGAGCGGGTCACGCGTTGGCATGACAAGATCGCCCGCGTCTGGGCCGAAACGATCGCAAGTCGGCAGCCGCAGGGCCCCGTCGCGCTCCTCGTCTGGGGCGATCCGGGCCTCTACGATTCGACGCTGCGGGTTGCAGCGCGCTTGTCTCCTCGCCCTCGTGTCTCGGTCGTGCCCGGCATCACGTCGCTGCAGGTGCTGACGGCCGCGCATGCCATCCCGTTCAACACTGTGAATGGGGCCGTCACCGTCACGACCGGTCGGCGCCTGCGCGCCCATGGATGGCCCAAGGGCGCAGAGAGCGTCGCCGTGATGCTCGACGGGGAGTGCAGCTTTCAACACCTGCCGGCGGAGAACCTACACATCTGGTGGGGTGGATTTCTCGGCATGGCTGAAGAAGTGCTGGAGGCCGGACCCCTATCCGAAGCGGGCCCGCGCATCATCGCCACTCGGGCCCAGGCGCGCTCGCAACACGGCTGGATCATGGACTGCTACCTGCTGCGGCATCAGCCGCGGTGAAGCACGTTTGCGCCGTTGGCCGACCAAGCATTGCGGTCATCACGTCGCCTCATCGCGTCCGGGGGTCGCGCTCAGGTTAGCTCGCCCAGACCCAGGACGAGAGTATGCAGTGCGACCGCAGAAGCCCCTCGGGCGGGATCGTTCGGCCCTCTTCTTCTTGCAGGCAAATATCGCCGCCGGAGGCACGTCGAAAGAGCGCGGTGCGATCCGCCGCTGGGCGCGGGCGCGTCACGCGAAGGTGCCGTGGCAGAACCAACCCGGCGATAGGCCCGCTCCGTGCGCGTAGTAGACCCAGAGCCGCTCGCCTGTTTCGACCTCGACCTGCCAGTAATCGCGGACACCGCTGCGCCATTCGGGCTCGTCAAACCACCATTCGGGCGCAATCCGCTCGGGCCCCGTGGCGCTTCGCACCGTGAGGTCGCGCCGCCGCCAGCGGAGCTTGTCCGGCGGATGGGCCCGCGGCCGGGTGGCGCGCCTATCCCAGGCGTGGCCCTCGGCCACATGGACGGGTTCCGGTCGGAAGATCACGAGCGGGCGTGGTACCGCGGCGGGCACCTGCCAATCTTCGGCGGGCGCAGACCATGCAGCGGCGCGCACCTGGGTCGACTTTTCCGGAATATGGCTGTCGCCCGGATGCAGGCGCAGGATCTCCTCAAGCCCGATCCGCGCGCCCAACCGGCTGATCAGGTCCTCCAGATCGGTGTCGGGCCCCCTGGGCGCTGCCGTCTCGGCCGCCCCAGGCTTGGCCGAAGCTGCGCTCGTGACAGCCAACTGTCCGCGATGCTGAACAGCGTGCACCGGCTCGGTCACATGGGCTTCAAGCCGCAAGACGTCGATCCCGTCGCCCGCCTCCAGGTCGCCAAGCTTCATCCGCAAAAGCGGGCGGAGGCGCTCGGGGTCCGCCGTCGGGCGCGCGAGCCCGATCTCGACCGATTTCCACGTCCGGTCCGTCCGCTCCACATGCAAGCGCACCCGCCGCGCGCCCTGCCCCTTGTCGCTCAGCCGAGCGCACAGGGCCGGCAAAAGCCGGTCGAGCCCAGCCGAGACGTCTTCTTCAAGCCCGATCGGCTCGGGCAATGTCAGCCGGACCGCAAAGCGCGGCGGGGCCGCGGCGGGGGAGACCGGCTCGGGCACCATGCCGAGCGCCTGATCTAACCGCAGAACAAGCTCCTGCCCAAAGCGGCGCGCGAGCCCGGCCCGCGGCTGGTTGGCAAGATCCTCAACCCGGCGCAGGCCAAGCCGCGCAAGCTGGGCCGAGACCTCCTCCGAGAGCCGCAAGGCCCCGACCGGGAGCGGGGCAAGCGCGGTCCGGGTTTTGCCCGTCGGCGCGATGCGCTGGGCACGCGCGGGCCGGGCGGCCAGCTCCGGCGGCGTGCCCCCGCGCTCCCAATTGCGGCGCTTGGCGGCGCGCGAGCGGGTCGCGCGGGCCTCTTGGTCGATCGCATCGCCGCTGCGCGCGGGCGCCGTCTCGCCGCCGACGCCATAGCGCGCAAGCGCCCAGGCCGCGCCCAGCGTATCGGCGATGCCGAGGCGCACGCTCAGGCCGAGGTCACCGCAATCCTCTTCGATCTGCGCCAGCAATGCCTCCTCGCCGCCGAAGAGATGCGCACAGCCCGTGAGATCGGCAACCAGGGCCGTCGGCGGCTCGACGGCGATCCAGGGCGAGAACTTGCCCGCCCAACGTTGCAGCGCGGCCAGAAAGTCCGCCTCGGCAGGCGGGTTCTCGACCCGGCTGATGAGCGCGGGGCACATCGCGCGGGCATCGCGCACCGGTTGGTCCCGGCGGAGCCCGGCCGCCTGCGCCTCTTTCGAGAGCGAGACCAGCACGGGCACGCCCCGCCGCTCGCCGACCACGGCAAAGGGCGCGTCGATCACTCCGCGTTCCGCACGCAAGAGGCGCTCGGCGGCGAGGCGTGGAAACCAGACCGATAGGATACGTCGCGTGGGCATGGGCGATCCGAGTGGCAGCATTCGGACTAATGTTCGCCAAATGTTCTAGATCGGCCCGTGCAGTGAGTCGAGTCCTCGTCGCAAACGTGCTGCGCGAGATAAGACCGTCGGGGACCGGTGAGAGGTTGGACAACGACCCGAACGGGGCTCGTTACGGCTGCTTCCTTCCGGACCTGACCGGGTTGGCGAGGCGCTCGCCCGCGCCAACCTCTCAGGCTCGGAGGTAAGCCAAGCGCCGCTCAAATGCAACCATGCCGCCATGCGCTAGCTGGCGCCCGAGCGGTCGCGCCGCCAGGCGAGCGATTGGGCGTTGAGCGCCACGAGATCGGCCTCGCCCCTAAGCGCGGCCTCGCCCAAGGCAAGTGCTGCTTCGAGCTGACGCTGGGAGGCGCAGCGATAGGCGGGGCGCCCGATGATATGGTCGTACCACACACCGCCGCAGGCGTTGTCGAGCAGCACGCGCTGAAAGCAATGGTCTTCGAAGATCGGCCAGCGCTGCGCGAACGCGGCCTCGGGCAAGCGCTTGCGCGTAAGGGTCATCCAATCCCGTTCGAGGGTCGATCGTCGCTTTGCCATGGCTGGGAGCTAGGCGCTGCAGGCGCCGGCGCCAGTCTCGTTCTGATCAGTTCGGGGCGCGCTCGGCCCAGCCGGCAAAACTTTTCTCCAGGGCGACGACGACGTAGTAAAGCACGATCCCAAGGAAGGCCAAGGCGATCAACACAGCGAACATGAGCGGGTAGTCCGAGTTGGTCTTGGCGCTGTCAAAGAGCGCGCCGAGGCCGCGGCCGTGGGGGCTCACGATCTCCATCAGATTGGTGCCGATAAACGCGAGCGTCACGGCGACTTTCAGCGCTCCGAAGAATTCGGGAAGCGTCTTCGGCAGGGCGATCTTCCAAAAGATCGTCGCTTGACTTGCCCCGAGGGAGCGCAGGATATCGCGGTATTCGGGCTCGAGCGTTGAAAGGCCGATGCTGACCGAGACCGCGATCGGAAAGAAAGAGATCATGAACGCGATGAGCACCGTGTTGAAATCGTGCGCACCCACGAAGAGAAGGGCGACGATGGGCACGACCGTTGCTTTCGGGATCGCGTTAAAGCCGACGAGGAGCGGATAGAGCGCGTCTCGCATCGTGCGCGAAAAGCCCATGGCCATCCCGATCCCGACCCCGACGATAACGGCGACGACGAGGCCAACGACCGTACGCCAGAGGGTCTGCCAGCCCATGATAAAGAAGAGCTGCCAGTACTCGGCATAGGCCGGCGGCAAGTCGGACGGGGACGCCATGACGAAATTGGGCCAGTCGTTGATCCAGACGAGTGCTTCCCAAAAGAGCAGGAACACAATGACGGCGGCGATGGGAGCAACCACGGCGCGGCTGGACAAAAACGCCGCGATGCCGCCCTTGGCGTGCGTGGCCTCTTGCGTCGGGGCCGTCAAACTGTCGGGAACGTAGGCCATCGGATCGCTCTCTTTACGCGGCGCCCTGCGCCGTGGCGGTGAGCTCTAGATCGTTCGGAGCTTCGGCGGGCGCGCGCCCTTGGGCGATCTCGATTTGATGCCGCAGGATCGCGAGCATCTCGACCGCTTCCGGCGCATAGAGATGATCGAGGTCGCGCGGGCCCGTATCCGGCACATCTAGGACGTATTGAGCACGGGCCGGACGACCGGACATGACAACCACCTGATCGGCGAGAAAGATCGACTCGCGCAGATCGTGCGTGATCAGCACGCCGGTGAAGGGTTCGCGCGCCTTCACCGCGTGCATGGTCTGCCAGAGGTCTTCGCGCGTGAACGCATCGAGCGCGCCGAAGGGCTCGTCGAGGATCAGGACTTCGGGCTGATGGATCAGCGCGCGGCAGAGCGAGGCGCGCTGCCGCATTCCTCCCGAGAGCTCTGAGGGCCGCTTATCTTCAAAGCCCTCCAGCCCGACGAGCGACAACAGAAAGCGCGCTCGATCTTCTTGCTCTTTCTTGCTGAGCTTGGTCGGCACGATTTCGAGCGGCAGAAGCACGTTTTTTAGGATCGAGCGCCACTCGAGCAGAACGGGGTTTTGAAACGCCATGCCCACGGTCGAGCGCGCGCCTTTGACCCGTTCGCCATGGAGCCAGACCTCGCCCGCATCGGGGATCATCAGGCCCGCGATCAGGCGCGTAAGCGTCGACTTTCCGCACCCCGATGGCCCGACGACGGCGCAAAAGCCGCCCTCCGGGACAGTAATCTCGAGATGATCGAGCACGTGGAGCGGGCCGCTCTGCGTGTCGAACGTGTGACTGACGTCGCGGATCTCGATAAGCGGGCGGTCGGACATGGCGGAGAAATCCGGGAATGGCACGGCGGAAACAGCTCCGCCGCGCCAGCGTTGGATCTACATAGAAGCGTCGAGTGAAAAGAGCCCCTCGGGCAGGAACGATCCGTCGAAGTAGAGCTCCGGCGTTGGATCATTCTCAAACTCGTAGGTCTCACCGATTTGGGCAATCGCGGCTGCCATACGCTCCGGGTCGATCCCGCCCATGCCATTGGCCTTGACGTGATCGGTTAGGACGTTGGCGTCGATGGCAAGCTGCAAGCGCCGTTCTTCGAGGGCAACGTCGATCGCCGGATTGCGCTCGGCGACCATCGCCGCTCCGGCCGCCGGGTCCGAGATCACATCCTGCCAACCGGCAGCGACCGCTGCCAGAAACGCTGTCACGGCCTCGGGGTTTGCCGCCGCGAACTCGGTATTGGCGATGATCGCATTGCCATAAAGCTGCAACCCGTGATCGGCCATGAGGATGGTCGAGATATCGTCCTCCGGCACGCCGAGACGCACGAGGTTGAGAAACGACGAAAAGGAAAAGCCCGTGACGGCAGCGACGTTGCCCTCGGCGAGCATCGGCTCGCGCGTGGGAAATCCTACGGGCTCAACGGTGATCGCGTCCATGTCGATGCCCGCCGCTGTGGCGAAGGCCGGGAACTGCGCCCAGGCGCCATCTGGCGGCGGCGCGCCGAGGATCTTGCCTTCAAGATCTGCCGGAGCTTCGACGCCGAGCGACTTGCGGCCAACGACGGCAAAGGGCGGCTTGTCATAGACCATCATCACGGCTGTGACCGGCGCGCCCGGGTTTTGGTCGAGGAACTTGATCAACGAATTGATGTCGGCAAAACCCATCGGGAAGGCGCCAGTGGCAACCTTGGGTATCGCATCGAGCGAGCCTTGTCCGGCCGCGACTTCGACTTCAAGACCGGCTTCGGCGAAGTGCCCGTTGTCGATGGCGGCGAAGTAGGCTGCCGATGGCCCCTCAAACTTCCAGTCGAGCGCGAAGGGTACTTCGGTCTGCGCGGCGACGGCGGCGGCGGCGGCAGAAAGAATCGCCGCGACTCCCCCAGCGGCAACAGTACGGATAAACACGTCAGGACCTCCACTGTCCGTTATGGTTGACCGCGAAGCGACTGGGCGTTGGCCCAGCATCACGCGGGATCGCCGCACTGTGAGAACCCCGCGCCGGGTTGGAAGTACTGCCGTTGCTTTGACGGCTGTGCCGAGGTTGGGCCAACCACCAACTGCTTGGTAAGCGCGCTAAACGCTCAAAAAACAGGCGGGTCTGGGCTCGCTTGCCGTCACGCTGGCCCCATCTGGCCCGCGCGCGCAAGGTCCAACGCGTAGCGATCAGAGTCGCCGTCTCCCTCTCCAACGCGGACCACAGCCGGCGACCGCGCGTTTCGTTCGCCGGGCAGCGCAGTCCGCGCAGCTTTGGGCAGGTCGAACATGACGCGCGTGCCGGGCAAGCGCGCAAAGCCCCATGCGGGCGGCGGGAGCGCCCTGTCTGCGCCCCCCGCTTTTAGGTAGGCAAGCAGAACGTCGCGGACGGCGATTGGCCCGCCAAGCGACAGCGGCGCGGCCCCCGACACCGGAAATCCGCATCCCCCGCCCAGACGGTAACTGTTGGTCGCAAGAACGAAAGCATCGTCGGGCGCAATCGGGCGCCCCGCGTGGCGCAGCTCGACGATCCGGCCCACGCAGTCGTGCGGTCTGAGCCGCGTTCCGACCGCGTCGAAGAGCGGTTCTCGGCTTAGGTCGATCCGATAGGTCACGCCCGATACGACGTCGAAGGCGTAGCTTGGGTGCGCCGGGTCGAGCAGCGGAGCGCGCAACGCGCCAGGGACGACCGTCTGAAAGACGCTTGCGCTGCGTTCGAGCCAGTCTTTCAGTTGGGCCCCCGTCAGACGCAAAGCGGCAAGCGTGTTTTGGTAAACGTAGAGATCGACCACATGCCGCATGAGGAGCGTGCCCGCGGGCACGTCGGTGTACTCCGCTGCCCCACGCTGTCCGCCCGCCTTCAGTGGCGCCGTCGCCGAAAGGATCGGGAGCGCGGCCTCCGGCCGTCCGCGCAGCGCGTCGGCGACAGCGTCTGCCTGCGCCGCGTTGACGATCTGAAGCGCGGGCACATCGGCGATGTGCGCGAAATAGGTGCTGAAGGCGCGGCTGTTCTGCGTAACGGGCCGCGCGACGTGGCGCAGCGTTTCCGCATGGTGGGCCGCAGCGGCTGCGACAACGCCGGGATGCGGGCGTTGGCGCGTGACCGAGCGGAGGGAGGCCGCGCTCTCGGTTACGCGCCATCCGCCTCCGGCATCATAGCTCAGGCGTAGGTCGACCAGGCCAATATGGCTGCCCCAAACGCCCGGCATCGTGGTGGGCTTGCCATGGAGCATACCGGCGGCCGGATCTATGCGCTCGGCTTTGCCCGGCCCATTCGCGCTCGCCGGCACAGCGCTCGGCGGCGGCGCGAAATCCGGCGCGGGGAAAAGGTCGTGGGCGTGGCCCGAAAGAACGACGTCGACCGTATCGAGCGCGGCTACAGGCACGGCGGCATGCTCCATCATCGGCGTTGCACGCGCGCTGCCGATCCCGGAATGGCAGAGCACGATCACAACGTCCGCCCCGCGACGCCGCAAGTCCGGCGCCCAGGCAGCTACGGTCTCTACGATATCGCGTGAGGCGAGCTGCCCGCCGAGCGCATCGCCGTTCCAAGCCAGGGTCTGTGGTGGCGCGACCCCAATAAGGCCGATTTTGATCGGACGAGCCGCGCCATCGCCGCAGGTCAGAGGTCGCTCAAAGAGGAGCGTGGTCGGCGCCAAAGGCGTGTCGTCGAGCGGCGTTGGCCCCAGGGCCCGCACAATGTTGGCCAAGGTCAGCGGCACCGGCGCCTCGGCGATGATCCGTTTAACGGGCGAGAGGCCGCGGTCAAAGTCGTGGTTGCCGAGCGTTGCCGCGTCGAGACCGGCCGCCTGGAGTGCCGCAGACATCGGGTGTCCGCCCGAGGGCGGGGCTGTGGCGAGGACATCGTCGATGGGGCTGCCCTCGTAGGCATCGCCGATATCGAACAACAGCGCGTTTAGAGCCTCTTTGCGCGCAAGCTCGGCCTCCGCGGCAGCAAGTGCGAGGCTCTGACCCGTCACCGGCTGATCGGCGATATAGTCGTAGGGCATCAGCCTCATATGCAGGTCGGACAGGGAAATCAGGCGCAGATGTGCCTCGGTCGGGCCGGCGTCGGCCGTGAAGCGATGTGGCCCCGACACTTCGGAGAGGCCTCCTTTTTTGTTGTCTGCAACGGTGCAATGTCCCTGCGCAGAAAGCATGCGGCGGGGCAAGGCCGGATCACGCGCACTCGTCGTTTGGGATCAGAGGTCGGGGTCAAAGGGAGTGCCGTGCTCCGGTCTGGCGACGAGATGCGGGCCCGGCCCCGAAAGCGTTTGCGCCGCGCCGGGCCGCGTGGCATTGCCGCGCCGGGCCGGGTCCTGCAGCACCCGGCGCGAATGTCAGCGCAACCTTGGGGGCGGGATGAAAGACGCGGAAGCGGTGACCTTCGGGGGCTCCGGGCTGGAGCGCGCCGCGACGCTTCGGTCAGACCCGGCAAAGCTCGACGCCCTCGCCGCAGGGCCTGAGGCCCGCATCTTACCCCTCTGGCGCGGCAAGGTCCTCGTCCGCAATGACGAAACCGACCTGTGCCTCGCCCCGGTAGAGGCTTGCGCCGCGATCCTCGCCGAGGGGCAAAAGGAGCGCGTCTTTCTCGGGCGCGGCGACGGCGCGGACTTGCGCCGCGATCCCGAGCGGGCGGCTGAAGGACCGCCCTGGTTTGCCGCCGATGTCTCCGACTGGGAGCCTGAAGGCCAAGAAACCGGTCCGGCCGGAGCGTTTCTCGACCCGACCGAACAGCGCTACCCCGGCCTGCCTGCCGATCACCGCTTTATGGAACTGCGCAGCGCCATGGCGCGTCTCACGCCCCGCGATGCCGAACTGGCAGCCACCGCCAAAGCTGTCCTCGGCTGGCACCGAACGCATCGGTTCTGTGCCCGATGTGGGGGGCCGACCGCGATGATCGAAGGTGGCTGGCAGCGCCAGTGTTCGGCCTGCGGCGCGCGTCACTTTCCGCGGACCGACCCCGTCGTGATCATGCTGATCACCCATGGGAATTCGGTCTTGCTCGGCCGATCGCCCGGATGGCCCGACCGCATGTATTCGCTCCTTGCAGGCTTTGTGGAGCCGGGCGAGACGATAGAAGCGGCTGTGCGCCGCGAGGTTTCCGAGGAGGCGGGCATCCGCGTGGGCGGGGTGAGCTACCTTGCGTCGCAGCCGTGGCCGTTCCCCGCGTCGCTGATGATTGGCTGCCAAGGCACCGCGCTCACGCGCGAGATCACGCTCGATCCCATCGAGCTCGAAGACGCGCTCTGGGTGACGCGCGAGGACCTGCTCGCCATCCATGCCGAGGAGAGCGATCGGATCAAGCCCGCGCGACAAGGCGCGATCGCGCATTTCCTGCTGGCCCGATGGCTGTCGGATCAACTGAGGTAAGAGGACGCGGTGATGGAGCTCACGGCCCGTGAAAAGATCGCGCTGCCCACCGATGTCGTCTGGGAAGAGATTACCGCCTTCGAGCGGTTCGAAGAGACGCTTCGTAGGCGCGGCGCCAAGATCGAACGCGCGAGGGGCTCGGAGGGCCCTGTGGCGGAAGGCACGGTTTGGCTGACGGAATTTACCTTTTCTGGCCGTGCACGCACGGCGGAGATCGCCATGAGAACGCTCAAGCGGCCCCAGGCGATGCGCCTCGATGGGACGGGAAGCGGGCTTGAAGGTGTAGTCGAGATTACGCTCACCGCGCCCGACGCAGGGCACACTGTGCTCGACCTCAGCGCAACGCTTCGGGCAACGGGCTTGGGCGCCAAGGTCCTGCTTCAGCCGCTCAAGCTTGCCCGCGGCAAACTGCAAGCTCAACTCAACGCCACTGCGGCGAAAATCGCACGCGACGCGGAACAGCGACATGGGGCCAACGCCGTGGCGCAAGTCAAAGACGGCGAGCAGAAATAACGCGTCAGCGCCGCTTCGGATCCGCCGGATACACGCCGAGCACTTCAAGCTTCGTGCAGAAATACTCCAACTCTTCGAGTGCCAGCTGCACGTTACGGTCGTCCGGGTGCCCCTCGATGTCGGCGTAAAACTGCGTTGCGGTAAACATCCCGTCGACCATGTAGCTTTCGAGCTTTGTCATATTGACGCCGTTGGTCGCAAACCCGCCCATCGCCTTGTAGAGCGCGGCGGGGATATTGCGGACACGGAAGACGAAGGTCGTCATCATCCCGTGGGTGCCACGGCGGAGGTAATCGGGTTGCCGCGCCATGATCAGAAAGCGCGTCGTGTTTGTGTCCTCGTCCTCGATATGCCGTGCGAGCGGATCAAGCCCGTAGATCTCGCCGGCAAGGTCGGAGGCGAGCGCCGCCTGCGTAACGTCGCCCTTTTCGGCCACATCGCGGGCGGCGCGGGCATTGTCCGTGCTGACACGGCCGGTGATCCCGTTGGCGCGAAGAAACGTCGCGCATTGCGGCAGGAGGACAAGATGGCTCCAGGCATCGCGGATATCGGCAAGCCGCGCGCCAGGCACGGCGAGCAGGTTTATATGCACCCGCACAAATGCCTCATCGATGATGTGGAGACCACTCTCGGGCAGCAGGCGGTGAATGTCTGCCACGCGCCCATAGGTCGTATTCTCAACCGGCAGCATTGCAAGATCTGCGCGCCCCGCACGGACTGCTTCAATGGCGGCCTCGAACGTGGCGCATGGCAGCGCCTCGTGGTTCGGCCGGGCATCGTGACAGGCCTGATGCGAATAGGCGCCCGGCTCCCCCTGAAAGGCGATCTTTGGCGGGCTTGTCTCTGAGGGCATCATGGCAGCTTTCGGCAGGCTGCGCTGGGCGCGAAACGCAAGAAAACCAGTGCAGAAGGGCGTTTGGTCGCGCCGGATACACCTTGCGTGCCGTGGCGGGAAGGCCGTAGATCCTGGCCTAACGCGACACAGGAAGCGAATGCGACATGTTCGACACGATGACGGTGATGAAGGCCTCGATTGGCCTCTTGAGTTCTTGGCTGGTCCTGCTTCTGAGCGTGTTCGTCGCCGATAATCTCTACAGCGTTGGTCATCACGGCAAGGGCGATCATCACCAGGCCTACTCCATCGCCGTTGAGAGCGACACGGCGGTCGAAGAGGTGGCCGAGCTCAGCTTTGAGGAGAAGTGGTCGCAGGCGGATGCGGGCAAGGGCGAGCGAGTCTGGTCGAAGTGCCGTGCCTGCCACCAGCTAGAGGACGGCGCAAACGCGACCGGCCCCTACCTCTACGGGGTCGTGGGGCGCGAAATCGACAGCGCGCAAGGCTTTGCCTATTCCGGCGCTCTGGAGGCATCGGCCGAGGTGTGGACGCCGGAGAACCTTTACGCCTTTCTCGAGGACCCGCGCGGCTGGGCGCCGGGCACATCGATGTCCTTTAGCGGTCTGCCATCTTGGGAGGACCGCGTGAACCTCATCGCTTATCTCGACGCGACCGACGACTGAGCCCGCAGGCCCACCGGATCCGAACCGCAAAGCGCCCGCCGATGGCCGGCGCTTTGTTTCATTTTGGGCGTTGAGCACGCGGTTTGGCTCGCACATCCTCACAGAATCGCAACTTGACCCTTCACAAGACGCCATCGACCCTATCTCTTGTTGATGTGCGACGTGCCGCCGCGGAGCAAAGTTTCCTCCGCACTCCGCCCTTTTTGGCGCGCCGCAGAGTTGACGGACGAATGTAAGGAGACGTTGTCGATGCGCCCCACTGCACCGTTGCCCGCCCGCGCCCTTTCCCTTTCCGCTTCGCACGGCGCTGCAGACCGCGCGCGGCGCCACACGCTCAAATGGATGGCCTTGCCGCTGCTGGCGGGGCTTTTGGCAACAACGCAGGTCGACGCGCTCGAAGAGGGCTGGATCCGGTCCCATGGGATCACGACGTTCAACGCGGACACGCTCCGCTATGCGCAGGACTTCGAGCATCTCGATTACGTTAATCCGGACGCGCCCAAGGGCGGCGAAATCTCGATCTGGGCATTCGGAAGCTTCGACTCGATGAACCCTTACTCCGTGAAAGGCCGCGGGGCGGGGCTCAGCTCTGTCGGACACGAAAGCATGCTGACCTCGACGGCAGATGAGATCGGTTCGAGCTATTGCCTGCTCTGTGAAACGATCGAGTACCCCGAAGATCGCTCCGAGGTCATCTTTACTCTGCGTGAGGGGATCACCTTCGCCGATGGCTCGCCGCTCACGGCCGAAGACGTGTTTTTCACGTACGAACTCTTCCGCGACAAAGGGCTTCCGTCCTTTCGCGCCGTGATTGAGCGCTTGGTTGAGAGCGCGGAGGTGTTGGATGACCGCCGCGTGCGCTACGTCTTCAAAGAAGAGGTGCCCAAGCGCGATGTGATCCAGACTGTGGGATCGCTGTCGGTCTTCTCCAAAGCGCATTACGAGGAGAACGGCCTCGATCTTGAGGAAAACTCTCTTATCCCATTCCTCGGCTCTGGCCCCTATGTCGCCGACGTAGAAAACATGGATGTCGGCCAGACCATCGTTTATCGGCGCAACCCCGAGTATTGGGGGGCCGATCTTGCAATCAATGTGGGGCGGTCCAACTTCGATGCGATCCGCATCGAGTACTTTGCGGATTTCAACTCTGCCTTCGAGGCGTTCAAGGGCGGTGCCTACCATTTCCGCATCGAAAGCAGCTCAAAGTCCTGGGCAACCGGGTACAATTTTCCTGCGGTCGAAAACGGGCATGTCGTCAAAAAGTCGCTCGAGAACGGGACAATCGCGTCGGGACAGTCCTTTGTGATGAACCTGCGGCGCCCGCAATTTCAAGACCCGCGCGTGCGGGAGGCGATCGCGCTCATGTTCAATTTTGAGTGGTCGAACGAGCAGCTCTTCTACGGCCTCTATCAGCGCGTGAACTCCTTTTGGGACAATAGCGACCTTGCAGCGACCGGCATGCCCACGCCCGAAGAGCTCGCCCTGCTTGAGCCCCTGGCAGAGGCGTTGCCCGAGGGCGTGCTGACCGAAGAGGCCGTCCTGTCGCCGGTGAGCGGCGAACGCCAGCTCGACCGGGGCAACCTGCGCCGCGCCTTGGCCCTTCTGGACGAGGCGGGTTGGGAGGTCGACCCCGCCGACGGGATGCGCCGGAAAGACGGGCGAACGCTGCGCGTTGAGTTCCTCAACGACAGCCCGACTTTCGACCGCGTCGTCAACCCCTATGTCGAGAACCTTCGCCGGGCTGGGATCGACGCCGTACACAACCGCGTCGACAATGCTGAGGCCACGAACCGCGAGCGGTCCTTCGATTTCGACATAGTGACCGACCAATTCCCGATGGGATACACGCCCGGCCGCGGTCTGGAGCAGTACTTTGGGAGCGCCACCGCCGATACGAGCGTCTTCAACGCGATGGGGCTCAAATCCGAGGCGGTCGACAGCCTGATCGCGACCATCGTCGCCGCGGAGAGCCGGGAAGAGATGACCCATGCCACCCGCGCCCTCGACCGCGTCTTGCGCGCCGAGAGGTTCTGGGTGCCGCAATGGTTTAACAACACGTACAACGTGGCCTATTTCGACATTTTCGAGCATCCCGACCCGTTGCCGCCCTACGCGCTCGGCTACCTCGATTTCTGGTGGTACAACGCGGACCGCGCCGCCGAGCTGCGCGACGCAGGCGTCCTGCGCTAGTCCCGGCCCCCAAGCGAGAGACAGCCAGAATGGGCGCCTATATCCTCCGCAGGTTGCTGCTGATCATCCCGACCCTTTTCGGGATCATGGTCATCAACTTCACCCTCACGCAGTTTGTCCCCGGCGGACCGATCGAACAGATCATCGCCCAGGTCGAGGGCGACGGCGACGTCTTCGAGGGGATCGCGGGGGGCGGCGATGCGGGCGCGGCGCAGGATGGCGGCACAAGCGGCGGCGCGGATGATCGCTATCTCGGGGCGCGTGGGCTGCCGCAGGATTTCCTCGACGAGCTGGAGGTCGATCTCGGCTTTGCTCGCATCGTCTGCGAGGCGGGCTTTCTCGGCGAGCCGAGCCTAGACGCGCCGGAATGCGGCACCGAGCCCATCGGCATCGGCGAGCGCTTCCTCATCCTGATGGGCAATTACATCACCTTCGATTTCGGCGAGAGCTATTTCCGCTCGATCTCCGTGGTCGACCTCGTCATCGAGAAGATGCCTGTTTCGATCACGCTGGGGCTGTGGTCCACCGTCATCGCCTACCTTGTCTCGATACCGCTCGGCATTCGCAAGGCCGTGCGCGACGGCACGAGTTTCGATACCTGGACGTCGGGCATAATCATCGTGGCCTACGCGATCCCGGGCTTTCTCTTCGCGATCCTTCTGCTCGTGCTCTTCGCGGGCGGGTCGTATTTCCAGATCTTCCCGCTCCGAGGATTGGTGTCGGACAATTTCGACGAGCTGAGCTTGCTCGGGAAGATCGGCGACTATTTCTGGCACATCGCCCTGCCCGTCACGGCCTCCACGATCTCGGCCTTTGCCACGCTGACACTGCTGACGAAGAACAGCTTTTTGGACGAGATCAAAAAGCAATACGTCATCACGGCGAAGGCCAAGGGGCTGAGCGAACGCAGCGTGCTCTATGGCCACGTCTTTCGCAACGCGATGCTGATCGTCATTGCGGGCTTCCCGGCAGCTTTCCTTTCCGTCTTCTTCGGCGCCTCGATCATCATCGAGACGATCTTTTCGCTCGATGGGCTTGGACGGCTCGGTTTCGAGGCAGCTGTCGCGCGCGACTACCCGGTCGTCTTCGGCACGCTCTATGTCTTCGGCCTGATCGGGCTGTTGGTCGGGATCATCTCCGACTTGATGTATGTACTCGTTGATCCCCGGATCGACTTTGAGAGCCGGGAGACCTGATATGGCCGCGCCCGATACCTCCCTTCCCGACTTTGCGCCCGAAACAGAGACCGAACGCCCTGCCGTCGTCATCCCTCCGCGCAAAAAGGGGTTTTTTTCGTTGTCACCGCTCAACCAACGGCGCTGGCGAAACTTTAAGCGGAACAGGCGGGCCTATTGGTCGTTCATAATCTTCTCGATCATCTTCACGATCACGCTCTTTGCAGAGTTCATCGCCAACGACAAACCGATCCTGGTGCAGTACCGGGGCGAGATCTTCTTTCCAATCCAAAACTTCTACTCCGAGCAGACCTTCGGCGGCGATTTCCCAACCGAAGCCGTTTACCGCGATGCGGAGGTGCAGTGCCTGATCGTGACGGGCGGCGTGGAGGAGTGCTTCTACGAGCCCGAGCAGGTGATGGCCGATGTCGAGGCGGGCGCGACGGAGATCGCGGGGGAGGAGGTCGTGCAGGGCTGGATGCTCTGGCCGCTCATCCCCTACAGCTACAACACCCCCAACACGTTGGGGCAGCCCGCCCCCTCGCCGCCCGACGCCAACCACTGGCTCGGCACAGACGACGCAACGCGGGACGTGCTCGCACGGGTGATCTATGGGTTCCGGCTCTCGATCCTTTTCACCCTGATCGTCACGGTGTGCGCCTCGATCATCGGAATCGTCGCGGGCGCGGTGCAGGGGTACTTCGGCGGCAAGACCGACCTCTTTTTCCAGCGCTTCATCGAGATCTGGGTGTCGACCCCGTCGCTCTACATCATCATCATCATGTTCGCGATCCTGGGGCGAAGTTTCTGGCTCTTGGTGTTCCTCACCGTGCTATTTGGCTGGCCCGCATTGGTCGGCGTCGTTCGAGCCGAGTTTTTGCGCGCGCGGAACCTCGAATACGTCCGCGCGGCCCGCGCGCTGGGGGTGTCCAACTGGACGATCATGTTTCGCCATATGCTGCCCAACGCGATGGTGGCGACACTGACGATGATGCCATTCCTGATCACGGCCACGATCGGGGGCCTCGCCTCGCTCGACTTCCTGGGCTTCGGCCTCCCCTCCTCCGCCCCGTCGCTCGGCGAACTCACGCTCCAGGCCAAGCAGAATTTGCAGGCGCCCTGGCTCGGCTTCACGGCCTTCTTCACTTTTGCCATCATGCTGTCGCTTCTTGTCTTTGTCTTCGAAGGCGTGCGGGACGCGTTCGACCCCAGAAAGACGTTTACCTGAGACGGCGGGCACCAGCGCATGTGGAGGGCAGAATGCCACATTCCGGCTTTGCGCTCTTGGCCCATGCTCGGCGGCGGGGGTCACGCACCCCCGCACCCCCGCGGAGTATTTGGACCAAGATGATGGGCGAGATGCGGGATAGGGCTGGGGAGCGCGCGCGATGAGCTTGTTGCAGGTCAGGGATCTGACGGTGACCTTTCGCCAGGATGGGCGGGACATTCCGGCGGTCAAAGGCGTCTCGTTTGATGTGGCCGAAGGCGAGACCGTGGCGCTTGTTGGGGAGTCCGGGTCGGGCAAGTCGGTCACGGCGCTCTCGACCGTCTCGCTTCTCGGCGACAATGCGGCAACGGGCGGTTCTGTCACCTATCGCGGGCAGGAGATGCGGGGGCGGAGCGAGGCAGATCTTCAGCAGGTCCGCGGCAACGACATCAGCTTTATCTTTCAGGAGCCGATGACCTCGCTCAATCCGCTCCACACGCTCGAAAAGCAGATCATGGAAAGCCTAGCGCTGCACCAGGGGCTCGTGGGCGAGCCGGCGCGCCAGCGGGTGCTCGAGCTGTTGGAGAAGGTCGGGATCCGCGACGCTGAAACCCGGCTCCGCGCCTATCCGCATCAGCTTTCGGGCGGGCAACGGCAGCGCGTGATGATCGCGATGGCGCTGGCCAACGGGCCCGAGCTCTTGATCGCCGACGAACCGACGACCGCGCTCGACGTGACCATTCAGGCCCAGATCCTCGATCTGCTCTACGAGCTGAAAGATCAGGAAAATATGAGCCTTCTTTTCATCACCCACGACCTTGGCATCGTACGCAAGATCGCCGATCGCGTCTGCGTGATGAAGGACGGAGAGATCGTCGAGACCGGGCCAACGGCGGAGATCTTCGCCAATCCACGCCACCCCTATACGCAAAAACTCCTCGCGGCGGAGCCGAAGGGCACCGTGGCGCCGCTTGATGAAGCGGGGCGGGAGGTCCTCTCGACCGACGGGCTGCGCATTTGGTTTCCGATCCAGCGCGGCTTCCTGCGCAAAACGGTCGGTCATGTGAAGGCCGTCAATGACGCCAAGCTCACCGTTCGGGAGGGGGAGACGCTCGGCATTGTCGGTGAGAGCGGCTCGGGCAAGACGACGCTGGCGCTGGCGCTCATGCGGCTCATCTCGTCGGAAGGGCCGATAGTCTTTCGGGGCGACGATGTGCAGGGCCGAAGCTCGCGCCAGCTCCGCCCGCTGCGCCGTGATATGCAAATCGTTTTCCAAGACCCCTACGGCTCGCTGAGCCCGCGGATGACCGTGGAGCAGATCGTGGCCGAGGGCTTGGGTGTCCACGGCGTCGAAGATGGGCGCGACACGCGGGAGCTCGTCGGCGAGATGCTGGCCGAGGTCGGGCTCGATCCCGCTTTGATGGACCGCTACCCGCACGAGTTCTCGGGCGGGCAGCGGCAGCGGATCGCGATTGCACGCGCGATGATTCTGCGGCCGCGACTGGTGGTCCTCGACGAGCCGACCTCTGCGCTCGACATGACAGTGCAGGTCCAGATCGTCGACCTTTTGCGCGACCTTCAGGCGCGTTACGGGCTCGCGTACCTCTTCATCAGCCACGACTTGCGCGTGGTGCGGGCGATGTCGCACAAGGTCCTCGTGATGCGGCACGGCGATATCATCGAGGCCGGGTTGACCGAGCAGGTTTTTGACAACCCGCGCTCGGACTACACTAGGCAGCTTATCGGTGCGGCGTTCAATCTCGCACCGGGCGCGGGGCAGGACGTCGCCTAACCCTGCCGAATGAAGATCCTCCTCGTTCACCGCAATTTCCCCGGACAGTTCCGGTACCTTGCCCCTGCGCTGCGCAAGGCCGGGCACCATGTTGGCGTCGTAACATGGGACGGCAACCAGAACCCGCAGCCACTGCCCCATGTAAAGTACCGCAACGAGATGGGGCCGACGCGGGACCTCGGCGCGACCTTTGCCGAAACCGCCAAGAACGGGGCCGCGGCAGCGCGGGCGGCAAAGGCGCTCCGCGATAAGACGGGCGAGGTGCCCAATGTCGTCTTTGGGATTATCAATTGGGGGGAGACGCTTTTTCTCCGGCAGGTCTGGCCCGAGGCGCGGCATCTGGGCTATGCCGAATTTCTTTATGCGCCAACGGGGCTCGACGTTGCGTTCGACCCAGAGATGGGCGGGCCGGATTTCGGGCGCGACCTGCGGGTGACGGCGCGCAAGGCGCATCTGCTGCAGGCGGCGGTGGAGGCCGACGCGCTTATGGCGCCCACAGCGTTTCAAGCGGGGACGTTTCCGCCCGAGCTGCGCCAGAAGATCTCGGTCATCCATGACGGGGTCGATACAGGGCGGATCGCGCCGGATGCAGAGGCGCGTTTCCAAGTCCCGGGCGGGCCGCTCCTTTGCGCGGGCGACGAAGTGCTGACCTTTTGCAACCGCGTGCTCGAGCCCTACCGCGGCTTTCATACCTTCATGCGGGCGCTGCCGCAGGTGCTCGAGGCGCGGCCCCAGGCGCAGGTCTTGGTAATCGGGGGCGAAGCGGGCGGCTATGGCCCCGCGCCCGGCACGAATGTGACGTGGAAGCAGAAGATGCTCGCGGAGGTTGGCGACCGGCTCGACGTCTCACGTGTGCATTTCCTGGGCCGCGTGCCCTATGACGACTTTCTCTCGGTGCTCCGCGTCGGGCGGGCGCATGCCTACCTCACCTATCCGTTCGTCCTGTCATGGTCGATGCTCGAGGCGATGAGCGTCGGCGCACATGTCGTGGCCTCGCGAACGCCGCCGGTGGAAGAGGTGATTGCCGATGGAGAGACGGGGACGCTGGTCGATTTCTTCGATGTCAAAGGGTGGGCCGCGGCGTTGACGCGCGCTCTGGCCGAGCCGGAGGCATATGCGCTGGTACGACAAAGCGCGCGCGAGCACATCGTGCGGACCTACGACCTTAAGACCGTGTGCCTTCCCAAGCTCATGGACTTTGTCTTGGGTCCGGGTGGTTAAGGCGTCGTTGGCCACGTCATGCCGAGCTCGCCGCGCGACGTACAAACCAGGGGGAGCAATCGCGCCGGTCCGTCGGACGGGGCTATAGCGCAGTTCCTTGGCGCGTTGCGAAAAAGGCGCGCCCTTTGACCCAAGCGGATCGCAGAGGTGCGCGCCGCGCCACCTCGCCCGGATGACGCAGCTTTCGCACGGCGCCCTTCACGCCGCCGCACCTTTGCTGTCGGCTTATCCGTCCAGTTGCGTTACTCGGCCGCGATGTCCTCGGGCCACCCGCTCACTGCTTTCACTTCGCAAAACTCTTCGAGGCCCCACATTCCGCCTTCACGGCCATTGCCAGAGGCCTTGACCCCGCCAAAGGGGGAACCCGATGCTCGGCTGCGGCCGTTCATTTCGACCATGCCGGCGCGGAGTTGACGTGCGAGGCGGGCGCGGCGCGTCCCGTCCCCGGACTGCACATAGTTTGTCAGGCCATAGGGCGTATCGTTGGCGATGCGCACGGCTTCCTCTTCGCTGTCGAACGGGATGATCGACAGGACAGGGCCAAAGATCTCCTCCCGCGCAATCGTCATATCGTTGGTCACATCGGCAAAGACGGTCGGCCGGACGTAATAGCCGCGGTTGAGACCTTCGGGCCGGCCAACCCCGCCCGCGACGAGCCGCGCGCCCTCGTCGATCCCGGTTTGGATCAGGCCCTGGATCTTGTTCCACTGCACTTCGGACACGACCGGGCCGATATGCCGCCCACTCTCATGCGCACTGGCGACCTTGGTGGCCTCGGCCGTCTCCCGCGCGATCTCGACGGCGTCGTCGTAGATCGCGCGCTCCACGAGCATCCGCGTCGGCGCGTTGCAGGATTGGCCGGTATTATTCATCACATGCCGTGTTCCGCGCTCCACGGCTCTTTGATCGGCATCGGCGAAGATCAGGTTGGCACCCTTGCCGCCAAGCTCCAAAGAGACGCGCTTGAGTGTATCGGCGGCCGCCTTTGAGATCGCGATGCCCGCGCGGGTCGAGCCGGTGAAGGAGATCATGTCGATCCCGGGATGCATCGACATCTGTGTGCCGACGCCTGCGCCATCGCCATTGACCATGTTAAAAACGCCCATGGGCCAGCCCGCCTCGTCCACGATCTCGGCAAACACGACCGAGGAGAGCGGCGCGACCTCAGACGGCTTTAACACCATGGTGCAGCCGACCGCTGCAGCATAAGCAACTTTGAGCGTGACCTGGTTCATCGGCCAGTTCCAGGGCGTGATCATGCCGACAACGCCAATCGGATCCATCACGATGCGGTCGCTTGGCGCCTCGGTGCTGAGCAGGCGGACCTGTTCAAAGCGCTTGGCCTGAGCAATGGCGTCCGCGATGTGTTCTGTCCCGGCGGCCTGCTGCGAGCGGCGCGCCATGTCGATGGGCGCGCCCATTTCGAGGCTGATGGCTTGCGCCATATCCTCTTCGCGCGCCTCGTACGCCACTTGGAGCCGCTCTAAGTGTGCGATCCGCTCTCCCATCGAGAGCGCCGACCACGTGGGGAAGGCGGCTTGCGCCGCGGCAACGGCCACATCCAAATCGGCCCGATCGCCGAGGGAGATGACGGCGACGGCGTCTTCGGTCGACGGGTCGATCACCGGCAGATCATTGGCGGCCTGGGGCGGCACCCATGCTCCATCGATATAAAACGCACGTTTCTCGATCATGGCAGCACCTCCTGTTTGGTCCTATGTGGCACCGGCGCGGCGATGCCGCAATGGCGCGCGCAACGCAATGGCGAACGGCGTCGATGCCGATCCCCGGGCGGCGTGCTGCGCCGAGACGTCGCGCCTCCTCACGGGAAGTTTTGTGAAGCTCTCCGCGGATTGGCCGCAATTTGCCACGCATTGTTGCGCCGGTGCACTTGCACGATAAGGGCTTGCGGCGCAAACCGGACACGCTTCAAGAATCCCTGTCGGGCAGAGCGAACAGAACTTGGAGACATTCGATGACGACTCGCCGTCAATTTCTCGGTCAGACCGCTGCTTTCGTCGGTGCTTTGGCCACACCCGCCATTGCCAACGCTGCTGCACAGCCGTTTCAGGTCTCGCCGCGCTGGGCGCCAAAGGTCGTCAGCGTCAAGCAAACCTTGCCCGCCGGCGAGATCTTCGTCGTCACATCACGGCACTACCTCTACTTGACGCTCGGCAACGGGCAGGCGATGCGCTATGGTGTTGCCGTCGGGGCCGAAGGGCTCAACTTTCGCGGTTCCGCCGTTGTGGCGCGCAAGGTCGAGTGGCCCTCCTGGCGTCCAACGCTCGCGATGATCGAGCGGGAGCCTGCAAAATACGGACCCCTCGCCGACGGTATGGAAGGCGGGCCGAACAATCCGCTCGGGGCGCGCGCGCTTTATCTCTTCCGCAACGGCCGCGACACAGCCTACCGTATTCATGGCACGCCGCAGCCGTGGTCGATCGGTCGATCTGTGTCCTCGGGGTGTATCCGGATGACGAACGAGCACGTGACGGAACTCTACGAGAAGGTTCCGATGGGGACAAAGGTCACCGTCTTTTCGTAGGCTGCGTGCGCGCGGTGGCGCTGCACTCCGTTTTGTTGCGCGACGCGGAGAGGCCGGAACTGGCCGCTCCGGGATACTGCTCGGGCAAAAGCCTAGAATTCTTGGGCCGGAGGGAACGGATTACGCGTCTCGTGCGTTAGGCTAAGAATGCGCACAGGAGCCGTTCATATGCCGGAGTTTCACAATCTCCTCGCCGCGCTCCACGGCGAGATCTGGGAGGGCGGAACGGGGGCGCGTCCCGAGCTTGACACGATGCTGGCGGAGCTCGGCGCAACGGAACTTCCGCAGGGGGTTGCGCGCCTGCCCTCCTCTTCCATGCATGCCGGTCCTCACCTCGCCGCGCAGGACGAAGCCAGCCGTGCGATGCGTGGCGTTACCCGCCTAGAGGCATTGCGCGCCGCGCGTAGCCATGACCGGCACGTCGCCACGACATAAGCGCATGCTTGGCGCCGCGCGAGGCGCGTCCATTGAAAAAGCCCCGGTCCAGGGACCGGGGCTTTTCGTTTGTGGGACCAAGCGCGCGGGTTACTCCGCCGGTTCCTCTTTTTTCATCTCTTCGCCGCTCTCCTGATCGACAACCTTCATCGACAGGCGGACCTTGCCGCGATCATCGAAGCCAAGAAGCTTGACCCAGACTTCCTGGCCTTCCTTCAGCACGTCGGACGGATGATTGAGCCGCCGGTTCTCGATCTGGCTGACGTGAACCAGCCCGTCGCGCTTGCCGAAGAAGTTCACGAAGGCGCCGAAATCGACGAGTTTGACGACCGTGCCGCGATAGACCTTGCCTTCCTCGGGCTCGGCCACGATCGAGTGGATCATGTCATAGGCTTTTTTGATGGCCTCGGCGTTGGGCGACGCGATCTTGATGACGCCGTCATCGTTGATGTCGACCTTGGCGCCCGACACTTCGACGATCTCGCGGATCACCTTGCCGCCTGAGCCGATCACCTCACGGATCTTGTCGGTCGGCACCTGCATTGTCTCGATGCGCGGCGCATGGGCGGAGAACTCGCTCGCCTCAGTCAGCGCTTTCGCCATTTCGCCGAGAATGTGCAGCCGCGCATCCTTGGCCTGTGCCAGGGCCTTTTCCATGATCTCCGGCGTGATCCCGGCGACCTTGATGTCCATCTGCAGCGACGTGATCCCGGCCTCGGTCCCAGCGACCTTAAAGTCCATATCGCCCAGGTGATCCTCATCGCCAAGGATGTCGGTCAGTACGGCGTAGGAGCCGTCATCTTCGAGCACGAGGCCCATGGCGACCCCCGCCACCGGCGCTTTGAGCGGTACGCCCGCATCCATCATCGAGAGCGACGAGCCACAGACCGTTGCCATCGACGAAGAGCCGTTCGACTCGGTGATCTCCGAGACAACACGCACGGTGTATGGGAAATCGGTTGGCGCAGGCAGCACCGCCTGCAACGCCCGCCAAGCGAGCTTGCCGTGGCCGATCTCGCGCCGACCGGGAGGCCCGAAGCGCCCGACCTCGCCGACCGAATAGGGCGGGAAGTTGTAGTGCAGCATGAAGTTGGCGCGGTAGTTGCCGTGGAGCGCGTCGATGATCTGCTCGTCTTCGCCGGTGCCCAGCGTCGTGACAACAAGGCCCTGCGTCTCGCCCCGGGTAAAGAGCGCCGAGCCATGCGTCCGCGGCAAAAGGCCCGTCTGGCAGTCGATAGCGCGGACGGTCGTTGTGTCCCGCCCGTCGATGCGCTTGCCGTTCTTGACGACGTCACCGCGAAGGATCGAGGACTCAAGCTTTTTGAGTGCCGAGCCCAGATTTGCGTCGGCCTGCTGCTCTTCGCTCAGCGCCCCGACGATCTTCTCTTTCACCTCGCCGACGGTCGTCACGCGTTCCTGCTTGTCGAGGATCGCATAAGCCGCACGCATATCGGCTTCGCCTGCGGCTTTGACGGCGTCGTAGAGCGCCGAGTAATCGGGCGGCTGAAAGTCGAACGGCTCTTTGGCGGCGTCTTCGGCAAGGCCGATAATGAGGTCGATTACGGGCTGGATTTGCTCATGGGCAAAGGTCACGGCGCCCAGCATTTCAGCCTCGGTCAGCTCATAGGCCTCGGACTCGACCATCATCACAGCGTCTTTCGTCCCCGCGACGACAAGGTCCAGCCGCTGCTCGGGGTTCAGCCGGAGCTGATCCATGTCCGAAACCTCGGGGTTGAGCACATAATCGCCATCCTCGAAGCCGACGCGCGCCGCCGCGATCGGGCCCATGAATGGCACACCCGAAATTGTCAGCGCGGCCGAGGCCGCGATCATTGCGACGATGTCAGGATCGTTAACCATGTCGTGGCTGAGCACCGTGCAGATCACCAGCACCTCGTGCTTAAAGCCCGGAACGAAGAGCGGACGGATCGGACGGTCGATCAGGCGCGAGGTCAGCGTTTCCTTTTCGGACGGGCGTCCCTCGCGCTTGAAAAAGCCGCCTGGGATCTTGCCGGCGGCATAGGTCTTTTCGTTGTAATGAACGGTAAGCGGGAAAAAGTCCTGCCCCGGCTTGGCCTCTTTGGCATAGGTCACGTTGGCCATGACAGTCGTCTCGCCATAGGTGGCGATCACGGTCCCGTCGGCCTGTCGGGCGACCTTGCCCGTTTCCAGCGTGAGCGTTTCCTCTCCCCACTGGATGGATTTCCTTACGTCGTTGAACATGTTGTGTCCTTGTCCGGGCGGCAGCCCCTGCTGTCGCCCTATTGCGTAGGGGCCCCATTGCCCCTGACCCGGTTCGAATGATTGACCCTCACAAGGCCGGGCGGTTGGGTCTGGCCGTCGGCCGCGCACGTGTGGATAGAGCGCTCCTATCGGAGTTCACGCCCCTTGGGAAGGGGAGCTGCGCGGCGCGTGCTGACTGTCGCCCGGCCCGAAATGGAACGCGCCGCGCCAAAGGCACGGCCCGTTCAGACACTCGGCTGCATTGTGTGGTTAGCGGCGGATGCCCAGGCGCTGGATCAGATCCGTGTAGCGCTTTTCCTCCTTGGCCTTCAGGTAATCCAAGAGCTTGCGCCGCTGGGCGACGAGCTTTAGGAGGCCGCGGCGGGAGTGGTTGTCTTTTTTGTGGGTTTTGAAGTGCTCCGTGAGCGTCGTGATGCGCTTCGTCAGGATCGCGACTTGGACCTCGGGCGAACCGGTGTCGCCCTCCTTCGTCGCGTACTCTTTCATGACGGCGGCTTTTTCCTCGGCAGTGATCGACATCGGGATCTCCTGTGCAGTGTGATGTGATGGCGCGAGCCGGGATGTCGTCCAGCAAGGCCCTTGGAGGGGGCGGGCAGTGTGCCCAAGGCGCGGCGTATGGCGCAGCCGGGCGGCCTTGTAAAGGCCCGGGTGGCTTCAATCCGGCGCAGTTAGGAAGGGTCGGAACGCAGCGAGGAACGCATCCGGGTCCTCCTCCATGATGAAGTGTCCGGTACGGCAGGTCGAAATCGTAAGGCGCTCCGCCCAGGGCGCCCACAGGCCCGCAGCGTTGCCGGTCTGCGCTGGAAAGCCCGCCTCGGCATGGAGGAAGTGCAAGGGCGCTTTGATCCTTGCGCCGCGCGCACGGCTCTCGTCGTCGATCCGACGGTCCGTCGTTGCGCCGGCCCGGTAATCGGCGCACATCGCGGCGCAGCGCGCGGGCTCGGCCATCTGCGCGCGGTAGCTCTTGAGCGCCACTGCGGAAAACGCGCCGAGATCGCCGGAGGCCGTCCAACGCGCAAGCGTCCAATCGGCATAGCCGACCGGATCGGCGCCGATCATCCGCTCCGGAAGCGGGGCGGGTTGGGCGAGAAACGTCCAGTGGTAGGCGGCGAGGGCGAGTTCAGCGTTCCACGCGGCCCAAAAGTCGCCCGTCGGCACCACCTCGCAGATCCCAAGCCGGTCGAGCCGGTTGGGGTGGTCAAGCGCCAACCGATAGGCGACGCGCGCGCCCCTGTCGTGCCCGATGATGTGCGCGCGGTCGATCTCCAGGGCGTCGAGAAGGCCAACAATGTCCGCCGCCATCCGCCGCTTGGAGTAGACGCTGTGCACCGCATCGTCGGCCGGCGCGTCGCTTGCGCCATAGCCCCGCAGATCGGGCACGATGACGTCAAATTCCTCGGCAAGGCGCGGCGCGACGGGCGCCCAGGTCATATGGTTTTGCGGATAGCCGTGGAGGAGCACGAGAGGCACGCCGGCCCCGCCGCGATGGACAGACAGCGCCACCTCGCCGACATCGATCCGTGACACCGCAAACCCGTTAATCCCGCTCATCGCACCGCCCCCTCGCTTGGCTCGACATCGCCCGGCACCGCACGCGCGGAACGGCGCGACGCCTCGTCTTCTTTGGGCTTCAAATATCCATAACGCGACGCCGCCACCCGCGGCACGGGCAAACGGTGCGCCCCCCGGCCATCAGAGCCATGCTTCGGGCTGAACGGCGTAGCCGATGTACAGCGGATGCCGCGGATGTCCCTCCTTGGTCAGCCCGAGATGCTGGAGCGGACGGCCAGCGCGCCGGAGCAGGCGGGCGACCGCCGGGCCCCGCTCCAGATGCGCGCCGTGGCTGCCCCAAGCGCAGAGGACAGCATCGGCCCATGCCGCGCCGTCGAGGATCGCGGCGTCGTTCTCCGGGCCCACAGGGTCGGCCACCGCGCGCATCACCTTGGGATCGGTCGCGCGGAAAGCAAAGATGTTGCACACCCGGAACGCGCCATAGCCCAACGCACGGGCCCGGCGCTCGCAGCGCTCCACCGTGGGATCGTTCTGCATCTCCGTCGCCGTCGAGGGGTTCAACATCACGCAGAGAAGCCGCCCGCCGCCCGGCGACCAGACCCGGGTCAGCGCGTAACGGTAGCGCTCGCAGGGCGAATAAACGGCGACCGAAGGCGCATCCCCTTTGACCGCCTCGCGCACGATCACGGCGCATCCCCAAGTTGAAACACACGGGTCGGGTGGAGCATACCGCTCCGATAAGTTCCTAGCGCGAGCGCGCGACCGCCCTCCGAGGCCCAGGCCATATCGCCATAGCCCGCGTCGGTGAAGGTGACCTCGCCAGGATTGCCATGCCGCAGCCGGGCCGCGCCGCCCGGGCTCATCCGTGCCTCCGGCAGGCTTCGTAGCCCGGCTTCGAGGGGCAAGAGATAGGCGTCGAGATCGGGCTGCCGGGCCAGGCGCTCTAGCGTGGCGAGATCGAGCGCGCCGTTAAGGTCAAATGGGCCGGACCAGAGCCGGCGGAGGGCTGCGACATGGGCATGCCCGCCGAGCGCCCGCCCGAGATCGCGCGCGATAGCGCGGACATAGCCACCCTTGCCGCAAACCATGTCTAGCTCTGCCGTGTCGGCGTCCCGTCGCGCTACAAGGTCGAGCCTGTCAACGAAAAGCGGACGCGCTTCGAGCTCGAACGCCGCCTCCTCCCGCGCAAGGTCGTAGGCGCGGGCGCCCTCAACTTTCACCGCTGAAAACCGCGGGGGGACTTGCTTAATCCAGCCGGTGAAGCGCGTCAGCGCCGCGGCGATCTCCTCGTCTCTCGGGCGCAGTGCGGAACGGGCGATCACTTCGCCCTCGGCATCATCCGTGCTGGTTGCCGCGCCGAAGCGCACAGTGAAGCGATAGCACTTGGCGGCGTCGGTGATGTGCGGCAGAGCTTTCGTCGCTTCGCCGAGCGCGATCGCCAGAAGGCCCGTCGCCGCGGGGTCGAGCGTGCCGGCATGGCCGGCTTTTTGCGCCTGAAAGGCCCAACGGACCTTGTTGACCATGTCTGTCGAGGTTGGACCCGGCGGCTTGTCGAGGATCACCCAACCTGAGATGGCCCGGCCTTTACGCTTGCGCCCCATGCCGTTTGCCCCGTTTCGCGCGATGACATCTGCCGTGTGAGGCACGCGGCCTAGCGCGCGCGCGCACGCCGGTCAAGCGATGGAGGGGCGACACGGGATGAGTGGAGCAGAGCCCGGTGTCGCGGCCTGGGTGGGGGCTGAAACGCCGCGACACCGGTCAGAGCAAAAGCTCTTCTACAGGACCAAGCGTCCCTTCGGCCACGGGCGATCTCGGGGCCTGGACAGGGTCTTTCGCGGGTGAAACCGGGGCGAAAGCGCGGCGCGCGCGCATTCCGCTTGATTTGCAAGGGGAGGCAACCCACACTCCGCCCGATGAACATGCAAGTCCCGCAGGGCGGGGGCAGCAGCCCACGTTTCGAAGAGAAAGTCGCGTTCGACCGCCGAGAGCTTGGCGCCATTCTCAGCGTTTACGGGCGCATGGTCGCCGCCGGTGAATGGCGCGACTACGGCATTTCGAGCCTGCGCGATGTGGCGATCTTTTCGGTCTTTCGCAGGACCGCCGAGCACCCGCTCTACCGCATCGAAAAACGCCCGCGCCTGCGCAATCGCCAAGGCATGTATGCCGTGATCGGGATGGACGGGCAGATCCTCAAGCGAGGCGGAGACCTGCGCATGGTCCTGCGCGTGTTAGAGCGTAAGCTTATCCGCGCCGTCGACTAGCCCATGATCTTCAGAGACCCGGCAAGCGCGCACGGCGCGTGACCGGCCCCTCCCCCTGTGCGGCGATGCGCGAGATGGCAGCCACAATTCGCTCGTAAGAGACCGCCATGGTGTGGGCATTGGCGTGGATCATCGTCTCGCCGTCGACCATCAATCCCACATGACCCTTCCAAAAATAGAGGTCGCCCCGCTGCGGCGGGACGCCGGGCGCAAGCGTCTCGCCGAGCGTCGCCTCCTGCTGGTCTGAGTCCCCGGGACAGGCGAGGCCACAGGCGTGGCATGCGGCCTGAATAAGACCAGAGCAGTCGATACCGCGCGCCGAATTACCGCCCCAGAGGTAGGGCACGCCGAAGAAGAGCTGTGCAACCGTGGCCGGGTCGGCAAACTCCGCGCGCAGGGGGCGGATGTGGGGCTTGGGGACGAAAAGGCTTTCGGATGTTTCGAAAAAGTCGCCCGTTGCAGACACGATGCGCAGCACAGAACCGAAGGAAAGCCATTGCCGTTCAGGCCGCTTAAGGTCTGGCGCCGGATAAAGATGCGTCGCCGGAACCGAGACCCGATGCGTGCCCTCTTCGTCGCCCGTCAGTGCAGCGGTGCCGACATAGCCCACATAACCGTCCTGCGCCGCCGCGCCAAAGGCCCAGCCCTCCTTCTCTTCGAGGACGCGAAAGCGCTGACCGTAGAGGAGCTGCCTGTCCCGGGCGCCGCCGGGCTTGGCGCAGAGATCCGTGACGGGCACGGCGATGCGGGCCCAGTGCCCCGAGACGTAACGCGGTGCGGCGACGCTCCCCTCGAGCTCGGCCGCCGCGACCGACGCATTCGCGAGTGTCTCGCGCCGGTCGGTCATTGCGGCAGGATCTGCGGCAGCGCCGCGAGCAACGCACGTGCGCCCTGCCCCACACCGCCTTTGGGGCGCGCGGGCGCAGCGTTTGGTTGCCAGCCATAAATATCGAAATGCAGGTAGCGGGGCGCGCCTTCGGCAAAGCGGCGAAGAAAGAGCGCCGCCGTGATCGAGCCTGCAAACCCGCCCTTCGGCGCATTGTCGAGGTCGGCGATACCGGGCTCGATCATCCCCTCATAAGGAGCATGGAAGGGCAAACGCCAGACCGGGTCCGCGACGCGCGCGCCAGCGTTGACGAGGGCGGTGGCCACCGCTTCGTCGTCGGTATAGAAAGGCGCGATGTCTGGCCCGACGGCGACGCGCGCAGCGCCGGTTAGCGTTGCCATCGACACAAGGAGGTCGGTCTCCTCCTCACAAGCGAGCGCGAGCGCATCGGCCAAGACAAGGCGCCCCTCGGCATCGGTGTTGTTGATCTCGACGGTGAGGCCTTTGCGCGATGTGAGGACGTCCTGCGGGCGAAAGCTGTCGCCCGAGACGGCATTCTCGACGGCCGGGAGCAAGACGCGCAGCCGGATCTTTAAATCGAGCGCGAGGATCATGTGCGCGAGGCCAAGAACGGTGGCCGCGCCGCCCATATCCTTTTTCATCAAGCCCATGGAGCTGGCAGGCTTGAGGTTGAGCCCGCCAGTATCAAAGCACACGCCTTTGCCCACGAGAGTGACGCGCGGCCCGGCCTCGCCGTGGCGCAGGTCGATGAGCCGCGGCGCGCGCGTAGCGGCACGGCCAACCGTATGGATCAGGGGATAGCCCTCTTCGAGCGCGACACCAGAGATCACGTCGCAGGTTGTGCCATGCGCCTCGGCCAAGTCGCGCGCGGCGACTTCAAGCTCCGCCGGGCCCATGTCCTGCGCTGGAGTATTGATCAGATCGCGGGTAAGCGCCTCGCCCTCGGCTATGGCACGAATTTCCGCCGGATCAATGCCCTCCGGCGCGACGAGGTGCACATTGTGGGGTGGCGCATCCTTGTAGCGCGTAAAGCGGTAGGCGGCGAGGAGCCAGCCGAGCGCCGCCTCCTCTATTTCGCCGGAGGAGAGCGGCGTGACGATCCGGTAGGTGCCCGCAGGCAGACCGGCGGCACCCTGCGCAACAGCAAATCGCCCGCGGGCGCGTTTCGACGCGGTGCCATAGCCCACGACGGCAATAGCCGCGCTCCCATCGGGGACAAGATGCGCCTGCCCCAGCGCGCCGGTAAAGCCGACCCGCTTGGCCCAGGTCGCAATGCCATCAGGCTGCGCTTCGAGCCACGCGCCCAACCCGTCTTCAGAGACGATATGGAGCGGTGTGGCCTCGGCCTTGGCCTCGGGGTCGGCGAAAGCAAGCGGGGCAGGGGCGGACATCGCACACCTCGGTTGGGACACGGGAGACCGAAGGCAGAGGGACCTCCGCTCGCGGTGGTGGCGAAGGTAACGGCCGCGCAGGGAGGCGCAACCCTCCCCCGCCGTGGACCGCTCCGACGGTGCGCCCCGGAGGCGAGTTTGATGCGGTGATGCGCGCGCTAGGCGCCCGTCCCGGTCATGTCCCAAACGGCCGCGAGAGAGCGGTGCGCGACCCGGTCGAGCCGGGCCAGCGTCGCTCCAAGCGCGGGTGCGTCTTCTCGCGCGGCGCATTCCGCAACGCTGCGTGCCACGCGGGAAAACTCTGTCATGCCGACCTGCTCAGCGATGGCGCTGAGTGCCCGCGCGCGCCGCGCGAGCTCCCCCCAACGACCGGAGCGGTGCGGCTCGGACAATCCCTCGAGCCGTTCTCCGATCTCGGTGATCGCGCGCGCCAACACGCTTTGGGCTGCGGGCGGCCCAAGATCGCGAAAGAGCGCAACCAGGTAGGCTGGGTCCAGCCTCACTGCTTCTTCAAGTTCAAGTATAGTGACGTCGCTCTGCTGAGCCACTGCATCCACCTCGTTCGTCGCCGCCCCCACGGCCGCTGGCACCATCGGTAAAGGCCCTGAAGAAAGCGTTAGATGCCAGGCACTACGTCTTTGGCATTTGCGGCAAATACCGTTGATGATCGCCCCAAGAGCCGCGTCGGATCAAAACGAGAGCGTGCAAGCTGCTCGCTCTCGGTTTCGGCCTTGCAGACCCATCTATCGTCCTTAGCCTGCGCATCGGTAACGCGGCTTGACGCGAACCCATGCGGGCGAGGGCGACGTCGGTGATCCGGGCCGAGGCGGTCCGTGCTGGGATCGCACCCGGGAGGGTTGCACCATGCGGATTGCCCAACGATTGATTTTGGTCGTCGTGGTCGCGATCGCGCTGCTCGCCGGGATCGGAATGCTGCTGCCCCGAGATGTTTCCGTCACGCGATCGGCCTAGATTGAGGCGCCGCCCGAGATCGTCTTTGAGCACGTCAACAGCCTTCAGAGAGCGGCGGAATGATCGCCCTGGCTTGGGATCGATCCGGACGTCGAGACAGTCGTTTCTGGGCCAGAGATGGGCGTCGGCAATCGGTTCGAATGGCATTTGGAGAACCCGGAGGTGGGCGCGGTCACTCAAGAGATCATCGTGAGCGACGCGTCGAACGTAGCGCGCTCCGCGCTCGACTTCGGCGAAATGGGCCCTGCCGAGGCGGTCTTTGACATTTCCGATTGCGGCGCCGGCTCGTCGGTGACCCGTGGCCTAGAAACGGATATGGGCCCAGGGCCCGTCGGGCGCTGGATGGGCCGCATGATGGACCGTTGGTTCGGCGCGGATTACGAAGCGGGGCAGGCCAACCTAAAGGCGCTAATCGAAGACAGCTGACCCTCACAAGCGCGTGCGGGATCGTGTTTGAGACCACGTCCAACGGGCCGCCCGGCACGCTTTGCGCAAAACGAAACGCCAGTGTTGCGATCCGCTTCCGGTCGCGTACCGGCGTGCTCTGCCGCTCAGAGACCGGGACAACGTTTTCAGTCGGCCAAACCCTCTGCATTCGTCCCAGCGAGGAGATCGGGCGCCACACCGATGCGTAGCCGTGCATTCTGGGATCGAGCCATGCGTGGCAAGCGACGCCCTTGGGCGCGACACCACCGACACGTTGCATGTTACGCCATGCCAGACATGCTCCAAGTAAGCGCCGTCTAGCCCTTTTGCAGAACGCGCCGCCCCAGCAGCTCCGCGATCTGGACGGCGTTGAGGGCAGCGCCCTTGCGCAGATTGTCCGACACGCACCAGAGGTTTAGCCCATTCTCGATCGTGGAGTCCTGGCGGATGCGGCTGACAAAGGTCGCGAAGTCCCCGACGCTCTCCACGGGCGTCGTATAGCCGCCCGCTTCGCGCTTATCGACGACCATGATACCGGGCGCCTCGCGCAGAATGTCCCGCGCCTCATCCTCGTCAAGGAACTCCTCGAACTCGATGTTGATCGCTTCCGAATGTCCGACAAAAACCGGCACGCGCACGCAGGTCGCTGTGACCTTGATCTTTGGGTCGACGATCTTCTTCGTCTCGGCAACCATCTTCCACTCTTCTTTGGTGGAGCCATCGTCGAGGAAGACGTCGATATGCGGGATCACGTTGAAAGCGATTTGCTTTTGAAACGTAGATGGCGGCACCTCTTTCGTCGGGTTGTAGACTGCTTTCGTCTGCTCCCACAGCTCGTCCATCCCGTCTTTGCCCGCGCCAGAGACCGACTGATAGGTGCTGACCACGACGCGCTTGATCCGCGCCCGGTCGTGCAGTGGCTTTAGCGCGACGACCATCTGCGCGGTCGAGCAATTCGGGTTCGCGATGATCATCTTTTCGCGGTATTGCTCGATGGCGTCCGGATTCACCTCAGGCACGATCAGCGGCACCTGCGGGTCGTAGCGGTAGAGCGACGAGTTATCGATGACGACGCAGCCCGACGCAGCGGCGCGGGGCGCATAGGTCTTGGTCGCATCCGAGCCGATGGCGAAGAGCGCCATGTCCATGCCCTCGAAGTCAAACGTATCGAGGTCCTTCGTCTTCAGTGTCGTGTCGCCATAGCTGACCTCTGTCCCGAGCGACCGGCGCGACGCGAGCGCGACGACTTCGTCCGTCGGAAACGCACGCTCCGAGAGAATGTTCAGCATTTCGCGGCCCACATTGCCCGTGGCCCCGACAACGGCGATACGGTAACCCATTATCCTTGTCCTTTAAGGTTGTTAGGCGCCCCATATAGGCGCGCGCGGGCCAGCGAAAGGGGACATTGGGCGCAGGGGTGCGCCCGCGGCGCGTCTTTCCTGCGCGCGCTTCGCGGCAGTGCCGCCGGCAGGTGCGTGACTGTTTGTTGCGCCAACGCCGAATATGACAGTCGCGCCGATCCTTGTGCCGCAGATAGGAAGCGTGCGCCGCTCTCCATTTCACAGGTCCGACTGAGCCTAGACTGCGCCGTTCACTGGCCCGACCTGCGCCTCAGCTCTCACGCTCGGTCGTGAACGCTAGGGGGTATCCCCGCTCAGCGCCGAGCGCGGTGGCTTGCTTGGCTTTCGTCTCGGCGACTTCGCGCGTGTAGACTGCGACGACGCAGGCGCCTTTGCGATGCGCGGTGAGCATGACACCCATCGCCTCGGCCTCGCTCATACGAAAGACCGACATCAAAACCTTGGTCACAAACTCGCGCGGCGTGAAATCGTCATTGAGCAGGATAACCTTGTAGAGCCGCGGCCGTTCGGTCTTCGGCTTCGCCTTGGGCTTTAGCTTGGTCTTGGTGTCGGCGTCGCTCATCTTCGGATCCTTCCGGGGAGCGGGGCGAGGCGGGCGGAGCGCAGGGATTACACGCGATAGGGGGCAAGAGACCGCGCGCAGCCCTGGCCGCTATGGTCGCCCAGCAGGCGATTCGCGTCAAATCCCCGCCGCGTCAGAACGGAACGGGCGACAAGAACGTCATCCGCGCCCCGCCATCCGGGTTCCGGAAGCTCAGCATTTCAGCGTGGAGCATCATACGGAGCACATCTCGCCCCGCATGCGGGCCATAGAGGGGATCGCCAAAGATCGGATGGCCCAGCGCCCTAAGGTGCACGCGGAGCTGATGGCTGCGCCCGGTCTCCGGCATCAGCGCGAGACGCGCGCAGGTTGGCCCGCGCGCAAGCACCTCCCAGCGCGTGCGCGCGGGCTTCCCGCACCGATGGCAGACCTTTTGGCGTGGGCGGTTCGGCCAATCGGCGATCAACGGCAGGTCGATCTCTCCAGACGCTTCGGCAGGGGCCCCGTGAACGCGCGCAACGTAGCGCTTGCAGACGTGCCGCCGTTCGAATTGCAGCCCAAGATGGCGCTGTGCCTTTGCCGAGCGGGCAAAGACCATAACGCCCGAGGTGTCCCGATCGAGCCGGTGCACAAGCCGCGTGGCCGGATCCATTGCCACCAGCCGGGCCAGGAGGCAGTCGTCCGCCCCCGCCGGTTTGCCCGGGACGCTGAGCAGCCCCGCGGGCTTTTCGACGACGAGGAGCGCGGTCTCGGTATGAAGGATGCGGATTGGCCCTTTGGGCGGGCTGTAGGGCTCTGAGGGCCGCGACCGCTCAGTGCCAACAGACGACACTGTCTCCCTGTCAGCGCCCATTGCATCGTCGCATGCCGCATGCCCCTGCGCTCACGCGCGTCCTCCACCTGTGAGAGCGCTCCCGCCAAGAGCCAGACCGTAGACAACGAAACACCCCGCAAGGATGCGCCTGAGGACGAGGTCTCCCAGCGCGCCCAGCGCCAGCTTGCCGAGCCCTGCCCCGAGCGCAGTGTAGCCGAGATAGCTCACCGTTGTCAGCGTCAGCGCGGTGGGCACGATCACCACGAGCTGCGCGCCCATGGGCACGTCGGGCTCGACGAATTGCGTAAAGGCCGCCAGGTACCCCGCGAGGCTCTTGGCATTGATCGTCGCGATCAGGAGCGCCTTCCAATAGACCTCGCGCGCCCGCGTCGGCACGTTGCCGGGCTTGAGGGGGAGCGCTGCGCGCCGCCACGCCCGCAGACCAAGCCACACCAGCACAAGCGCACCCAAGATTTGCGCGTAAAGGAAGACCTCGGGTGCCGCGAGGATCACTGCGGCCACGCCCCCCGCGGAAGCGAAGAGAAAGACTGTCGCTTGGGTCAGGATCGCCGCGACGCCCACCAGTGCACGCGTAAAGGGCAGGCTCATCCCATTTTGGATGCAATTCGCCGCGTTGGGCCCCGGCGTCGTCACGAAGAGCGCCCAGAACGTCGCGAAGACGACCCAACCTTCGAAGCTCACCCTTTGGTATCCGCACGGGCAAAGGTCGCCTCCAGGATCCCTGCAAGGCCGTGCGCATCCGCGCGCGAAAATGCGGCTGGACTGTCGCTGTCGATATCGAGGACCGCGATGACCTTGCCCGCGCGATCGAGGACCGGCAGCACGATCTCCGACCGCGTGGAAGCGGCGCAGGCAATATGCCCGGGAAACGCCTCTACATCATCGACCAGCTGGATCTCGCGTGTCCGCGCCGCAGCGCCACAGACGCCGCGCGAAAACGGGATCGTGAGGCAGCCATGCCCGCCCTGATAGGGCCCGATCTTCAACAGCTCCGGCGCCGTCACCCGGTAAAATCCGGTCCAGTCAAAGCGGTCGTCGGCGTGGTGGATCTCGCAGACGAGGGTCGCCATCAGCGCGACCGTGTCGTCTTCGCCGTCGGTCAGGGCAGCGCAGCGGGCTGCAAGGGCAGCGTAGTCGAGCATCACGGGCGCTCCAGCGCGAGCGCCAGGCCCTCGCCGCCGCCAATGCAGATCGCGGCGACCCCGCGTTTGACATCGCGCGCTTCCATTGTCGCCAGCAGCGTGACCACGATCCGCGCGCCCGAAGCGCCTATGGGATGGCCAAGCGCGCAGGCCCCGCCATTGACGTTCATAATGGGGTGCGGCACGCCAAGTTCATGCATGAACGCCATGGGCACGACGGCGAAGGCCTCGTTGACTTCCCAAAGGTCGACATCCGAGACCGCCCACCCGACCCGGTCGAGCAGCTTTTGCGCAGCCGGGATCGGCGCGGTTGGAAAGAGGCCGGGACGCTGCGCATGGGTGGCATAGCCGCGGATATAGGCGCGCGCGGCGAGACCGGTGTCCTCCGCGGCGACGACGAGGGCGGCGGCCCCGTCTGAGATCGAAGACGAGTTCGCCGCCGTCACGGTGCCGTCTGGCCGGAACGCAGGCCGGAGATGGGGGATCTTGTCGAGCCTGGCCGCGCTCGGCTGCTCATCGATGCTGACCACTTTCTCGCCCTTGCGGGCCGTGACGGTCACAGGTGCGATCTCGGCGGCAAACGCACCGGAGGCGTCGGCCTCCCGGGCCCGCGTCAGGGAGGCAAGCGCGTAAGCGTCCTGCGCCTCGCGCGTGAACTGAAACGCCTCCGCACACTCCTCAGCAAAGGTTCCCATGAGCCGTGGCGCGCCCTGTGGCCCGCGTTCATAGGCGTCTTCGAGCCCGTCGCGAAACATCGAATCTACAACCTCGCCGTGGCCGAGCCGCGCGCCGCCCCGCTCTTGCGGCAAGAGGTAGGGGGCGCGGGTCATGCTCTCCATGCCTCCCGCAACAATCGTATCCGCAGCGCCGGCGAGGATCTTATCATGTGCTGAGATGATCGCTGCGAGCCCCGAGCCGCACATCTTGTTCAGCGTCGTTGCGGGGACCGCTTCCCCGAGGCCGGCAGCAAACCCAGCTTGGCGCGCCGGTGCCTGTCCAAGCCCGGCCGGCAAAACGCAGCCCATCACGACCTCGTCGACCCGCGCATCCGCCGCCTGGCTCAACGCGGCCCGCGCGGCAACCCCGGCAAGCGCCGGAGCGCTCATGGCGGCCAAAGCGCCCTGAAAGCTGCCGATCGGCGTCCGCGCAGCACCTGCAAGGATGATGTCGGTCATGATCTGCTCCCGCGATTCCTGCATTGGCAGATACCGAATGCTAACGTTTGTCGTCCACCCTCCCCAAAGATGCAGCAATTACATGGAACAGGGAGGGCGCTGCCCCATGGAGCTTTCGATCGAGACGACCGGTAATCTGATGGTCGTGACCATTGTTTCCGAACGAATCGACGCTGCGAGCGCGATCCGCTTTAAGGATCAGATCCGCGACGCGACCAAGGGATGGACGGGCCGGGTCCTGCTCGACATGAGCGCGGTAGACTTCATCGATTCGTCGGGTCTCGGCGCCATCGTGTCGAGCATGAAGGCGATGGACGGCGATCACCGGCTCGAGCTTTGCGGGCTAGCGCCCAAGGTTGTCAAAGTCTTCCGGCTCACACGGATGGATACTGTCTTTACGATTCACGACACGATTGCCACGGCGCAGGCGCATGGCAGCACCGCCGCTTGAGCGGCGCGTGTGCGGATCACACCGCGATTTGTGGAAGGTCTGACCTTGCGGCGCGGACCGAGCGTGGTGCGTATAGCCGACGGGGGAGCGTGTGGGCGCCCTTTGGGGCTCTATGAAGCGGCGAGGTGAAATCCGCGTCGACTTTGGCGATGCTGACGCGGTCCTTGGAGCCGAGCGACGCGCGAGCACCGTCGCGTCGCGACGCGCGCGGCCCTTCCAAGGCACGAGCCAAGCGTCAGCGCGCTGACCTTTTGGGCAAGGGAGCGACCATGAACAACACAGCAGCAGAACCGCGGCGGACCGCCTTAACCGCCGCCGCGAAGCAACACGTCGGGAATGGCAGCTCACGCTGGGCGCCGATGCCGGCGCTTGCCGCCTTTCGTCCGCAGGACAGCATCGACAATCCTGCAGTGCAGGCCGCGGCGCGCGTGTGTCCGACCCTCCTCGACCGTCTTCGCAGCACGCCCGAGGATGTGCGCCGCGCCCTCCAAGGCATGTGCGAGGCCGTGCGCAGACAGCGCTTGGACCAGACTGACTGCATCACGCTCGAAATCGTCCTCGCCGAGGCAATGAACAACGTCGTAGAACATGCCTACCGAGAGGATCCCAGCGGCTGGATCTTGCTCGAAGTCGACTTTCTCAGCGAGTGGGTTGTCTGCCGTCTGACCGATGGCGGTGTGCCGATGCCCAATGCGGCCCCCCCTCCGCGGAGTGACGCGGACGCGCATTTAACCGAAGCGCAAGGGGTGGATGGCCTGCCGGAAGGCGGTTTTGGCTGGTCGATGATCCATGAGCTGACCAGTTCGCTCACGTATCGGCGAGAGGATGAACGAAACACGCTCACCTTCGCCCTTGCTCTGTCGTCCGTCGATACGCTGCTCCCTGCCTGAGGCACCGTCCCATAAACGCTGCCGCCCCTCGCCGCGCGCTCGCGTCGCAGAGCCAGCTCCCCACGATGCTGGGCCGGGCACAGTCGCGGCGCCCCGCCTCATGGCGCGCACAGTGTTGGGCTGCCGGCGTCGTTAAAGTCGTCATGCTATCCTATGTTTGCGCCGCAAAATGGCCTGATTTCTTCCCGATCCGCGCCACCCATGTCAGCGATCACGTTGGTGTAGCTGCAAAGGCTTCCCTCGGCGTCGCGCGTTTATTGCCCCCACCCAGTGCGCGACGTCGAGGTCTTCCCCTCCCAGTCAAAACGACGTAGGCCACCCTCCACTAGGGAGGAGCGCATGCGCGATTTTCAGTTGCCCGGACGCTCGACCGTCTATGCCTCCAGCGGCATGTGCGCGACGTCGCATCCGCTGGCTTCGGCAACCGCGGTGGACATCCTAAAGTCCGGCGGCAATGCCGTGGACGCTGCGATCGCCGCGGCAGTCCTGCTCGGGATCTGCGAGCCCCATATGACGGGGCTCGGCGGCGACTGTTTCGCGCTGATCCAACCTTCGCCGGGGGAAGACATCGTTGCGCTCAATGCCTCCGGACGGGCGCCCATACGCGCCTCTCCCGATGCGCTTCGGGCCGCAGGACACGCGGTCATGCCCCGCGATACGGCTGCCGCCGTGACGGTGCCAGGCGCTGTCGACGGGTTCTGCGCGCTCTCCGAACGGTTTGGTCGGCTTGGCCTCGCCGCCGCCCTCGCCCCGGCGATCCGCTATGCAGAGGAAGGCGTCCCGGTCGCCCCGCGCGCCGCCGACGACTGGGCCCGGTTTGCCAACAGGCTGCAGGGCCCCGCCCGCGACGCCTATCTCGTCGACGGGCGCGCCCCGGCACCGGGCACGCTCTTTCGGGCAATTGGGCAAGCGGACGTCCTGCGCCGCATCTCCAAGGACGGGCGTGATGCATTCTATACCGGCGAAGTGGCCGACGACATGCGCTCAGCGCTCAGGGATGCGCCACACTCCGAAGCGGATTTCGCCGCAACTGCATGTACCTGGGGGACACCGATTTCTGGTCGTTACGGCGACTGGGAGGTTCTCGAACATCCCCCGAATGGGGCGGGGACGGCAGCGCTGCTCTTGCTCGACATCCTATCAGAGTTCGACCTGGCCTCGCTCGACCCGCTCGGGACCTACCGCGTGCATCTCGAAGCAGAAGCGACCAAGCTTGCCTATGACGCGCGCAATCGTTTCGTCGCCGATTTCGATCACATGCCCGACCCTGCGCGCCTCCAGCGCCCCGGGCTCGGCAAAAGCCTCGCAGCCCTGATCGACCCCGCGAATTCCATAGAAAAGATCGCACCGCGGACAGAAGAGGTGCATAAGCACACGATCTGCCTTACTGTCGTCGACAAGGACCGGATGGTGGTCTCACTGATCTATTCGATCTTCGACGATTTCGGATCGGGGATCGCCAGCCCCAAGTTTGGGATCCTGCTGCACAACCGCGGCTCAGGCTTTAACCTAATCCCTGGCCACGCCAACGAATACGGCCCCGGCAAGCGCCCGATGCATACGATCCTTCCCGGCATGGTGCGGCGCGGCGGAGAGGTCACGATGCCATTTTGCGTCATGGGGGGGCCGTATCAGGCGACGGGGCACGCGCGCCTGATCACGAATCTTGTGGCCTACGGGATGGAGCTTCAGGATGCGCTTGACGCGCCCCGCGCCTTTGCCGACATCGCGCAGGGCAAGCTTTTCATCGAGCGAGGCTATGGCCGCGACGTGTGGGAGGGCTTGGCCGCGCGCGGTCAAGCCGTTGTCGAAGCTCCGGGTCCCATCGGCGGGGCACAGGCCATTCGCATGGATGTGATCGACGGCGTCTTAGTCGGTGCGTCCGACCCAAGGAAAGACGGGATCGCGCTCGGCTACTGAACGGGGCGCTCAGACCGCACGCTTGCGGCTCTCGTCGAGATAGATCTCTCGCAGCCGCGTCGCGATCGGGCCCGGCGCGCCCGAGCCGATCTTTTCCCCGTCGATCTCTACGACGGCCGTCACGAAGTTCGATGCCGATGTGATAAAGGCCTCATCCGCGCCGTGCGCTTCTTCGAGCGTAAACGGCCGTTCTTCGACCTCCATCTGCGCCTCGCGGGCAAATTGCAGCACGGCGGCCCGCGTGATCCCGTGGAGGATCTCTTCGCCGAGATGCCGCGTGATGATCTTGCCGTTCTTCACGATATAGGCGTTGTTCGAGGTGCCTTCAGTGATCGCGCCGTCTTCGATCATCCAGGCATCGTCCACCCCAGCGGCCTTGGCCATCATCTTGCCCATCGAGGGGTAGAGAAGTTGCACCGTCTTAATGTCGCGGCGCCCCCAGCGCCGATCCGGGATCGAGATCACGCGCATGCCCGTTTGCGCGGCCCGGCTTTCGACCACGTCTTTGACCTGCGTGAAGAGGACGAGCGTCGGCGTCGCCGCCTTGGGATAGGCAAAGTCCCGATCCGCCGCGCCGCGCGTCACTTGGAGGTAGATCAGCCCCTGAACGAGGTCGTTGCGGGCGACAAGCTCGCGGTGGATCTCAAGGAGCTCCTCTTCGGTCACCGGAGCCGCCATCCCAAGCTCTCCGAGCGATCGCCAGAGCCGCTTAGCATGCCCGTCGAAGTCGACAAGCTTGCCGTCGATCACGCTTGTCACCTCATAGACCGCATCGGCAAAGAGGAAGCCGCGGTCAAAGATCGACACAGTCGCCTGTTCCTCCGGCAGATAATCCCCATTGACATAGACGGTCCGGCTCATGGCGTGCTCCTATCCCCAGAGTGCAGGTGTGGGCGGGTGGACCCCGGCGCTGTCGTAGTGCAGCGGGGCCGTTCGGTCTTCCGCCAGGAGGAGCGGGGCGTCAAGGTCCACCACTGCCGCGCCCTGGGCCAAGAGGACCGCAGGCGCCATGGCAAGCGACGAGCCGACCATGCAGCCGACCATGATCTTAAAGCCGCGGCGCTCTGCCTCGGCGCGCATGGCAAGCGCTTCGGTCAGCCCGCCGGTCTTGTCGAGCTTGACGTTGACCATATCGTAGAGCCCTTCGAGCCGCCCGAGCGTCGCACGATCATGCACGCTTTCATCGGCACAGAGCGGGACGGGACGGTCGAGCCCGCGCAGGGCCTCGTCCTCGCCCGCGGGGACGGGCTGCTCGACCAGCGCGACGCCGAGGCGCTCAAGATCCGGGGCAAGCATGGCATAGATCTCCGCCGACCAGCCCTCATTGGCGTCGACGATGATCCGCGCGTCTGGCGCGCCGGCGCGGACAGCTTCGAGCCGGGGCATATCGTCGGGCGTGCCGAGTTTGATCTTGAGGAGCGGACGATGGGCATTGCCCGCGGCGGCCTCCCGCATCGCCGCGGGCGTGTCGAGCGAGAGCGTATAGGCGGTGATCTCCGGCCCCGGTCCAGGTTCCGAGATATGCGCCGCCCGCCAAGCCGGGACTCCGCTCCGCTTCGCCTCCCAATCCCAGAGCGCACAATCGACCGCGTTCCGCGCCGCCCCTGCCGGCAAGCGCGCCTGCAGGCTCTCGCGGCTGAGTCCATCGGTCTCCAGCGCTTCGATCTGAGCCGCGACACTCTCCAACGTCTCGCCATAGCGCGCATAGGGCACGCATTCGCCCCAGCCCTCTACGCCCCCAACCGCAACCCGCACCGTGAGCACGCGCGCTTCTGTCCGGCTTCCGCGCGAGATCGTAAAGGCCTGCGCCAGGGCAAAGACGTTGGCCTCTACCTGAAGTTCCATGCCCCCGCGCCCCCTCTTCTTCTTGCCGAAAAATATCGCCGCCGGAGACCGGCACACACGCCGCCGCTCTTCCGACGCTCAGGCAAACGCGGCCAGCGCATCGACAAGCTTGCCCGCCCCCTGGCGAAAGGGATCGCAGGTCGGCAGCGCCATGCGCGCCTCGGTCTCGGCGATATAGGCAAGTGCTGCGGCCTCTTCCAAAGCGGCCGTGTTGATCGAAATCCCGATGATCTGCGCCCGCGGATTGACGAGGCGCGCGTGGATCAAAGAGAGGTCTCGCAACTGCTCGAGGCTCGGCAGGGCATAGCCCGGCAGTCCGCGCATATGCGTCCGTGTTGGCTCGTGGCAGAGGATCAGCGCGTCGGGCTGTCCGCCATGGATGAGCGCCAGGGTTACGCCGGAAAAGGACGGGTGAAAAAGCGAGCCCTGCCCTTCGATCAGATCCCAATGGTCAGCATCGTTGGGCGGTGTTAGCCATTCGATGGAACCGGCCATGAAGTCGGCCACAACAGCGTCGAGCGGAACACCGTCCCCTGTGATCAGGATACCGGTCTGTCCCGTCGCGCGAAACGAGGCTTTCATGTCCCGTGTGCGCATGGCCCGGTCCATGGCGAGCGCGGTGTACATCTTGCCGATCGAGCAATCCGTGCCCACCGCGAGGCAGCGCAGGCCGCGCCGCGGCTCGCCATTGGCAATCGGATAGGGCCTGTCGGGCACGCGCACATCGTGCAAAACGCGCCCCTCGGCCTTGGCGATTTCCACGAGTTCTGGCTCATCGCTCAAAAGGTTGTGCAGTCCAGACGCAAGGTCGAAGCCGGCGAGCAGCGCCTCGGCCAAGACGTGCCGCCACGCGGGAGAGATCACGCCGCCGCGATTCGCAACGCCGATGACGAGGGTCTGCGCCCCGGCCTCGCGCGCCTCGGAGAGGCTCATATCCGGCAGGCCAAGATCGGCCTGACACCCCTCCATTCGGTACTGGCCCACAGCGAATTCAGGCCGCCAATCCTTGATCCCTTGGGCGACCTTGGCGGCGAGCGCGTCGGGCGCATCGCCCAAAAAGAGCAGATAGGGGGTCTTAATCATTGCGATGCTCCACTCGGGGCGCCAGGTGCGCCGCCTCAAACCTATCAAGTGACGTCTTACGGAAAAGGGGGGTCGTGCCCGGCTGCGGCGCTGAGGTGGTGCCTGCTGCCTCGCCGCCCTATCTGCTGGGGAAAGCAGCGCGGAGAAAACATGGCGCACAGCGTTCTAATCGTGACGACGTCGACGGCGCAGGCCGGCGAAGGTGGGCCAGAGACGGGCTTCAACTGGCTCAGTCTCGCGGTGCCCTATTGGCGATTGCGCGAGGCCGGTCTGCGCATCGGCTTTGCGTCGATCAAGGGCGGCAAGCCGCCGGGAGATCCGGAGACCGCGCTCTCGTCGGGTGAGCGGGCGGGCGCGGTTGAGATGTTTCTCGGAGACGGCGCCGCGGTCGAAGCGCTCGCGCAATCCCAAGCGATTGGCCAGGTCGAGCCCGACGCCTGGGATGCGGTTCTCTTGACGGACGGGCTCGGCGGCCTTTGGGATCTTGCGCAATCCCAGGCTCTTGCGACGGTGCTCTCAGAAATGTGGGCGGATGGAGGTTTGATTGCGACCCTCGGGGCCGGTGCCGCAGGGCTGGTTTCAGCGCGGACGGCTGACGCGCGTAGCATCGTTGCAGGTCTGCGCCTGACCGCGCTGGCCGACCGGGACGCGCGCACCAACGCCGCGGCGCGCGCGACCCAGTCCCCAAGCCAGCCCGTGATCGAGCCCCCGCTCCAGCCAGCGTCGCGGCTGCGGGAGATGGGCGCGCAAGTCTTCGTCGGCCCGGATGGGGAGCCGCCCCTTGTCATCGAAGAAGGGCGCCTCATCACCGGACAGGACGCCCGAGCCGCGGCTGACGTGACGCTTCAACTCCTCGACGCGCTCGACATCTACGCGCAGCCCAGCGCGACCGAACTCCGCGGCGCAGACGATCAGGGCGCCAAAGCCGGCTGACCCGAGCGCGCAGCCAGGGGCTCAGGCGGCCAGGCCGCGGTCGCCCATGTTGAGGTATTTGCGGCGGCGGTCGTCGCGCAGCGCCTCTCGGCCCATCCCATTGAGCCCCTTAAGCATCCCTTCAATCGCGGCGCCAACGCTAGCGATCACGGTCTCGCGGTGCCGGTGTGCCCCGCCGATCGGCTCGGGCACGATGCGGTCGGTCACACGCAGCTCGTGGAGATCTTGCGCCGTCAGCCTGAGCGCCTCGGCCGCTTCGCGCATCTTCTCGGCATCCTTCCAGAGGATCGACGCGCAGCCCTCGGGCGAAATCACCGAGTAAATCGAGTGTTCGAGCATTGCGAGCCGGTTGGCCGTCGCAAAGGCGACCGCGCCGCCCGAGCCGCCCTCGCCGATGATGACCGAGATCAACGGCACGCCGATCGCCAGACACTTGGCGGTCGAGCGCGCGATCGCTTCGGATTGTCCGCGCTCCTCGGCGCCCTTGCCAGGATAGGCGCCGGGCGTGTCGACAAGCGTGATGACGGGCATGCCAAACCGATCGGCCAAGTCCATCAGTCGGATCGCCTTGCGATAGCCCTCGGGCCGCGCCATGCCAAAGTTTCGCTCGATCCGGCTGCTTGTGTCGTGGCCCTTTTCGTGTCCGATCACCATCACAGGCCGGTCGTTGAACCGCGCGGTTCCGCCCAGAACGGCGTGATCGTCAGCAAAGGCACGGTCGCCGGCGAGCGGGGTGTACTCGGCAAAGAGCGTGTCGATGTAGTCCTTGCAATGGGGGCGGCTCGGATGCCGCGCGACCTGACACTTCCGCCACGGCGTAAGCTTGGTGTAGAGGTCGCTGAGGAGTGTCGTTGCCTTTGCGTCGAGCGCGGCCGCTTCGGAGGCGACGTCCATCTCTGGGTTTGCCCGTGCCATGGCGCGAAGCTCTTCGGCCTTGCCCTCGATCTCGGCAAGCGGCTTCTCGAACTCAAGATAGGTCTTCATGCTGCATCCTCCGCCCGGCCCATATGGCCGTTTGCGGTGTCGGCTGCAATCGCGCGGTGTGCGCTCCAACGTAGGCCCCGCGCGGGCCTACACGGGCCTATGCGAGAATACGGGTGTGCTAGCAGCCCTGCTAGCAGCCCTGGATGTCGACCGCGCGGCGCGTCCCGATGACGGTAAAGCGCAAGGCGTCGCGCGCGATGTAGAGCGGCGTGCCGGGGGGCGGGACGAGGTCAGCCCGGACGTGGAGCGTCTCATCGCGCCGGGCAACCTGCGGCTCGGACACCCAGATGCCGGGGTCACCGGCTTCGACAAGGGTGATCTCCTCCCCACCGGTACGCGGCATCTCGATCCGGGCATCGAGCTGCATCCCGTCCGAAATCGGCGTCAACTCGCAGACAATCGCCGATACACCCGCGCGGTCTGCCGTCATCGGTCGGTCGGCGAGGGCCGCGCTGATCATCGGGTCCATCCCGCCATCGCCCGTCAGATCGGCCTCGAACGAGAGCTGCGCGGGCACGCAGACCGTCTCGCACACCCCAAGATCGACCCGCGCCATGACGTGGAGCGGTTGATCGGGCTCGGCCGGGCGCAGCTCCATCGGCAGGACAACCTGGTCCTGATACCCGATCGTGCGAACCCCGAAATCGTAGAAGACATCTGGCGTTGGCCAGTGCAGGCGCACGCCGTCCACATTGCGCGACCCCGCCCAATTAAACTGCGCCGGGATGCCGGCGTCGCCCGGGGCGCGCCAATACGTCTTCCAGCCAGGTGCGAGGATCAGCCGGAGCGCGGCCATCCGCGACCCGTCTGGCATCCGCCAGCCGGGGAGGACCTGCGCGCGCACCACGTTCTCCGGCACTTCGTACTGAAACTGCGCATTTGCCGGCAGTGTGGCGGCGAAGGCAGCAGCGATCGCAAGAGCCAACGTTTTCAAAGTGCGTATCATGCGTGCAGAGCTACGCGAGACACACGCGAAAGGAAACGGCCCTACCCCTCACATCCTCGTGCTGCGCTGGATGCGCCGCGTAATTCGGCCTGTCGCGTCCGGAAGCGGCATCCGCCCCTTGCCCTCGTGCCGTCGCGACCCCATCCTCTCGGCCATGCCGCGCACCCCAGAAACCATCGACGACCTGCCCGAGATCGACCTCACCGGCCAGCTCCTGATCGCGATGCCGGGGATGGGCGACACGCCGTTTGAGCGCTCGGTGATTTATCTCTGTGCCCATTCCGACGAGGGCGCCATGGGCCTCGTCGTCAACCACGTCGTCTCCGACCTCAGCTTTCGCGAGTTGCTGTCGCAGCTTGAGATCGAGGCGAGTGCACCAATGCCGGGCGTCCGCGTCCATATGGGCGGTCCGGTCGAGCATGGGCGGGGCTTTGTCCTCCATTCCGGCGATTACCGCGAGGGCGAGGCGACGCTCCGCGTAAATGACGCCTTCGCGATGACGGCGACGCTCGACATCCTCGAAGACATCGCGCGCGGTGAAGGGCCCGAACACCTGCTGATGGCGCTGGGCTATGCTGGATGGGGGCCCGGCCAGCTGGAAGGGGAGCTTGCGCGTAACGCCTGGCTCACCTGTACTGCAAGCTCCGAGATCGTGTTTGAGACCGACGCAGAGGCAAAGTGGGAGCGTGCGCTGGCGACGCTTGGCATCGACCCGCTCCTGCTCTCCGCTGCCTCCGGTCGGGCCTGAAGAGAGGCAATCGCTCCGAGGCAGACCTTCGGTCAAATCTGCGAACGCCGCTCCGGGTCGAACCCTGCTTCGCGCATGAGCGCAGTTGAGGCGGCCTCGATCCGCGCTTCGAGATCCGCCATGACCGCTTCTATGGGCTTGCCTGGAGGGATCGGATCAAGAAACTCGACGACCGCGAGCCCCGGCTTGCGCCCGATGCCCTTCCGCGGCCAAAACACGCCGACATTGGTGGCTGCCGGCACGCAAGGCTGGCCCAGCTGTTCATAGAGCACCCCTGCACCGATCTTGTAGGGAAGATACGCCCCCGGGGCGACGCGCGTTCCCTGGGGGTAGATGATGAGTTGACCCGGCCCAGCGCGCCCCTCCGCTACACCGCGTTTCATCTGCGCAATCGCCTCGGCGCGCTTGCCGCGGTCGACGGCCACGCATCCGATACGTTGGGCGTACCAGCCAAGGACAGGTGCCCATCGGAGCGACGATTTCATGATGAATTTCGGACGCGGGACCTCGGACACGATGAGGATGATGTCGAAAAAGCTCTGATGCTTTGACGCGATCAACACCTCGCCCGTCGGCACCGCGCCACGGACCTCGGAGGACAGGCCGACCATCCAGCGCGCCGTCCAGCGGACCCACCGGCAATAGGTCCGCACCCCGGCAAAGGCCCAATTTCTGTCCCAAACCGCCAAAGGCGTAAAGTAAACTGCAAGCAGAGGCATCATAAGATACATTTGCCCGACAAAAAGAAGAGAGCGCAGCCATTGCATGACGGGTCGTTACTCGCACTTACGGCAAACCTGCAATGGCCGTCGTGTCGTGGCGATCAGGCCCGGCCCGTAGCGGCACGAGCGGGGGATCGGTTTGGGCGTCACGGATTAGTCACGGGCAATCACTTGGATGCCGTGCCCAAACCTTGGGTTTTTATCCCATAGGACTGTGTCCTAGCTGGAAACAAGCCATGGCAATGGCATAGACTGGCGCGGCGATGCACCAGTGCGGTGCCAGCCCGGGTACGATTGGCAGGGAAACTTGGCGTCCCGCGGCTGCGATGGCACGAAGGAGAGCCATGAGACTCACTTGCCCCAATTGCGGCGCGCAATATGCGGTCGATCCCACGGTTATCCCCAAAGAGGGGCGCGACGTGCAGTGTTCGAGCTGCGGCAATACCTGGTTTCAGGTGCATCCCGACGCGGAAGGCGCAGCCGAGGCCGTCCCCGTTGAGGACACGCTGCCACACCGCAAGCCTAACCCGGAAGCGATGAGTATCCTGCGCGAGGAGGCGGCGCGGGAGCGGGCAGCCCGGGCCGCCGAGCGCGCGCCGCTCGAAAGTCAGCCAGAGCTCGACGTCGCGACGCCGGGGGGCGGCCGAAGCGGCGAAGCGCCCGCGTCGGCGCGCGTGACCGCGGCGGAGCGCACCAAGGCCGACGTCAGCCCGATCAGCGATGCCGACCGCGCGAAAAAGGCCGCTCCGCGACGCTCGCTCCTGCCTGATATCGAAGAGATCAACACCGCCATCGCCGCCGACCCCGAGCACGGCGAAGACCTGACCCCGATCGCGACGGCCAACCGACGCGCGCGCGAAGCGGCCGGGCGGCGTATGGGATTTGGCATCGCGGTCGGGATTTTTGCCGCGCTGACGATGCTCTACTCGCAAGGCCCCCGGATTGCGGCGGCGGTCCCGGCCTTTGCGCCTGCGCTCATCGCCTATGTGGGCACAATCGACCGTGGCCGCATTTGGCTCGACGGGGCGCTCCGGGCCGCCGTAACTCCAAGCGCAGACGAGCCCGAAAGCGCGGCAACCGAAGGATAAGCGCCGGCTTTGCTGCGGGCGCGAAATGCGTCTTGCGGGCCCTCGCGCAAGGATTTATCGGGGCTAAAGTGCTAAACGAAAGATCCTTGCCCATCGGCATCACTGCGAGGTCCGACCCCATGAGCTTCCGCATCCAACCGTCGTCGCCGGCGATCCCCAACCGGTGTCAGCTATTCGGCCCCGGCTCGCGCCCAGAACTGTTTGAAAAGATGGCCGGCTCAGCTGCGGACGTCATCAATGTTGACCTCGAAGACAGTGTTGCGCCCGATGACAAGGCCAAGGCGCGCGAGGCAGCGGTTGCCGCGACGCATGACATTGACTGGGGCAAGAAGACCCTTTCGGTGCGGATCAACGGGCTCGATAGCGGCTATTGGTACCGTGATGTCGTAGATCTCTTGGAAAAGGGCTCCGAACGGCTCGACCGTATCATGATCCCGAAGGCCGGCTGCGCGGAGGATATTTACGCCGTCGACGCGCTTGTCTCCTCCATCGAAATGGCGATGGGGCGCACGAAGCGGCTTCAGCTCGAATGCATTGTCGAGACGGCGGCCGGCATCTGCCATGTCGAGGAGATCGCCGCCGCGTCGCCCCGCATGGTCGCCATCTCTCTGGGTGCTGCGGATTTCGCGGCCTTCATGGGGATGCAGACGACTGGCATCGGCGGCACGCAGGAGAATTATTACATGCACCACCAGGGTCAGAATTACTGGCCCGATCCCTGGCACTGGGCCACGGCCAAGATTGTCGCCGCCTGCCGAACCCATGGCGTGCTCCCGGTCGACGGCCCCTTTGGCGATTTCTCCGATCCCGAAGGCTTTAAGGCGCAGGCGCTGCGTGTCGCCACGCTCGGCATGGTCGGCAAATGGGCGATCCACCCGAACCAGGTCGATGCGGTGAATGAGATCTTCACGCCGTCCGCTGAGGAAGTGCAGGAAGCGCGCGAGATCCTCGCGGCGATGGAGCAGGCCAAGGCAGAGGGCAAAGGCGCGACGACCTATAAGGGTCGGCTGATCGACATCGCGTCGATCAAACAGGCCGAGGTCGTCGTGAAAGCAGCCGAGATGATCGACGGCTAAGGCAGCCGGTCGTCGAGGCTTCCGTGCCGGAGCGCGGCACGAGCGCAGCGCAGTTTCGGCAAGAAATCGGGGCCCGTGATCAAGGCGCTCGTGCCAGTGCCGTCCTGTCCCGCGGGGTAGCGCATCATCTCTGCTGGCCTAAACCAAGGGCCAATTCGCTGGAATGAGCGACGTAGACCAAACGTCGGAGCACCACCCCAGGTGACGGCGCTTCTAACGCGTGTGCTTCGTTTTCTGTGCAGTCGCAAAGATCTGAAACCTCGGAAAGGTCGTCAGGCCAATAGCGCCAACCCCAGCGCGGCGACAGGGATCAGCCCGGCATCCCGGTTGGACACGAAGAGGCGCCAGCACGCGGCCGGGTCGTCGATGTCGAGCTGACCCAGCTGCCATGTCATGTGCCAGCCCATTCCCGCAGCGCCCATCAGCGCAAGGACCAGCGCCAGCGGATTGCCCGACGGCGCTACGGCGAGGATGAGAGCGACGGTCATCGCCAGCACCGTCACCACCATGAAAACGCGTAGCCACACTTTCGTGTTCTCGCCAAACAGCCGCGCGGTCGATTTGACCCCGATAAGCGCGTCGTCTTCCTTGTCCTGGTGGGCATAGATCGTGTCGTAAAAGAGCGTCCAGGCGATCCCCGCGACATAGAGCGCAAGCGCCGACCAGCTCAAGGACCCGGTCGCCGCCGCCCAGGCGAGCAGCGCGCCCCAATTGAACGCGAGCCCGAGAAAGATCTGGGGCCACCACGTGAACCGCTTGGCGAAGGGATAGATCGCGACGAGGGCGAGCGAGGCGACACCGAGCGCGATGGCGAGGGGATGAAACGTGATCAAGATAAAGAACGCCGCAAGCGATTGCGCCACCGCCCAGAGGAGCGCCTGTCGCGGTGTGACGAGGCCCGCGGGCAGCGGGCGCAGCCGCGTGCGCTCGACCGCGCCATCAAAGCCCCGGTCCGTCAAATCGTTCCATGTGCAGCCCGCGCCTCGCATCAGGAACGCGCCGATCCCGCAGCCGATCAGAATCCAGGCGTGGTGCGCTTGCCAGCCGACCAAATGCGCCGCCGCCAGCACCGCCCACCAGCAGGGCAGAAGCAAAAGCCACGTCCCGATCGGCCCCTCGACGCGCGAGAGCCGAAGATAGGGCCGCGCTCGGGACGGCACATAGAGGTCGACCCACGTTCCGGCTGCCTTTGGCCCAGGGGTGGCCGGTTGTGCGTCGGGGTCGGTTTGGGTCATGACGGGCGGGCTCGTCTCGGGCGCGGAGGATCGGATGGGACAGGTGCGCCTTTATGTAGGGCAGGAGCTCGGGCCAGGGCAAACGATCTCGCTCAACCGCGACCAGGCGCACTACCTCTTCGGTGTGATGCGCCTGGGCCCGGGGGCGCAGCTTTTGGTCTTTGATGGGGTCACTGGCGAGTGGCAGGCCGAGGTGGCTGAGGCATCCAAGCGCGCGGGCATGCTCCGCTGCATCGCGCAAACCCGTCCATTGCGCGCCCCGCCGGACCTCTGGCTGCTCTTTGCGCCGATCAGGAAGGCGCGCACCGATTTCATCGTTGAAAAGGCCGCCGAGATGGGCGCGGCACGCATTGTGCCGGTGCAGACCGAGTTCACCAATGCCGAGCGCATTCGCCGTGACCGGCTGCAGGCCCACGCTGTCGAAGCCGCAGAGCAATGCGGCGGAACTTTCGTGCCGGAGGTGGGGGAACTTGCGCGGCTGAGCGGTGTACTCGATTCATGGCCAGAAGAACGACGCCTGATGTTCTGTGACGAGGCGCTGGTCGGCGAGGCCCGCGCGCTCGACGCACCGCCCGGTCCTTGGGGCATCCTCATCGGCCCCGAAGGTGGCTTCGCCGACACCGAGCGCGCGCGTCTCCGCGCGATGCCCCAAGCGCACCCTGTCTCTCTCGGCCCGCGCATCCTGCGCGCCGACACCGCGGCCGTCGCAGCGATGACGCTCTGGCAAAGCCGCCTCGGGGATTGGCGATGAGCCTGCGCGAAGCAATGCCGGAGGATGCGGGGGCCATCGAGGCGTTCCTCGCACAGCATCCCACGACGTCACTGTTTCTGCGCTCCAACCTCGCGCGGTTCGGCCCCTGCGGCGGCGAGGGCTCGCACGCGACGAAGATGTGGCTGGCCGAGCGCGATGGCGCCATCCGCGCGGTCTATGGGATCAGCAGCTTCGGCATGGCGATGCTGCAAGCCCCGGCCTTGGACAGCCTCCCCGCCTTCGCCGCCGCCGTCGAGGGACAGGCGCTCGCGGGCGTGACCGGTGATCCGTCGCAGGTCGACACGCTGCGCCGCACTCTCGGCCTAGAGGACGCGCGCACCCGGCACGACGAGGCCGAACCGCTCTACGACCTTCCGCTGGATCAGCTGCGTATCCCGGACGGCACTACGCGCCTCATCCGCGCCCGCGACCGGGATTTCGAGACGCTCTGCGCCTGGCGCCTCCGCTACCATGTCGACCTCTTCGGCGCCCCGGCCGACGAAGCTGCCGTGACCGCCAAAGGCGACATTGAGCGCATGGTCGAAGAGGATCGGCTGCGCGTCCTGGTGGATGCGGCGGGAACGCCCATGGCCAAGACCGGCTTCAACGCGACGCTGCCCGACATCGTCCAGATCGGCTACGTCTATACGCCGCCTACCCAACGAAGCCAAGGCCACGCGCGCCGGGCGGTCGCCCTGCACCTGGCTGAAGCCCGTGAGGCTGGAGTCTCCCGCGCCATCCTCTTCGCCGCGAACGAACCGGCGTGCCGCGCCTACGAAGCCATCGGGTTCGAGCGGATCGGGGACTACACCATCCTGCTCTTCGACGGGAAACAGACGATTGCCAAAGGGCTCATGTGATGAGCTTTCTCCGCCCTGAAGCCCTTGCGACCCTTACCCGCTGGCGCGAACTCGCCCTGACCCTCGCGGCCGCCGCCTTCGGCCTATGGGTCGCGACATGGGGCGGGTGGTTCTATGGCGTGATCGGCGCGGTGATCCTGACCTTCGCGCTCGGCCTCGCGCTCACTGCTTGGCGGCGGTTGCGCTTCGCCGCCGAAGCAAGCGCGCCAGGCATTGTCCGCTACGACGAGGGCGCCATTGCCTATTTCGGGCCCGAAACGGGCGGCCTTGTCGCGCTGTCCGAGGTCACCGAAGTGCGCATCGCCGCCTCGCCCCAGGGCCCGGTCTGGCGCATCGCGCAGGAGGACGGACGGATCGTCGCGATCCCCGTACGCGCAGCCGGCGCCGATAAGCTCTTTGACACCTTTGCCGCCCTGCCCGGCGCCTCCGCCCGCGCCTTTCTCAGCGCAGTCGAGCATCCGCCCGAGGGCGAGCGGCGGGTCTGGCAGCGGGCAGACCGCCCCGCGGAGCCGCGCCTGCCCGGCTAGCTTGCCGCGCTTGACACCCGCGCATGCCCGGCGCACGACACCGGTTGGAGCAGCAGCGGCCGCGGAGCGCACGTCCATGTCCATCCCTCAATCGGGCGGCGGCCCTATTGAACGGCCCGAGCAACTCGCCGAGTATCTCGCCGCGGGCTGCAAGCCAAAAGACGCTTGGCGGATCGGCACCGAGCACGAAAAGTTCGGCTATTGCAAAGAGAGCCTCCGGCCGCTCCCCTATGACGGCGTGCGCTCGGTGCGCGCGGTGCTCGAAGGCCTGCGCGACCGCTTCGGCTGGTCGGCGCTCTTTGAGGGAGAGCACATCATCGGCCTGGAGAAGGACGGCGCGAATGTCAGCCTCGAGCCCGGCGGTCAGCTCGAACTCTCGGGCGCTCCTTTGCGGACGATCCACGAGACCTGTGACGAGGTGAACGCCCATCTGCGCGAGGTGAAATCCGTCGCCGATGAGATCGGCGTGGGCTTTATCGGCCTCGGTGCTGCGCCAACCTGGACCCATAGCGACATGCCGCTCATGCCCAAGGGGCGATACAAGCTCATGACGGAGTATATGGGTCGCGTCGGCACCCATGGCACGCAGATGATGTATCGCACCTGCACGGTGCAGGTGAACCTCGACTTCGCATCCGAAGCAGACATGGTCCAGAAGATGCGCGTGGCACTCGCGCTGCAACCCGTCGCCACCGCGCTCTTTGCCAATTCGCCCTTTTTCGAGGGCGCGCTCAACGGACACAAATCCTGGCGGTCGCGGATCTGGCGCGATCTCGACGCCGCCCGCACGGGCATGCTGCCGTTCGTCTTTGAAGACGGGTTCGGGTTCGAGCGCTACGTGGACTATGCCCTCGATGTGCCGATGTACTTCGTCTACCGCGACGGCACATATATCGACGCGCGCGGGCTCTCCTTCCGCGACTTTCTGCGGGGGGAGTTGCGCGCCTTGCCGGGCGAGATCCCGACGCTTTCGGATTGGGCCGATCACCTGACGACGATCTTTCCCGAGGCGCGACTAAAGAAGTTCATCGAGATGCGCGGCGCCGATGGGGGCCCCTGGCGCCGCCTCTGCGCCCTGCCGGCCTTTTGGGTCGGGCTGACCTACGACCAGGGCGCGCTCGATGCGGCTTGGGATCTCGCCAGGGGTCTCGACGCAGAAACGCGGCAGGAGCTGCGTGTCGCGGCGTCCGTGTCGGGCCTCGGCGGAGAAGCAGGGGGTACCCGGCTCCACGATCTCGCGCGCGAAGCGGTCGCCATTGCGAGCGAGGGGCTGAAGGCGCGCGCGATGCCCGGCGCAGGCGGCCTTATCCCCGACGAGACCCACTTCCTCAATGCGCTCCAAGAAAGCGTCGAGACAGGCCAAGCCCCCGCCGACGAACTCCTTGCGCGCTACCATGGGGATTGGGCCGGAACCCTGGAGCCGATCTTCGGCGAGTATGCGTACTAGGGACCGACGCGCCATGTTGGGGGAGCCCCGCGCGACCACCCGCCGCTCTTGACCGGTTTGCTGTGACCGGGCTTGTCCTTGGAGACCGCCCCAAAAGGATTATCTGCCATGCGCGAGTTTTTCATCCGTATTCTTGAGAAGATCACCGGTGTGATCGTTGCCCTTTCCGCGGCGGCCGTGATCGTTGCCGCGCTTGCCGCCATCGGCGAGGGCGGTATCGCGGGCGCTCTTCTCGTTCTGGCCTTCGGCCTGATCTACGTCGTGGTACTCGGCGGTCTCATGTATCTCGGCCTTGGCATCTATCACAACACCAAGCGCACAGCCGAAGCGATGGAGGCGATGAGCGCGGCGCCGCGGCAGGGATAGCGCCTAGGATTGTCCGATTTTCGGCTCCGTCCCCGCCGCCAATCTGCGGATGTTGTGCCGATGGGTGACAAAGACGAGCGTCGCCAACGCAAGACAGAGAATGACCATGCTGTCCCGACCGAGCATCAGCGCAAAGACGGGCGCCGAGAGCGCCGCACCTAAAGCCGATAGCGAGGAATAGCGCATCGCTCCGGCCAGAAAGAGCCACATCCCGCAAGCGGCCGCGCCCACTGGCCAGGAAAGCGCAAGCAACAGCCCGAGGAACGTGGCGACGCCCTTGCCACCGGCAAACCCAAGGAAGATCGGAAAGAGGTGCCCCAAAAACGCGGTGAGCCCGGCCAACTGTGCGGCGTCCTCGCCGACCAGCGTGCGTGCGATGAGCACGGCCGCCGCCCCCTTTCCCGCATCGCCCAAAAGCGTCAGCGCCGCGGCAGCCTTGTGACCGGTGCGCAAGACATTCGTCGCGCCAATGTTGCCCGACCCGATCTGCCGCAGATCGCCGAGGCCAAAGAGCCGGGAGGCGACGACGCCAAAGGGCACCGACCCTAGCAAGTATGCTAAGATCCCGACAAACGACAAAAGCCACGGCGCGCTCTCGATTGGCGGCATCGCCCCTGTCCTCCTTCTTCTTGCTCTAAATATCGTCGCCGAAGGCCGGCGCGCCCTCCCCGCTCGTCCGCGGCACCAGGGCTTAGGTGATCTCCTCTAAGCGCTCCTTCGACATCTCGCCCGGCACGACCGTGATCGGCACGGGCAAAGTACCCGACGCTTTGGTGAGCGCCGCGACAAGCGGGCCTGGCCCGCCTTTTCCGGTGCTCGCGCCGAGGACGAGCACGCCGATCTGCGGGTCTTCGCGAATGAGCTTCAGGATCGTCGGCACCGTTTCTCCCTCACGGATCACCAGATGCGGGTCGATCCCTTGGCGGTCGCGCATCCACTTGGCGAAGACCTCGAAATGCACTTCAATCCGCTCCCGCGCTTCGGCCCGCATCACGTCGCCGACGCCGACCCAGTGCTGAAACTCATCCGGCGGGATGACCGACAGGATCTCGACACCGCCGCCCGTGCTCGCCGCGCGCATCGCAGCAAAGCGCATCGCGTTCAGGCATTCCCGGCTGTCGTCGAGCACCACGAGAAACTTCCGCATGGCTGCACCCTCCCGAAGGCCGAGCATGCCGCGCGTTTTCGGCCATGGCAATCCGCAAGCGTCTGCGCCCACGCTGCCCTGCTCAGGTTGTGCTATGCGCCCAGTCCCAATAGAGGTCCCGCGCGCGGCGCGCGACGGGGCCGACCTGATAGGATGTGCCGTCAAATTCGGTCACCGGCGTGATCTTCATCAGGTTGCCACTTAAAAACACCTCGTCGGCCGCCCGAAACTCATCGAAGCTCAGAACCTTTTCAACGACTTCGACACCGTCGGCGCGCAGGTTTTCGATGTGACGGGCGCGCGTGATCCCGGCAAGGAACGTGCCGTTCGGAACGGGCGTAAAGGCGACACCGTCGCGGACCATGAAGACATTGGCCGTCGCTGTCTCGGCCACATTGCCGATTGCGTCGGCGACGAGCGCATTGCCGTAGCCTTTGCGCCTGGCCTCGGCGAGCATGCGCGCATTGTTTGGGTAGAGACATCCCGCCTTGGCGTTACACACCGCATCGGCGAGGATCGGGCGGTGAAACGCCGTCGTCGTCAGCGTCGTCGTCGCGTCGGCCGGCGGTACCGGGACCTCTTCGAGGCAGATGGCAAAGCCGGTCGACCCGACCTTGGGCAGGACGCCGAGATACTCCGACGTCGTTGCCCAATACATCGGGCGCACATAGAGCGGTGTGTCCTTGGGATAGAGGCCGATCCCCTCCCACACGATCTCGACCATCTCGTCGGTGCTGACGGTTGGCTCGATCATCAGCGCCTCGGCGGAACGGTTGACGCGTGCGCAATGCAGGTCAAGGTCCGGCGCCAGTCCGTCGACATAGCGCGCGCCGTCAAAGACGGTGCTCCCGAGCCAGGCGCCATGGTCCGCCGCCCGCATGATCGGCACATCGCCCTCATGCCAAGCCCCCTCGAAATAGGTGCGGATGTTCGTTCCCAGGGCCATGCAAGCTGCCTCCATCCGGTCTGCGCGCCGTGCTCGCGCGCGCCCGAGCCTAGGGGCGGCATGCCAGAGCGTCCAGCCCTCGCCGCTGGGGTCTCCCTCACCCGGGTCTCTGCGGGGCGGGGCGGGGGGGGGCGTGCCGAGATCCAGCGGGGTGCTCAGCGCGCACGCGTTGCGACGGCCCCCAAAGACCGTTTGCATGGGGCTGTATCGGCGGAGGTTCCCTCGGTTGCTGGCCGCGCCACCGAAGTCGCTCGGCCTGCGCGCCGATCCGCGCCTCGCTCAGCGTCGCGCTGGCACCCTCGGCACGGAGCAGGTCCGCGCCACCTCGAGACGCGGTGCGATCGCCCAGCCCCACGCCATGGCTCAGCCTGTCGGAGCGCCCACCATCCCAACGATCTCATAAGTCTCGCGCAGGATGGGCGCCGAGATCGCACGCGCCCGTTCGGCTCCGCGTGCGAGTATCCGATCGATCTCGGCCGGATCCTCCATCAGGCGCGACATCTCGGCCGAGATGGGGGCAAGCTCGGCCACTGCAAGCTCGGCCAGCGCGGGCTTGAACTCTGAAAACGGCTTGCCGGCATGCGCGTCGATCACGGCATCGACGCTTTGCTCCGAGAGCGCAGCGTAAATGTTGACGAGGTTTTTCGCCTCGGCCCGGTCGGCCAAGCCCTCCGCCGTCTCCGGCAGCGGTTCGGGGTCGGTCCGCGCCTTGCGGATCTTCTGCGCGATTGTGTCCGCATCGTCCGTGAGGTTGATCCGCGTCATATCCGAGGGGTCGGATTTGGACATCTTCTTTGTGCCATCGCGCAGCGACATCACGCGCGTCGCCGCCCCTTCGATCACGGGCTCGGTGAGCGGAAAGAACTCCACACCATAATCGTGGTTAAACTTCATCGCGATATCCCGCGTGAGCTCAAGATGCTGGCGCTGATCCTCGCCCACGGGCACATGCGTCGTATGGTAGAGGAGGATATCGGCGGCCATTAGAGCGGGGTAGGCAAAGAGCCCGAGGGAGGCATTCTCTGCGTTTTTGCCCGCCTTGTCCTTAAACTGCGTCATCCGCTTCATCCATCCCATGCGCGCGACGCAATTAAAGAGCCAGGCCAGCTGCGCGTGCCCCGGTACTTGGGATTGGTTGAAGAGGACGGAACGTTCAGGATCGATCCCGACGGCGAGATACCCCGCCGCGAGCTCCCGCGTGTGCTGGGTCAGCGCCGCCGGGTCCTGAAAGATGGTGATCGCGTGCAGATCGACGATGCAATAGACCGTCTCATAGGCCCCCGCCTCCTGCATCTCGACAAACTGGCGCATTGCGCCCAGGTAGTTCCCGAGCGTGAGGCCATGGGTCGGCTGGATCCCCGAAAAGACGCGGGGGGCAAACGTGCGGGGGGGAGCGCTGGGGGCGGCGTCGGACATCGGACAAAGCTCTCGTGGATCGGCGGCGCCGCGATCGGCTGTGGCCATCGCAGCCCGGCTCGCTTATCGGGGGGGCAGGCCAGCGTCAACCGACGCACGCTGCGCCTTGCCCCGTGATCAAAGGCGGCTCGCGACGATGCACGACACCGATCCCTCTCCCATCAACGCATTGCCGGCGGTTGTCGTCGTCCTCTCGCTCGCGATTTTTGGCGTTGAGCTCATTTTCATGCTGGCGCGTTCGGGTCTGCTCGGAGCCACGGGGGGCGGCGAGGATTGGCGCATCTTCGCTCTAGACCGGTTCGCTTTCTCGGGCGAGATCTTCGATTGGATGCTGGAGACGGGCCGCTACCCGCTGAACCATCTCCAACGGTTCGTGACCTACCCGTTCGTCCATTTCTCCTTCACGCAGATGATCTTCGTCGTCGTCTTCGTTCTCGCGCTCGGGAAGATGGTCGGCGAAGTCCTCTCACAGCTAGCCGTCGTCGTGATCTTCTTTGCCTCCGCCATCGTGGGCGCGCTGGCCTATGCGCTGCTCCTCGACGACCCGATCGATCTCGCCGGCGGGTTTCCAGCCGCCTACGGGCTGATCGGCGGCTACACGTTCATTCTTTGGGTTGGGTATGGCGCTGTCGGCGCCAACCAATTTCGCGCCTTTACGCTGATCGGGTTTCTGCTCGGCATCCAACTTGTCTTTGGCCTCCTCTTCAATGTTGGCAATGCGTGGGTCGCCGAAGTCGCCGGGTTTCTCACCGGGCTCGCGCTCTCGCCCCTTCTCGTGCCGGGCGGTCTCGCGCGGCTTCTTGCACGGCTCCGGCAGCGCTAGCGCATCGACCGGGCCAAAGCGCGGCTTACCTACCCGCTCACAAAGGAGGGACCGACCATGACCCTGAATGTCTACCTAAGCGGCGAGATCCACAGCGACTGGCGCGCGCGCATCATCGAGGGCGCCGCAGGCCTCGATGTCGCCTTCGACGGTCCAGTGACGGACCATGCTGCAAGCGACGATTGCGGCGTCGCCATCCTCGGCGCCGAAACAAACAAGTATTGGCACGACCATAAGGGTGCAATGCTCAACGCGATCCGGACGCGGCGAGGCATCGCGCACGCGGATGTCGTCGTCGTGCGGTTCGGCGACAAGTACAAGCAATGGAACGCGGCCTTTGACGCGGGCTATGCTGCCGCGCTTGGAAAGTCGCTTATCGTGTTGCATCCGCCTGAACATCAGCACGCGCTGAAAGAGGTCGACGCCGCCGCACTCGCCGTCGCCGAAGAGCCCGAGCAGGTGGTCGAGATCCTGCGCTACGTCGTGACAGGGGCGCTGCCGGGGGCTTCGGCGCAAGCCGCCGAATAGGTCGCGAGCGCACCAGGCGCGTTGGGTCGATCCGACGCCCCGCGGCGCGCCTGGGCATCCACCGGCGCCCCTGGTCTTGGCAAGGGTGGCCCGCGCTACTCCCGAGAGGGGATCGTCAACCCGCGCTGCACCGCGGGCCGTTCTAGAAACCGATCGAGATAGGCCATTGTGCGCGGGTGATCCCCCCACCCGACCATGTCGCGCGCGCCGTAGAACTCGAGCCCCCGCAGCCATGGGGCAATCGCGATGTCAGCGATGGAATAGTCCCCCGCAATCCAGTCTTGCCCGCCAAGCTGGCCCTCTATCACGCCGAGCAGCCGCTTTGCCTCGGCGATGTAGCGCTCGCGCGGGCGCGGATCTTCGATCTCGGCCCCTTTGAACTTCACGAAAAACCCAAGCTGGCCAAACATCGGCCCAACCCCGCCCATCTGAAACATCACCCATTGGGTGATGCGGTGCCGGTCGGATGTCGTCTGTCCGATCAGCTTGCCCGTCTTCTCGCCGAGATAGAGAAGGATCGCGCCGGACTCAAAGAGACCGATCGGCGCCCCGTCCGGACCGTTGGGATCTAGGATCGCGGGGATCTTGTTGTTTGGGTTCAGCGAAAGGAACGCGGGGCTTTTGACGTCTGCGTCCGACAGTGTGACCCGGTGCACCTCGTAGGGCAGCCCCGTCTCCTCCAACAGGATCGAGACTTTGACGCCATTGGGCGTCGGAAAGGAGAAGAGCTGCAGGAGCGTCGGATCCTTCGGGATCCACTTTTCGGTGATTGGAAATGCGCTGAGATCTGCCATGCGGCCCTCCGTTTGGTCAGCTGCCAGCCTAAACGGTCCTGCCGGGGGTAACAGCCATCAAAAAGCGACAGCGATCAGTGCCCTGGCGCACAGTCCCCATCGCCAAAGGTGCGCAAGAAAAGAAAGGAGGGCCAAACACCCTCCTTTACGTCAACGTATAGGCTGAGTGTTGTGTTAGGCCGCCGACCTTTTGGAGCGGCGCGTCTGCCACACCAAGAGGCCGATGGCACCGCCGAGGAGCGGCAGAGCCGGCGGCACGGGGATGACGGGCATGTCGTCGACCTCAAAGGACACCGTCACGCTGCGCAGGAAAAACCCACCGTCGCCGAACAGGATCTCCGAGTTGGGCGTAAGGTTGGTCCACGCGAAGGTCTGCGCCGGCCCAAAGGTGCTGCCCGCGTCGACCTCAACGCCGGCAGGGTCTATGTCGTATACGAAGTCAACGAAGGTCCCGCCCGGATCCGACGGGTCGAAGGCGCGGCCGGTCTGCGTACTGCCAAACCCGAGCGCCGAGAAGCCGAGGAGGGTAACGTCGTCGGAAAAGTCAAGGAAGAGTGTCTCGCCGGCGCCGACATTGGCGCGCCCGGAAGAGCTCAGATCGCCGATTGAGAGGCCACGGCCGAACTGATTGACGTCGTCGGGACCGGTTGACTCACCTGTGACCGTCAAAGTCGGAGCACCGACAGGCGGGGCGACACCAAGCTGCGGCGTATAGGGGTTTCCGGCCGGCGCGACGCAGGCCCCCCCATCCGAGCTCAGGCTGATGTCTGGCAAAAGCTCGTCGCCGCACTTGTAAGAGCCGGTGAAGTCGTAGGTGAACTCGACGGTCGCAGCAAAGAGGGAGGCTGGAAACGCGACCACGCCTGCTGCCAGCGTCGTCAAGAACTTTTTAGGTGCCATCGTCAGTACCTCAGGCGGGAGAAACGATTTTGTTAACGTAAAATTAACGATGGCCCGCCGCCAACTCAAGCAAACCCTGCTTTTGCACGTTGAAGTGTCGCCTATTTGCCCGATAACACTGGCATTGTGTCGAAACCTTGTGTTTCCGCCTTGGTTCGCGCCGCGGACGCTAATCTTCGCCACAATTAGAACAAAAAGAGGCCTCTGCCGTGACAGAGACCTCGCAACCGACCGCCGGTCGACCAGGGGGATGCGTCAGAGCAAGCCTTCGCGTTGTGCCTTTTTGCGCGCCAGCTTGCGCGCCCGGCGAATCGCCTCGGCCTTCTCGCGCGCCTTCTTCTCGGAGGGCTTCTCGAAATGCTGGCGCAGCTTCATCTCGCGGAATACGCCTTCGCGCTGCAGTTTCTTCTTTAGGGCCCGGAGCGCCTGATCGACGTTGTTGTCGCGTACGGATACCTGCATGTGGGTGTCACCACCTTTCCTGTTAGAGTTGCGATTGCGTGCAGGAGGTGGCCGTATAGCAACCGCGCTTTACGTTGTCCACACGAGATCCTGCGAACCCTGCCGAGCGCCGTGCCGCCCGCTCCGCCAGTGAGAGAGACCGCCATGACCGAGACCGCAGACACATCCGAACAGCCGCTCTCTCTCGACGCCGCGCGGACACGGATGGTCGAGGCGGCCATGCTGCACGTCCCCTTCGATGGCTGGAGCGAGGCGACGTTTCGTGCCGCGGCCCGCGACGCCGGCGTCCCGCGCGCCCTGGCCGATGCTGCCTGCCCACGCGGCGCGGTCGATCTGGCGCTGGCCTTCCATGAGGAGGGCGATCAGGAGATGCTGCGTCAACTCCAAAAGGAAGATCTCTCCGCCCTGCGCTTTCGCGATAAGATCGCAACCGCTGTTCGCCTGCGCCTTGAGGCTATTCCCGACCGCGAGGTCGTCCGCCGCGCCTCCTCGCTCTTTGCCCTGCCGCAATATAGCGCTGATGGCGCGCGTGCGCTCTGGGGCACGGCGGACCGGATCTGGACCGCGCTGGGCGACCGGTCGGATGACCTCAATTGGTACACCAAGCGCGCGACCCTATCGGGTGTCTACGCCGCCACGGTGCTCTACTGGCTCGGCGATGACAGCGAAGGCCACGCCGCCACGTGGGCCTTTCTCGACCGGCGCATCGCCGATGTGATGCAGATTGAAAAGGTCAAAGCGCAGGTCAACGACAACCCGGTGCTGAAGCGCGTCTTCGCCGGCCCGCTCTGGGTGGCAAGCCAGATCAAGGCGCCGCGCGCCCGCGCCGATCAGCGGCTGCCCGGCTACCTTGGCAAGCGCGACACGGGCGGCAGACCCGCCTGATTGCATCCTGCGCGCGCGCGGGCGAGAACCTCTCCAATCCAGGGGAGGACAGAGCCATGAGTTTGCCGGAGACGATGCGGGCCGTTGAAGTCCGCGCGCCGGGTGGCCCCGAGGTGCTGACGCCCTGCACACGCCCGGTCCCGAGCCCGAGCGCCGGAGAAATCCTTCTCAAGGTCGCCTGGGCTGGCGTCAACCGGCCCGACGCGCTCCAACGGGCCGGCGCCTATGACCCGCCCAAGGGCGCCTCCGATCTGCCGGGGCTCGAAGCGTCGGGCCGTGTCGCGGCTCTGGGCCCCGGCGTGACAGATTGGGCCATTGGCGACGCGGTCTGTGCGCTCCTCCCGGGCGGCGGCTATGCCGAATACGCCGTGACGCAAGCGGCCCATGCGCTCCCGGTGCCTGCGGGGCTCGACCTGAGGGCCGCTGCCTGCCTGCCCGAGACGTTCTTTACCGTCTGGACCAACGTCTTTCAGCGCGGCGACCTGCGCGCGGGCGAGCGCTTCCTGGTCCATGGCGGCGCCTCGGGGATCGGCACCACCGCGATCCAACTCGCCGCTGCGTTCGGCGCGCGCGTCTTCGCTACCGCGGGCTCGGAGGAAAAGTGTGCCGCTTGCCTCACGCTCGGCGCCGAGCGGGCCCTCAACTATCGTGAAGAGGACTTCGTCGAGATGATGCGAGCGGAGGGGGGCGCGGACCTCATACTCGACATGGTTGGTGGTGACTACCTGCCGCGCAACGTCAAAGCGCTCGCCGATGACGGGCGCCTCGTTCAGATCGCCTTCCTCCAGGGGCCGAAGGTTGCGCTCAACTTCGCGCAAGTAATGGTGCGGCGCTTGACGATCACTGGCTCGACGCTGCGGCCCCAATCAGTCCACGCCAAGGCCCGGATCGCGGCCGAGCTGCGCCGCCACGTCTGGCCGCTTCTCAGCGCCGGTCGCGTTGCGCCAGTGATGGACAGCAGCTTTGCCCTCGACGCCGCCGCCGAGGCGCATACGCGGATGGAGAGCTCTGCCCATATCGGCAAGATTGCCCTGGAGGTCAGCGCTTAAGTCAGGATGTGCCCGCGCGCGGCATCCACTGGGCACTTACACCTGGTCACGAGCGACGCTGTTCTCCCAGCTCTTCTCAAAAGCCAAGGCCTCACCCTCCCACGCCCGGAGCCGCGCGCGCCAGCGCCAATGCGTCGTATCCGCCTCGAGCCGCGTGTCGCAGGCGATCCGCACCTTCCAATCGCCACGCGACATCGCCTTTTCCCAGGCGATCTCTCCCGTTGCGCTCAGCGGATCGTCCGGCAGGATCGACCAGCGCTCCTCACTACGCGACGCGGTGATCAACCCATGGTCCAGGTCCCGCATCTCCCCGTCGTCGATGCTGACCTTGAAGACGGACGCGCCCGTCGCGCAATCGACCTCGCGCTGTTTCGTCATCCGGGGCGGGCGCAACGTCTCTGCGCTCCACGGCCGCGCGCCCTCCGGCGACGCGAAGCGCACTTCGTCCGCGTCCGCCAAGGGCCGGACCGGTACAGTGACTGTTCCGGCCGCAAGCGTCAGCGTCGCGGGCTCCGGCGCGGGCCAGAGGAACGGCCAGTAAGCGGTCGAGACAGCCACGCGGAGACGGTGCCCCGCCGGGATGCGGTAAGCGATCTGATCGAGGTCGAGGTCGATCTCCGTCTCTGCCCCGGGCACCATCGGTTGGGGCTCGGCGTGGCTCTCGCGGTGGGTCAGGTTGAGACAACCCATGGTGATCAGCGCTGATGTCCCATCGGGAAAGACATCGCACAATCGGACGACGACCTGCCCTTGGGCTCGGTTCGAGGCGAGGCGTAGCCGGACATGGGGCGCGCCGACGATGTCCTGCGGCGCGGAGAGGGGCGCGCCGTCAAAGCAGGTCGAGCGCGCATCGTCATCGCGCTGATCGCGCGGCAGCTCTGGCCCGAAATGCGCCGGGAAGAACGTGCCCGACGCCGCGCCGCAATCGGCAGGCGAGGCCACGCGGCACTGGAGCGGGCCGGCCTCGGGCGACAAACCGCGCTCTGTCAGGTGCAGCACACCCCGCGCAATGCGCGCGCTCGGCCACGCCGCCTCGGCGATCCAGCGCCCCGGCCGCTTCGAAAGCCACGCCTGGGGTCGCACGGCGTCCATGAGCCAGAGCCGCATCGCCGGATCTTCCTCGACACCCGTGTCAATGCCCTTGAGCCACCTGTCCCACCAGCGCAGGCACTCTTGCAGAAATCCGATCGCCGGCTCCGGGCCGGCAAAATGCGGATACTTGTGGTTCCACGGTCCGACGATCCCCTTTGCCGGCGCGGCAAGCTGCGCGACGAGCTTGGCAATGGTGTTGCGGTAGCCATCGTGCCAGCCGCCAACAGCAAGGACGGCCGCCTTGATCGCCGCGTAATCCTCGCACACCGAGCCATGCGCCCAATAGCCGTCGCGCCGCTGATGCGCGAGCCAGGCCTCCAGCAGAAACGGCTGGTGCTCCAACCGCTCCATCCACATCTCTCGCCAACTCTGGCCGACCACAAGCGGGTCCGGCGGACGTGCCGAATAGGCGAGCATCTGCGTCGCCCAAGCGAGGTTTGATGTGAGCTGGCACCCGCCCTTCATGTGGATGTCATCGGCGAACCGGTCCGCCGAGGAGCAGATCGACACAACGGCCTCGAGCCCCTCGGGCCGCAAAGCCGCGACCTGCAGCCCGTTGAACCCGCCCCAAGAGATCCCGATCATCCCGACCTTGCCGGTGCACCAGGGCTGTGCCCGCGCCCAGGCGATCACGGCGCAGGCATCGGAAAGCTCGGTCGCGGTATACTCATCCGCCATCAGGCCGTTGCTGTCGCCGTTGCCCCGCATGTCGACCCGGATGCAGGCATAGCCGTGCCCGGCGAAGTAGGGATGCGTGAGGTGATCCCGCGCCACTGTCCCGTCTCGCTTGCGATAAGGCAGGTGCTCGACGATGGCGGGCACCGGGTCCGCCGTCGCATCCTCTGGCATCCAGATGCGAAGTGAAAGCCGCGTGCCATCGGACATTGTCACGGGCACATCTTCGTGCACGGCAACCGCGCGGGGAAAGTGCTCACGCACCTGCATCGCGAAGCTCCTTTAGACGGCGACGGACGTATTTCGCGGCCGATCTGTAATGCGAGGCGCCCGCGGCTTCGGCAAAGCGCCCGGTCGTCCACTTGCCGTTGCCCCCAACCATCGGCGCGCCATAAAGCGCCTCGTCATCGAGCCCGTTGATGAAGGCGATCAGCTCGGTGTGGCGCAAATGGAGCGTCTCACGCACGGCTTCCCAGGTCAGATCCGCCTGCCGCGCCCGCAGATCGGCGTTGTAGCGCTTGAGCTCTGACCACGTATAGCCCGGCGCGGGCATCTGCACATCGCGCCCCGCCTGGCCCTCCCGCCACCAGCCGAGGAAGAGCTCGATCCAGTGAAACCGGTGCCCGATCACGTCGCGGATCGCGGTGTCCTCGGCGTCCTTGGTATCGGCGGCGTCTTTGGGCAGGTCAGCTATGAGCATGCGGAGCGTGGCATAATCCTTCTCGGTCACGGCAAGAAGGTCGGCTTTGGTCGTCGCAGCGGGCATTTTCGGTCTTTCGGCGTGTCACGCGTCAGCCTAGCGCCGGGCGCCGCCCTAGCTCAACAGGTACTCCGCCAGCACCTCGTAGGATGCGCCGCCCGGGCCCAGGTGCGAGCGGTAAAGCCGCGCGACGCGGATCTCCGCTTCCGCAAGCTCCGGCATGGTCAGGCCCTCCAGCGAGCGTCTGAGCCGCCCCTGCCCCTCAGGCGAAAGGCCATGGCCAAAGCGCGCGAGCGTGACATGAGGCCGGAAACGTCGCCGTTCGAGTGCGATCCCCGCCTCTTCCGCCGCACGCGCCACGCTGCGGTGCAGATCCGTCAAGGCTGGGTGTGCGCAGATTTCCAATGCGATCAGTTTCGGTCGCTCCCCGCCAAAGGTCTGGAGCCCTTCTGCGGACAGACTTACCCGCCGCAGCCGCCGCAGCTCCAGCGCCGCATGCACGTCTTCCGCCTGACCCGTCGAGATCTCATCGAGGAACGCAAGCGTGATGTGGAGGTTTTCCTCCGCCACCGCGCGACCGACGCCCAGCGCACCCAGAAGCGAGAGGATCGGCGCACCCCAGCTTTCCGGCACCGGCAGCCCCACAAAGGCTCGCATCGCTCAGCTCAGCCAACGCTTTCGCCGCCGGTAGGAGCGCACATCGCGGTAGCTCTTGCGCCCCTGGTCGGACATCCCGAGGTAGAACTCCTTGACGTCCGGGTTCTCGCGCAGCGCCTGGGCTTCGCCATCCATAACGACGCGACCCGACTCCAAAATGTAGCCATAATGAGCATAGCGCAGCGCGACATTGGTGTTCTGCTCGGCCAGGAGGAACGAGACGCCCTCATTCTCGTTCACCGACTTCACGATCTCAAAGATCTGTTCGACCAATTGCGGCGCAAGCCCCATCGAAGGCTCATCGAGGAGCACCGTCTCGGGCCGGCTCATCAGTGCGCGCCCAATCGCCGTCATCTGCTGCTCGCCGCCCGAGGTATAGCCCGCCTGGGAGCGCCGCCGCTCCTTCAGCCGCGGGAAGTAGGAATAGACCATCTCAAGATCGGCCTCGATCGCCCCTATCCCGTCGCGCCGCGTATAGGCGCCGGTGCGCAGGTTCTCCTCAACCGTCAGATGCTCAAAGCAATGCCGCCCCTCCATCACCTGGATCACGCCGCGCTTGACCAACGCAGACGGATCGAGATGCGAGACGTCCTCGCCCTGATAGCGGATCGTGCCCTTCGTCACCTCGCCGCGCTCGGAATGCAAAAGGTTCGAGATCGCCTTCAGCGTCGTCGTCTTCCCAGCGCCATTGCCACCGAGAAGCGCGATAATCCCACCCTTCGGCACATGGAGCGACACGCCCTTCAGCACGAGGATCACATGATTATAAATCACCTCGATATTGTTGACGTCGAGCAGGACCTCGGTGCCGAGCACCGCCTCGGGCGCCTGCGCTCCGATATGCGTGGGTTCCGCCGCCGCCGCACTCTGGCTCATCGCGCGCCCCTGCCTCTTCTTCTTGCTTCAAACATCGAAAAAAGATCGCCCCGGCCCGGGCAAGCGCGCGGGCCGGGGCGCTGTGCTTCGCTTTGAACCGCGCTCAGCTTTCCGCCTCGCACGTGTCGTTCATCGGCCACGGCGCATTGTCGGCGGCGTATTTCAGTGCCGCTTCCTTTTCGAGCGGGCCGATCACCGCGCGGTCGGCTTGCAAAAGCTCGCTTGCCTGGACGAACTTCTCTCCGTCCCATTCGAGCATCCAACCGCCCGCATGGCCGGTGTGATTGGCACACGAGGTCGAGAACGGGGCGACCATGCCCGCCATGCCGAGCTCTTCGAGCCGCTCCTCGGTCAGGTCGATATTGGAGAGCCCGTCGCGGAGCTGCGCCGGCGTGATGGCGTCGGTGTTGTGCATCTCCTGTGCGGTGCGGATGCCTTCGGCGAGCATCATCGACATGACGAGACCCCGCTGATAAAAGACGCCGTTCACGTTCTCGGCGGTCGAAAGGCCCTTGTCGAAGACATGCTCTTTGAGCTCGGCCATGATCGGCGCGTCGGGCATCGGCTTTGACCACGAGATCGCGCGATAGCCCGTGCCGTCTTCGCCGACGAGCGCGAGATCGGCGTCTTGGCTCGCCCACCAGACGCCGATGAACTGATCCATCGGGTAGCGCGTCTTGACCGCTTCCTGGATTGCGCCGGCATTCATCGCGCCCCAGCCCCACATGACGACGAAGTCAGGCCGCTCGCGCCGGATCTGGAGCCATTGCGCGGATTGGTTCTGCATCTGGCTGAGCCCCACCGGGATCGGCAACAGCTCGAACCCATGCGCCTCGGCCATCTTCTCCAAAAGTGGCAGCGGCTCCTTACCGTAGGGGTGGTCGAGATGCAGGAACGCGATCTTCTTGTCCGCAAGGTTCGCCATGTCCCCCTCGGCGATCGCCTGGAGGATCATGTGGGCCCCGTCCCAATAGCTCGCCGGCATGTTGAACGCCCACTGGAACACCTTGCCGTTCGCCATCGGCGAGAAGCCGTAGCCGGGCGCGAGGATCGGGATCTGATCGGTGTTTGTCTTTGGCAAGACCTGCAGCGTGATGCCCGTGGACCAGGGCTGCGTCACGACCGCCTTCGCCTTCGTCCGCTCATAGCACTCGACGCCCTTCTCGGTCGAATAGCCGGTCTCGCATTCCTCAAAGTCGATCTCGACGCCGCCGATCCCGCCATCGCGCTCGTTGAGGAGCGTCATGTAATCGGCCTGCCCATCCATGAGCGGAATACCCGTCGAAGCGAAGGGCCCGGTGCGGTAGCTGAGGTTCGGCGTGTAGATGCTTTCGGCCATCGCCGCCGCGCCGCCCATCGCCAGCGCGCCCGCAAGGGCCAGTCCCGTCAGATGTTTCATGTCTTCCTCCCTGTTATGCGGCCGGCCTAATGCGGGAACGGCCAGACCAATAGTTTCTCGCGGATCAGCCCCCAGAGCCGCGCAAGGCCGTGGGGTTCGATGATCAGAAAGAAGATGATCAACGCCCCCACGATCATGATGTTGATGTGTTCGAGCGTGGCCGATTTGATTTCGAGCCCGATGAGCTCCGGCACCGAGTTTAGCACCACCGGCAGGCCGACGATCAGGATCGCGCCGAGGTAATTGCCGAGGATCGAGCCCAGCCCTCCGATGATCGCGATGAAGAGGATCTGAAAGCTGAGCGGGATGTCAAAGAGGTTCGGCTCCGCCGCGCCGCGCCACATGAAGACGAAGAGCGCGCCCGCGACGCCGACGATGTAGGACGAGACGGCAAAGGCCAGAAGCTTGACGCGCAGAAGGTTGATCCCAATGAGCTCCGCGGCGATGTCCATGTCCCGCGTCGCCTTCCACATCCGCCCCAGGTTGCCCCGTGTCAGGTTGATGCAAAGAAGCGTCAGGAGCGTCACGATCCCGAGCACGATGTAGTACTCGGTCACGGAGGCCGCGAGCGGGCCGGCGACCGTGAGCCCGAAGATGTCGAGGTTCGGCACCTGGATCGCGCCCGAGGTGTTGTAGTTGTAGAGCCACGCCCATTTCTCAAAGAGCCAGACGAGGAAGAACTGCGCTGCGAGCGTGGCGATGGCGAGGTAGAACCCCTTGATGCGCAAGCTCGGGATACCGAAGACGACGCCAATTGCCGCCGAGAACACCCCAGACATCAGGATCGCCAGGATCGGGTTCAGCTCGGGAAAGATCGTCACGAGCTTGAAGCAAGCATAGGCGCCCACGCCCATGAACGCGCCCGTGCCGAGGCTGAGCTGCCCCGCATAGCCCGTGAGGATGTTGAGCCCCAGCGCGGCGAGCGAATAGATCAGGACGGGGATCAGGATCGTCTGAAATGTGAATTCCGACGCCGTCAGTGGAAAGATCACCCAGGCGCAGACGAGGATGATGCCGAGCAGGATCGCGTCCTGCCGCACTGGAAAGAGCGCCTGATCGGCCCGGTAGCTCGTCTTGAACTGTCCCGCCGTGCGGTAAAGCATCAGGTCCTCTCCCGTTCGGCGCCTGCGATCCCGTCCAACGCCATCCTCAAACCCGCTCGATGATCCGCTCGCCAAAGAGCCCCTGCGGCCGGATCATCAGAACGATCAGCGCGAGGACAAAGGCGAACCACGTCTCGGTGTTGCCGCCCATGAGCGGCTGACCCCAATAGACCTCGAAGAGCTTTTCCAAGACCCCGATCATCAGCCCGCCCACGATGGCGCCCGTGATGCTCTCCAACCCCCCGATCAGCAGGACGGGAAGTGCCTTATAGGCGATGATCTCGAGCGCAAAGGACACGCCCGCCCGGCTGCCCCAGGCGATCCCCGTGACGAGCGCGATGATCCCTGCGATGAACCAGACGAGCACCCAGATCGTCTGCAGCGAGATGCCGACCGAGAGGGCCGCTTGGTGATCGTCGCCCAGCGCGCGCACCGCCCGGCCCATGCGCGTGTAGTTGAGAAAGAGCAGAAGCGAGACGACGAGCAGCCCGGCGACCGCAACTGCCGTGACGTCGATATGCTGGAGGATCAGGAGCCCTCCGAAGGGCTCGAGTACGAAATCGCCCGTGGGGATGCCCAACTCCTCGGTGATCATCTGCTTGTTTTCGCCGCCGAAAATCGTCTCGCCGAAGCCGATGAGGAAGAGCGTGATCCCGATGGTTGCCATGAAGAGGATGATGTCGGGCTGACCCACGAGCGGGCGCAGCACCACCCGCTCGACCGTCCAAGCCAGCGCGAACATTACCACGAGCGTGAGCGCGACGGCGACCCAAGCCGGCGCGCCCATTTCATGGAGGCCCACAAGCGTGAGAGCCGCGAAGACGACCATGATGCCCTGTGCGAAGTTGAAGATCCGAGACGAGCGGAAAATCAGCACGAAGCCAAGCGCGATCAGCGCATAGAGCACGCCGGAGACGAGCCCCTCCCACACGACCTGGAGGAAGAAATCCGGCGCGCCGACCATGTCAGTAAAGGGCGTGACGAAGATGTTGCTCAGAAGGTCCATCATGCCCTCCATAGGCGTGCCTGGGCCACGCGGGAGCGGGGGGCCAGCCCCCCGCAGCCCCCCGGGATATTTGTGGCCCAAAGAAGAGGGGGATGCTGCGCGTTACTCATGGGGGACCCCGAGATAGGCATCGATGACGGCCTGGTCGGCGCGGACGGTATCGGGCGTGCCGTCGCCGATCTTCTTGCCGTAATCCATGACGACGACCCGGTCGGAGATGTCCATCACCACGCCCATATCGTGCTCGATGAGGCAGATCGTGGTGCCGAACTCGTCGTTCACGTCGAGGATGAAGCGCGACATGTCCTCCTTCTCCTCGACATTCATGCCCGCCATCGGCTCGTCAAGGAGGAGGAGCGACGGCTCGGCCGCCAGCGCACGCGCGAGCTCGACCCGCTTTTTCAGGCCGTAGGGGAGCCGGCCAACAGGCGTTTTACGAATGTTCTGGATCTCAAGAAAGTCGATGACTTCCTCGACTTTCGCGCGGTTCGCGATCTCCTCGCGCTCGGCCCGGCCCCACCATAGCGCCTGATCGAGCACGCTCGCCTTCATATGCGTCAGCCGTCCGGTCATGACGTTGTCGAGGACGGTCATCCCCTCGAAAAGCGCGATGTTCTGAAACGTGCGCGCCACGCCCATCCGCGCGACCTCAAAGGGCTTCTTCGGCGGGCGCTTCTCCCCCTGGTAAATCACTTCGCCGCTGCTTGGCGTATAAAACCCCGAGATGATGTTGAGCATCGAAGACTTGCCGGCCCCGTTTGGCCCGATGATCGCGCGGATCTCCCCCTCGCGGATGTCGAAACTGATGTCGTTGATGGCGACCACCCCGCCGAACCGCAGCGTGATCCCCCGCATCTCCATGAGCACCCCGCCGATGCTCCGGCCGTCCTCGGTCACCAAAGGCGCGGCGCTCACCTCATTCATCGCTCCGCCCCCCTTCTTCTTGCAGGTAAATATCGCCGCCGGAGGCACCCGCCATGGCCACGAGCGCGCGCGGTTGGACCGCGACGCTCATTCCGCTGCCACCCTCTGCTGTGCGCTGACGGGAACCGCAGCGGCATCGCGGATCATGAGCGTTGCACGGATCGTGCCCTTGCGCCCATCCTCGTAGGTCACTTCGGTCTCCGTCGCGATCTCTGCCGCGCCGCCGTAAAGCGCCTCGACCAAGTCGGCATATTTCTCGCCGATCACCGCTCGGCGGACTTTGCGGGTCCGGGTCAGCTCGCCATCATCCGCATCAAGCTCCTTGTGCAGCACGAGGAAACGCTGGATCTGACAGCCCGACAGCATCGCATCGGAGGCGAGCGAGCGATTGACCTCTTCCACATGGCCTTGGACGATTTCCAGCACCTGGGGGTGCCCGGCAAGCTCCTGGTAGCTCGAATAGGCGATGTTGTTGCGCTCGGCCCAATTGCCGACGGCCGTGAGATCGATATTGAGAAACGCGCAGCACGTCTCGCGCCCCGCGCCAAAGACGACCGCTTCGAGGATGTTGGGGTAGAACTTGAGCTTGTTCTCCACATATTTCGGCGCAAAGAGCGCGCCGGAGGCCATTTTGCCGACATCCTTGGCGCGGTCGATGATCCGAAGATGCCCAGTGCCCTCCTCCAGAAACCCGGCATCGCCCGTGGCGACCCAGCCCTCGGCGTCCTTGGTCTTGGCCGTGCTCTCGACATTCTTGTAGTAGCTTTGGAACACGCCCGGTGAGCGGTAGAAGACCTCGCCCGTATCGGCAATGCGGATCTCGACGCCGGGCGAGGGCACGCCAACCGTGTCGGGACGCACCTCGTGGTCTGGCTGCTGGGTGATGAAGACCGACGCTTCGGTCTGGCCATAAAGCTGCTTTAGGTTGATGCCGAGCGCGCGGTAAAAATCGAAGATCTCGGGCCCGATCGCCTCGCCCGCCGTATAGCCCACGCGCACGCGACTAAGGCCTAACGTGTTTTTGAGAGGACCGTAGACCAAGGCGCCACCTAGACCGTAGAGCAGGCGATCCACTAGGCCGACACGCTTACCGTCGAGGATCGCGGGGCCGACGCGGTTGGCGAGCGCCATGAAACGGTGAAACAGCCATCGCTTGACGCGCCCTGCATCCTCCATCCGAATCATAACGCTGGTAAGCTGCGTCTCGAAGACACGGGGCGGGGCAAAGTAATAGGTCGGGCCGATCTCGCGCAGATCGGTCATCATCGTGTCGGGGCTTTCGGGGCAGTTGACGCAGAAGCCCGTCCACATCGCCTGCCCGATCGAAAAGATGAAATCGCCGACCCAGGCCATCGGCAGATAGGCGAGGACCTCGTCGCCGGGGCGCAGATGATCGAACTCGGCAGAGTTCTTGGATGTCTCGATGATGTTGGCGTTCGACAGGACGACGCCCTTCGGCTTGCCGGTCGTCCCAGAGGTGTAGAGCATCACGCAGGTGCTCTCGGGCCCAAGCTCCGCGATCCGTGCGGCAAGCTCTCCTTCGAGCCGCTCATGGGCGACGCGCCCCTCGGCGACGATATCGGTCAGAGCGTGAAGGCGCGCGTGATCGTATTTCCGCAAGCCACGCGCGTCCTGATAAAAGATGTGGCGGATGCCCTGGATCCGATCTTGGATAGAGAGGACCTTATCGACCTGCTCTTGATCGCCGGCGACAACGAAGACGGCACCGCAATGCTCGAGGACATAGGCCATCTCTTCGGCGACCGCGTCCTGATAGAGCGGCACGGGGATGGCGCCGCACATTTGCGCCGCGACCATCGACCAGTACAGCGCAGGCCGGTTGCGCCCTATGATGGCGACGTGCTCGCCGCGTTCGAGCCCGAGCGCGAGAAAGCCCATGGCCGTGGCGCGGATCTCGTCCTCCGCCTGTGCCCACGTCCAGCTTTGCCAGATGCCGAATTCCTTTTCGCGATAAGCCGGCTTTGCGCCATGGGCCTTCGCGTTGCGCGCCAGAAGCGCGGGAACGGATACCGGGTCGCCCACAGGCGTCGACATCTTTCGGCCTTCCTCCCATCAGCGGCACTCGTTTTGCGCCGTCCTGTCGAGGTCTTGGTGCCTCGATCCGCTAGTCCGATCGACTATAACCGCGCGCTGGCGGGAGTCGTCAAATTGTTTTTGAACGAGCGTTCAAATAATCCAGAACGCGCCCATGGGACGGCGTCAGAACGCTGGCCCAGCGCGACGCGTTCGGCTTACCTCCGAGCTTGATTGACGGTGGTCTGGGTCGCTTGCATACGCGTAAGCCGCGTCGTTTGCGGCTTACTCAGCGAGAAGCCGCAGGGGCACGATTGGCGGCGCTAGGAACGCCGCGCCGAGCTGGGGATACCGATCCGATGACGCGGCGCAGACTGCCAATGTGACCGGGGGCGCGTGGATGCCAGAGACGGCCCCTTGTCTCAATCGCGCAAGTGGTCTTCCTCGTCGGTCACGTCGAGGCCGAGCGCCTCCATGCCAGCTTCGAGGTAATCGGCTAGCCCAGGCTCGCCCGCGAGGTAGGTTTCGGTCGGCGAGGTCCGCTCTTCGCGCGCAGTTTGCATCGCTTCGTCGACCTCATCGGCATCAAAGCTGTCGCGCCCGATCCACATGCAGGCGACCAGCGACGTCTGCTCGTCCTCATTGAGACCGCCGATATAGTCGATCAGGCGAGGATGGTCCGGCCCGTATTCCCGGTGGAGCGCGATCACGCGCACGACTTTGCCAGTACTGATGTCGAGCATGGCACCCTCCCTGTGTGCTCATGGCGGAGTGTCGCGTCCGCGCGGGGCACGCGCAAGGGGAAAGCGCGCGCAGGTGCAGTGTCGCAATCGCGCTGCGACCCACCTGCGTCCGCGCGGTGCAGCGCAGGCGCCCTAGCGCCCGAAAAGGCGGTAATAGAGCCCGTCGGGAAAGAATTGTGAGATCCGGAATACCCAGGAAAAGAGCCTCGGAAAGCTCTTCTTGAAGCCGTCGGTCTGCATGAAATCGAACATGATCGATGCGGCCTCTTCGGGCTCCATCAAGAACGGCATCGCAAAGTCATTCTTGTCGGTGAGGCGCGTGCGGATAAAGCCCGGATTGAGGACTTGGACCTGCACGCCCGTCTTGCGCAAGTCGCAATACATCGACTCGGCCATCGACATCGTCCCCGCCTTCGAGGCCGTGTAACCGATCGAGCCGGGCAAGCCGCGAAAACCCGATAGCGAGCCAGTGATTACAATATGGCCCGCGTCGCGCTCGACCATCGCAGGCACGCATTCCCCCAGAACACGGGCGAGGCCGGTGAAGTTGATGTCGCACATCGCGGTCACTTGCGCGGCGTCCCAGGCCTGAGCCGCTTGCGGCCAGTAGACGCCTGCGAGGAAGACAACCCCGTCGAGATCCCCCGCGCGCGCCGCGGCCGCCTTGACGCTCTCATCGTCGGAGATGTCACAGGGCGCGACGGTCGTCGGCCCCGGAAGATCCTCCGCCAGCGCCACTAGGCGGCTTTCATCGCGCGCCGATAGGACGAGGTGCACACCTGCCCGGCTCATCTTTTCGCTAAGCGCGCGCCCCAGCCCTTCGGAGGCGCCGACCATCCAATAGCGCTTGCCTGCCCAATCCCGCATGATCTTCCCCTTAAGCGTCTTGCGCTGCCTTGCTGGGCGACGGGCGCATCGTCGCCACCAATTCCGCGACTTTGATCCCGAACTTGCGAAACTGGCTGCGATTCATGATCGTGCCGTTCTCCATCAAGTACATCCAGTCGGTGACGTCGAGGACGTGCCCGCCGGCCTCCTGGGGCATCTTTATGCGGTAGCTGAGCATCAGCGTCGGCCCGGATTGTTTGCCCCGGCCTGTGCCGACCAGGTCGGGTGCTGTTGCCTTAACGCTCCCTCCCGGGCCGGGGACGAGGGTCCAGACCCGGTCTTGCGTGCGCCCGGAATCGTAGCGGAAATGTTCGGTCATCGTCCCGGTCTCGCCGTCCCAGCTCGCGTTGAAATCGGCCGTGAAGCGCGAGACGACACGCCCCATGGGCCCATAGATCACGCCCTCGCAGAGGATCGGCCCGTCGATATGGGTCTTGAGATCAAACGCGGGCGTGCCCGCCTGGGCATAATCGGCCGGTTTCTGCGCCGTGAAATCGGCGAGATAGGTGCGCGCGGCAACGAGCGCGAGCGCAGCAAGAAGGAGGATCACGAGGGCTGTCATGGCGTGTCTCTCAGGGCTGTCGCAGCAAGCAGAGCGATGGCGACCAATTTGAGCAGGCAGGGCACGAGGGCGTAAAGGTAGGTGAGCAGGTCGAGCGCGGCCGGCGGGTTATCCTGCGCCGGCCCCGCGGAAAAGCCCGCCGCTTCGAGCGTCGGGAGCAGGATCGCGGCGGCGAAGGCCAGGGTGAATTTCGAAGTGAAGGACCAGAGGCCGAAGCCCTGCCCCCCATTGGGCGAGACCACGGCCATACGCCGGGCAAAGAGCGCGGGCAGGAGCGTCAGGTCGGCGCCGATGGTGGCCCCCGAGGCAATACAGATGAGCGCGAAGAGCGTCGTGTCGCCGGGCCCGAGCGTCAGGACCAGCGCGAAGGAGGCGATGGCAAGGGTCATCGCCGACAAGAGCACGGGCTTCTCACCGAAGCGACGGGCCAACACCGCCCAAAGCGGAGCGGACGCTGCGGCCGACAAAAAGAAGATGACAAGGAGCGGCCCCTCCCATCCCGGCGCTTCGAGCCGGCTTTCGACGTAAAAGAGAAAGAGCGTCGACGAGACAGCGAGCGGCGTTGCGTTGACGAGCGCGATGAGGAGCAGACGACGGGCGGTGGCATCGCCGAGGATCCGCCCGATGGGCGTCGGCTCGGCCGGGGCAGTGTCGCTCATGCTCCATTCGGGCGCCATGGCGAGCGCAGCGAGCACGGTCATGGCGGCAAAGCCCCAAGCGAAAGTGGCAAAGGGCGAAGGGACAACGCCCGTCAGCAGCGTGGGCGCGACCGCGGCGATGCAGACACCCAAGAGCGCGCCTGTCTCGCGCCAGCCGGCGAGGCGGACATGGCCCGACATGTCACCGGCCCGCGCCAGCGTTCCCGCCTTTCGCACGCCGCGGGCATAGAAGTTGATCGAGAGAAACGAGAACGCCGAGAAGAGCCCCGTGATCGCGATCCCGAACCAAAGCAGCGGAGCGACCGGGTGCGGCATCGCAAAGAGCGCCAGCATCGAGGCCGCAAGGAGCGCAGCGCCAAAGCCGACAGCCACCGGGCGCGCGCGACCGAGCCGCTCGGAGAGCCAGCCCAGCGCCGGGTCTTGCACCACATCGAAGAGGCGCAACCCAAAGAGGATCGCGCCGAGCGCCGTCAAGGACACGCCATAGGTGTCGGCGTAAAACTTCGGAGCATAAATGTAGATCGGCAGCCCTGCACCCGAGAGCACTGCCGCGTAGAGCGAATAGGACCAGAGCCTCTCCGATCCTGCTGCGGCAAGGGTGTTGGCCGCGCGAGCCGTCACGAGCGCGACACTTCGCTCTCAGGCGGGGCGGGCCGTGCGCGGAAGCGCGCCCCTTTCCACCACAGCTTGAGCGCTTGCCAGTGAATCAGCGCGAGCACCCGGCGCGAGCCGAAGGGACGACGGAACGCCGCCCGCAGAATGCCCGCCGTCGTCAGCGGCTGCCGCTTTCCAGAGAGCGTCGCGACAAGACCGCCGCCGTCGCCCGCGCGGCGATAGTCGATCCAGACGCCGACGCTTTCGGGCCGCAGATCGAAGCGAAAGCGATAGGCGCCGTCGATCGGCTGGAACGGCGAGACGTGAAAGATCTTGCGCGCGTTCACTGTGTCATTGGGGCCGAGGGGGGCGAGATCGTCGCGATGGGCCAGGTAGGAGTGCCGGTCGCCATAGGTGTTGGTCACCTCGGCGATAACGACGCGAAGCCGCCCTGCCCCGTCGTGGCAAAACCAGAATGCAACCGGATTGAAGACGTGCCCGAGGATGCGCGGCTGCGCCAGAAGAAGGAGTTGCCCACCGGTGACGGTTTCGAGCCGGTTCGACGACAGCACCTCGCGCACCCATGCCGCCCCCGTGCCGCAGCCGGGAATGCCACCGTGGTCGGCGTCGTGCAGCGCCGCGAGGTTGCCTCGATTGCGCGAAAAAAGCCAAGGGAGGTGGGGTGTCTGCTCTGGGTCAATCAAGACGTAGTCGACCCCATAACGAAACGCGTTTTTCACCGGGCCCTTGCGGCCGTGAAAGGTCTGCCCCGGGACGTGCTGTACGATCGCGGGGGCGACACGCGCGGCCGTCTGGGGCACAAACTCGGTCTGCGCGTTCATTCGGCGGCGATCCCGGTCGCCTCTTGGCTTTCAATCCCGCGGACGACGTCGACCGCACTCGACAGCCCGTCTTCGTGAAAGCCGTTCTTCAACCAAGCCCCGCAGAACCACGTGTTCCGCGCGCCGTTATGCTTGGCGATCTCTTTGCGCGCGGCGAGGGCGGCGAGATCATAGACCGGATGATGTAGCACCGTCTGGTCGTGGATGAGGTCCTCGCGGATGCGATGCGTCGCGTTCAGCGTGACAAAGAGCGGGTCGTCCTTTGGGATCGGCTGCAGCCTGTTCATCCAATAGGTGACGCCGATGCGATCCGGCCGGCCTGTCCCATCCTCGGTATAGTTCCAAGAAGACCAGCACAGTTTTCGCTTGGGCATGATCGACGTGTCGGCATGCAGGACAACATCGTTCGGCTGATACTTGATCGCCCCTAGACGCGCGCGCTCGTCCGCGTTCGCATCGGAGAGAAGCGCGAGGGACTGGTCGGAATGCGTTGCGAGGATCACCGCGTCGTAGCTCTCCCAGTCATCACCCGTCAGCCGCACATCCGCCCCCGTCTCGTGCCGGCGAATGCCGACGACCGGTGCACCGAGGCGGACATCGACGCCCTTTTTCAGCAAGGCCGCATGAAGGCGGGTAACATATTGGATCGAGCCTCCGGGGATCGTGTACCACTGGTGCTGGCCGGAATAGTCCAGCAGCGCGTGATTTCGGAAGAAGTCCATCATCGCGCGGGCAGGAAAGTCGAGGATTTTGTCGACTGGGGTAGACCAGATCGCTCCGGAAAACGGCGTCAGGTAGTAATCCTTGAACCACCGCCCGAGAGACAGCTTTGCGATCAGCTCGCCGATGGTCATCTCCGGGGTGGCGACGGCCTCGGCCTCGCGGTTGAACTTGAGGATGTCGCGGATCATCCCGATGAAAGCCGGGCGCGAAAGGTTGCGCCGCTGGCCAAAGATCGCGTTGTAGGACGCAAGGCCGTACTCCATCCATCCGTCGCAGATCGACGCACCGAACGACATGTCGCTCGTCGCGCGCGGCACGCCCAACGCGTCGAAGAGCGCGGTCAGATGCGGGTAATTCGGCTCGTTGAACACGATAAAGCCGGTATCGACCGGCTGATCCCCGCGTTTGCCCGCGATCTTTGTGCGGGCATGGCCGCCGAGGCGCGGCTCGGCCTCGATCAGCGTTACGTGGTGTGCACCCGCGAGCATGTGCGCGGCACCCATGCCGGAGATCCCGGCGCCAATAACAGCAATGCGCTTTGGCGCGGGCGTAAGAGCTTCAAATGGCATGGAGGTTTTTTCTTTCCGGTCTGGCGTTCGATACGAACCTGTCGAGCGAAACGTAGATCAAATGGAACCGGATCAACGCTCGAAATGTTGATCCAGTCGGAGTGTTGCGCCGTATCTCTGGCATGATGACATCAGTGTCATACCTCGATGCCGAAAGATCCGTTCGCAACCACGCTTGGGCGCCTATGGATCGGAGAGGCATTTTGGCCAAAGACGACCACCTCACGCAGGAGCGCGCGGCGCCGGTTGCGCCAAAGCGCCGAGCCCGCGTTCGTCCGTCGGAGCGCGCAGCCCTGCCAGAATGGGCAGACCATCTGCGCCGGATCCATGAGGACAAAGACCATACGGCGTTCGCGGAGATCTTTGCTCATTTCGCCCCGCGCGTAAAAGCGTTCCTGATGAAGGGGGGCGCAGACCAAGCGACGGCCGAGGAATGTGTACAAGATGTCATGGCGACACTTTGGCGAAAGGCACATATGTTCGACCCGGCGCAAGCGACGGTATCGACGTGGATTTTTACCATCGCGCGCAACCGAAGGATCGACCTGATCCGGCGCGAGAGGCGCCCGGAGCCAGAGGCGTTGCCCTGGGGGCCCGAGGAAGAGCCGCAGCCCGCCGACGTGCTGGAGCTGCAACAAGAGAGTGAGAGATTGAGCGCGGCACTTGCGCGTCTGCCCGCAAAGCAGCGGGAACTGGTCGAGAAGGCCTATTTTAGAGATCTGTCGCATTCGCAGATCGCTGATGAGACGGGGTTGCCGCTGGGAACAATAAAGTCGCGGATACGGCTCGCATTGGAGCGTCTGCGCCACGAGATGAAGTGAGTAGAACAGACATGTTGGATACAGATGTCGGGGGCTTGGCCCACCCGGCGACCCATCAGGTCGACGAAGAGATCCTCGCCCATTACGCAGCGGGCACCCTACCCGAAGCGCTTGCGCTCGTCGTGGCGGCGCAAGCTTCGATCTGCCCAGAAGTGCGCGAACGGCTGCGCGAGCTTGAGGCGATTGGCGGCGGGCTGCTCGAACTCACCGAGCAGAGCGATATGTCGCTCGGCAGCTTCGAAGCGACGATGAAGCTCATCGCAGAGCGCGAAGCGGCATCCGAACCCGCGATCGCGGCACCTGCGCCGCAGCCCGACGTCCTCCCAGCGCCCGTACAAGCGTATGTCGGCGGCGGCCTCGACGCGGTGCGCTGGCGGCCCATGGGCATGGGCGCGAAGCAAGCCATGCTGCATGAAACGGGCGATGCAAGCGTGCGCCTGCTGAAGATCCCTGCCGGGAGCGAGCTGCCGAACCACGGGCACAACGGCCTCGAAATCACGCTCGTCCTTCAGGGCGCCTTCATCGACGGCGACGAACGCTTCGCCCGCGGCGATATCGATATCGCCGATCAGGAGACGGCCCACATGCCCGTGGCCGACATTGTCGAAGACTGCATTTGCCTCGTGGCCTGCGAGGGGCGCCTGAAGTTCTCGGGGCTTTTGCCGCGTCTGGCGCAACCCTTCCTACGGATCTGACGGATCGCGGAGGGGTGTTTCTAAACGGCTGACGGATATAAGCGCTCGACACGCCTCGCGTGCCGCTCTTGCGATCGTGGCAGCTCGGCGCACCGCGAAGGTGCCCCCCGCATGACGCCCTGTTTCGCGTAACGAGCCACGAAGCCAAGCGCACAAGACGAGATGTATCGAAGCGTCAGCCGTGCAGGCGGCGCCATGCCGTCTTAGACGCCCGCACTCCGTCCACGGCTACACAAGAACGGTGGCACTCGTTAGATCAGCCTCTGACAGTCCCATAAGCCGGACCTCTGGGCCGGCGTCAAAATCCAGCGCGACAAATCCTGTTTCTTCGACCGCCGCGGCGTAGACCGCCGCGAGGTCCGCCAGTACGAGGTCGGTCAGGTCGAGCGTATCCTCAGCAATCTCAAAGTCGGTGATCTCAACGCGTGTGCCCGCCGCGGCGACAATGAATGTATCGTCCTGCGCGCCGCCCGTCAGCGTGTCGTTCCCCTCACCCCCGGCCAGAGTGTCGCTCCCGGTCCACGCCGCCAACAGATCGTCCCCGAGGCCGCCCTCGAGGGAATCGTCGCCCCCTCCGGCGCGGAGGATGTCGTCGCCGTCGCCCCCGACCAGGGTGTCGTTGCCGTTCTCGCCGATCAGCGTGTCCTGTCCCGAGCCGCCATTGAGGCTGTCGTCGCCACTGCCGCCCTTGCCGCGGTCGTTGCCATCGCCGCCTTCGATCGTGTCCGCGCCGTCGCCGCCAAGCAGGGTGTCGTGATGGGCATCGCCCTTCATGCTGTCGTCGCCGTCGCCGCCTTCGAGCGAGTCCCGGCCGTTGCCACCCTCCATCGTATCATCGTCGGCATAGCCCAAGAGGGTGTCGAAGCCATCGCCGCCAATCAGCGTGTCAAAGCCTGACCAGCTCGACAGAAAGTCATCGCCGTTGCCGCCGTCGAGCAGGTCGTCGCCGGTCCAGCCGCGCAGTTCGTCCGCGTTCCCGTCGCCGTAGAGACTGTCTGCGCCTTCTCCGCCCTTGAGCGTGTCAAGGCCAAGGCCACCGCGGATCAGGTCGGCCCCATCGCCGCCGAGGGCCGAGTCGTAGCCAGAAGCCGCTTCGATGATGTCATCGCCCTTGCCACCGTCGAGCAGATCGTTGCCCGAACCGCCGTCGAGCGTGTCGGCATCGTTGTAGCCGAGGAGCGTGTCCAGGCCGGCGCCGCCAAAGAGCGTGTCTTCGCCAGACCAACTCGACAGAAAGTCGTCGCCGTCGCCGCCATCGAGCAGGTCGTTGCCGGTCCAACTGCGCAGCTCGTCGTCATCTAGGCCGCCAGAGAGGCTGTCATCGCCATCCCCGCCCATAAGGGTGTCGTTGCCGGCCTCTCCGTTCAAGACATCGTTGCCTGCCCCGCCCAGGCCGCTATCGGCCCCGTCGCCGCCCTCGACCGAGTCGCCACCCCCATCGCCGCGCAGGGTGTCGTCGCCGTCTGCCCCAAGGAGCGTGTCCGAGCCATCGTTGCCCCTGAGCAGGTTTTTTGCACCATTGCCGGTGATCTCGTCGTCCCCACTCCCGGTGATCGCGTTTTCGATGACCGTGCCGACGGCGATAGAGAGATTGCCGATACGCCCTCCGACATCGGAGGTCGTGGCTTGCGTCATCTCGGGCGTGGAGGGGGTCAGGTCGATCCGCTGGTCGGAGGAATAGCCGCTGAGGTCGAGCCTATCGACGCCATCGGCATCCACGATGGTCGACGCAGTCTTAAACGCGTAATCGGAGAACTGAGACCAGATCTGGCTCTGCTCGGCCGTGATGTTTGTGTTAAAGCCGTAGATCGTATCTCCGTTGAACGCGTTGCTTATGCCGAAGGCTTGGCCGTTGAGGCTCTGACCGCCATAGATGTCTTCGAGCGCCAGCCAATCGACCGCCATCGGCGTCTGGAGAAACTCGCTGTTCGCGGGGATGTTCGGGTTCTCGTTCTGCGAGAAGTAGGACATCATCGACGCCTGCCAGGAATCGTTGGCGTAGACGGCGTTGCTATTGAACGAGCCCGATCCGTTGTAGTTGCCCTGGTGCCCGAGGCCGAGCGCATGACCAAGTTCGTGCAATATCGTTTGTAGCGTATAGTCGTCGTAGGTCGATGTCCCGCCGCTCCACCCGGCGGCGACGTTGACGAAGCTATAGAGGCTGTTCGATCCGCTGACATATGTCGAAGCGAAGGCCCCGCTGTAGCTGTCGGAGAGGAAAAAATCGACATTGCCCGTCGTGTTCGTCGTGTAGTCGTTGGTTGTGACTTCGACGAAGTCGATCCCGAGAACCTCTTCGAAAATGTCGAAGGCGTCGCGAAACAGCTCTCGCCGGGCTTCGTCCGTGATCCCATCGATATCGGCGCGATTGATCCAAGTGTTGCTGAAATCGTAGCCGTCGAACGTGTATGTGAGCTGGCCGAAATGCGCGTTGCTGCCGCTATCGGTCAAGTTGTAGCTGAACGCGCGCCAGTTGACGTTAGGCTCGGTCCAGTAGCCAACGCGCAGGTAATCGGCGAGATCCTGCAACGTGCCCAAGCCGTTGTTTGCTAGCGTGGGGCCTGCGAAAGCGTCGCTTTGCTGGCCCCGATCGCGCTGCAGGTCGTCGAGCATGCAGCCGGTACATCCGCAGGAGACGGGATGCTCAACCGGCGTGATATCCTCCTCGGCGGCCTGTGTACGATCACCGAAGATCTCGGCGTAGGTGTTGAGTGCGGCGGATGATGTGAGAGGTAAAGTTGGGTCGGGCGCTCGGAATCCCGCCAGGCTCACACCATCGAGCCCACCGTCATTGACACCTCGGTCCCTACTCATCGCACCCGCCTCGCACCTCACTGCTCGCTGCATGCCGCGGATTTTGTGCTCCTATGCGCCTACGCATCGCGAGCCGTCCTCGGCAGCGAGCGCGGTACACCGGAGTGTAACAGACAGGCTCCGCACCCTCGAAGCCCGTTTATGCGGCAGCAACCTTTCCCAACGGAAGGTTCATCATCGGAGAGTGCAAAAATCGTGGCAGAATTCCGCCGGATTGATGCGCATTGATGCGTATGCCGGGCGCTATCACGCGCACTTATCGGGACGCGCCACGCGCTTCGGAGCGCCAGACGAAGGGGCTGATCATTGGCCGCCGGAGGCTCTAGCTGCGCAAAATTTGGATGTCGCGTTCGGGCAGGTCGAGCGGCCCTTCATCGAATTCGAGCGCTTCGAGACGTCCTGTTCGCCGTGCTGCGCGATCTGCCGCTGTACCGATCCCGTCGAGATCGGCCTGGGCCTGCCCGAAATGCTTGCGCAACTTGCCGACACGTTCGGCGATCTGCTCTACATCGCGATGCAAAAGGCCCAGCGTGGATCGAATGGCGGCCGCCTCCTCGCGCATGCGGACATCCTTCAAGACTGCGCGCAGAGTGTTCAGCATGGCCATGCATGTGGTTGGAGACACCGTCCAGACCCGTGCTGCGAAACCCTCGCGGACAAGGCCGGCAAAGTTGGCATGCAGCTCGGCATAGACTGCCTCGGACGGCAGAAACATCAGCGCGCCGTCCGCCGTCTCGTCTGGCAAAATGTACTTCTCGGAGATTGCGCGGATGTGTGATCGGATTGCCGCGCGAAAGGCCCGTTCCGCGGTGCGCCTCTCGGCCTCCGTCGCGGCAGCAACCAGCGCGCGATAGGGCTCAAGCGGGAACTTTGCGTCGATCACGAGCGGCCCCGGCGGATTGGGCAGGTCGATGATGCAATCCGCGCGCTTGCCGTTGCCAAGTGTGGCTTGCCAGCGCCATGCGCTCGGTGGCAGCGCTTCCGTTAGGATATCGTGGAGCTGGATCTCGCCGAACGCACCGCGCGCCTGCTTGTTCGACAGGATATCCTGAAGCCCTAGGACGTCACCCGAGAGCTTCTCGATGTTGGCCTGCGCGCGGTCGATCGCCGCGAGCCGCTCTTGCAACGCGCCAAAGGATTGTGCGGTCCGCGTGGCGGCCCCAGTCAGGCTTTCGCCCATATCGGCGCTGAGTGCCGTGAAACGCGCATCAAGAAGGTGTGCCGTCTGCGCCTGGGCGCCCGACAATTCGGCTTGCGCGCGCCCCAGCCGCTCGACGTGGGCCGCGAGGTCCCGGGCAGCGCGCGCGGCGCGGCCCGCCCGGACAACAGCAAGAGCCAAGAGTAGCACAAGAATGATGACCATCCCCGCCCCGGCTAGGGCCACTTGGTGCAAGGGATCGGCGAGGTCCAACGTCGGCAGGCGCGTCATGTGCGCCCGAAGAGCCGCTCGATATCTGCAAGCTTGAGCTCGACATAGGTCGGCCGACCGTGGTTGCATTGGCCAGAGAGCGGTGTCGCCTCCATCTCCCGCAGGAGCGCATTCATCTCCTCTGGCCGGAGCCGCCGCCCGGACCGGACCGAGCCATGGCAGGCGATGCGCGAGAGTACGGCGTCGATCCGACCCGCGAGTATCTGGCTCTCGCCGAGGTCGGCCAACTCGTCGAGGATATCGCGGAGCAGCGCCTCGGCATTGACCTCGCCCAAAAGCGCGGGCGTCTCACGCACCGCAATGGCGTTGCCGCCAAAAGGCTCGATGGTCAGCCCCAGCCCGTGGAGCGCGTCGGCTTGCGCAAGAAGGCGCGCGCGGTCTTCTTCCGAAAGGCTCACGATCTCGGGGATCAAAAGCGCTTGCGCCGCGATCCCGCTCGCCGCCGCCTCGCGCTTTAGCGCTTCGTAGACGAGGCGTTCATGGGCGGCGTGCTGATCGACAAGGACGATGCCGTCGGCCGTCTGCGCAACGATATAATTTTCGTGGACCTGCGCGCGCGCGGCGCCAAGGGGGCGGTCCGCTTGCGGTGGCTCTGTCTCAAAGGGGTCGGTCCCCGGTGCGTCGATCCGGGCCGAAGGCGCTTCGGCAAAGCCCATCGCGGAAGGGGCCTGCGCGGCGTAGGACACTTGGCGAGCATGGGCGCTCGGCCGGTCCATCTGGTAGATGCGATGGCCCGTGCCTGGTTGGCCCGTGCCCGGTTGGTCAATCCCCGCCTGGCCGGTGCCCGGCTCGGGCCGCATCGCGACGAGGGTCGCGCCGGCGATCGTTGTCGATGCGCGGTGCCCGGCCTCGGCCAGCGCATGGCGGAGTGCCGAGACGATCAGCCCGCGCGCCAGGCCCGGCTCGCGGAACCGCACTTCGAACTTCGCCGGGTGCACGTTGACGTCGACACGGGCCGGGTTGATGTCGAGAAAAAGCGCCGCGGCGGGGTGTCTGTTGCGGCTGAGAACGTCGTTATAGGCCGCGCGGAGCGCCCCGATCAGGAGCTTGTCGCGCACCGGTCGGCCGTTGACGAAAAGATACTGCGCGACGGCCGAGCCCCGCGAGTAGGTCGGCAATGCGGCATAGCCACTGAGCCGGATGCCCTCGCGCTCGGCATCGATCCGCAAGGCGTTCTCAGCAAACTCCGCGCCCAGGATCCGCGCAAGACGGCCGTGGAGCGCGGCAAAGAGATCGCCCGTTTCGGCATCGGCGCGGAAGAGTGTCCGCGGCGCTTCCCCGGAGCACTCGGTGAGCGTGAAGGCAACCGCAGGCTCGGCCATCGCCAAACGGCGCACAACATCGCCCACCGCCTGCGCCTCGGCCCTGTCCGTGCGCAGGAACTTGAGCCGCGCAGGTGTTGCAAAAAAGAGGTCGCGCATCTCGACAATCGTGCCGGTGCGCAGTGCCGCCGGGGCCACGTCGCCGACCCGCCCGGCTTCTGCGCGGAGCTCGGCGGCGCCGGTTGCGTCGCGCGCGCGGGAGGTCAGCGTTAGCCGAGCGACCGCCGCCAGCGAGGCGAGCGCTTCGCCACGAAACCCAAACGTTTTGATATTGAGCAGGTCGCTCCCGTCGATCTTTGAAGTTGCGTGCCGCGCCAGCGCTAGGGGCAGCGCCTCCGCTGCGATCCCGTGCCCGTCATCCACCACGCGGATAAGACGCTTGCCGCCCTCGGCGATCTCGACGCCGATCCGACGTGCGCCCGCGTCGAGCGCGTTTTCAATCAGCTCCTTGACCGCAGAGGCCGGACGCTCGACCACCTCGCCCGCCGCGATCCGGCTGATCGCTGTCTCGTCGAGGCGCGCGATCGGCCGGGTTGGGCGGGGCGCGCCCTCCCTCATGTTGCGGTCGTGATGCACCATGCCACAATTGGTAGCACAGAGCGGGGCAGGACGTCCAGCACCGCGCCTCCGCTCATCCTGTCGCCGAAGCGCCGTCGTCAGTTGCTCGGTTCGAGACCTTCTGGCTGTCCCACGATCACGATGTGCAGGTCTTCGGGGCTGAAAAGGCGCGCCGCAACGCGGTTGGCATCTTCAAGCGTGACCGCGTCAACACGGGCGTTGCGCGTATTGACATAGTCGATCGGCATCCCGTCGACCTGCATGCCAACGAGGATGTTCGCGATCCGCTCATTGCCGTTAAAGCGCAGCGGATAGGCGCCCGTCATATAGGTCTTGGCGCGATCGAGCTCCTCCTGGGTGATGCCGTTCTCGGCGACATCGGCCCATTCCGCGCGCAGCACCTCGACGGTTTCCCCGACGCGGGCATTAACCGTCGAGACGCGCCCGATCAGCATGTTGGCATAGCTCTTGCCGACCAGCGCCGAATAGATCCCATAGGTCAGCCCGCGCTCACGGCGCACTTCCTCGGTCAGGCGCGAGCCAAAGCCACCGCCGCCAACGATCTGATTGACGACGAAGGCGGGGAAGAAATCCGGGTCTTCTCGCGCGATGCCGGCATGTCCAAATGTGAGGACCGATTGCGGGGTGTCGAACTCGACGATGCTGAGCCCGCCGTCAAAGGCGATCTCGGTCGAGGGGGGCAGGGGTGCTCCGGCCTCGGGCAAGTCGCCGAGCAACGTGTCGAGGATCGGGCCGAGTTCGGCGGCCGTGATGTCGCCCACGGCACCGACATAGACCCGGTCACGCGCCATGACGCGGTCTTTTGCGGCAACCAAGTCCTCTCGGGTGAGGGCGGCGACGCTCTCCGCCGTCCCCTCGACACTCGTGCCGTAGGGGTGGTCTGGAAAGGCGCGGATCGAGAATGCCTCGCTTGAGATCGAGTTCGGATCGAGCGCGTCCGAAGCGATGACGGAGAGGACTTGCGCCCGCACGCGTTCAATCGCATCCGGATCAAAGCGCGGCGCGATCAGTGCCGTGCGCAGGAGCGCCAAGGCCTCGTCGCGGTTCTCGGTTAGAAACTGCGCCGAAACCGAGAGCGTATCGTCGCCCACATCGAAGCTAAACCGGGCAGCAAGCTCTTCGATTGCGACGGAGAAGCCCTGGCTGTCCAGCTCGCCTGCGCCTTCTTCGAGCAGCGCCGTCATCAGATGCGTGACGCCGCGCTGGCCGGGCGCGTCAAGCGAGGCGCCGCCCTTAAAGCGCAGCTCCAGCGCCGTGAACGGGATCGACTGGTCTTCGACGAGCCAAGCCTCGATCCCGCCGGGCGAGGTCACCGCGTCGATGTCGATCTCGGCGCGGAGCGGCGTGGCGACCGCGAAAACTAACGCTGCGGCAGGTGCAAGACGGGCGAAAAAGCTCATTGGGAGACCTCCTGTCCCGCGGTTTCGAGGGGGGCCGACCGCTGAAACGCCGTGACCGAGCGATTGATGTCGAAGATGCGCTCTGCCGCTGCCATGATGTCCTCGGCCGTCACCGCTTGCAGGATCTCCGGCCAAGCCTGGACGTCTTCGACCGCGAGCCCCGAGGTCAGCGCGGCGCCATAGCGGCGGGCGAGCCCTTGCAGGCTGTCGCGATCGTAGATTTCTTGCGCGCGGATCTGCGTCTTGAGCCGATCGAGCGCGGCCGCATCGACGCCTTCCTCCATGAAGCGCTCAATCATCCGGTCAATATCGGCATTGGCCGCTTCAAGGCTCCGCCCCGGCGGGGGGACGACGACGAGGCCAAAGGTCGTATCGTCGTAGGACAGACCGCCATAGAACGCGGCTGCATAGAGCGCGTTACCCTCTTCGATCTCGAGGACGCGTCGCATGAGAGGTGTCGGCCCGCTTCCGCCCAAGAGCTCCGAAAGCATGCGCAGCGCGGCGGCCTCTTCTTGCGCCCCGGGGTCGCGCTCGGGCGCGAGATAGGTGCGGATGACATAGGGCTGCGCCACGCGGGGATCGGAGAAATCGACCATGCGGGCCGCGCGCTGGGGTGGCTCGGCGGGGCGCACGCGCTCTCCAATCGCAGGGTTCGCCGGGATCTGCCCGTAATGCCGCTCTGCCATCTCGCGCACCGCCTCGGGCGTGACGTCGCCGGCGACGATAAGGACGGCATTGTTCGGCGCGTAGTGGTCGGCGTAGAACGCGAGCGCGTCCTCGCGGGTCAAGCCCTCCATCTCGTGCTGCCAGCCGATCACGGGCGTGCCATAGGGATGAGCAAGGTACTGCGCGGCGATGTATTGCTCGCGAAAGAGCGCGCCGGGGTCGTTTTCGACGCGCTGGGCCCGTTCTTCGAGGATGACGTTGAGCTCGGTGCGTGCGGCCTCCTCTCCGATGACGAGATTGACCATCCGGTCGGCCTCGTACTGCATCATGAGATCGAGCCGGTCTGCCGCAACACGCTGAAAGTACCCAGTATAGTCCTGGGCGGCAAACGCGTTGTCCGACCCCCCGTTTGCCTCGACGACTTCGGAAAACTCGCCCTCTTCCGTCGTCTCGGTGCCCTTGAACATCAGATGTTCGAGGTAATGCGCGATGCCCGACTTGCCCGGCGGCTCATCGGCGGCGCCGACTTTGTACCACACCATATGCACGGCCACGGGCGCGCGCGTGTCCTCGATGACGACGACCTCCATGCCATTGTCGAGAGTGAAGCCCGTCACGTCGGCCGCACGTGCGGGCAGCAGGGCGACGAACATAAGCGGCAGGGTTAGGGCGGCGCGCGCCACGGGGCGCAGCAGATCGGATCGGGTCGGCAATTCGGGCACCTCTCTTTCAGCTTCGCTCAGAGGTGGGCCATCCGCCCGCGTCTTCAACCCGTGCAACGCCGTTGTGAGACATTGACCGGCGCGGCTTTAATCCTCCGGCGGAGGAAGCGGCGCACCGGGCGTGCGTGCGCCGGCGCGGCGGTAGCGGATGACCTCGCCATTCTGATCGAGGCTCTCACGCCCATAAACGTTGAAATAGGTGGTCACGCCAAACGCGCGTTCGAGCGCGCGGCCCTGGTTGCGGCTGCGAAACTCGGCGTCTTGCGCGCTCAGCTCTTCGCGAATCGCAGGGTCCGTCCCGAAACGGCCCGCCGCCGCGACGAGCGTGCCGTCCGGTGTGCGACCATCGCTTGTCAACCGGGCGGGATTGCCGCCGAGGGCAGCGACCGCGTCGGCCTGGGGCGTCGGATCCGTCCGGCTCCCGGAGCCCGGCGGCGGGGGCGGCGGCAGGGCCGTCAGATCCTCAGGGATCTCGATCGGCTTGCCGGGCAGGATGGCAAACTCATCGGGCCCAGGAAGGCCACGGCTGAGGTTCATCAAAGGGCGCTCGCCGCACGCCGCCAGCAGCGCAGGAACCAGGAGCAAAACAGCGACAAATGCGCGTCGAAAGAAGAGGCGGAGGACAGCCATGGGGCGGTGGTATCGCAAGCGGAGGGCGGCGTCACGACCCGTTTTGCGCACCGCTCCCGCTCGGCGGCGGCGTGTCACGCCCCGAAAAGAGCACGAGCCCGATAGCGCCCGCAAAGATGAAGATGTCCGCCACGTTGAAGATGTAGGGGTTACGGATCCCACAGCAGGACATGTTGAGAAAGTCGAGCACGCCGGGGTGAAAGACACGGTCGAGCGCATTGCCCATCGCCCCGCCGACAAGCAGGCCCGCCGACACATGCTCAATCGGCCGGGTAAACCCGCGCGCCCAATAGATCACGAGCCCCGAGAGAACGAGGGCGAGCGCGATGAGACCGTAGCGCAGGGCATCAGAGCCGCCCGAAAAGAGGCCGAAATTCACACCCGTATTGATGCCCTTGATGAAGACGAGATACGGCGGCAGCACGTCAATCTGCCGGAGCGTGATCAGGTCGAGCCCGTAGACAATGCCGTATTTCGTCCCCTGGTCGAGGGCGAAAGCGATTAGGGCGGCGATCCAGAGCGCGCGCATCCCCTAGTGCCGGAAATGGCGCATGCCGGTGAAGACCATTGCGAGCCCGCGCGCATCGGCGGCGGTGATCACATCCTTGTCACGGACGGAGCCACCCGGCTGGATGATCGCCGTGGCACCGGCCTCGGCCGCTGTGATAAGGCCGTCTGGGAACGGAAAGAACGCGTCCGAGGCGACGACGGAGCCTTTCACGGTCGCCTCCGAGAGGCCCAGCGCCTCGGCCATATCGGCGGATTTGCGCGCGGCGATGCGCGTGCTGTCGACGCGGCTCATCTGGCCCGCGCCAATGCCGACCGTCGCCCCGCCCTTGGCATAGACAATGGCGTTGGATTTCACGTGTTTGGCGACCGTCCAGGCAAAGAGGAGATCGGCGGTCTCAGCCTCGCTCGGCGCACGGGCCGTCACGACCGAGAGATCGTCGGCGCGCACCTGTCCGACATCCCGGTCTTGAACAAGGAACCCGCCGGAGACCTGCCGGATGCTCAGCCCGGGCGCTGTCACATCGGGTAGGCCGCTGGTCAGCAGCAGTCGCAGGTTTTTCTTTCTGGCAAAGATCTCGCGCGCCTCGGCGCTGGCGCCCGGGGCGATGACGACCTCGGTAAAGATCTCGGTGATGGCGCGGGCCGTCGCGGCATCGAGCGGCTGGTTGAGCGCCACAATCCCGCCAAAAGCCGACACCCGGTCGCAATCATAGGCGCGGGAATAGGCCTCGGCGAGCGTCGCACCTTGGGCCACGCCACAAGGGTTGGCGTGCTTGACGATCACGCAACTGGGCGCCTCCGCGCCAAGCTCGGCCAAGAGCGCCCAGGCCGCGTCGGTATCGTTAATGTTGTTGTAGCTGAGCGCCTTGCCCTGCACCGTCTCGGCCGTCGCCACGCCCGGCGCATCGCTGCCGTCGCGATAGAAGTCCGCCTGCTGATGCGGGTTTTCGCCATACCGCAGATCCGTCGCGATCTTTCCGGCAAAGGCGATCCGGCGCGGCTGGAACGGCTCCATCATCGTGTCGTTGATCGCCGCGGCCATCCATGTGCTCACGACGGCGTCGTAGCTTGCGGTGCGCGCATAGGCGACCTGGGCCAGGCGGCGGCGCGTCGCGGCTCGCGTTCCGCCCGTCTCCGCCAATTCGGCGAGGATCGTGTCGTAATCCTCGGGGTCGGTCACGACGGCGACATCGGCATGGTTCTTGGCCGCCGCGCGGAGCATCGCCGGCCCGCCGATGTCGATGTTTTCGATGCAGGTCTGCCAATCGCCGCCTTGGACCACGGTCTCCTCAAAGGGATAAAGGTTGACCACCAAGAGATCGATCGGCGCGATGCCGTGGCTCTCCATGGCCGCGACGTGATCTGGATCGTCGCGCAGCGCCAGCAGGCCGCCATGGACCGCCGGGTGCAGCGTCTTGACCCGTCCGTCCATCATCTCGGGGTAGCCGGTAAGCGAGGCAACATCGGTTACCGTCAGCCCAGCATCGCGGAGGAGCTGTGCCGTCCCGCCGGTGGACACAAGGGCGACGCCATGCCCGGCAAGTGCTTGGGCAAAGGGCACAAGCGCAGTCTTGTCGGATACCGAAAGAAGCGCGCGGCGGAGGGGCGTTGCCGCGCTCATGGGCAGGGGCCCGGAAAGCCAGGCGGCCGCCCTGGTGCGGAAAGGAGATGCATCGCCGAGGGCTCCCGTTAGGTGAACACCGCGTCCGCGTCCTCCTCCCCAATGGTGGCGGCCAGATCGCGGATTGCGCGTGGCGTATCCTCTGCCCGAGACAAGGTCCAGCCGATCTGTGCCGTGAAGTCGACAACGCGGGCAGCGATGACGATCTGCTGCGTGCCGCGCGGCTTGAGCCGCCCCACTTCTAGATAGATTGAGGGCTCGAGCGCAAGCTCGCCCGGCCCGTCATAGCGGAAGATCCAGACATCGCCCGAGTGCAAGCCGAGCGACACGGCCCGCCCGCCCATATCCGCAGTCGCGTCGACATCCGGGTGCAGGTGAAACCGGAGGGTAAAGCCGAGACCCTGCATCTTGGTCTCGGTCAGCTTGCGGTCGAAGCGCGTCCTGTCGCGGTCTGTCAGAGCGCCCACCGTGTCGCGCCCGACGAGAACGCCGCCATCGCGCGACAGCGTAAGCTTGCGCACATGGGCAAGTCCGTGGCTGGCGCTGTAACCGTCATGCCCGAGCATAAGGTGGTGCCCGCCCGCATCCTGGTGGGCCTCGACGCGCACGTCCCGCGGTGCAGCTTCGAGGATCTCGCCAAACGGGGCGCTCTTGCCGCCATTGAGCGCCGAGAGCGCGATCCGGGAGGAGGCGTGTGCGTCGAGCGTGAGCGTCGCATGCGCCCGCGTCTCCCGCCCGACACGGCGCCACGCCTCACCAAAGGCGACGCCGGAGCCGCAATTGACGATGACCGGGCGACGCCCGCTGGTCAGCTCAAACGCGAGCGTAGAGGCATGCGCGTCAACGGAGGCCGCTCCCGTGGGCGGCGGTGCGGCATCGGCGATCACCGTCGTCCGCCCGGCGGACAGGCGGGCATAGCCCATCGACAGGCCCTCGCTCCGGGCCCGGCCGCGGATACCGGCCGCCGAAAGCGCCTGGTCGAGCCGGCCCTCGATGCCTTGGCTGCCGCCGTGGAACCGCGCGAGCCCGCCATCACTGTGCCTGAGCGCGCGCAAGGTGGGCGCGATCCGCTCCATCGCCGCGCGCTGGGCCGGTCGCGGAAAGCGGCCCGCGGCATCGAGCGCTTCAGCGACCCATGAGAGCAGCACGAAGACCTCCATCAGGTGCTCTGGATTGCGTGTTGCCAGGCCCCCTGCGGCGTCGATCTCAGTCTCGCATTCGCTTTCGAGTGCGGCGAGCGCAGCCGGAACGTGGCCCTCCATCCCCGTCACCGAAAGCCCAGCATAGATGAGCCCCGAGAGCGCATTAAAGCGGGCAAGGCCCGGCGGCGCGCGATGCCACCGGCGGGCAAGGACGTTGCATTGCCGGCCAAGCGTGTCGAAAAGCAGGCGCGAGTCCGCAGGCGCCTGGGCATGGAGGAGGAGAACCGCGTGGTTGACGAGCCGGATCAGGCGCCTGCCCGTCAGATCCGGCTCCCAGCTCGGGCGTTGCCCCGCCCCGAAGCGGGCGATCCATGCCCAGACCCAGCCTTGCGCGGTCTCGCGCGCCTCTGGCGTGCCGAGCGCGGCGAGATCGTCCAGCCAAAGAAAGCTATGCAATTCCCGCTCGAAGCGGGGGCTCGGGGTGTTCAGGTTCCAGATCCCGCTCCCGGGTGCTTCGACGAGATGCCCGGCAAAGAGATAGTTGCCGGCCACGAGTTGCCGGCCACGGGCCACCGAGCCAAAAGAACGCGGCTCGGGCTGCGTGACAAATCCGGTCGCGGTCGGTCCCCGCATCGCGAGCCGCGTCTGCAAGTCGCCAAAGACAGGTCCTCGTGTTGCGGCGTTCATCGCAGCGGTCGCTCCGTCCTTGGGCGCCGGGATCAGCGCGCTTGGCCTGTGGATAAGCTAAGCGGGTAAAGAGAGCTCTGTCACGATCTCGCGCGGGCAGACATGCCAAAGCGTGTCAGCGCTGCATCTCACGAGTGAGCGCTGCAATGAAGAACCCGTCGATCCCGTTCCGCTCGTCCCAGCTTTCGGGCGTGATCCGCCAAGCAGCCGGCCCCACCTGCCAGTCCGGCGCGAGGCCGGGCGCTTGGGCGTCCGGGTCGTGCCGCAGGCCGGGGTGCCGGGCAAGGGCGCCGGCAAGCAGGGCCTCGCCCTCCTCCGGCAGGAGCGAGCACGTGCACAGGACGAGCCGACCGCCCGGCGCTAGGCAGGCAACGGCGCAGTCGACAAGGGAGGATTGCAGTGGCAGAAGCGTCTTAAGCGACGCCACATCCTTGGCGAAGGGCAGATCGGGATGGCGGCGGATCGTGCCGGTTGCCGTGCAGGGCGCATCGAGCAGGACCGCGTCGAAGATGGGCCCGGGCGCATAGCTCAGCGCATCCGCTGTCACAAGCTCTGCCGTAAGGCCCGTGCGCGCCAGATTGTCCTTAAGGCGCTGTAGACGGTCGGCCGAAATGTCGAGCGCCGTGACGCGCGCGCCAGCGCCAGCAAGTTGGAGCGTCTTGCCGCCCGGCGCGGCGCAGAGATCGAGGACACGCGCGCCGGTTTTGGCGTCGAGAAGGCGTGCCGGGAGGGCTGCCGCCGCGTCCTGCACCCACCACGCCCCCTCGGCATAGCCCGGCAGCGCGGAAACCTGTCGCGCCGATGTCACCCGCACGCTCCCTGTCGGTAGGACGTCGCCGCCGAGCCGCGTGGCCCAGCACGCGGGATCCTCGCCCGGCCGCAGCGTCAGATCGAGCGGCGGTGGGGCTGCGAAGACACGCTCCATCCGGGCGACACGCGCATTGCCATAGGCGGCGCCGAGGCGGCCTCGGAGCCAGTTCGGCAAGCGTTTCGGTGGACGCTCCGCAAAGGCGGCGGGGTCTTCCTCGGCAACCCGGCGCAAGACGGCGTTGACCATCCCGGCCACGCGGCTCTGCTTGCCCCGAGCCCGCGCCACCGCGTCATGCACAACGCCATGCGGCGCCTCGCCTTCGACCAGCATCTCGACAGTGGCCAGCCGAAGAATGTCGCGAATGTCGGCGCGCGGGGCGCGCTGCAGCCAGGGCTTCAACGCGGCATCTGCGGGGCCGAGATGCCGCATCGTCGAACGGGCGAGGCGCCCGGCCCGTGCCCGCACCTCGGGCGCAGCCCCAGCAAAGCCGGGCGCGGCTTCGAGCTCGGCCAGGATCTTTCCGCTCGCCAACACGCCCCGGAGCAAATCCAAAGCCAGCGCGCGGGGATCGGTTTGGTTGGCGGGCTGAGACACGGGCGCAGGACTCTCGCTAAGGCGGGGCGGATTGCAGAAGGACCGGCGCGGCGTATATCAGTTACACGGATCGAACAACCAAAGGGTGCCCGATGGCCGAGAGTGAGGACCGGCGAAACGACCTGCCCGAGGCCGCCAAACGCGCCCTCGCCGAAGCCGCGGCGCGGCGCGAGGCGATCGACGCCAAGGTCCGCGCGATGCCCAAAGAGCTCGGTGGGCGCACAGGCCCAGAGCCCGCGCGCTACGGCGATTGGGAAAAGAAGGGCATCGCGAGCGATTTCTAAGCGCGCATCGTCGGGAGCTTGGCTCAAACGCTGCAACGGGGCCATGTCCGAGCGCCCTAGCCGAACGCACCCGAGCCCAAGATCAGAGAGACCGCGAGCCACGACGCGGCTTCCGAGCTGACTTGGACAGCCCCGAGCACGTCCCCTGTCTGCCCGCCAAGCCGACGCCACGCCAGGCGCGCGACCAGCCCGGCTGCGACGATCACAGCGAGGATCACCGGGATCGCCAAGACCCCGAGCGGGAGCACGCAGATCAAGCCGATGGCCACGCCAACCACAAGGCTCCGCCCGCCACTGCCCGAGGCCATCTGCCCGAGCCCGCTCGCCCGGGCCGCGGGCAGGGCAACTGCAACTGCGAGCATCGCCGTCCGGCTCGCTGCGGCAATCGCCAGAAAGGCGGCGAGGGTCGCGTCGCCACCGAGATCTGCCAGCGCAGCCGCCGTCAGCGCGAGCGTTAGACCGAGCGTCAAAACGCCGTAGCTTCCAATGCGGCTGTCGCGCATGATCTCGAGCCGCCGCTCCTTGTCCGCGCCGGCAAGCCCGTCTGCAAAGTCGGCAAGACCATCGTAGTGGAGGCCCCCGGTTACCAAAGCGAGCAGGCCAACCGCGCCGATCGCGGCCAGGGCGGGCGCGGCGCCCAGGCCCATTAGGGCCACATGCGCCCCACCGGCAAGAAGGCCCACGGGGATCCCCACGAGCGGAAAGGCCCACGCCGCCTCGGCAAGGGGGATCGGGCGCGCGATCCGGCCCGCGGGCAGGCGCGTCAGCATCATCATCGCCAGCCGGATCTCCTCGGCGCGGCGGCGGAGCTGGCTCATCCGCCAGACACTCCGGCCTCGCTGAACGTCGCCATACCGTCGTGACAGGCCAAGGCGGCGCGTAGGATGCCCAGCGCCAAGGCCGCGCCGGTCCCTTCGCCCAGGGCGAGCCCCAGATCGAGGAGAGGCGAGAGTTCCATTGCGTGGAGGAGCTTTGCATGGCCCGGCTCGGCGCTCCGATGTGCGGCGATGCAATGGGTAAGCGCGCCCGGGGCCGCCCCATAGAGAGGCGCAACCGCTGCTGTACAAATGAACCCATCGAGGAGAACGGGGATGCGCCACAGACGCGCGGCGAGGACCGCCCCGCAAAGCGCGGCCTGCTCACGCCCCCCGAGGGCCGCGAGCAGACCGAGTGGCGGCAGGCCTCGGTGCCGCGCGACGCCTCGGGCGACGACATCGGCCTTGCGCGCGACGCCTGCCGCATCCGCCCCAGTCCCAGGCCCAACCCAGTCTGCCGCCGCGCCGCCGAAGATCGCATGCGCCAGCGCGGCCGCGACTGTCGAATTTCCGATCCCCATCTCGCCGAGCAGTAGAATGTCGGCCTTGGGATCGACCGCCTCCGCGCCGGCGCGCAACGCCGCGATGCACGCGGCCTCGTCGAGAGCGGGGCCCTCGGTAAAGTCCTCGGTTGGCCGATCGAGCGAAAGAGGCACAACGCGAAGATCCGCCCCGGCAACGGCGCAAAGCTGGTTGATTGCCGCCCCACCCGCCTTGAAGTTCGCCACCATCTGCGCGGTGACGGCCTGTGGGAACGGGTTTACGCCTTGCGCGCATATCCCGTGATTTCCGGCAAAAACGATCGCCTGGGCCATGTCGATCTGGGGCCGCTCCGTTCCGCGCCAGCCGGCGACGAAAACCGCGAGCTCTTCCAGCCGACCGAGCGAGCCCGGCGGCTTGGTCAGCTGCACTTGGCGCGCCCGGGCGGCCGCAGCGGCGTCGGTATCGGGGGCAGGCAGCGTCTCGAGAAGCGCCGCGACTTGGTCGAGTGTCACGGCCGCCATGATGCCGTCAAAGGTCGGGTCAGATCGCATGGGCATTCGGCTTCAGCTGAAGAGGGCATCCGGCCACGCAGAGATAGACCTCTTCGCAGGCGGCCGCGACAGTCTGATTGGTCCAGCCCGCAGCATCGCGGAAGGCGCGGCCGAGCGATGTGTCCGGGACAACCCCGGCCCCGACCTCGTTGGTCACAAAGACGACCGGGGCGGCGAAGCTCGGGAGCGACGCCGCCAACCCGTCGACTTCGGCCCGCCAATCCGCACCGTCCAGCATCAGGTTGCTTAGCCAGAGCGTCAAACAATCGACGAGGCGCGGGTGTTCGCCATCGCTCTCGCGCAGCGCTTCCAATAGGGCGCGCGGCGCCTCCAGCGTGTTCCAACCGGCGCCGCGCCGCGCCCGGTGTTCTGCGATGCGCTCGGCCATCTCGCCATCGCCCGCTTCGGCGGTCGCGATGTAGATCGCGGGCGCGCCAAGGCGCAGCGTTAACCGCTCCGCCAGGACGCTTTTACCCGAGCGGGCGCCACCGGTGATCAGGATCGACTTCGCCATCGCCGCGTGTCAAAGCATGCCCGTCCCGCTTTGAAAACCCCATCCTCCCGATCCCCCGATGTCGCCCCCTCGCCCCTCCTATCGCGGTCGCATCGACGCGCGGCAACGCAGACCCGCCGCCCGGGCCCAGCAGTGACGTTCGTTGCCGGGCACTTTGGAGAGTGGCTCCAGGGCCGCCTTGGATCGGACGGTCCGGTGGTTCTCATAACGCTTGCCTGCCCTGCATTCGGCGTGCGCGCCGAGCTCAGACGAGAGGAGCACCCGGTGCTTTGCCAAACGCCGGAAGTCCTGGACGCGGCGTCGGCCAACCGCCTGCTGCGCGCGGTGCGCCGGGATTTAACGGGACGCGTCACGCTCCGGGCGGACTTTCCGCCGGGCAGCGGCACGGGCGTCTCAACGGCGTCGCTCATCGCATTGGCGCGTGCCCTTGGAGCAGAGGAAGGCGACATCGCTCCGGCGTGCTGTGCCGCCGAAGGCGCGAGCGACCCGCTGATGCAGAAGGCGCCGGACGCGGTTCTTTGGGCGTCGCGCGAGGGACGTGTCGTTCGGGTCGTGCCGCGTCCCCCGCTCTGCGACGTCGTCGGCGGGTTTTTTGGGCCACCGCAGAGGACCGACCCTGGCGACACCCACTTTCCCGACATCGTCGACCTGGCGGAATGCTGGGACCAAAGCCGTGACCTTTCCGAATTCGCAGCGCTCGCTTCCGCCTCGGCGGCGCGGACGACAGCCCTCCGCGGTCCGGCGCAAGACCCGACCGCGGAGATTGCAAAGCGCCTTGGCGCTCTGGGCCATGCCCGCGCGCATACCGGGCCAGCGCGCGCGCTGCTCTTTGCCCCGGGAAGCGCGCCCCCCGAGACCGCGGCGGCGCTCCGAGCCGCCGGCTTTCGCAGCGTTGTGCGATTTCAGACAGGCGCGGCATGAGTTTTGCGGCCATGATGCTTGTCGCTCTGGTGCTCGATGCGTTGATCGGGTGGCCCGATTGGCTATTTCGCCGGATCGGTCATCCGGTCACGTGGATCGGCGCTTTGATCGGAGCGCTTGACGGCGCGCTCAATCGCCCCCGTTGGAGCACGCGCGCGCGCGTCCGGCTTGGCGCGCTCACGACGCTTGTCTGTGTGTCCGCCGCCTTACTGCCGATGCTTGCGCTACACTGGCTCCTCCCCGACGGTTGGATCGGCGTCCTTCTCGGCGGACTTGCCGCCTGGCCTCTCGTGGCGGCGCGCGGGCTTTACGATCATGTGGCAGCGGTCGCCCGCCCGCTCGCCGCAGGCGCGATCCAGGAGGCGCGGGCCGCGGTCGCCCTGATCGTCGGTCGCGATCCGCAGCGCCTCGACCGGGCCGGGATCGCCCGCGCTGCGCTCGAAAGCCTTGCCGAGAACGCCTCGGACGGCGTCGTCGCGCCGATCTTTTGGGGCGTGCTCCTCGGTCTGCCAGGGATCGCGGCCTACAAGGCGATCAACACGCTCGACTCCATGATCGGGCATCGCACGCCGCGCCACGCCGCCTTTGGGTACGTCGCCGCAAGGCTAGACGATGCGGCCAATCTGATCCCCGCTCGGCTGACCGGCCCGCTTCTTGGGCTCGCGTCGGGGCGCATCCGCCGTGCCATCGGCGTTATGCGGCGCGATGCGCGCCAGCACCGCTCGCCCAATGCCGGTTGGCCCGAAGCCGCGATGGCAGGCGCGCTGGGCGTGCGCCTCTCGGGGCCCCGCGTCTATGCCGATAGCATCGCCGATGAGCCGTGGCTCAACGCCGGCGCGGCGGACCCGCAGCCACAGGACCTCAGCTGGGGCTTGCGGATTTACATCCGGGCGATGACGCTCCTTGCCGCAGCCCTTGCCGGGCTGGCATGGGCATTGGCGTAAGAGGGGGAGCGAATGCAGGTGCATGGGGGCGATCCGGCCGCGGCGATGGTGCGCTTTGGCGGAACGGCGGCAGACTGGCTCGACCTCTCGACCGGCATCAACCCCGTGCCGTTCGCCCTGCCCAAAATTCCACAGCGCGCCTGGACTGTGCTGCCGATGCCCGGCGAGATCGCCGCGCTCGAAGCCTGTGCCGCGGACGCTTACGGCACGCGCGCGGCGGTTCTCGCCGTTGCCGGAGCCCAGGCTGCGATCCAGCTCATCCCCCATATCGCGCCTGTGGGCGACGCGCGCATTCTCGGGCCGACCTATGCCGAGCATAGCGCGGCGCTGTGCAACGCCGGGTGGCGGGTGATGGAGGTGGGGGATCTCAGAGCTTTGGCGGGAGCCGATCTTGCCGTCGTCGTGAACCCAAACAACCCCGATGGGCGGCGGCATGCGCCCGACAGCCTTGTCGCTATGGCAGAGCGTGTCGGTCTGCTTGTTGTCGATGAGAGCTTTGTCGATGCGGAGCCCGCGCTTTCGCTTGCGCCATGTCTTACCCCGGAGGTGCGCAACATCGTCGTTCAGCGCTCCTTCGGAAAGTTCTTTGGGCTGGCCGGGTTGCGCCTTGGGTTTGTCGTGACGGGCGACACGCTGGCCCACCGGCTGCGGGCCGCGGTCGGGCCATGGCAGGTCAGCGGGCCGGGGATTGTCGTGGGTCAGGCGGGGCTGAGGTCGCGCCCCTGGCAAGCGGAGACGCGCAAGCGGCTGCTTCAAGACGCCGCTCGGCTCGATGCAGCCGCCTCGCGCACGGGCTGGACCCTCGTCGGCGGCACACTGCTCTTTCGGACCTATGAGACCGGCGACGCCGCGGTTGCGCAAAATCGGCTCGCCGAGGCGCAGATCTGGTCGCGCATTTTTCCCTATGCGGCGGGCTGGTTGCGGCTTGGTTTGCCGGGGAACGCGGCCGACTGGGCGCGCTTGGAGCGGGCCCTTTCGGGATGATGGATCACGCGGCCCCGTTGCCGTCGCCCCAGGCCGCCGCTCCGAGGCGCCCCGCGTCCGAAACGGCGCAGCCGCGAGCCCGGCCGATTGCAGTGTGCATGCGCGCGCAAGCCGTTCGGCCAGGGAGAAAGTCGAGCACGATGAAATCGGCGCCCGCGCCGGTTGCCATGCCCGTCTCCATCCGGCGCCCAACCTCTGTCACGACAGCAACGCGCGCCTCGGCGGCGATGCTGCGCTGGCTGAATCTCCCAGTGATCGAGATCGACCCTGCTGATTCCCTAGCCGACATCCCGGACCGGATGCGCACATTCGGCACGGCGCTTGGGCGGGCAAAGGTGGCGGAGACTGCCATCCAACACTTCGAGGTGGAGGTCGCCGCGCTTCGGAGCACGGTGTCGAAGAAACCACGCACCGCACTCTACGACGCAAACGATTATGCCGACGGCGACCGGACGCTGGCATGCGACTTCATCACGGTCGCGGGATTTGCCAATGTTGCGCGTGAGCTGCGCCTGTCGCGCGGCGGCATCTTAGCGCTGGAAGAGATCGTCATGGCCGCGCCAGATTTTGTCGTCCACGGCAGCCCCATCGCGGGACGGCGCGGGCCGAGGCTGTGCGCGACCACCCCGCATTGGCTGCACCCAAGACAGGCGGCGCGGCAATGACGGACCGGGACTGGATCTGCGGCACGCCCTATGTCTTGGAGGCCGTGCGCGCGATGGCGCAGGCACGCGCCGCGCTCGAGGATGGCAGCCGCAAAGGGAGGGAGAGCCCATGACCAAAGAGACCGACGCCGAAAAGGACGCCCGCCACGCACAAAAGATGCGCCGGATCCAAGCGGCACGCGCCGAGATGATGAAAACGAAGACCGAGGAAAAGGGCCTCGTGATCGTCCATACCGGCAAGGGCAAGGGCAAGAGCTCGTCAGGCTTTGGGATGATCCTGCGCTGCATCGGCTGGGGCATGCCCTGCGCCGTCGTGCAATTCATCAAAGGGACATGGGAAACCGGAGAGAAGCGCGTGCTACGGGAGCGCTTCGCTGACGCCTGTACCTTCGTCGTCTCTGGCGAGGGCTTTACCTGGGACGTACAAGATCGCCAGCGCGACATCGCCGCCGCACGGGCCGGCTGGGAGCGAGCCAAAGAGCTGATCCGCGACCCGGACATGCGCTTTGTGCTGCTCGACGAGATCAACATCGCCTTGCGTTACGATTATCTCGACATCGACGATGTGGTGGATTTCCTGCTCACCGAAAAGCCCGAGATGACACATGTCTGCCTGACCGGGCGAAACGCCAAGCCCGAATTGATCGCCGCAGCAGACCTTGTAACGGAGATGACCCTTGTCAAACACCCCTTCGAAGAAGGCGTAAAGGCGCAACGGGGCGTGGAACTCTGAAAGTTTGGTGTAGACGCGTCGGCACAGATGGATGCGCGGGTTTTTTTGGGAGGCGCGCGCCTCTTTGGGCGGCTCCGAGAAGCCGGCCCCGCGCGCGTTGGCGCACCGAAGCCCCTAGTGCTCGGTCAGAAGGGGCGGGACCTGCGCCTCGGCGAGGATGGAGCGGATACGATGGTCGAGCCGTTCTCCAACCGGTGTCAGCTTGACGGCCCGCCCCCCGCGTTCGAGGAGCCGCACGCCCAATTGCGCCTAAAGCTGCACGATGTATCGGCTGACACCGGACTTGGCGATACCCAAGCGCGCGGCCACAGCGCTGATCCCGCCCAGCCGCGCGACAGTGCTGAAACAGCGCAGTGCAGGGAGGCCAATCGTTCCAACATCTTGAACCGTGCACCTAATTCTCTCACATCGCTCCAATTCAATGGCAAGCCATATCGTGGCTCCACGACCCATTCCTCGGACAGCGGGGCGACCACTTGGAGTGAGCGAAAATGAACATTCTGGTCACGGGAGCTGCGAGCGGATTTGGCGTATTGATGGTGGCCGAGGTGACCGAAGGCCTGTTCACAAACCTCGGCATGGCCGACATGCTGACGCTGAAGATGCGCGAACTCGTACCCGCCTGAGGCCCGTTCTGGCAGGCGGCGCGTCGGCCAGCACCCAATCAACGCTTTGAGAACGCAGGAGATCGCCCATGCCACACCCCGCCTTCACATCGGAGTCGGTCGCCGTCATTACTGGCGGGGCCTCCGGGATCGGCCTTGCAGCCGCCGCAAGGTTCGGACGCATGGGCCTGCGCGTCGCGATCGTTGACCGCTCGGAGGACAAGCTCGCCGCCGCGGCCGAAACTGTCCGAGACGCGGGCGCGGCCGATGTCATGACTGCGGCGACGGATGTCAGCGACCGGGCAGCGGTCAACGCTTTGGAAGGCGAGGTCGCCGCCCGCTTCGGTGGCACCGATGTCCTCATGAACAATGCCGGCATCGGTCTGGGCACGACGGCGCTTGGCGCGCTCGACGCCTGGCAGTCGACCCTCGGCGTCAACCTTTGGGGGCCGATCCACTGCACCCAAGCTTTTGCGCCGCGCATGATCGCGCGCGGCCGGCCCGGCGCGATCGTGAACACAGGCTCGAAACAGGGGATCACGACGCCGCCCGGCAACCCGGCCTACAACGTTTCGAAAGCCGCGCTGAAGGCGTTTACCGAAGCGCTGTCCCATGAGCTGCGCAACACGGACGGGGCGAAAGTAACAGCGCATCTCCTGATCCCAGGCTTCGTGCATACGGCGATGACCGGCGCCGCCGAAAAGCCGCCCGCCGCATGGACGGCAGAGCAAACCGTCGCGTTCTTCGTCGAAAGCATGGATCGCGGGGATTTCTACATCCTCTGTCCCGACAACGACGTTCCCCGTGCGCTCGACGAAAAGCGGATGGCTTGGGCGATGGGCGACGTCATCGAAAACCGCCCAGCGCTCAGCCGGTGGCACCCAGATTATGCGGAGGCCTTTGCAGCGCATATTACGTCATCGCCCTAGCCGGCGGCGATTGCCCTCAATGGGTGAGGCATCCGATCCCGATGAAGCCCTGGTTGCTCCCAAGTTCCGGGGACCGAAGCTCCCGAAGCGCTAGGCGGCGCGGGATAGGATGAGTGGCATGCCTCCCGCCGGCCGAAGGGTAAACCACATCCTCGGCTCGGGCGCGTAGCCCGCCGGCAGGGCGACGCTGTAACGTGCAAGGAACGTCGCCAAGAGGATGCGCGCCTCCTGCAGCGCAAGCGCAGCGCCGATACAAATGCGAGGGCCGCCGCCGAAGGGCAGATAGCTGTAGCGATGCCGGCCGGCCGCGTGCGCGGGCAGGAAGCGGTCCGGGTTAAAGGCATCGGCGTTGTCCCACAAAAGGCGATGACGGTGCATGGCGTGGATCGGAAGGATTACAGTCATCCCAGCGCGCACAGGCGTTCCCGCCAGCGTATCGTCCTCCTCGGCTTTGCGCGTCAGAAAGCCCGCGGGCGCGTAGAGCCGCAAAGCTTCGTCGATGACGCGACCGATCAGCGGAAGCTGATCCAAGTCTGTGTGCTCGGCGGCGTCGCGCGCGCCCAATGCGGCGTGAGCTTCGGCGCGGGCCCGCGCTTGAACGGACGGATCGAAGGCCAAAAGATAGAGCGCCCAAGTCAGCGCGAGCGCTGTCGTTTCGTGCCCCGCAAAGAGAAAGCCAAGGAGATTGTTGCGCACCATCAGAGGGTCGAGCCCCTGCCCGCCCTCGCTGTCGCCGGCCAGCATAAGATCGAGCAGGTCCGGCGGGTCAGACTGCCCGCGCGCGAGACGCGCCGAGATGACGCCATCGGCCATGCGATCCATTTTGAGCCGCGACCGGTCGGTCAGCTCAAAAGGACGGGGGATGGCATTCGGCACGCCGAGAAGATCGAAGAGCGAAATCCGGCCCTGCGTGGCAACGAAGGCATCGACGGAGCGCTGCAATGCATCCCGGTCGACCGCGTCGCGCCCCGAGAGGACGAGGTCGCAGATGATATCGCAGGTCGCCGCTTGCATCTGCGGGAAGACGTCGAGCGGCTCGGATCCATCGCGCGCACGCTCGACGCGGCAGAGCATACTGCGCGCCGCCTCCGTCATGATCGGCGCCGCACCCTTCGGAGCACGGGCGGCAAAGACGGGCGCGAACACACGGCGCTGGCGACGCGCAGACGCGCCCTCGGACACGATCAAGTTCGTGCCCCGGCGCGGTCGCATCAATCGCTTCAGGATCTCGTTCTTGGGATACGCGTCGACCCGGTCTTTCAGCACGCGTTCCATCGCGTGCGGATCGGCGATCATCACCCAGCCGGGACGCTTGCCGCCCGAGAGAACCGGCTCATGGTAAGCGCGTTCGGGGATCAGCTCGAGCACATTGCGCCGGGCAATGCGATAACTGCCCCAGAGCCCAGGCTGATAGGTAAGGCCGGGCACCGAGACCGGGACGGATTCGCCGGCGGATCCTGTAGTATCGAGCGCCATGCGCCTCGCTCCGTTTCGTCTCCACTGGAACTTAACCTAGCCGTATGCTTTCGCCGTCAAGCACGGCTCTGCGCCCTAGCGTTCTCCCCTCCGGTAGGGGGTCATCAATGCGGCGGGGACCTCGGCGCGGCGAGCCACGAGGATCAGCGCCAAAATCGACAGAAGATAAGGCGCCATCAGGAAGAGCTGATACGGCACCGCCTCGACCACCGTCTGCAAGCGCAGCTGGTAGGCGTCAAAAAACGCGAAGAGCAACGCCCCGATCAACGCCTTGCCTGGGCGCCAGGAGGCAAAGACGACGAGCGCGATGCAGATCCAGCCGCGCCCCTGTACCATACCGGGAAAGAAGCTGTCGAAGGCGACCATCGTCAGAAACGACCCGCCAATGGCCATGAGGGCAGAACCCGCGACGACGGCGCCAACGCGGATCGCGTTCGGGTTCAGCCCCTGGGCCTCGACGGCCTGGGGGTGCTCTCCGGTCATGCGGACGGCGAGCCCGAGTGGGGTCCGCGCAAGGCCGTAGGCCAAAAGCGCGACAGCCAGGAGGGCGAGATACGTCGGCAAGGCCTGGGAAAAGAGCACCGGGCCGAGGATGGGGATGTCAGAGAGGATCGGGACCGGCAACGGGCGAAAGGGCTCAATCGTCGGCGGCAGGTCACCGACCTCGACGATCAGGCGGTAGAGATAGGCCGCGAGTGCCGACGCAAAGAGCGTAATCCCGAGGCCCGACACGTGCTGCGACAGGCCCAAGGGGACTGTGAGCAGCGCGTGAAGGAGGCCGATCAATGCCCCGCAGAGGGCAGCCACGAGAAGACCGACCCAAAGCGGCGCGCCGAGAAAGACGGTCAGCCAGCCGCTCATCGCGCCCATCGTCATGATCCCCTCAATCCCAAGATTGAGCACCCCCGCCCGTTCGCAGAGGAGCGCGCCCAGCACCCCGAAAATGAGCGGTGTCGCGATACGAAGAACCGCCTCCCAAAGGCTCGTGTTGAGCAAGAGGTCGATTGCATCGCTCATCGGCGAACCCGGTAGCTGGTGAAAAGGAGGGCGACGAGCATCGTCAAGAGGCACAGCGACACGATTACGTCGGCAATAAAGCTCGGAACGCCCGTCGCCCGGCCCATCGCGTCGGCGCCGACGAAGATGGTCGCTATGAAGACTGCCGAGACGACCACCCCCGCTGGGTTCAGCGCAGCAAGCATCGCCGCGACGATGCCGGCATAGCCAAAGCCCGGGCTCATTGTCGTCGTCACGCCCGCCGTGACGCCCATCACCTCGACCGCGCCGGCAAGGCCCGCAAGCGCGCCGGAGAGAAGCGCGACGCCCATGATCGTGCGGGGGAGGGAGACGCCGGCGAAGGCCGCCGCGCGCGCATTGAGGCCCGCCGCGCGCGTCTCAGCGCCAAACACGGTGCGGTCAAGGATCAGCCACACGATAGCAGCGGCCGCAACCGCAAAGAGCAGCCCGATATGCAGGCGCGTTCGGGGCACAAGGTCGGACAGGCGGTAGGCGGCGTCAACGGGTACCGAGGTCGGCCATCCAAAGGCCAGCGGATCACGCAGGGGCCCCTCGATCATGAGCCCGACGAAGAGGATTGCAACGAAGTTTAGAAGAAGCGTCGTGACGACTTCGTCCACCTCAAAGCGCAAGCGCAGATAGGCAGGTCCCGCGAGCAGGAGCGCGCCAGCCACCATACCCGTAAGCATCAGGAGCGGTACGCCGAGCCAGCCGGGCAGCCCAAGGGAATGGCCGAGCGCGGCGGTGGCGAGCGCCCCCATGTAGAACTGGCCCTCGGCGCCGATGTTCCAGAGCCGCGCGCGAAAGGCGATTGCGGCGGCGAGCCCGGTCAGGATCAGCGGCGTCGCGCGGGTGAGCATTTCGGTGATCGCCAGGCGAGAGCCGAGCGCGCCGCGGAGCATTTCAGCATAGGCCGCGAGCGGGTTGACGCCCGCCGCTGCAACGAGGCCAGCGGCAAGGATAAGCGCCGCACCGATGGCCGCGACCGGCGCGAGGACCACGAGCGACAGCGGCGTATGGGTCCGGCGTTCAAGACGCATGGGCGTCCCCTGTCCAAACCCCGGCCATCATCAGCCCGAGCCTCTGAGGATCGGCGTCCCGCGCAGCGACGGGCTCGGACAAGCGTCCCTTCACGATGGCCTGGATCCGGTCGGAGAGGGCGACGGCCTCCTCGAGCTCTTCGGAGATCAGAAGGATCGCAGCCCCCTCGGCGCGCGCCGCCAAAAGCTCGGCATGGACGGCGGCTATGGCGCCCTCGTCGAGGCCGCGCGTCGGCTGGTTGACCAGGACGAAACGCGGCGCGTGGCATAGGACGCGACCGAGAACGAGCTTTTGCATGTTGCCGCCCGAGAGGAGCTGCGTGCGCGTCTCGGGCGTGGCCCCGCGGATGTCGAAGCGCTCGATGAGGCTGGCGGCGTAGCGCTTGCACGCAGCACGACGAACAAAGCCCCTGTGCGAAAACTCAGGCCGGCGCAGGCGCTCCAGCGTCGCGTTCTCCCAGACGCTAAGTTCGCCAATCACGCCCTCGCTGTGCCGGTCCTCCGGTACGCGGCCGGCCTCGACGCCGACGAGGCCACGGGGGCCCAGCGCGCCGGCATCTGCCCCGCCGAGCGTCAGGCTGCCCGTGCTGGGATGCGCCATCCCGGAGAGGAGCGCCCCTAGCGCGGCTTGGCCGTTGCCGGAGACACCCACGATGCCGAGGATTTCGCCCGCATAGACCGTAAAGGACACGTCATCGAGGCGGCGCGCGCCCTCCGGCCCGACCGAGACGCCGCGGGCGACGAGCACCGGCGCGCCGACCCGTTGTTCGGAGCGGACCGGCCGGTCGACCTTGCGCCCAACCATCAGCTCCGCCAATTCCGCGGCGTTGGTCTCGGCCGTCCGCCGTTCGGCGACGATCTTGCCTCCGCGCAGGACAGCGACGCGATCCGAGGCGCCCATGACCTCGTGAAGCTTGTGGCTGATGAAGATCAGCGACAGGCCCTCGCGCGTCATCTCACGGAGCGTCTCAAAGAGGCGTTGCGCCTCGGGGCGGGCGAGCACGGCGGTCGGCTCGTCGAGGATCAGGACGCGTGCATCTCGGTAAAGCGCCTTGAGGATCTCGACCCGCTGACGCTCGCCCACCGATAGCCTGCTGATCTTTGCGTCGGGGTCGACCGGGAGGCCAAAGCGCTCGGCGATGCCGCGGAGCTTGGCGCGCGCCTCGGCGCGAGCGGAGCGGAGCCGTCCGAGTGCCTCGGAGCCAAGCATGACGTTGTCGAGCACCGTGAGATTGTGGGCCAGCGTGAAATGCTGGTGCACCATGCCGACGCCCGCTTCGATGGCTGCGCGCGGCCGGCCAGGGGGAAGCGTCTCGCCAAAGAGGCGCACATGGCCTGCATCGGCGGCATAATGGCCGAAGAGGATGTTCATCAGCGTCGTCTTGCCCGCCCCGTTCTCGCCCAGAAGGGCGAGGATCTCGCCCTGCGCGAGCGATAGTGTGATGTCGTCATTGGCCGTCAGCGCGCCGAAGCGCTTGGTGATCCCGACCAGTTCGAGGACCGGGTTCATGCTGGTAGGCCCGCGATGGGGGCGGGAAAGGACAGCGCCGGCGCACGCGCCTCGACGAGCGCTGCAAGGTGGAGAAGCGTCCCGTCGGCACCCCTCGGGCCGACGAGCTGGACGCCAAGGGGCAGTCCCTCGTCCATCCCAAACGGCAGCGCGAGCGCGGGAAGGCCTGCGACGTTGGCGAGCGCTGCATTGGGCGCAAAGGCCTCCAGCCGCGCCATATGGGCGGCGGGATCTTTGCCGTCGAGGGCAAAGGTGCCGACGGGCGGCGGCGCATGCGCGAGAACCGGCATCACCAGCGCGTCAGCCTCGGCAAAGAGCGCGCGGGCGCTGTCGGCGACCTGCTCCATCTCGCGGGTGAGGGCGAAGAGGGCGGTTGCCGGCATCGCGCGCCCCTCGTCGGCAAAGGCCGCGGCCAGGGCTGGGACGTCGCGCGGGTCGACATTGAGGGCTGAGAGCCAATCGGCCTGGGAGACGGCAAAGATCCGGTGCGCGATCCCATGGGCCGCGGCGCCGAGGGCATCCGGCGCGTCGACATCGTGCAGTGTGCATCCCGCCGCTTCGAGAGACTTAGCCGCGTCCTCGGCCGCGCGAAGCTGCGCCATGTCGCAGCGCGCCGGGCGCGCAAGGCCGATGCGCGGCGTTTGGGGTAAAGGTGCACGGGGCATGGGGTACGCCAGGGCCGCAAAGGCGGTGGCGACATCGCGGACGGACCGAGCGAGGACCAACTCGGCGGCGATACCCATGAGATAGTTCTCAAAACCCGGCCCGCCGGGCATCGCGCCGCGCGAGGGCTTGAGACCCGTGAGCCCACAGCACGCAGCGGGCACGCGGATGGACCCGGCGGCATCGGTCGCATGGGCGAGTGCCACCAGGCCCGCCGCCACCGCAGCCGCCGCACCGCCGGAGGAGCCGCCCGGCGTCCGCGCCTTGTCCCATGGGTTGCACGTCGGGGGCAGGCCCTCGGCCTCGCAACTCAGCGAGAGCCCAAAGGGCGGTGTGGCCGTGACGCCGAAGGGGATCAGGCCCGCGGCACGGATCGCCCTGCCAAAGTCGCTGTGTACCTCAGGGATGCGGCCCAAGCGCCGGAAGGCAAGCGCCCCGGCGGCAGAGGGCAGCCCCGCGACCGTGGAGCCGAGATCTTTCATCAGGAAGGGCACGCCATGGAACGGTCCGCGACCATCGGCGGCGGCGTCATCGGCCGCCGCCGCACCTGCGCGGGCCATGTCGTGATCGAGGTGGACGATGGCGCCCAGATCCTCCCGCGCGGCGCAGGCCGCAAGGCTGGCTGCCATCGCCTCAGACGCGCTGGTGCGCCCCAAGTCAATGGCAGCGGCAAGGGCAGTCGCGTCCTGCACGTGCGCCCTTAAGCGGGTTCGCTTTCGTCGATGGGCAGCTCGAATGCGCCGGAGACGATTTCGGCCTGCTTGGCCTCCATCGCCGGGATCGCATCGGCGGGCACTTGAGCCGCATCGAAGATGAGCTCGTTGCCGCCAAAAGACATGAACGAATACTCTGTGTAGTCGCGCCCAACCGGGTTCCCGGCCTGCAGGTCCGCCAGGATCGCTTCGATGGTCGGGCCATAGTTCCAGATCGCGTTGGCAAAGACGGTCTCGGGGTAGCGCGGCGTATAATCGATGAGCGAGCCGATGGCCTTGATCCCGCGCTCCTCTGCGGCGTCTGCCGTGCCGATCCGCTCGCCAAAGAGGATATCCGCCCCGGCGTCGATCTGCGCGATGCCGGCCTCCTTGGCGCGGGCCGGATCGAACCACGCGCCAATGAAGGCGTTGAGGAAGGTCGCATCGGGGTTGACCTCGCTGACTCCCATCCGGAACGCATTGATAAGAAGGTTCACCTCGGGGATCGGATAGCCACCGACCGAGCCGAAGACGTTGCTCTCTGACATCATGCCGGCAAGCATGCCCGCAAGGTAGGCAGCCTCGTGGTTGCGCGTGCCGAAGACGCCGAAATTGTCGCCCTGCGGGCCGGCCGACGAGCCCATGAGGAAGGCCGTGTCGGGATAGTCGGCGGCGACTTCGCGCGCCTCGCGTTCCACGGCGTAGGCCTCGCCCCAGACAAGCGCTGCCCCGGCATCGGCGTATTCGGCCATAGCGCGGGGATAGTCTGTCGGCGCAACACCCTCAGAGAACTCATATTCGAGCGTACCGGCGGCGGCTGCCTCCTGAAATGCGAGGTGGATGCGGCTGTTCCAAGCGTTTTCGACGGGCGAGCCGTGGACGGCGGCCACGCGCATCACGCTCTGAGCACGCGCGCGGCGAAGATAGGCCGGGAGGGCGAGGGTCGCACTTGCACCGAGGAGCAAGTGGCGGCGTGTGGGCAGATTTGTCATCGGACGGATCCTTTCCTTGCGGTCATTGGTGTCAGATTGTGCTGGCGCTGAGCGGGGGCGCGATCGCGGCGGGGTCGATTTCGGCGGGCCGCCCGGCAAGGGCCAGGCGCGCGATGCGCGGCGATGTGCGCGCGAGGATCTTGCCCTGGCGAATAACGGCCAGCCGCGTCGCGCGCAGCCGAACTGCCTCGATCGGGTCCCGCGCCTGGAGGAGCACCATATTGGCCGGGCCGCCCTTGCGCAGCGTGGGGTCGGGCAGGCGCAAGACGCGCGCGCCGTTGAGCGTCACTGAGGCAAAGGCCCAGGCCATCGCCGCACGCGAGGTCATCGGCACGGCGTGGACGCCCATATGCGCGACATCGAGCATGTCGGCCCCGCCGAGCGAGTACCATGGGTCCATCGTACAATCCTGCCCGAAGGCGACGTTGACGCCCGCCGCGCGCAGCTCGGGCACGCGCGTCAGCCCGCGCCGCTTGGGGTAGGTGTCCGACCGGCCTTGAAGCGTGATGTTGATCAGCGGGTTCGGCACGATGTTGATCTCGGCCTCCGCGATCAGTGGGATGAGCTTGGTCGCATAGTAATTGTCGTAGGAATGCATGGCGGTGACGTGGCTCGCGGTCGCCCGGTCGCCGAGGCCGAGGCGCGTGGCTTCGAAGGCAAGTGTCTCGACATGGCGCGACAGCGGGTCGTCCGTCTCGTCGCAGTGGAGATCTAGGCGCAGCCCGCGCTCCGCCGCGATCTCGGCCAGCCGTGTGACCGAGCGCGCGCCTTCCGCCATCGTCCGCTCGAAATGCGGGATGCCGCCGACGACATCGACGCCCATATCGAGCGCGCGGAGCAGGTTCTCCTCGGCGCCCGGCGCGCGATAGAGCCCGTCTTGCGGAAAGGCCACAAGCTGCAGGTCGAGATAGGGAGCGACGGTCCGGCGGACATCGAGCAACGCCTCCACCCCGATCAGCGGCGTGGTCGACACGTCGACATGCGAGCGGATCGCGAGCAGGCCTTGGGACACGGCAAGATCGCAGTAACGCAGCGCCCGTTCGATCACGGCGTCGGCCGTGAGGTGTTCCTTCAGCTCGCTCCAGAGCCCAATGCCCTCCAGGAGCGTGCCGCTTTGGTTAAGCCGCGGCTGGCCGAGGCTGAGCGTTGCGTCCATGTGAAAATGCGGGTCGACAAAGGGCGGAGAGAGCAGGCAGCCTGTCCCATCGATCACTTCGCGAGCGTCCGCGTCGATAGCAGGGGCGATCTGCGCGATGCTATCGCCCGAAATCCCCACGTCGAAGGGCCCCGGCGCATCGGGGAGATGCACCTGCTTGATCAGGATATCCAACGCGGTCGCCCCCAGTCACCCACCCATCGAGCGTAGAACCGTTTCCGACCGACCACCATGGGTTTCTGTGCCGTGGCGCGCGGTGCGGCGGCGGGCTCGGTCCAATGACGGATCGGACCGGTCTCGCCGTGCGGGAACGCCTGTTTTGTCAGCACACTTGGGATGCCGACGGTTGAGTTTGCCAAGAGCGGAGGGGCCGGACGCGGTTGAGCGATCCGTGGCGGCTCAGTCGTTGACGTTGTCGAGCCCGATGCTCATCGAAACGGCCACAAGCGCGGCAATCGCCAGCACGATCTGCACGCCAGAGACAGCGGCAACGAGAGGTGTGCTCGTGTACTGGACAAGCGCCAAGAGCTCGACCGGAAGCGGCCTGTCGCGAAACCCGTGGGTGAAGATCGCCACCGAGAGATTGTCGAACCCTTCGACAAAGGTGAAGACCGCGCCGGCGAGGATCGCTGGCATGAGGAGCGGAAAGGTGACCGTACGCAGGCTCTGGAATGGGGTCGCGCGGAGGTTTGCCGCCGCTTCCTCGAGCGCGATGTCGAGGCGCATGAGGCGGCTTTGGACCGTGCGCACCATGACGGCGAGGATGAAGACGGTTATCGAAATGGATTGCAGCCAGATCGAAGGCGAGACGCCGACAAGCGCCCCCGCAAAGAGCACCGCGACGCCAAGAACGATGCCGGGGACCATATGGGGCAGGAGCACGAAGATAGAGAGTGCTGTTGTGCCCCGGAAGCGGCCGCGCGCGCAGGCCAGCGCCGTCGGCACGCCAAGCACGATGCACAGCAGCGTCACCGTTACCCCGACCTGAAGCGAGTTCAGCATCGCCTCGACAAGCGCGCCCTGCTGAAAAACCTCGGCGTACCAGCGCAGGGTAAACCCCTCGGGCGGGAAGCTGACGAACGCTCGGGTGTCAAAGGAGATCATCACAACGATGATTGACGGCGCGATAAGCAGAACCAGCGAAAAGACCGCCACAAGAAGGATCAGGCCGATCCCAAGCGCGTCGCCGAACGAGGTCTTGCGCAGGAGGTTCATGCACCGTGCCCCCTTGTCCAGCGTGTGAAGTGATTGGTGACAAGCGCGATCCCCACAAGCACGATGAGGCAGGTCACCATCAGAATGAGCGCACTGACGGAGCCCTTGCTCCATTCGAGCGAAAAGACGACCTGCTCGTAGATCATCGTCGCTGCGTTAAGATAGTTCCCACCCCCAAGGAGTTGAGGCACGACAAAGGTCGTGTAGCTCAGCGCGAAGACAAGCGCGGCACCAGTGCCAATGCCCGGCACGCTCAACGGTAGGATCACGGTGCGCAGCGTTCCGAGCCGCGACGCGCCGAGGTTTTCCGAGGCCTCGACGAGGCTTTTGTCATGCCGGCTCATCACCGCGATCAGCGGCAGGATCATCACTGGAAGGTGGATCTGGACCATGCCGATCAACACGGCCCAATGGGTGTTCATAATGCGGAGCGGCTGGTCGATCATGCCGAGGCTCATCAGCGTCGAATTCACCACCCCGCGTCCGCCGAGGATCACGAGCCAAGCATAGGTGCGCACGATCCCGCTGGTCAGCAGGGGCGCGATGGTCAGGACAAGGATGAGCCGCTTTGTCCACTTGCCGCTGACGAGGAAGAGATAGGCGACGGGATAGCCAAAGATCAGGCAAACGATCGTTGTTGTCAGCGCCAAGTTTAAAGAGCGCTGGAAGGTCGACCAATAGAGCGGATCGGTGAGGGCGTTTGTCAGATGCTGAAAGGAGAGCGTTTGCGAGACGATCTCGCCGCGGGAGACGACGATATCCGCAAAGCCGAGGGAAAGGAGGATCACAAAGGGGATCACCGCGACAAGCGTCAAAACGACGATCGCGGGGACGGCGGGCCAGATGCCCCGCCCCGAGAGGAGCGCATCGACCATACGCTCGCCGATGCCGCGGGGGGCGATCGGCTGCGGGAGGGCCGCGTCGCTCATCGGGCCGGGTAGACCGCACAAAACGCCGGGTCGACTACGGCGATGCTGACGGGCGCGCCATCATCGATCGGACGGGCGTGGTCCTGTCGCATGGCGGCGACCTGAAGTACGGACCCGTTCGGCGTTTCGACGTGATATTCTATGAGCGGCCCGACCATGCGCGAGAATGACACGCGTCCCGCCCACGGGGTGTCGCCGTGCGGCGCAAGCTTAAGGTTGTGCGGGCGGGCCATGACCTCGACCGCGCCGCTTAGCTCCGTGGCCCGCGTCTGCCCGTCGGGAAGGGCTATGGCGCCATCCTCTGCTGTGCTGGTCCAGAAGTTCGACGAGCCGACAAAATCGGCGACATAGGCGGTCGACGGATAGTCAAAGATCTCGCCGGGCGGGGCGGCCTGCTCGATCCGACCGGCGCGCATGACCGCGATCCTGTCGCTCATCGTCAGGGCTTCCTCCTGATCATGGGTGACGAAGATCGCCGTTAGGCCAAGGCGCTTTATGAGTTGGCGCAGTTCGACCTGCATCGTGCCGCGCAATTTAGCGTCGAGCGCGTTGAACGGCTCATCGAGGAGCAGGACGCGCGGCTCCATCACGAGAACCCGAGCAATCGCGACCCGCTGCTGCTGCCCGCCCGAAAGCTGCGCGGGATACCGGTCGCCAAACTCGGAAAGCGACACTGTGCTGAGCGCGGCGGCAATTCGACGATCCGCTTCGGCGCGCGCGATGCCTTGCATGCGCATCGCATAGCCCACGTTCTTGGCCACCGTGAGATGGGGAAAGAGCGCGTAGCTCTGAAAGACGACGCCCACGGGCCGACGGTTGACCGCCACCGGGCGCATATCCTGACCATCGATCCGGACATCGCCGCCATCGGCATCGAGGAAGCCTGCGACGCAGCGCAAAAGCGTAGTCTTTCCGCAGCCCGACGGGCCGAGTAGAGTGACGATCTCCCCCTCGGCGACGTCGAGCGAGCAGTCTTCGAGCACCGTGGTTGCGCCAAAGCGCTTGCTAACGGCCCCGATCCGCAGCACCGGGGCCAAAGACGTTGCCGTTGCGACCATGGTCGCGGAGCCCGGAGGCTGATGCATCATGCCGCAAACATGCGGTCGAAGGCCTCCACCGTTGCGCCGCGAAGCGGCGCGAAGGATTGCCATTCAAGCGATGTGGTGCTTGCGAGTTCCTCGGGCGTCGAGGGCACAAAGGGCGCAGCCTCAGGCGCAACCTCGACTCCTTCGACGACCGTGCCGAAGGTGATTGGCGCACTGCCCGCCATCGTCTGGATCTCGGGCGTCAGCAGAATATCTGCGAATTCGTGGACGAGATCGGCGGTGCCGTCGGCGGTATTGACGAAATGCACGATGTTCGTCGGCAGCATCAGCGGGCCGGGCCCCGTGATCTTGGCATACGCGATGGGCAGGCCGGAGGATGCTGCGAGCGAGGTATTCACATGCCAGAGCGGCGCGAGATCGACCTCCCCACGCTCGATCATCTGCTGCAGAAGTGGCGGGCTGCGACCCACGAGCGGGTCAAGTTCCTGCCACTTCTCAAGCGCGAAGGTCATGTCATCCTGCGGCATGCCAAATGCTTCTGCAGTGGCGGCGAGCGCACCCAGTCCGAGGTTCGATTGCGGACGGCACATGCCGATGCGGCCGGTATAGTCGCCGCTCCAGAGCGCTTCCCAAGTGGTCGGGGGCGTTTCGATCTTGGTCGTGTCATAGGCGATGCCGATCCCTTCGAACCAGATCGGCTGGCCCACGTCGTAGCCGTAGGGCGGAAATTTGGGGTCTACATTTTGGCTGTTCGGGATTTTTGAGAAATCGAGCGGGACGAGCACGTCCTCGGCCAGCGCATTGACGATGGCGGGCGAGCCCATCACCGCGAGGTCGTATGGGGAATTGCCGCGCGCGGCTTTGATCTGTGCAAGCGCCTCGGCGGACAGCCCACCAATGACGCGCAGTGACACGCCTGGGTTGCGGCGGCCAAGCTCTTCGCCCGCGGCGATGAGCGGCGCGTCAGACTCGTTTCCGTAGCCGACCATCACCAATTCGCGCGCCTGGGCGCGCAGGATCGTTGGGGCCGAAAGCGCAGTAGCGGCGGTGAGACCGCCAAGAACGGTACGTCGCGATAGCTGCATGGGACACTCCCTTAGCGGTTTCTTTTATTTCTGAGTGGGCGCCGTGTCTCAGCGCATGACTTTCGCTACAAACAAATTCGCAAATTTTCGCAAACAATTTCGCTCTGTGCCGACGCCCCTGCCTCCAATGCCACTTATCCCGTCGCAGCCGATGAAATATCGGGCGGCCATTGGATCAGGCCAAGACGATCTCTAGCCCCGCCGCTTCCAGAGCATGGCGTTCTGTGGGCGCGGCGCCGGTATCTGTGACCAGGCGCGCGACCTCGGCGACGGTTGCAATGCGGGCCCCCGCGACATGGCCGATCTTGCCGTGATCGCCGAGCATTACGGCGCGCCGGGCCGCATGGAGCATGGCGCGTTTGACCTCGACCTCTTCGAAATGCGCGTTGGTAAAGCCGCGCGCGCTGTCGATCCCGGCGCAGCAAAGATAGGCGCAATCGGCATTGAGTTGCGCCAGAAGCAATCCCGCAAAGGGCGAGATCAGTGAGCGCGAGCGGGCGTTGCGCCCGGTCTTTTTGATCGTGCCGCCGGTGACCATGACCGTCACACCCGCATGATTTTCCAAGGCGATGGCAATGTCGAGGCTGCTCGTGATCACCACGACATCGCGCAGATCCTCCGGCAATGCGGCGGCCATCGCGAGGGTCGTTGTGCCAGCATCAAGAATGATCGTCTCGCCGTCGCGGACCATACGGGCCGCGAGCGCGCCGATACGCTGCTTTTCAGCGCCGAAATGTTGGCTCGGCAATTCGGCCGGCCGCTCAAAACGGGCGGGCTGGATCGACATCGCCCCACCGCGGATCCGGCGCAGAAGCCTGCGCCGCTCCAGCGCGTCGAGATCCGAACGGATGGTGACCGCAGATACGCCGAGGACTTCGGAGAGGTGTGCAACCTCGACGATCCGGTTCTGGCCAAGCATCTCAAGGATCCGCTCGTGTCGCCGGCTTAAGACAGGTGGGGGCGCGAGCTCGTTCATGTGCGGCACTTTCGATCATGACTTGCGTTTCTTTCCCAAAAGACAGATATCGAAAGTCATCCGGATGCGCCAGCGTCCGTCGTGAGCCCGCCCAACACAAATTGAACCAGGAGAGCAACGTGAGCATAGAGCAACGATTGCGCGAGATCCGGCGCGAAGCGTCGTCCGATGCGCCAGGAGATCCCGAACGGTTCCGCCGCGTTGCGCTCACCGAAAAGGAGATGCTGGCGCAGGGCGAGGCGATCCGCGCAACGCTGGCGGCCAATGCAGCCCCACTCGCCGCGATCGCGTCCGACCTCAAGGACCGGCGCATTCGCCGGATCGCCATGATTGGCTGTGGCGACAGTTGGATCTCGGGATACGGCGTGCGCCCCGTCATGGAGCGGATGCTTGGCGCGGTGGCCGAGCCCTGCGAGGCGTTCGACTTCACAGCATACGGTCTCGATGTCGTCGACGACGAAACGGTTGTGATCGGGCTGAGCTCCAGCGGCAAGACCGAGCCCGTGATCGAGGGCCTCAACGGTGCCGCGGCGCGGGGCGCCTACACGATCGGTCTTTCCAACACGCTGGGTTCTCCGCTCATGGAGGAGTTTCCCGGCGCGCTCCACATCCGCGCGACGCGCGGCGGCTGGCCCACGCAATCGAGCACCGCGGCGATGGCGCTCAAGCTCGCGCTCACAGCCGCAATCGCCGAGGCTAAGGGGACGGACGTCACGGCACTGCGCGCAGCCCTTGCCGCGCTCCCCGGCGAAGTGGATGCAGTGGCCCAGGCATTTTACGCGCCTGCCAAGACCGTCGCCGCGCATCTGGCGCGGGCAGATCTCGTGCTCTTGGCCGGCGCGGGGCCGCATTTCGCGCCCGCCGCCTTTGGCGCGGCCAAGCTCAAAGAGTTGGCGCCGATCCACGCTTACGCCTTCCCGATCGAGGAATATCACCATTACCGCACGCAAAAGGCGGGCGACCCGATGTTCCTCGTCGCCCCCGACACCGAGAGCCATGCCCGCGCGCTGGAAACCGCGATCATGAGCCGCGGCAGCGACGGCTATTGCGTTGCGCTCGTGCCCGACGGTGAAACCGAGATCGCCGAGATCGCCGACGTTGCTTGGCATCTGCCCGCCATCGCGGCGGAAACGGCGCCGATCGTCTATTCCGTCCCGCTGCATCTCTTCGGCTACCACGCAGCGGTGCAACGCGACGCTTTGGGCCTCGGCGCGCCGCATCTGGGCGGATGAGATGACCCCCGATCTCATCACGGTCGGGGGGCTGACGGTTGATAACGTGATCGCGGCCGATGGGCGGGTCGGGCTCGCGCAGGCCGGCGGCAACGGCGCCTACTCCGCCGTCGGCGCGCTGATGTGGGTCGAGCGCGTCGGGCTCGTCAGCACAGCGGTCGCAAGCTATCCGCGCGCGGCACTGACGCGGCTCAAAGAGGGGGGCGTCGATCTCGAAGGGGTCGCCTGGTCGGAGGCGACGATCGGCGCGTGTAACTGGTTCCTCTACAATGCCGCAGGGGCGCGGGAGGAGGGGCTATCGAGCCCGCCAGAGGCCCTCGCCCTGGCCGGTTTCCCGACCGACCGGCTATCTGCGGGGGAGGTCGCGCGCTGGCGCAAGGTGCTCCGCACCCGGGACACGGCGGGCGAGCTGAGCTATTCGGACTTTCGACTGCGCCACCCGCTGACGCCCGAACAAGTGCCGGAGGCGTGGCGCGCGGCGCGCGGTGTACTGCTCGCCCCGAGCCAGCCGGCTGTGATGCGCACAATGCTCGACTGGTTCGCCTGCGGCGGGGGCCTCATGGTCGCCGATCCCGGCTGGCAATTGGCAGAGCATCGCCTCGACACGCTTCAGCCGCTTTTGGAGCGGCTCGACGCATTCTTACCGAGCGAGGTGGAGCTCAGCGCATTCGTGCCTGGCGCCGCGCCCGGCGAAGCACTCGGGGTGCTCGCGCGCCTGTGCCCCGGCGCGGTGGCCGTCAAGCTCGGGGCACAGGGCGTCTTGGTCTGGGACCGGGCAGCGTCACGTCCGGTCGAGGTGCCCGCAAGACCTGCCATGGCGGTCGACCCCACAGGAGCGGGAGACAGCTTTTGCGGCGGCTTTCTCGCCGGGCTCGTCGAAACGGGCGACCCCATGCGCGCCGCGCACTTTGGGGCGATCTCGGCGGCGGAGATCGTTCAGCATTTTGGCGCCGACGGGGCCTTGCCCGCCGACCTCAAAGCCCGGCGCGCCGCGCTCGACGCGGAGGTGGTGCTGTGAGCCACGAGGTGTTCGAGACCGCGCCGTGCGTGATCGCGGCACTTCATCTGCCCGACTTCAACCTGTCGCGGCATCGCTCGATGGCGTGGTTCGAGGATTATGCTCTTGCCAATGCTCGGGTTTTCGCCGAGGCCGGCGTGCCGTTTCTCAAGCTGCAGGATCAGACCCGGACAGGGGGCGCTGCCAGCGCCGAGAGTGTGGCGCGCATGTCTGCCCTGGCGCGGCTTATTCGAGCGGAATACCCAGCGCTTAAGCTTGGCATCATCGTCGAGGCGCACGATCCCGCCGCGGCCCTCGCCATCGCCGCGGCCAGCGACGCCCAATTCGTGCGGCTGAAGGTCTTCGTCGGCGGGGCGATGACATCGGAGGGCCCGCGACACGGGCTCGGGGCGGAGGCCGTCGCCTACCGCGCGGCCATCGGTGCGGGTCGTGCGGCGATTCTCGCCGACGTGCATGATCGGACGGCGCGGCCCCTCTCGGACGAGCCGCAGCCCGTTGCCGCGCAGTGGGCCGCCAAGGTCGGGGCGGACGGGCTGATCGTGACCGGCAGCAGCTTTGAAGACACGCTCGACCGGATCGCAGCGGTGCGCCAAAGCGTGCCGTCGCGGCCCATTCTCATTGGCGGCGGCGTGACCACGCAGAACGTGACCACCGCGCTTGAGACCGCCGATGGGGTGATCGTCTCCAGCGCATTGATGCGCACGGGGGCGGGGGCCGAGGACGTCGTACGGTGGGATACCGATCTCTGCCGCCGCTTCATGGATGCAGCCCAGGACGCAGGCGGATGAGCCCGCGCGATTTCGAAGGGTATCGCCATGGCGTGCCCGATATCCGATGGCCCGGGGGCGGGCGTCTCGCTGTGTCGGTCGTGGTGAATGTCGAGGAGGGAGCGGAGCTGTCACTCGGCGCCGGAGACTCGCGCAACGAGCATATCTATGAAGCGGTCGAAGCCGTGGAGGGGGTGCGCGACCTCTGCATGGAGAGCCATTTCGAGTATGGGCCGCGCGCTGGCTGGCCGCGGATACGCCGGGCGCTGAAGCGTCGCGGCGTGCGCGTGACGTTGAATGCCTGCGGACGGGCCCTTGCAGCCACGCCATGGATCGCGGCCGAAGCCGTGGCCGATGGGCACGAGGTCGCCGCCCATGGCTGGCGCTGGGAGCGGCATGTCCACATGGGAGAAGCGGAAGAGCGGCAGGCGATTGCCCGCACGGTCGATGCGCTCACTGAGGCCGCCGGAGTGCCGCCCTTGGGCTGGCACACGCGCTCGGCAACCTCGCTCAACACACGCGCGCTGCTCATTGAACAGGGCGGCTTTCTCTATGACAGCAACGCCTATAACGACGACCTGCCCTACACCGTCGAGACAGCTGCAGGGCCCCACATCGTCTTGCCATATGCCTTTGATACGAACGATATGCGGTTTTACAACGGTGGCGGGTTTGTCTTTGGCGACGATTTCGCGCGCTACTGCATCGACGCGTTTGACCGGCTCTATGCAGAGGCGGCCCATGCACCGCGCATGCTCTCGATTGGCCTTCACACACGGATCATCGGTCGGCCAGCGCGGATCGGCGGTCTGGAGCGGGTCCTCGACCATGCGTTGGCGCAGGAGGGTGTCTGGTTTGCCACGCGCGCGGAGATCGCCCGCGCTTGGCGCGCCGCGCTCGGGCTCGACCCATGGCAGCCGCGCCCCTGCCCGCCGAGCTTTGCAACAGCGCCATGATGCGAGACTTGGTCGGATATGGCGGACATTGGCCCGACATGACGTGGCCCGGCGGGGCGCGACTTGCGGTCTCCGTCGTGGTGAACTTCGAGGAGGGCGCCGAGCAGCAAGTGCTCGATGGCGACCCGTCGAGCGAGCGGATGGGCGAGGTCGTGTCCGTCGTACCGGACGGCAAACCCGATGCGGGACAGGCGCAGATCTTTGCCTATGGCACGCGCGCGGGCGTCTGGCGGATGGCCGACGCTCTTCGGCGGTATCAGATCCCGGCGACGATCTTTGCCTGCGGCCGGGCGGCGGAGCGGGCCCGGGCACCCCTTGCCATGCTCGCCCAGGCGGAGCACGAGGTCGCCAATCACGGCTGGCTCTGGCGCCCCCATGCCGATTACGACAGCGCCGAGGCGGAGGCTGCGGATCTCGACCGGGCAGGCGCCGCGATCGAGGCCGCAACGGGCGCGCGACCGCTTGGCTTTTTTTGTCGGGGGGCCGAAAGCCCGTGGACGCGCTCCCTTTTGTCCGAGCGGGGCTATCTCTATACCTCCAACAGCTTTGATGACGACCTCCCCTATCACGACCCGTCCGGCGTAGTCGTGGTGCCCTATGCGCTCGACGCAAACGACATGAAATTCTTTCATCCCAATGGCTTCGTCCGCGCCGCGGAGATGGTTGAATATGTGACCGACGCGCTCGACGTCCTGGACCGAGAAGCGCGCGCCGGGCTGCCGCGCCTCCTCAATATCGGATTTCACCTGCGCATCGCCGGCCGACCGGGGCGGTTTAAGGCGTTCGAGGGCGTTTTGGCCGAGCTTGCCCGCCGGCGGGAGCGGCTCTGGATCGCGCGTCGCATCGACATCGCGCGCGCTTTTGCGGAGGCGGTTTCATGAGGCTGGCGCTCATAAACCCCAACACGTCGGCGGAAACGACCGCACTCATGGTCAAGATCGCGGCGGAGGAAGCGGGGGCAGACGCAGAGGTGACCGGCTACACCGCGGCCTCCGGCGCGCCTCTGATTACGACGCCCGACGCTCTGGACGCGGCCGCCGAGGTCGTTGCCGCGCTTGCGCCCGACCTTGTACCGGCAGATGCCGTTATCGTCGCGGGCTTTGGCGATCCTGGCGTTGCTGCCTTGCGCGCGGTCCTCTCCGTGCCTGTGACCGGCATTGCCGAGGCGTCGATGGGAGAGGCGGCCGCGGGCGGGCGTCGCTTTGCCGTTGCTACAACGACGCCTGACCTAAGAGACCGCATCGCGGCCACCGCAGCTCTCTACGGGTTTGGCGGCTTTGTGGGCACGTGGACAACGCCAGGCGATCCGGCAGCGCTAACCGCGGACGCGCCCGCGCTGGAGGCAGCACTTGCCGAGGCCGTTGCCGCCGCGTTGCGCGAAGGCGGCGCCGAGGCTGTCGTCATCGGCGGCGGTCCGCTGGCCCTGGCCGCCCGCGCGCTATCGCCCACGGCGCCCGTGTCGCTGATCGAGCCGGTGCCCGCAGCGGTGCGTCTGTCCCGGGCGCGCATCGCGGGAGGCATCCTCGCATGAGCCACACCCTGGTCGTTGCCGATCACATCGTCATGGGGATTGCCGCGGATGGCCGCCCCGAGATCCAAGACAATGCGGCGCTTTTGATCGAGGGCGACACGATCAGAGCGATCGGCCCCGCCGCCGATTTCCGCCGGGCATACCCAGAGGCGGCGGAGCAGGGCGGGCGCGGGCGCGTGGTGATCCCGGGCCTTATCAACGCGCATCACCATGTGGGCCTCACACCGTTTCAGCTCGGTGCCCGCGATCAGCCGCTCGAGCTGTGGTTCCCCGAGCGGCTCGCCATGCGCGATGTCGATCCGCGGCGCGACACGCTCTATGCCGCGTTCGAGATGATCGCCTCCGGTGTCACGACCGTGCAACATCTCCACAGCCGGGCGCCCGGCGACGTTGATGCGGTGCTCGCGCGCGCCAACACCATCATCGGCGCCTATTTCGAGCTTGGCATGCGCGCGTCCTACTCCTTTGCGTTTCGCGACCAATGCCGGATGATCTACGACGCCGACGAGGCCTTCGTTGCCGCGCTGCCGCCTGCACTGCAAGGGCCTGCCGCGGCCTATCTCGCCGGGTTCGGCTTGCCGCTCGACGCGCAGATCGACGTCTTTCGCGCATTGACCGCGGCGTGGGCGGAAGCGGAACTGATCGCCATTCAGCTCGCGCCGTCCAACCTCCATTGGCTCTCGGATGCCGCGCTCGAAAGCACCGCCCGCGTCGCCGAGGAGACCGGCGCGCCGATGCATATGCACCTCCTGGAGACGCCCTACCAGGCGGAGTATGCAAGGCGGCGCACGGGCGGCTCGGCGGTTGCGCATATCGACCGGTTCGGACTGATCGGGCCAAAGCTAACGCTTGGCCACGGCGTCTGGATGGACGAGGAGGACCTCGCGCTGGTGGCCGAGCGCGGCGCATGCCTTTGCCACAATTGCTCATCGAACCTGCGGCTCAAGAGCGGGCGCGTCGACCTTAACGCGTTCCTGGCCAGTGGGGTGCCGGTCGCGCTCGGGATCGACGAGGCCGGGATCAACGACGACCGCGACATGTTGCAGGAGATGCGGCTGGCGCTGACGCTGCACCGCCCACCGGGGCATGATGCGCCCCATCCGAGTGCGGCCCAGATCTTTGCGATGGCGACCGAGCACGGCGCGGCGACAACGCCCTTTGGCCAGCGGATCGGGCGGCTCGCGCCGGGGCGCCTGGCCGATCTCGTTTTGCTCGATTGGGCCGCTGTCACCTATCCCTACCAAGACCCTGGTATGGCCCTGCTCGACGTGCTTCTCCGCCGAGCAAAGCCGTCAGCTATCGAAACGGTGATAATTGCCGGCGAGGTCGTCTATCACGAGGGGGTGTTTTCGCGGGTCGACCGGGACACCGTCCTCGCCGAGATCGCCGCGGAACTGTCGCGCGCAGACACGCCCGCAGAGGCGGCCAACCGAAAACTTGCAGCGGATCTGATGGCGCCCGTTCGACAGTTTTATCGGGACTGGCTTTGATCCCAGCCGATTTTCTGCGGTGTTGCGGGGTGCAACGGGCCAAAGGGACGCGGATAGCCGTGGGTCGACTACTGCTCCTTACTGTTTAGCCAATCGCGAATGATCGCGCGGTAGCGATCTCTGTCGAAACTTGCGAAATGCCCGCCATGGACGATGCGCACGGGCAAGTCGTAGAGCCGCACCATGGAGGCATGATACGCCTCGGCGTCCGAGTGATAGGTGTCTTCGACGAGCGGCCCGTCATAAACGATGTCGCCCGCGATGAAGATGCCGCTGCCCGCTTCCCAGAGCGCGATGCCCCCCGGAGAGTGTCCCGGCGTGTGGATCACCTCAAAATGCCGGTCGCCGAGGTCGATCACGTCGCCATCTTCGAGGATCTGTGTCGCGGGGGCCGGCGTGATCGAGTACGATGCGGAGGCATAGGGCTCCGGCGGCAAGGCATCGAAGATCTCGTCGTTGACATAGGGGGCGGCCAACGTGGCGACCCGTGTCGGCTCGGCGAGGATGTCGGCCTCCGCCCGGTGCACGGCCCGGTCAGCAAACTCGTAGTGACACCCGATATGGTCGAAATGGGTATGGCTCGCCACAGCGATCAGTGAGCGCTCGGCCACGAGGGGCACCTGCTCACGGAGCGAGACAACACCCATTCCGCTATCGACCAGCATGTCCCGGTCGCGCCCGCGCACATGCCAGATGTTGCAGCGATAGAACGGAAGGATGTGCGGCTCGTCGATCAGGGTCACGCCTTCGCCCATCGGCTGAACGCGATACCACTCCTCCGGTGCGGCGCGTCTCATGCGCTGTCTCCCTCGAAAATGCACAGGGCCTCGGCGCTTAGGGTGAGCGAGACGACGGCACCCGGTGACGGGACTTCGCCCGGCGACAGATGCGCAACGAGGACCATCTCGGGCGCTGCCTTTGGCGACAGATGCGCGCGGATATGCGTCCCAAAGAAGGTCGCGTCGCGCACCTCCGCCTCGCCGAGCGAAAGCGCCCCGCCCGGCTGACAAAGCGCCTCGGGCCGAATGCAGACCGTGGCGGGGCCGGGCACCAGCCCTGCTGCCGGAAGCGTCCCAAGCGGGGTCTCGGCGCCGGTTGCACTGACGGTCGCGGGGATATGGTTCATCTCGCCCATGAAATCGGCGGCAAAGAGCGAGGCCGGCATACGATAGACGCGGGCGGGCGGGCCTTCATCCTCGATCCGGCCAGCATTCATAACGACGATGCGGTCGGCGATGGCCATCGCTTCCTCCTGATCGTGGGTGACATGGATGAAGGTCGTGCCAACCAGCCGCTGGATCGCTTTCAGCTCGTCCTGCATCGCGCGGCGCAGCTTAAGATCGAGCGCGCCCAGGGGCTCGTCGAGGAGAAGGACATCGGGCTCGATGGCCAGAGCACGCGCGAGGGCCACCCGCTGCCGTTGCCCGCCCGAGAGCTCGTGGGGCCGCTTGGCGCCGTCGGCGCGGAGGCCGACAAGGTCGAGCTTCGCATCGGCCCGCCTATGCCGCTCTGTCCGCCCCATCCCAGCCATGCGCAAGCCGAAGGCCACGTTGTCGCGCAGGCTCATATGGGGAAAGAGCGCGTAATCTTGAAACATCGTCGTCGTGGGGCGCCTTGCGGGCGGCACGCGCGTCATGTCTACCCCGCCGATCCGAACGCCGCCCGCGTCGGGCATGACGAACCCGCCAAGGACCGACAGAAGCGTCGTCTTCCCGCAACCGGAGGGGCCGAGAAGCGCCACGTACTCGCCGGCGCCAACCTCCAGCGTGATGTCGCGCAAGGCGTGAAACGTGCCGAACGCGTGGCTCACACCGTCGAGCGTCACCGAGGCTGTCATCGGCGGCGCCGTCGCAAAACGGTCAGCTCGAACAGGATCACCAGCGCGACCGAAACGAGAAAGACAACGCTGCCGATGGCGTTGAGCCGCGGCGACAGGCCAGAGCGTAGCATCGACCAAATCTCGACAGGCAGCGTGATGTCGAACCGCGTGAGCAAGAAGGCTATGATGAATTCGTCCCAGGAGAGCGTGACCGACAGAAAGAACGCCGCCGCGATCGCAGGCGCCAGCATGGGCGCGGTGACGAGACAAAGGACCTGGCTCTCGCCGGCGCCAAGGTCCCGCGCGGCGCGCTCGGCGTTTTCGTGCTGGGCGCCCATGGACGCGTAAAGGATCGCAAAGGCGAGAGGCAAGTTGATAACAACATGCCCGATGCCCGCGGTGACGAGGGAAAGGCCCAGACCCATTCGCGTCAGCACAATCAGAAGGCCGAGCCCCACGATCAGGTAGCTCACCATCAGCGGCGCGATCAGCAGGATGCGGATGAGCGCCGAGCCGGGCAAGGCATGCCGCGCCAGGCCATTGGCGGCGAGAAAGCCCAGAAGCACGGCGATCGCCGACGCGCCGATGGCAACAGCGAGCGAATGCAGGAGCGCGCCCGTCACGTCGTCGTCGGCCAGCACCTCACGATACCAGCGGAGCGAGGGCCCATCGAACGGCGGCACAGGCAGCGTGCTGTCTTGGAAGGAAAAGAGCACAAGCGTGCCCACCGGCAGGTAGATAAAGCCGAAGGCGAGCGCGAGGTAGAGCCAGGGCAGCGCGCGCATCGTCAGACCCGGTCCAGCCGCAGCCAGCGCGCGGAGGCGAGGTAGACGAGCGTTACAATCCCCATCATCACGATGGCGATGGCCGAGGCGAGGGGAAAGTCGGCCCGCCGCCCAAGCTGGACCATGATGACCTGGGGCATGGTCAGCTCGGTGTTGCCGCCGAGGATTTGCGGCGTGATGTAATCGCCGATGCACAGGACAAATGTTAGAAACGCGCCCGTCGCGATGCCGGGCAGCGTCAGGGGTAGGGTGACGAAGCGAAAGGTCTGCCACCCGCTCGCGCCGAGATCCATCGCCGCACGGCGATAGTTGGGCGAAAGCTGCACAAGGTTTGCGTAGATCGTCAGCGTCAGAAGCATGACGAAAAAGTGGACGAAGCCCGTTACGGTGGCAAAGCGCGTGTTGGCAAGGGTGATCGGCTCAGCGATGAGACCGATCTGCAAAAGCGTCTGGTTGACCAGCCCCTCCCGCGCCAGCACCAGGAGCCACGCATAAGAGCGCACGACGTAAGACGTCCAAAACGGCAGGATCGCGAGGAGCAGCACCAGCCGCTGCCAGCGCGGCGGGACGCGAAACGCGATGATCGCGGCCAGCGGATAGGCGAGGACCACCGAGACGACCGTCACCGTCAGCGTGATTTCGAGCGAAACGAGGACCGCGCGCCAGAGATAGGCGCGTGTTGCAAGCTCGATATAGTTCTCAAAGTGAACCCCCCAGACGAGGCTGCGCCCGTCAAGCGTGGCAAAACTCATCGCGCCCATGACCAGGAAGGGCACAACGAAAAACGCGAGCGTCCAGAGGAGGGCCGGGGCAACGAACGCCCAGGCGCGCCAGTCCCGGGTCACAGCGCTCACCGCAAGCCGCTCAGGGCGACGCGGTCACTGCGAGAGCGTGTCGAGCCAGAGATCCTGCATCTCGATGTCGAGGTCCGTGTCGGGCGCGGGGTAGAGCTGCGTCCGCGCGAGATACTCCTCCTGCTCGTTCCAGCGGAGGACCGCCTTTTGCTCGTCGGTTAAGATCTCGCCGGCCGCGGCATTTGCTGGCATGCCCCAAAAGCAGGCGGAGGTCGCGAGGCGGGCCTGCCCCTCGGGGCTGACGATGTACTTGACGAATTCGAGCGCGAGGTCGGGCTGCGCGCTATCGGCCAGCACGCCGATGGATTGGGTCCAACGGACGGCACCCTGGTCGGGGATCGTCCAGGTCAGCTCTGGCTGCTCTTCGGCGAGGACAGCCGTCAGCCACTCCCCGCCGCCGACGACGATATCGACCTCCCCCGTGGCCAGAGCCGTCTGGGCGGCGACAACTCCGGCGACCGAGGCCGCGCTTGCGCGCATCTGCGACAGAACCGGCGTGATCGTCTTCAGCGCGGCGCCGTCGATATCGGCAGTCGCGACACCCTCGGCGATGGCGGCGAGGCCCATGACGGGCAGGTAATAGTCGTAGATCGAGATCCGCCCGGCGTATTTCTCGGACCAGACGGTCGCGAGGTCTTGCATATCGGCCGGGTCCACGGCCTCCGAATTGTAGGAGATCGTATTGTAGCCAAACTTCTCCGTCACGGCATAGGTCACGCCATCGAGCGTGTTGTTCTCGGCCATCACGATCTCGGGGAAGAAATCTCCTGTCGGCAGCTCGTCGGCGGGCAGCGGCGCGAGGAGGCCCGATTCCACCGCGCGGAAGACGTCGATCCCGTCGATCACGAGCACGTCCCAATCGCCCGGGCGGGATTGTTCGAGCACGGCAAGCGCGGCGCCCGTCCCCTCATATTCGCGGAGATTGACCGTCACACCATGCGCGTCCTCGAAGGGCTGGATCAGCGCGTCGTCGGTATGGTCGCACCAGACGAGCGCGTTGAGCTCCTGCGCGGAGGCCGCCCCGCTGGCGAGGGCGGCAAGGCTCGTGGTGCCCAGGGCGAGAGCGAGCGTGGGGCGGGTCATGTGTTGGCTCCTGTCGGTCGTGCGCCGCTCTTTTTCCGGGCGGCATTTCGTTGCTGTGCGCTACGAACTAGGGTGATGCCCGATGAGAGAAACAGGAGATCGGGATGAGCCAGTCCGCGCCGCCCCCGTTTAACCAACCCTTGGGCGGGAACGAGATGCCGCGCTTTGGCGGCCCGGCGACGTTCATGCGCTTGCCCAGTCAGGCGACGGCGGAGGGGCTCGATGCCTGTTTCATAGGCATCCCGATGGATATCGGGACGTCCAATCGCCCGGGCACGCGCCTTGGGCCGAGGCAGATCCGAGACGAGAGCCGGATGCTCCGGCCCTACAACATGGCGACGCGGGCGGCCCCCTTCGACAGCCTTCAAGTGGCCGATATCGGCGATGTCCCGATCAACACGTTCGACCTCAAGAAGTCGGTAGACATCATCGTTGAGCACTTTCGCGATGTCCTCGGGCACGGCGCGATCCCGCTGACCCTCGGCGGCGATCACACGCTGACCTGGCCGATCCTCCGCGCAATGCGGGAGGTCAATGGTCCTGTTGCGCTGATCCATGTCGACGCCCATGCCGACACCAGCATGCAGATGTTCGGCGAGGCCGCTGCCCATGGCTGCCCCTTTCGCCGCGCGTGGGAGGAGGGCTGTCTTCTCAACGACCGAGTGTTTCAGATCGGCTTGCGCGGGACGGGCTATGCGCCCGAGGATTTCGACTGGGCGCGAGACCAGGGCTGGACAGTCATCCAAGCCGAGGAATGCTGGCATCGCTCACTCGCCCCTCTGATGGCAGAGGTACGGGAGACAGTGGGCGACGCGCCCGTCTATCTCAGCTTTGACATCGACAGCCTCGACCCGGCCTTTGCCCCCGGAACAGGCACGGTGGAGCCCGGCGGGCTCAGCACCTGGCAAGCGCTCGAAATCGTCCGCGGCTGTACGGGGATGAACCTCATCGGCGGCGACCTCGTCGAGGTCTCACCCCCCTATGACCCGAGCGGAAACACCGCTCTGATCGCGGCAAACCTGCTCTACGAGATGCTCTGCGTCTTGCCCGGCGTGCAGCGCGCTACACCGGAGTAAGGCTCTGGGGCCTTGGCTCGGTCGCGAGCACCCCGTCGCTCGGCCGTCGACAGAGCGCATGCGCCTGATTGCTCACACCGCAGCGAGCTTAGACTACAGCTTCGATCAGGAAAGGACCGGTCGTCTTCGCAGCGGTCTTCATGGCTGCTTCGAACGCCTCCTCCGTGTCTGTCCGCACGCCCGGCACGCCATGACCCGCCGCCAGGGCGACCCAATCAAGCAATGGGTCTTCGATGTCGAACATCGCCCGGGCGTTGCGTCCTGGCTTGGGTGCGCCCTGGGCGCGCAGCTCCTGGTGCAGGATCTGGTAGCCGCGATTGGCGATGATGATCACGGTGATGTCGAGGCGCTCGCGCGCTGCCGTCCAGAGGCCCTGCACCTGGTACATCGCCGAGCCGTCGCCCGACACCGCAAAGACCGGGCGGTCGGGGCAGGCGACAGCGGCGCCCAGCGCGTTCGGCAGGCACTGGCCGATAGAGCCGCCGGTGTTGTTTATCCGGTCATGGGCCGCGGCGCGGTCGACATAGGGCCAGATCTCGGCGCCGGCCGTGACCGCTTCGTTGACGACGATCGCCTGGGCGGGCAGCGCGCGCGCCAAGCCGCGGCCGACCCCGGCCGGCGTGAGCGGCCCTGTGACAACCTCGGGCGCTGCACTTGCGATCCGGGCGACGGCTTCGCTGCCGTCGACGCCCAGGGTCTCCGCCAGGGCTTCAAGGGTCCACCTCACATCCCAATCACTGTGACAGAGCCGGTCGAGCGCACAGCCGGGCGGTTCGGGCGTGGAGGGCTTGCCGGGATAGGCAAAGAAGTTCACCGGCGGTTCTGTCCCCACCATAACAAGGTGCTCGACATCCCGCAGCGCCGCCGCCGCGTCGTCCCCCGCATAGGGCAGGCCCTCAAAGGCGACCGCGCCTGCGCCGTATTGGATCCGAGGGACAAAGAACGGCGAGAGGAGCCTGCACCCCGTCCGCGCCGCGATCCGGCCGGCAACCTCCGCCCCGGCACCAAAGAGCGCTGCGCCTCCGGCGAGCAACGCCGCGCCGGGCATCGCGAGCGCCTTTGCCGAGGATTTGATCCGGTCCAAATCGGGCCGGTGGAGTGCGGCGCTCTCGGTGGCCGCCGTCGGGCTTGCGCCGCTCTCGCCCCAGGCCGCATCCGCCTGGAGGATCACTGTAGCGACCTGCCCCGCGCGCGCGGCCCGGATCGCATCGGCGCCCAAGCGCGCGACCATCGCAGTGTCCGTCGCCCGAAGGACAACGTGCGACACCGAACCGGCCACACCGTCGAGATCGGCCTGCAGCGGCGCGTCATGCTTGAGGTGATAGCCCGCATGATCGCCGACGATATTCACGATCCCCGACCGGCCACGACGGGCATTGTGGAGGTTGGACCAGGCGTTGCCGAAGCCGGGGCCGAGATGCAGGAGCGTGCCGGCCACCTTGCCGCTCATCCGCGCATAGCCATCCGCCGCGCCGCTGACGCCACCCTCGAAGAGACAGAGCACGCAGCGCATGTCCGGATGCGTATCGAGCGCGGCGACAAAGTGCATCTCGGACGTGCCGGGATTGGCAAAGCACACATCGACACCGGAGGCGAGCATCGTCTCCACCAAGGCTTCAGCACCGTTCATAAGCTGCGCACTCCGATTTGTTCGGGCGGACCTTCGACGGCCTAGGCGGGCGCGTCCATGCCAAAAACGCGCTCAGGCAGCGGGTGAAACGACGCGCGTCTCGGTTACCCTGGGGAGCGCATCGGCCGCCACCACAAGTCAGGTCGGAAACGGGCGCAAGACGAATGGCGCGGTCATCCTTGCACCGCTTGGTCGGCCGATGGGGCGCCTGCATCGGCTGACATTGCGGCGAACATCACGTATGCGGTCGGTACTGCGCCGCTGAGCCGAGATTGGCGGTTAGGGCGTTGCTTTCTGCCACGCGTCTTCCGCCTCTGCGATGCTCTGCTCAAAGGCGCCTTGGCACCTGTAGCGCGACTGCGACGAGGACCAGATTGACCTTGAGCCTATCCCTGCCCCACCTCTTTGCGGCGCTCACCATCGTAATGCTGTCCGCGCTCCCTGCCCTGCCTCAGTCAACCGGCGGAACGACAGACGCCGCCGAGGCGCAAGATGACTGGTACCGCGCCCCCGCGCAGGGCGGCGTAAGGCGCTGGCAGGTCGCACAAATGGGCGGGATCGCGGCGCGCGCGACCGCCGATGCAGGCGGCCGGATGGTTCGCGCGTTTAACGAGGGTGCTGTCCTGTCGAGTTTCGGCTGCAGTGATGTAGACGGGAAGGTCTGGTGTGAGATCAGGTCGTTCCGGGGCGGGGCGCGCGGCTTCCTTCCGGCCAGCGCACTCGCGCCGGCCCAAGGGCGGGATGGCCTTGTCGCCATGGGCAAAGACGACAGCCGAAAGCGCGCAGACAGGGGCAGTTTCGACAGCACAACCGAGGCCTCGTGCGCACAGGAGCGTGGGCACCCCTTAGGTCTCTGCCGCATCGGCGTTGCCCGCGGGACCGGAGGCGATGCGACGGTTGTGGCAACTTTCAAGAATGGGTTTTCGCGCAAGCTCTACTTTGTTCACGGAGAGTTCGTCTCGGCCAACACGACGATGTCCGGCAATGGTACGGATATCGATTGGAAGCTTGTGGCCGGAGTCCATCTCATCCGCGTGGATGACCAGCGTTTTGAGCTCTCAGACGCGTTTGTCTTTGGCGAGTGACCGGAACCGGAGACGGGGCTGCGCCACCCCAGGGGCAACGCAGCCGCGATTGACGGCTCTTACGGCGTCAGTTTGTGAATCATGCCCTCATCCACGGCGGCATAAAGGCTGCCATCCGGGCCCAAGACGACGGAGCGGAAACGCCCCGCCTCCATGCCATCCGGCAAGGTCATTTCGACGACGTCGATCACCGACAGGTCGTCCTCGTCGAGCGTGAAGACGTCGAGACGCTGCCCGATCGGAGTGCCGCCAAAGCCGATCCCCATCAGACCGACGACCATCGCGCCATTCCAATCGCCCCAGGCCTCGCCTTCGAGGAAGACCGACGACGACGTCCCTTGCGACCAGCCGTTGTTGTCCCAGATCGGGACCATCGCATCGGGGAAGCTCTCAAGATCGGTCATGGGCATGTAGGAAGCACGCTCGTAGCGGTCCATCGCCTCCATCTGCATCGGTTCATAGCCGCAATAGTTTGAGGGACAGTCGCCGCGGCCGGCCGCATTCGGTGCCGGGTGCCAGCCCGCATTGCCGCCATTGGCAAGAACGGTGATCTCGTCGGAATGCCAAGGCCCATGCTCTGCCGTGATCGGCGTGCCGGTGCCGGGATGGAAGGCAATGCCTTGGATGTTGCGGTGACCATAGGTGTAGATCCGCTGGTCAAAGCCATCGGGCGGGCTGTTGTCAGCAGCGCCGTTGCCGTCGGTGTCGATCCGGAGGACTTTGCCGCCCAGAAGCGTCGGGCTTTGCGGAACCGTACCGCCATGGATGTCGCCGGTTGTCAGGTAGAGAAACCCATCCGGGCCGAAGCGGACGCGCCCGCCATTATGGGCGCCTGGCCCGCCAAAGGGCTGATCGCTGGCCTCGGGCTTGTAGGGAACATCCTCGACGATATCGACCCGATCGGCAACGCCGGTAAAGTCGTCGTTGACGGTCATGCGGAGCAGGCGGTTGGTGCCCGGCGCCGTCATACTCGATGTCGAATAGACATAGATCCGGCGATTGCTCTCAAAATCAGGGTCTACGGTGACGCCCATCATCCCGGCCTGACCCTCGCAAAAGAGATCGTCCGCCGTGGTGGCGTAGCCTTCGGACTCGTTCATTCCCAAAAGCGCATTGACTGAGCCATCGGGCAACATGACCGAAAGCCCATCGCACTTTTCGGTATAGAACATCGTGCCGTCTGCGAGGAACGCCATGTCCCAAGGGCTCTCGAGATCGCTCAGCACGATCGAGTGGCTGAGGCTAGACGTGTTCTGCGCTATGGCGGGCGCAGCACACATCACAGAGCCCGCGATCAATGGAAGTATTCGGTTTCTCATGTCATCCTCCCTAAGGTTGCACTGCTCGCGCCTGCCCCAGTGCGTCCGTCTTCTATGCCTCTTTGGGCACGTGTAGGCGGTGTCGGTCTCCCGATCCGCCCGTTGATCGGCTGGTTGCTACGCGTCCGCGGTCAGCATCGTGTCCGCTAGCGCGAAGAGCTCCTCAAACCGCGCCCGCGCTTTCCCACGCTGCCGGACGCTCCTGAGCGCGTCGTAATTGACCGAGACATCTCCCACGAGCAGCAGCCCCACCATGCCCCACGTCTTGTGTGGCGTGCAGAAATACCCGTAGGCCCCGTCGACATCGACGGTCAGTTCAAAATCCTCCCCCAACTTGCTCCTCCAGTGGTCCGCGCCTTCGGGCAACATGTTCTTGAAGGCTTCGGTATTGTGATTGTTGTCGACCGATAAAAACCGGATGGTATCGCCGGGCTGTGCGCGGACCACCTCGGGATAAAACGCCATCAGCTTTTTATCATCCTCTGGATGATTGTTTACCATCTGGACGTCGTGCACAGCCGCGGCCAAGACCCCGGAAGAGAGGAACGGAGCGCAGAGAGCGGCGCCGGAGAGGGCGAGCGTTCCGCGTCGAGAAATGATCATGCGCCTAGCCTTTGTTCACGTTGCCTCAAAAATACACGTAGCCCAAACTTACCGATCATGGCTAGTTTTTCACGACTTCGTGCTCCGAACCAGCGCGGCCCGCATGGCAGCCCGCCGGTTAAGCAGCCATTAACCATGAAGATGAAAAGGTGCAGCGCGGGTCCTGATACTGCACTCCACGTGACCTGATCAAAAGCGGCCGCGGTCGTCCGCCCAAGCACTTCGAAGGGTCCGCCCAATGCGTCTGGCCTATGAAAGAGATACCCTCCTCGATGCCAACGCGGCGCTGCCTTTGGGACACCTCCAGGCTTTCGGTCGCGGGGTGGGCTTTTGCGCCGAGTTCAACGATATGGTCAAAGCCTTCGCGTCCTGCCTCTCCCAAAAGACACGGCTCTGTCATCAGACGCCGCGGACGCCGAAAGGGATCACCGTTTGTCGAGGCTGGGAGGACTATTTCGAACCAGCCGTCTCCTCGCTCGACAACCCCTTCGCGTTGCTCAATGCACGCGAATGGTCCGGGCGCCGCTACGCTGCGCTGAGACCGGCCCTGCGTGCACTGATGCGACAGGGAACAGGCTGTACGACGTTCATGTTCGACCCCATCGCACATGAGAGACCGACCACGCTCACAATCGAAGCGCTCGATTTTGAGGGCGAGTTCGAGACAATCGCAACCGAGGTGTCGAGGCACCTGTGGCGCTTGAATGAAGAGACAAACGCGGCCGTCGAAATGGCCAAACGGGACATCACCGAGACATCCTGCGACCTGGCGCTTCACGTAAGGCGCGGCGACAAACGGCAGGAGTTCAGCTACGTGCCGGTTGAGATGTATCTCGACGCGCTTCGCCCGTTTGCCGGCGCCGGCAAGCGCCTCTTCGTGGCCTCCGACGACCCAACGACCTGCCTAGACCTGCAAGACCGGCTCACCGGCGACTTTGACGTGGTCACATCCGCTGGGCCCGCTGATCACTCGGGGCGCACAGAGGCCGGCTACGATCAGGCCTCGTTCAATACGTTGCCGCCATCAACGCGGCATCGCCAGGTGGTCGAGCTGCTCGCAGAGGTCGAGATCATGCGCAGGGCCGGGATCTTTATCGGAGCGTCAACGTCAAACGTCTTTATCACGCTGCGCCGTCTTCGGGGCGACGCCCCGACCCTCGATCTCACACAAGGCGCCTGGGGAGATCGCCAAAACTGGCGCCGTTTTTGACCGTCGCCCGTTTTAACGCGCCGCAGATCACGGGCCCTCGCCGCAAGACGCGACTTTGAAGCAGGTCGTCAGGTTGCTATGTTCTCGAGCAAAAGAGCAGTACCGACCACATGAAAAAATCGAACGACGCCTCCCTTGTGCCCGACACGCTCGCCGGCTCTGGCACGCTCGACCGCCTCGTCGAGACCGCGCAGGATTACGCGCGCAACGCGACCTCGCACAATACCAACGCCGCTTACCAGGCCGATTGGGCGCATTTCGCGCGCTGGTGCCGAAAGCGAGGCGCCGATCCCTTGCCGCCCGCGCCGCAACTTATCGGTCTTTATATCGCGGAATGCGCCGCGCCGCAGGATGGCACTGCCCCGCTCTCGGTGACCACAATCGAGCGTCGTCTTTCCGGGCTCTCCTGGAACTATCAACAACGCGGCTTTGCCTTGGATCGGAAGGATCGCCACATCGCGACGATCCTGGCCGGGATCCGGCGCAAGCACGCCCGCCCGCCACGTCAGAAAGAGGCGATCCTCGCCGAAGACATCCTTGCTATGGTTGCAACGCTGCCGCACGACCTTCGCGGTCTGCGAGACCGGGCGATCCTTCTTGTGGGCTACGCCGGCGGATTGCGGCGCTCCGAAATCACCGCCGTGGATATGCATCGCGACGATACCATCGACAGTGGCGGTTGGATCGAGATCGAGACGAAGGGCGCGCTGCTGATCCTCGACAGCAAAACCGGCTGGCGCGAAGTCGAGATCGGGCGCGGCTCGTCGGAGCACACATGTCCCGTGCGCGCGCTCGAAACCTGGATCGAATATGGCAGGATCGATTTCGGCCCGGTTTTCCGGCGCATCTCTCGCGACAACACTAAAGCACTCGAGGCACGCCTTTCGGACAAGCATGTTGCTCGGTTGATTAAGAGAACGGTCCTGGCTGCCGGATTGCGCGCCGACGTGCCCGAGAAAGAGCGCCTCGCGCTCTTCTCCGGCCATTCCCTCCGTGCCGGGCTCGCCACGAGTGCGGAGGTGGACGAGCGCTATGTCCAGAAGCAGTTGGGCCATAGCTCCGCCGAAATGACCCGGCGCTACCAACGCCGGCGAGATCGGTTCCGCGTCAACCTGACGAAGGCCGCGGGGCTGTAGAGGGTCGCCCAGGCCAACCGGCACTTTCAACAACTCCCCAAGCCGCAGATCCTACCCGGCTGGTCCATCGCGTCCGCCTCTGGTACCGCCCGAGGCACCGGCCGCGGCGTGTGCCGCGCCGCGCCTTGGGAGGGGCCATGGACATTGCGACGCTGGGCCTCTTGGCCTCTGCCGTGTTCGCCGCGGCGCTTTTGCAATCGGCGACCGGGATAGGCTATGGCGTGATCGCCGGACCGATCCTGCTCGTTGCACTGAATGGCATCGAAGCGTTTCAGATCAGCGCCTTGCACACTCTGGTGATCTCGGCCGTCCTGCTGCCCGCGCTCTTTCATCAGGTGGAGCGCAGGCTTTTGCTGCTTTTCGTCTTGGGCAGTGCCATCGGCCTTCCGCTTGGCTTTGCCCTGCAGATGCAGGCAGAGGTCTTCTGGCTCAGACTTGTGGCCCTCGCCATGGTGGCCTTCGTGGCGACGACGCTGCTACGGGATCTCCTGCGCCCACGCGGGGCTGATACGCTCGGCGCGCCGCACCATTCACCCGTGGCGGCCGGCGGGGTCGGCGCGGCATCGGGCCTCTTGGGCGGCATGGTCTCGATGCCCGGCCCTGTTCCGGCCACTTGGATGGCCATCTCTGGCTACACCAAACGCGACGTGCGCGCGACGATCCTGGCCTACTTTGTCTTCGTCTTCGGGGCGCTCACCGCGTTCTATGCGGCAACCACCGGCTTTGCCCCAACAACACTCCGGATCGCCGCTCTTCTCGGCCTGCCGCTTGTCGCCGGGATCTGGGCTGGCCACGCCCTGTCGCGCCTTATCTCCGAGCGGCTCTTCCGCCGGGTCCTCTTCGCAATCCTCTGCGCGACGATCTTGCTCTTGGTGTCGGACTTGCTGCGTTCCGCGCTCAGCAAGGGCGAGGTTTCTGTCTCCTATCTGATCCCTTGAGGCGCTTTCGCGCCAAGACCGGTCACTCTGCGGCACCATCCGTGCCGTCGCACACCAACTCGGAGACAGATCCGAGAGCCCAGCGAACGGCTAGCTCCGCGGCCGCAAACTCCGGGGATCTGACGTGACCCAAAGGGCCGCGCCGACAACAAAGGTCGCGCCGATGGCAAAACCGAGGCCCGGCACTTCGTCAAAGAAGAGGATCCCAACGGCGACCGAGAAGACAAGACTGAGATAGCTCAGCACCGAGAGAAACCCGGCGGACCCGAAGAAGTGTGCCCGCAGGAAGCAAAGCTGTGCGACTTGCGCAAAGGCGCCGATAAGGACAAGCGGCACGACATGCTCGGCTGCCACCGGTTCCCAGCCAGCCAGCGCGAAGGGCAAGGAACAAATCGTAAGGCCCGCCGCATAAAACGCCATCATCACGATGACGGGCGCGTCCCTCAGCCGGCGCGTTGCTACGACCGTCGCCGACCCGGCAAAGACCACGACGACGAGCGCAGCAAGCCCCGCGTTCCAGGGCACCTCGGTCGGGTTGACGGCGATCAGTACGCCAACGAAAGCAATTGCGGCCGCCAACCAACGCCGCCTCCCGATCGCCTCGCGGAGAAGGAGAGCCGCCATCACCATCGTGATAATCGGCCGGGTGAAGCCGATCGCCGTAAAGGTCGCCAGCGGAACCCGGGAAATAGCAAAGAAACTCGCCATGAGGGTCACAACGGCCAGAGCGATGCGCAGGATATGAAGTGCAAGGTCCGGCAGCGCGTGAAACGCAGCCCTGCCCCGCCAGATCAGCGGCAAGATCAGCAGGAAGCCGACAAGCGCGCGGAGAAATACAAGCTGCGCGGCGGGGTATTCCGCTCCGAGCCACTTTACGAGGGCGAGCGACCCTGTGTTGAGCGCGAGATCCGCGATCAGCCACGCCCCACCGCGCAGGTTATCGCGTGCTGGGGCGTCGGTGCGGGTCTCACTGTCGGGGGGCAATAAGGTTTGCCATCAGCCGGAACGCGCCCGGTACGAGATGCTCCATCTGGTGATGCAGGATGAGCGACGTGTGCACATGGCGCCCGTCGCCGATATCCGCGGCAAGGAGGGCGCCCCAATGCGGCGGCTCACCCGGATCGGCCATCTCAATGAGGGGCGTATAGGCACTGTCCCAGCTTTTCGCGAAATAGAGCCCCCGCTCTTTGACCCACCCGTCCCAATCCTTTGCGCCGATCGCATTGGGCGTGCTGAGGAGCGGATGGTCCCCCACATGCCGCACCTCGGCTTTCGCATCCGTGACGCGCCAGCGCAGCGAGGGCTGACCGATTTCGAGACGGCGCGGCGGGATCGTATCTGGATCCCAATTGTCCCACGGCCGATGGTAGAGCGTAACAAGCGTCCCTCCCGCCGCAACCCAACGGTGAATGCGCGGCATCGCCTGGGCCAACCCGGGCCGAAAGCGCATCGCGAAGATGCCAATCACCAGCGTCTTGCACGCAGCCAGCGCCTCGTCGCTTGCCAGCTCGGCATCGCTAAGGCTCGAGACATTGGCCCCCATGGCCCGAAGCCAGTAATCAACCTGATCGTTGCCCGCGCCCAGATAGCCGACGCGCCCCTTCGGCACACCGATATCGCAGACAAGAACGCGCATCTCGGCGCGCCGGGCGCGAGCTGTTGGTGCGATATGCGCGTGGTCGATTTCGAGGACGGTCTCGGCCGGCGCCCCGCCGACCCAGACGGGCAGCCGCGCAACGCCATGTTGTGCGATGTTGGGAACAGAGATCCTGCCCGCGCGCTGCCCGACTTCGGCGCGCCACCCCGAAGGCACCTTGACCGACACCGTAGCGTCCTCGGGCCAGAGCCCATCGACGTCGAAATCGACATGCCGGTCATCGGTTTGAAGGTTCACCACTCCGGCCGCTGGAGAGAGCTCCACGCTACTGGGCGGCAGGACGATGGGCTCTGTCTCGAACGGAATGCGGACCTCGGCCGTGACCTCGCCGGTCGTGAAGGCGATGCCGAGCGCCGGGGCGCTCGGACGGAACGGGTCGTAGAACGGACGGTAGGGGTCGCTCGGCGCAGCGGTCTCGGCGATGGCGAGCCCTGAGCCGTCGAGATCCCACCCCGGCGGGAGGACGAGCGTTGCCTCCGCCTGATCCGCCGCACCCGGGTCAAGCTCGACATCGAGCGTCGTCCGGTCCCCCGGCCGCAAGAAAACCTGCCCAGCGGCGCAGCGCGCCTCGATCCCGAGCGCGAGCCGGAGGGCGCGCGCGAGCTGGATTTCCTTGGCCGCGAGCCGGTGCACAACCTCGCTACGGGCCTCCTCGGGACAACCTGCCCGGGCCCGGCGCACGGCGCCTAAGGCCTCGGTCACCGCGGACGCGATGCGAGGCCTGTCCGGAAAGGCCGCGAGGGCGGCTTCGATGGCGTCCTGAGCCGCTCGGAGATCCTCGGCGATTGGACCTGCCTCCGGGAGCTGCGTTAGATCGCCGACATGCCCTGAAAGCCCTGCGCCGAGCGTTTCGTCGGGCCCCGGCACATGGCTCTCAGCAAGGTGCAACGACCAGTCGGCCCCGTCTCCCGGCGGGACCCACCTGCCCATCCCCTGACTGCGGTGATATCCGCGCGACTGCTCGCCGATCCGCCGCCAGGACCAACCGCTGACCGGATCACCGCCAGACCCGTCGATCACAAGCGTCGCGGGCGGCGGCGGCTCGGCATCGTCGTAGGATTGGCCCGCGCCGCTCATCGCGGGCAGGTAGAGCTTCTTGATCTGCCAGGGCGGCCGGTTCGACGGGAAGTCTGGATCGGCCGCAGCTTGCATCACCTGATGTGCCGCCAGCGTCATCGCCCGGTGATGCCCATGCTGTCCAGGCACATCAAGGAAGGTGGGGCAAAGGATATCGGGCCGCTCCATGCGCACGATCTCGACGAAGCGCTCAAGTATCCGACGCGGGCCCCACCGCGTGATCGTCTCGCGCCCACTCTTGGAAAAGCCGAAGTCGTTGATCGGATCGTCGGGGCTTTCCGAATGACAATACATCCGCATGCCGAGTACGTCGCAGGCGCGCTCCATCTCGCGTGTGCGGAGCGCGCCAAGATCGGCCCCCGCTTCGCGCCCGATATCGTTTTGCCCGCCTTCGCCGCGCGTCGAGCATGCATAGGAAAGGTTGATCCCGTCGCGAAAGGCGAGCGCGGCCAGCATGCCCGACATCTCGTCATCCGGATGGGCGCCCGATTGCATGAACCGGATGACCGAAGCGAGCGGACGCAGCGCCCACCAAAGCTCAACGATTAGCGGGCGCGCGCGATCCTTGATGAGACGGGTTTGGTCCGGTGTCGGCATGACGGGCCCTCTTCGTCGCTGATTGACCCCGGCCAAGCGATAACGGGAGCGTTTGGCGGGAAAACTTGTCAGCTGAAACAAACTGCGCGTATCGTTCCCCCATGCGGCGGGGCGGTGCAAGACCGTCCGGGACGCGGGGGGAGCCCCCCACACCCAACGCCACACAGCAAAAACGACCGGCCCGCGCCGGCGAGACCAACTGGGAGACGAGACATGACACCGAACAAAATGCGGGCGTTTGCCCTGGCCTCTGCCACGTCCATTGCAGCCTTGGCCTTCTCCGCCGCGCAGGCAGAGGTCGAGATCGAGTATTGGCAGTACTTTTTTGACGCGCGCGTCACGGCGATGGAGCAGCTCATCGAGACGTTTAATGAAGAGAATGACGGCATTACCGTCACAATGACGCATTTCCCCTACGCCGATTATCGCACCAAGGTCGCCGCGGCGATCCCGGCGGGCGAGGGGCCCGATGTGGTGCAGCTCTTTTACGGGTGGCTGAATGACTATGTCGCTGCCGATCTGATCCAACCGCTCCCGGCCGAAACCTTCCCCGCGGGGAAGATCGATGCGGAATTCTTCCCCATGGTGCAGGCCATGAAAGCGGGCGATCAGTATTGGGCGTTGCCGACCGCTGTGCGCTCCCTTGCGCTTTTCTACAACGAGCGCCTCTTGGAAGAGGCCGGCGTCGCGCCGCCGACCACGCTCGAAGAGATGGTTGAGGCCGCCGCCGCGATGACAAAGACCGATGCGGCGGGCAACATCACCCAGGTTGGTATCACTGCCGGCATGACGGCGCAGGACCACCATTGGTTCCGCGAGGGCCTCGTGCGTCAGATGGGCGGCGAACCCTATCTCGATGATTACCAAACGGTAAACTACAACACGCCCGAAGGGCTGGAGGCACTGACCTTCTACACCGATCTCTTCATGTCCGAAGCGCCCGTCTCTGCCATTGGCTTTATGGACGAGCCCCAGGCCGCGTTTAAGGCGGGGCGTGCGGGGATGCATATCGATGGCTCGTTTCGCATCGGCTCGCTCAACAACACGCGCGGGCTCAAATGGGGCGTGACGGAGCTTCCAGCCACCGCGGACGGCGTGCGCTCGAACTATTCCTCCTATTGGGTCAACGCGATCACCACGAAGGCCGAGGGCGAGAAGTATGACGCGGCGGTCAAGTTCATGGAGTACATCACCTCGGATGAGGCGATGCAGATCTGGCTGGACGTCGTGGGCGAGTTGCCCGCCAAGCCCTCTGTCGGCATGACCGAGGAGAATGCGAGCAACGAAGTCTTCGGTCCGTTTATTCGCGGGCTCGAATACGCCAACACGACGAAGTTCGTGAACGAGAGCGCGCAGCGACAGCTCATGGTCGAGATGGTCGAGCGGATTCAGCTTGAGGGGATGAGCGTTGAAGAGAGCCTCGCCATCGCCGCCGAAGCGGAGCAGGCGATCCTCGACGACTTCTACGCCACGAACTGATCGACAGGCGAGGTGGGCAGCGAGCCCACCTGACGGGCCCGGCGCGCAAAGACCGACCGCTGGGCCCGCCCGACGCAGAGGGCGGGCAACAGGCCCCCCCGAGATCGACCATCATGTCCCCGAACGCGATTGGCCAATGGCCGCCCCGGTCGCGCCCTTTGTCCGAAAGCCTCGCCGCCGATGCGCTTTTATGCAAACCTCACGATCCGCCAGAAACAGATCGTCTGGGCATGGCTCTTTCTAGCGCTGCCGGTGCTCTTTTACGGTGTGATCCGCTTCTACCCGACGGGCAATGCGATCCTCATCAGTTTCCAGGATTGGAACCTCTTGGGCGACCGCACCTGGGCCGGAGTTGAGAATTATCAAAAGCTCTGGGCCGACCCGGTCTTTTGGCAGGTCTTCCGCAACACCTTCGCCTATCTCCTGCTTGGCACGCCGATCAGCCTCGTGATCTCGTTCGTCATTGCCTACCACCTCGACAAGACGCGCTTCATGCACGGCTTTCTGCGGATGCTCTATTTTCTGCCCTTCATGACGAGCGCGGTGGCCATGGCTTGGGTCTGGCGCTGGTTTTATCAGCCTGTGCCCATCGGGCTCTTCAACAACGCGCTTGCCAGCGTCGGCATTCCCCAGATCAACTTCCTCAATTCGACGACGAACGCTCTGCCCTCGATCCTTGCGCCGGCCGTCTGGGCGGGTCTCGGCTTTCAAGTGATCATCTTCATGGCGGGCCTGCGCGCGATCCCACAGAGCTACTACGAGGCGGCGAAGATCGACGGCGTGTCGACCTGGACGGTGCTGTGGGAGATCACGCTCCCGCTCCTGAAGCCAACTATCGTCTTCCTTGTCGTCTTTTCGTCTATCGGGTTTCTCCGGATCTTCGATCACGTCTTCAATATGACGACGAACAACCCGGGCGGGCCGCTGAACTCCACCAAGCCCCTCGTGCTGATGATCTACGAGACCGCATTCGACAGCTTCGACATGGGCTATGCTGCGGCGCAGACCGTGGTCCTGTTCCTTGTGCTCCTTGTTGTCTCGCTGCTGCAGCTCCGTCTTCTGAGGGATCGCTGAGATGGCTGTCGCCGACGATATCCGCGCCTCCTCGGAGACACTGCTCGGCCGCCAGGCAGCAAAGCGCAAAGCCTCGACCGGACAATACATCCGCTGGCTGCTCCTCTTTCTGGGCGGGATCGCGATGGTCATGCCCATCGCGTACATGCTGTCGACCTCGCTCAAATGGCCGCACGAGGTCTATAATCTGCGCTTTATTCCAGAAGAGCCGACGTTGGAGAATTACACCTTCGTCTTGGAGGACGGGCGCTTTTACTGGTGGATGCTGAATTCGGTGATCATCGCCACGATCACGACGATCTGCAACGTCCTCTTTGACAGCCTTGTGGGCTACACGCTCTGCAAATTCCGCTTCCCGGGGCGTTACATTGTCTTCATCGCGATCCTGTCGACGCTGATGATCCCAACCGAAATGCTTGTCATCCCATGGTATCTCATGAGCCAGCAATTCGGCTGGCTCGACACCTATTGGGGGATCATGTTTCCCGGGCTGATGACGGCGTTCGGGACGTTCCTGATGAAGCAGTTCTTTGAGACGGTACCCGACGACTTTATCGAGGCTGCGCGCATCGACGGGCTGAACGAGCTTCAGATCTGGTGGACCGTGGCGATGCCGCTCGTGAAGCCCGCCCTTGCAGCCCTCGCGATCTTTGTCTTCCTGGGCAACTGGACGGCGTTCATCTGGCCGCTGATCGTGACGAACTCGGTCGACATGTACACGCTGCCCGTTGGGCTCTCGTCCTTCGGCGATGAGGCCGATGTGCAATGGGAGCTGATCATGACCGGTGCCGCGATCTCGACGATTCCGACGCTGATCGTCTTTTTGATCTTCCAGCGTTTTATCATCCGCGGGGTCGTGATGGCGGGGCTGAAGGGATGACCCACATCTTTCTAGAAAGATGTGCCGATGCGAAATCTTCTAGAAGACTTCGAGCGCGCCGATGACTGACCGATCCACCTTTCCCGATCCGACCTATGCCGAAACGGTCCTGTCGCCGCTGTTTGAAGGGGTGAAGCGGCACTATGCCGACCATATGGGGGCGATCAACCAGGCGCATTTGGTGATGCTGAAAGAGACCGGGATCCTGAGCACCGCGGATGCCCGCCAGATCGCGGCGGCGCTCGCGGCAATCGACGCCGAGATCGACATCGCCACATTGCGTTACACCGGCGCATATGAGGATTACTTTTTCCTCCTTGAGGCCGAACTGCGCGCGCGCCTCGGGGACCTTGGTGGCGCGCTCCATACCGCCCGGTCGCGAAACGATATGGACCACACCCTCTTCAAGATGGCGCTGCGGACCCGGGGCGAAGCGTTGCAAGACCGGGTGCTCCATCTCGCCGGTCGGCTCACAGACAAAGCGGCGCGCGAGACGCATACGCTCATCGTCGCCTACACCCACGGACAGCCCGCGCAGCCGACAACCTTTGGGCACTATCTGGGTGCGGCGATCGAGGTCCTCCTCCGCGACGCGGCGCGGCTCGACGCGGCGATTGAGGCGCTTGGCCACTGTCCGATGGGCGCGGCCGCGATCACAACAAGCGGATTTCCGATCGACCGGGCGCGGATGGCCGAGCTTTTGGGCTTTGAGGCGCCGCTTTTGAACAGCTATGGCTGCATTGCCGCGGTCGACTACGTGACCGGTCTCTACTCTGCGATCAAGCTCGTGTTCCTGCATCTCGGCCGCCTGATCCAGGATCTGCAGTTTTGGTCGGCCTTCGAGGTCGGTCAGCTCTACGTGCCGAATGCGCTCGTCCAGATCTCGTCGATCATGCCGCAAAAGCGCAATCCGGTGCCCATCGAACATATGCGGCACTTGGCGAGTGTGACGGTGGGGCGCTGCAATACCATCGTCGACACGATGCATAACACGCCCTTTACGGACATGAACGACAGTGAAGGCGAGGTCCAGCAAGCGGGGTATGCGGCGTTCGAGAGCGGCGGGCGTGTCCTCGATCTGCTGGCGGTGATGCTCCCTGCCTGCTCCATCGACGGCGCGCGCGTCCGGCGCAACATGGACGCGGCCTGCGTGACGGTGACAGAGCTGGCCGACACGCTTGTGCGCGACGAAGGGCTGACCTTTCGCCAGGCGCATGACGTCGCCGCCGAAACCGCCCGCGCTGTGATTGCAGAGGGCGCCGCCCTCGGGACCGGGTTCACCGCCTTCCACGCCGCTTTTGCGGAGGTCGCGGGGCGAAAGAGCAGTCTCGACGCCGCTCGTTTTGCCGAGGCCACCGCACCGGAGACCTTCGTTGCCCGCCGCGATCGCCCTGGCGGACCGGCTCCGGCCGCGATGGAAACAGCACTTGCGGCCTACCGGAAAGAAAGGGACACATTGCGCGCCCGGTCGACGGTCCGCACCGCACGCATCGCCGCCGCCGACACGGCGCGGAAGGCGGCGTTTCACGAGCTTTTGGAGGGCTGAGCGCATGGCCAACCTGATCCTGCGCGATCTCGTTAAATGCTACGGGCCGACCGAAGTCCTCCATGCCATCAACCTTGAGGTCAGCGATGGCGAGTTCGTCGTATTCGTCGGGCCTTCAGGTTGCGGCAAGTCAACGACCCTGCGCCTTATCGCAGGGTTGGAAGAGGTGACGTCCGGCAGCGTCGATATCGCGGGCCGCGTCGTCAACAACCTCGAGCCGAAAGACCGCGATATCGCGATGGTCTTTCAGAATTACGCGATCTACCCGCATATGTCGGTGCGCAAGAATATCGGCTTTGGCCTGCGGTCCTCCAAAAAGTCCAAAACGGAAAAGAGCGAGCGGATCGAAGACGTCGCCCGGCTCCTCGGCATGACAGATCTCTTGGACCGTAAGCCAAGCCAGCTTTCTGGCGGGCAGCGCCAGCGCGTCGCCATCGGGCGCGCGATGGTGCGGGATCCCGCGGTCTTTCTCTTTGACGAGCCGCTCTCCAATCTTGACGCCCAGCTGCGCACACAGATGCGGCTTGAGATCAAGAAACTGCACCAGCGCGTGGGCTCGACCATCGTGTTCGTCACGCACGATCAGGTCGAGGCGATGACGATGGCCGACCGGATCGTCATCATGAAAGACGGGCATATCCAGCAAGTGGGCACGCCGTCCGAAGTCTATCACCGACCGGCGAACACGTTCGTCGCCCAGTTCATCGGAGCGCCCTCGATGAACATGATCCCGGCCGAAGTCCGGGATGGCAGTCTTGCGCTTTCGACCGGGGGAAAAATGCCGATGCCGCGTCCCTTGCCTACGGGGCAGCGGATCATCCTTGGCGTGCGGCCCGAAGACCTCGCGCCCGGGGGCGGCGAAGCTGTGATCGAGGGGCCTGTGCATGTGCGCGAACCCCTCGGGCACGAAACGCTCATCTATGTGGGGACGTCGGACGGCGAAGTCATCGCCAAAGCGGATGGCCGCACCCCGCCCGCGGTGGGAGAAACCGTCCGCCTCGGGGCGCTGCCCGAGAACATGCACATCTTCGATGCCGAGACGGGCAAAGCGCTGGTCTGAACAAGACGCGCTTGGGTGCACACAGTCAGCGGTACGAGGTCCCTGGAACGGCGCTCAGGCCACGGCGCGCAGCACGGGCACCGCGAAGCTCTAGCCCGCGGACGAGCAGCGGGAAAATGAGGGCAAGTGGCAGATCGAGTGGTCTGCAGAACGTCCCAAAAGCCCGCCGCAGCAGCCGGTAATCGGCGCTCAGGCCGGCCCAAACGGTGTTTGCCGCCCACCGCGCGTCGCCGCGCTTCGAGGCGGCCGGCGCGGAGCGTCCCTCCTCCATGATTTCATGCTGATGGCCCTTATTCATCCGCACATCGACGATGAAGGGCCAGCCGCCATAGGCGTGATACTGGAAAGCGTCACGCGCGAGGCCGACGCGGATCCCCGCTGCGCGCATCGCGTTGTGCCGCTTGTGCCCGCTGACGAAGGGGCTCGGATCGTCGTCATAAGGGAAGGCCTCTAGCACACTCTTTTTGTAGAGCGCGCCATTGTTGGAAATGTGCGCGGCGTCGCCATTGGCGAAGGTCTGGGTGAGGTAGCCCCGGTCATAGAGGCCTGTGACCCGCCGCATCGCACTCGTAGGTGCGTAGCTTGTCAGCCCTGTCACTGCATCGAGCGTCGTGTCCTCAAGGTAGGTCCGATAGAGCGCCTGGAGCCAGCCAGGCTCGGCTACGCAATCCGCCTCGACCACCGCGACAAGCTCTTCGGTCACATGGGCGGTCGCTGCGTTCTTAATTGTCCCCGAATACGTGCTGTCGACAAACACAACCTCGATCGGGACGCCGAGATCGGACCAATCCGGCCGCTTTGCATCCGCATCGGCCGAGGCCGCGGCGATCACGACCTGCGCCGGGACACCCTGCGGATCGGCCATGCTGCGGCGCAGGCATTCGTCTTCGTCTTGCCAGGTTTTCGGCCCTGGCTCAAAGTCGGACACGATGACCAGGGAGATCGGAAGGACGGGGGCGTCAGACATGGCCTACTCCAGATCGTAATGCGTTGGGGCCCGGCAAGGACGCGCGCTCGAGGGAGGTTAGTCACTTGGCAGAGAATCCGGCAAGGCGCGGCTCAGAATCGAGCCGCAGACTGCGCAAATCGACAACACTCGCGAAAAGGCGTCGACATTGGTGCCAGCTTCCCGCCGTTCCTCAAGACGACGCGGCTCGAAAAGGATCGCCGCACGACCCCGGCGGCCTTTGGCGTTGTCCGCCTCCGGCACAACACCTTCGAAGATGTGGTTCGTGCCGCGTATACTCGCGGCAAGGGGCAGACTGCCGAGACCAGCGCAACCGAACCGCGCGCACCGTCCCGGTCTGGATACACTCCGCCGCGCTGGAGGCGCCGATCTTCAGAAGATCGGGGTTAGCGCCAGAACGGTCGCGAGCGCCAAGAGCGGGCCAACGACAGCGACCATGAATATGTCGAAATAGCTCTTGCGATGGGTCAACCCCGTGATCGCCAAAAGCGTGATAACGGCGCCATTGTGGGGCAGAACATCAAAGCCGCCTGAGGCCAGTGCCGCAACCCGGTGAAGCAGCTCGGGGTTGATATCGTTCTCCAACGCAAGTTGAAGATAGGTGTCGCCGAGTGCCTCGAGCGCGATGCTCATGCCGCCAGACGCAGACCCCGTGACACCGGCGAGAAGGTTGACTGCGATGGCCTCGGAGATCAGCGGGTTGTTCGGGGCGATGCCGACGACGCTGTCGCGCAGCACCGCAAACGCGGCGAGCGAGGCGATGACCGTCCCGTAGCCGACCTCGCTCGCAGTGTTGAAGATCGGCAGGAAGGACGAGCCGACACCTTCTTTCAGAGTTTCGTTCACATCGCGCACGCGTTTCCAGTTCAGCGCCACGGCAAGAAGGATTGCCGCAACAAGCCCGATGATGAGGGACCAAACACCGCGGACAGAGGACAGGTCGGTGCTGCCGTAGGCCTCTTCGGCGAGGTAGCTGGTATCGAGCGCGGGAAGGAGGACGCGCGAGGACAGAAGGTTGAAAGCAACAACAACAAGAATGGGAAGCACGGCCACGAGAAGGGACGGCGTATCACGCTCTTCCTGCTTTGCTTCCCCACTCGTGAACTCGTCCTCTTCGCCGTAGCCCTCACTGCCCGCGCGGGCGATGCGAAATTGCAGCCACCAGAGCCCGAACCCCGCGATGATTGCTGCCGCGAGCAAGCCAAAGCCCGGCGCGGCAAATGCGTCAGTCCCGAAATAGGGCGCCGGGATCGCGTTCTGGATCTGGGGCGAGCCCGGAAGCGCCGTCATCGTGAAGGTGAATGCCCCGAGCGCGATCGTTGCCGGCACGAGGCGCTTGGGGAGCCCCGCTTGGATGAACATGCTCGCTGCAACTGGATAGACCGCAAAAGCGACCACGAAGAGCGATACGCCGCCATAGGTCAGGACGGCGCAAGCGCCAACGACGGCGAGCGCCGCCCGGCTTGGGCCGAGGCCCGAGATAATGCCGTCGGCAATTGATTGGGCAGAGCCCGTATCTTGCATCACCTTGCCAAAGATCGCGCCCATCAGGAATAAGGGAAAAAACCGAACGAGGTAATCTCCGAGCGCTGGCAAAAACAATTGCGTATACGTTCCAAGAATCGGACCGCCATCATTTAATACAACTGCTAAAATGGACAGCAATGGCGCAAGGATGATGACGCTTACACCGCGATAAGCGAGATAGATCAATAGGATCAGGGATAGAATGATACCAAACATGGTCGGCTCGGGCTCATAACAGCTCCCGCCTGTCCTACACGCCGCACCGCAGAATTCGTTAACAAAATTCTGCGCATCTGAATGCTCGTATTCTGGCATTTGCTGTCTTGGAGGAGTAGGAAAGTTTGGTCGCATCGCGAGCGCGAGCGGGCCTACAAGATAGAAAAGTCTTGTCGCAATGCCTGTTCCAATGCAGTTGGGGGAGAGCATCCGATGCCGAAGCGCATTCCAGTAAACCTCGCCTTGCAAGGGGGCGGGTCACACGGTGCGTTCACTTGGGGCGTGTTGGACCGTCTGGTCGAAGAGGATTGGCTCGAAGTTGCGGCCGTCAGCGGCACCAGCGCGGGCGCAATGAATGCGCTTGCGCTCGTCCAAGGTCTTGCCGAAGACGGTGGAGATCGCGTGAAGGCGCTCCTTGCCGAATACTGGCGGCGCGTATCCATCGGCTCTGTCTTTAGCCCTGTGCAACGCACGCCCTTCGATCGCTTTTTTCAAGGTTGGCGGCTCGATCGATCCCCCTGGTATCAGTGGATGGAGATGTGTTCGCAGTTCGTCTCGCCGTATGACATCAACCCGCTCAACGTGAACGCCCTGAAAGACATCGTCGAAGATATGTTCGACTTTGAAATGGTGAACTCCGAAGGCGCACCGAGGCTCTATCAATCGGCAACGAATGTGAAGTCCGGTGAATTGAAGCTTTTTAAGCAGCCGGGTATTTCTGCTCAGACAACTTTGGCCTCTGCCTGCCTTCCGAACGTCTTTCGTGCCGTTGAAATCGGTGGGGAGGCGTATTGGGATGGCGGCTATATGGGAAATCCACCGCTTTCGCCTTTTATTCGAGACCGCACAGCACTCGATACAATTCTTGTGCAGATTAATCCGTTTCGACGTGAGGAGATCCCACGGCGCAGCTATGATATAAGCAATCGGATCAATGAGATTACCTTTAATTCCGGGCTCATTCGGGAGCTTGCCGCCGCTGGCCTGATGCATGACCTTTTGGAAGACAAAAGCGATAAGGTCGTTGAACTGAAGTCCGGACGCCTTCACCGGATCGCTGCAGAAGAGACGATGAAGGACCTCAATGTCTCAAGCAAGATGAACGCAGCACCGGATTTCATGCGTTTTCTCTTCGAGACAGGCCGGGCCGCGGCGGAGGCTTGGGCGATCGAAAACAAAGCAAAGGTTGGTGTAGAGACGAGTTGGCATCCTATGATCATGACGCATGTGGATTGAGCCTTGATGCGCGCATGCGCCGATGACGGCGGGCCACACGTTCTGCAAGGAGACTTGGAGGAACACCCGAGTAGGAGCCATGTGTCCACTTAACCTTCTTGGCTAACGAATGACATGATGGTTTCGATGGGCCTCCGGCCCTGATTGCGGTAGCCTAGATGTGGGCGCTCGGTGTTGTAGTGGACGAGCCATTCGTCGAGATCGGCCTGCAGCGCTTCGACC
>JBCDLH010000009.1:0-160054 GCA_038745585.1 Pseudomonadota bacterium
ATTCATCGCTGGACGGGCAAACACCCGATCAGGCATATCTCAACCCGTCGCGACCAATCCCGGTCGCGGCATAACCGAGCGGAAAATCCACCTAAGAAACAGCTCGAAACTGTTCAGACGAACCGAACCACCTCTGACCACCGCATCAGGGGGTCTCTTTTCAACGCCGATCACCCCAATACGGGATCCTTTTTCCACGCCGATCCACAAGCTGGGTCCACCAAGCCCTGAGGCTTCCGGTGCGGCAGCTCTAAAGCAGTCACTCAAGTCGATAAGGCGAACGGCGGTTTTGGTCTGCGACTAGAGCGCTGGGCTGACTTCAAGGAGGGACTGGTGTCAGGACAAGCAGACCTCGGGGGCCGCGGCGGGGGCTCGGCGTGGCCTTGCGGTCGGGAAGCCGTCGCAGCCCTGGCCGCGCTTGTCGAACGCAACTAGGTCATGGGCGAAGAGCACGAGCAAGGCATCTACGGCAGGTGGATCGCAACCCTTTGGCCGACGGCGTCGACATCGGCGAGGCCATGGTTCTCAGCGGCCATGCCTGGGCTTTCCTTCGCTTCTCAGACGCCGACGCGCATCAGCAGACAATCGCCGAAGTGGAGCAACTCGGCATTTGGCAAGCTCCAACGCAGACCCCATGGGGCTTTCGCGAGGAACGATGGGGCCGAGCTACTGCCGAGGTTCCAGAGGAAGCGCCGGAGGGGTGCCCTATCAAAGGCAACCTCTCGGACAACGGCCACATCACCCACGCACCCTGGTCGCCTTGGTACAGCCGCACGCGCATCGATACGTCGAAAGGCGAGCGCTGGTTCTGTGACGAGGGTGAGGCTGTCGCTGCGGGATGGCGCGCGACGAGGTGGTGGTGAAGCGTGAGCGGGTTGAGGAGTAGTTGCTCCGGCAGGATCGGCCCGCAACGAGTTGGCATCGAAAGCCCACAACATTAGACAATCAAACGAAGCTAGATCTCAGGTCGCGGCCGAAAGCTGGCTCAACCGAGATCCGCAAGGTGGACAAAAGGGTGGCCCCGTACGACCAAAAAATCGACTATCTGCTTATAATCGCAATGTTGAAGGGTCAATCTGGTGCCGCTGAAGGGACTCGAACCCCCGACCCCATCATTACGAATGACGTGCTCTACCATCTGAGCTACAGCGGCGTGGGCGTCGTCCTATGGCGCTGCAAGTTCGCGGTCAAGCCCCGCAACTGACCGGTTAGTGGAGTTGACCCCGTGTCACGTACAGGTTTGGGGTTTGGGCGTGCCCGCGTGGGCACGGTTAGATTGATGGGCGGCTTCGAACCCTGCGGGTGAAAGGTAGCCGATTGACCGGTGGCGGCGCGACGGATTGTAGAAGCCCTCGATGAACCTGAAGACGGCGATCTGGGCTTCGGACTTGGTGGCGAAGCGGTGTCGGTCGATCAGCTCGCATTCGAGCGTGGCGAAGAAGCTCTCACACATGGCGTTGTCGAGGGCGTCACCTGCGGTTCCAGTGGATGGGCGGATGCCGGCGGCGCGGCAGCGATGGCCGAACGCCCAGGACGTGTACTGCGAGCCCTTATCGCTATGATGCATCACGTTTTTGGGCTTGCGCGATGCGACGGCCATGTCGAGGGCGTCGAGCATGAGCCGCGTCATCAGATCATGGCTAAACGACCACCACACGATCCGCCGAGACCAGGCATCGAGAACGACAGCGAGGAAGAGAAAGCCCGCCGCGGTCGGAACGAAAGTGATATCCGCCACCCACAGACGATTGGGGCCGTTGGGCGTGAAGTCGCGCTTCACGAGATCCCCAGCCGAGGTTCGCTCGGGCGCATGGATGGTCGTGGTGACGGCCCTACGCCTGCGACTGACACCCGCGATCCCGGCCTCTCGCATCAGCCGAGCGGTGCGCTTGCGCCCGACCTGGACGCCTTCGGCCCGCAGCTCGGCATGGATGCGCGGTGCGCCGTAGGTGCCGTGCGAGACGGCGTGGATGGTGCGGATGCGGCGCAGCAGGGCGACATCACTTCTCTGCCGGTCCGACGGCTGCCGTTCGCGCCAGTCGTAGAAGCCTGAGGGCGAAACCCCCAGCACGCGGGCCATGACGCGGATCGGATGCACAGCCTGGTTCGTCCGCATCAGCTCATACGCCCGTTCGGGCTCGCCGCAAACCAGGCCGTCGCCTTTGCCGGCATATCCCTCTCCTGCCGAAGCTGTCGGTTCTCGCGGCGCAGCCGGGCCAGTTCCTCGCGCTCGGCGGCGGTCATGGCGTCAGGCTGCGTGCCGTCCTCGGCGTCGACGCGACGGACCCACCCGGCGATCGAGGCCGCACTCGGCTCGAACTCGCGCGAAAGCTCCTCAGGCGTGCGCCCGGCACGTACGAGGTCGATCATCTGGCGCCGGAACTCCGGCGGACAGGCAGGGCGGTAACGGGTCAACAGAAACACCTCCGGCTGAACTCTCAAGGTGTCCGTGAAACCGGGTCAACTCCAGTGTGATTTATGCGCCTTCTCAAACTTTTGGCACTTACGACTAGCAAGAAACTCTCCCCTCCGATGTCAATTTAGATGTCTCATCGGCCGGGATGCCTAACAAGGCGGTGGCAGGCCCGAAAACACACCATTGGCGCATGTCCGCGCGTCGCGGCGCCGTCCGCCCTCGCACAGGAGCCCCGCGAGCGCCTCCTCTCGGCGCTTCCCGGCAATCGCCTGCCGGGCAGTGCGTCTACAGATCCCGTGCGCGTTTGGAAGGGATAGGCGGATTGGGCGCTGTTGGCCTTCGTCATGGCCGACCACACATGCCCATGGCTGGGCTGGCCCCTTTCGCGATGATGGCGAGCGACCACCGCCACCTCTGCGTTGAAACACGCCCGCCTCTGCCAGGTTCGGCACCCTCGACCGCTAGGGGGGAGTCGTGCTTGTTAGACAGCGGTAACGGCCCGGTCGTCACCTTTCGGGAGCCTGCGGCTCTCGTCCGAGGCTATGGCCAACGCAAGGAATTCATCACGCTGCGTGATGCTAAGACCTCGGGCCATTTACGGCGCGCTGGAACACTCCGTAGGAAGACGACATGCGCGAGCGGTTGATCCGGCCTTGAACGACCGGTGCATTCAAAGAAAAGGGTTCGATGGCACCTTACGTGCCTACGGCGAGAGCCGTGATTAGAACGAACGCTAACACCACAGATGACCGCGCAAAGCCTTGAACACGAAAACGCCCACGGGGACACTGAAATCAGCAGCCGAACCTGAGCAGGGTCCGCAGGAGCGTTACACGCGCACCACAGCGGTGCAAAACTGGACGCACCCGGCCCAAGCATAGTTGGCCGAATGAATTTAGACTGAGCCGGCCGGGTACAGCCAAAAACTAGTCGAGTTAGGCGGACCACCTGAGGTCACACGGCAGTATGTCGACGCACAGATCATCGCGCTCTCATACTCTGGGGCCAGTCGCCAACGCTCCTTGGCGAATGAGCCCTGGAGGATTGGCGCGCAGTGGATTGCCTTGCCGAGCACATACGCTAAGTGTCTCCTAAGAGTGCGCAAATCGGCACTGCGAGTGGCACTATGGCGAATACCGGTTTCGACCAAAAGCAGCGCTTTACCCTCGCTTCCATCGCCCAGAACCGCAATTTTCTCGGCTTGCTTATCGCAAACACGGTGCTTGGTGCTGCTTTCCCAATCCAACTGATCTTGGGCGGGTTGACCGGGCTAATGCTTGCGCCCAATCCAGCCTTGGCGACCCTGCCCTCCTCGATGCAGACCCTTGCAGGCCTCGTCGCGGCCGCGCCCTTTTCGCTCCTGATGGGTCGGATCGGGCGGCGCGCGGGCTTTGCGATCGGCGCCCTGATGACCATCTCAGGCGCCCTCGCCGCCACACACGCGCTCTACTCGGGGAGCTTCGCTTTGCTCTGCGCGGGGCACTTTGTGATGGGCGCAGGCTGGGCTGCATTTCAGTATTTCCGCTTTGCGGCGGGCGAGGTTGTAGACACAACACTGAGGCCGGTCGCCATCTCTCTGATGCTCACGTCCCTCTTGGTGGCGGCCATCGTTGGGCCGCAGGTGTTCATTGCCGCCAAGGATGCGCTCGCGCCGGTGCCCTTCGCCGGAGCATATGCTGCCATTGCCGCGGTCGCTGTGCTTGGCGTGATGCCGCTGGCCGTTGTAAGAATGCCGCTGCCAGCGCGCGCGCCCGCAAGCGATACCGCGAACAGGTTTGCCGTTCTGGGAGCTCTACGCCGTCGCCCGGTTCAACGGGCGATTGGCATTGGAGCTGTGTCGCAAGGGGTGATGGTGTTCCTCATGATCCCCACGCCAATCGCGATGATCGAGTGCGGATTCTCAGAAACAACGGCGAGCGACGTCGTCCGCTGGCACATTGTAGCGATGTTTGCTCCGAGCTTCTTTACCGGCTTTTTGATAGTGCGCTTCGGCATTCAGACCATCGCGACGGTTGGCCTCCTCACCATTATCTCGGCGGCTGGCGTCGCGGCATGGGGCATCTCGGCCGCGCATTTCTACGGTGCGTTGATCGTCCTCGGAGTTGGCTGGAACTTCAGCTTCATCGGAGCCACGACGATGCTGGCCGCGGCCGTATCCGAGGCAGAGAAGGCGGCGGTGCAGGGCGCGAACGATACGATCATCGCGCTTGTGTCAACGGTTTGCGCCTTCGCTGCGGGCTTCGTGTTGTTGAGCCTTGGTTGGGCCATTCTTGCCGCGCTGTCGGGCGTAATCGTTTTGCTGGTCCTGGTCTGGCTGGCGTTTGACAGGTCGCCGCTGCCGAGTGGGTAGGCAGGACCACTCCAAACGTCGGCTGCAAAGCGATTAGACAGTCCTCCAGAGGAACAGTACGTGCCGCCAGAAGTCGACGACCGGGCCCCCACTCTTGGCTGAGAACGGTCGAGCGCGGCTCGGTCGGCCCCGACTGTCGATCCTAGACTGACTGCCGCTTCCATCGCTTGTTTACCGCCTTCGGGTTAATCCCGAACTCCCGGCTCAGCTCGGCGGTCGAAGCTTGCGCCTCTCGGCGAGTGCGGGGTAACCGCCTGCCGGCCAACGGATCGCTCTAGCGCTGCTCAGACGGCGCGCGCCCTTCTCGGCGCATGCCTGCACGCGCCTGCCGGTCAACGGGATCGTGGCGCTCCCGTGACGATCTCGGCCCGCAAGGCCGAATGCCGTTCCTTCGGATGGATCGCACAATCGACCCATGGATCAGACACCTCAGGGCCTCGCCAAAGGCGCGCGCGCCGTCGCCGCAATCCGGCCCGAGCGACTGCATTTGGGCCTCGCTAATGCCGACAACAGCCTGACCGAGCGCATCGCCGCCATGGCCTATCACGGGCCCGATCTGCAGCTTCACGCCCAGACGCCGCTCGCGCCGATGCCCGTGCTCGCCCGCCTGACGGCCGTTCCCGCCGATCGCGAACCCGTCTCCGTAGGAGATGAGGTCACGCTCCGCTGGTTGGCGCGCGACACCCTCATCTTCGCCGAGGACGGCGAGCCGACCTGACCCAGAGGAGGTGTGACACGTCCAAGACTTTTGCTTTCTTTCCAAAGGCCGCGTTCGGCCCCGCGCTCAACTCCGTCGGGATCGCTGAGGCTGTCGAAAAGACAAGGCACACGGCCGTCTTCCTCTCCGATCCGGGCATTGTCCATGTCTATGCGGATCACGGCTTTGATGCGCACCCCTTGGACCTGTCGGAGCCGATGCCACCCGCAGAGACGGCCAAGTTTTGGGAGGATTCCATAAACGGGCACATCCCGAGCTTTCGCAAAAAGCCGATCGACTAGCTCCACATCGACCTTAAGGAATGCTGGAACACGATCGTCGAGAGCGCAAAGTCGGCGCAAATGGATCTGCCGCGCGCTTCCTCGTCGACCTTGCGGTGGGCGCTGCATGACCGACCTCGCCACATCAGCACCCCATATCACCCGCGTTCCTGAACAAGACGCGTTTGTGGATTGGGGCGTTGTCCCAACGATGTTCGTAGGCGATAGCCGCACCGCAGGCAAACTGATCCGCAAGGGGCCGGAGGCGCAAAGCGAATGCGGCATCTGGATCTGCACGCCCAGGACCTTGGATTGCCACGTCACGCGCAACGAGTTCTGTCACTTTCTCGAAGGGCGGGCGACCTACGTTCACGCGGGCAGCACGATGGCAGCCTCTACGCGGGCTGGACACCGACACTGCAATCGAGATGGCCTACCACAGCCCCTTCCGCCTTGGAGCCTCGATCTTTACCGCCGATCTTGCCGAAGCGCGTGAGGCCTCCGAAGGGCTCAAGGCCGGCATGGTCTGGATCAACAATCCGATGATCGGCACAGACGCCCTGCCCGTCCCCGACGCCTGGTTGTTAGGGTCCAGCGGGCGCAAGCACGTGTTACGCGAGCGGCACGCAATCATGCCGGTTGCATGCCGTACTGCAGACGGCGTAATCTGATAGCGGCCATGCTCGGGCCACCGCCCTCCATCCGGGAAGCATACGACATGCGGAGCATCTCGATTTCGACCCGTCTCATTCGAGCGCATGCATAAGGAGGGATTGCACCGGCGGCTCGAACGAGGAGGATCGTCGTTGCAGATCTCTACCCCAATCTACAAACTCAAGCGCAAGGCCAAGCTATCCGCCCGCGCCTCCGACGCCCCACTCCATGAAGCATTGGACCAGGTCGCCCGTGAGGAGGGCTATCGCGCGTGGAGCCATCTCGCCGCTGCGTATCAGAAACGAAGCCCGGCCATTCCTCTTCTTAAATAGCTGGCGCCGAGAAGCCTAGTGCTCTTGGGCGCGCGGCCAGGTCACGGCAAAACGCTGCTCGGGCTGGAACTCGCCGCAGCAGCCGCCTCACAAAGGCAGGCCGCCTTCTTCTTTACGCTCGATTACCACGCGCAGGACGTCGAGAAACAGCTCTCCGATCTCGGCTACCTCGAATTGGTGCAGGATGCCGCGCTGACAGTCGACACGTCAGACGAAGTCTCCTCGGACTACATCATTGCGCGGCTCCAACACGCGCATCCTCCGGCCTTTGCTGTCATCGATTACTTGCAGTTGCTCGATCAGAAACGCAGCAATTTACCGCTTGAATTCCAAATCAATGCACTTCGTATGTATGCCCAGGAAACTGGCGCAATCTGCATCGCGATCTCACAGATTGACCGGGCCTTCGACTTGAGCGGACGGAAAATGCCGAGCCGGTCGGATGTCCGGTTGCCCAATCCTCTGGATTTATCCCTTTTTGATAGCTTCTGCTTTCTGCACAATGGGGAGATAAAGGTAGAAAATCCGGCCTAAAGCAGAATTTCGCGTTCCCAACTCAGACTTAAGACTGCTGAGTTTTTTGCCGCTCTTCACAAGGGGAAGGCATCGTTATTGAAGGAGCAAGTCACCGAATATGAAACGCACTTGGTTTGTCAATAATGCGTTCCGGCATAGCGATTGGGTTGCCCGATGGCCTCTTCATTGCCAATAAACGCAGCCCAATCGTTTCCCGGCCTCCAAATGCTCTCCATGATTGCAAAGGCTTCCCATTCAGAGAGCGCATTGCTGCCCTTTGCATAGCGATACAGGAAAGCGCTCACGCGAGCGTTGTAGATGCAATGAACATGAACCTTTGCGCCCCGAAGGTCATCAATTGCGGCTGTAAATGCTCCGAAATTAGCGTCGGTCGGCCTCTCAAAGTCCACCGGAATGTAGATGTAATTCATCTCAAGCGCCGCAACCGTTCCAGCCTCGTCCACCAAGGCGCCGCGGTTATCATGCGGACCGAGATTGATAATATGGCGAACGCCCAGTGCCTTTATCTCGGCCAATTGCGCTTCGCTCGGCTGACCCGAGGTGGTCAATCGCGCGTTTACGCGGCGCCAATTCAGAATATGTGGCAGGTCCGTCATGAGACACTCCTTTGATCGGCCATGCATGCGGCGCAGGCTAGATGCGGATTGGTCAGTCGCTGTATGGAGGCAGGGTGCTTTCACAGTTTCGGTTCCGAGCAGACTTGCTAGGGTGTGGCGGTAGAGACAGAAAAGTTCGACGTCCTGCCCCTCAAGAGGCCAAAGGACGTCCGCGCCAACACTAGTTTCGGCGCCAGACAGAGGGCGGCGTGCTGCGACTTGAACGGTAATAACAGAAGCGGCGCGCCTTCCCGCTCGACCTCAACTTTTCGCTGTTCGGCGTGCGGCAGAACCCCAGGACTCCACAGCCAGCTTCGACCGAGCGCGCAGACCTTCCCGTCTAGATCGGAACCTGGGCGGGAGGACGACGCGTCACGCATAGCTCACGACTTCGTACTCCACACCGTCCGGGCCGTTGAAGTAAAAGCGTTTTCCCGGCTCGTAATCCTGATGCTTGTGCGGCGCAAAGCCGTTTGCAGCCACCATCCGCTACGCCGCCTCGAGATCGTCGACCACGAGGCCGACATGGCACAGACTTCCCGTATCACGGTAGCGTGGACGCGCGGGTTTCAGACCGCCCTTCGGCGAGTAAAGCGTAAGATACGTCCCTTCATCCCCAACATGCACGGAGTAACCGCCGTTTAGCGACGCGCCTTCCCAGCGAATGCGCCAGCCAAAAACCTCGCGCAGGAGATCTGCAGTGGCTTTGGCATCAGGCACGGCAATGTTCACGTGTTCCAGCTTGGCAGGCATGGTGCTTCCTTTCCGCCGCGGTTTGTGGTCAAGTAATCGTGTCAGCTCAAGTAGACTTTAGGTCAAGCTCAAATAAGCGCTTAGAATCAGATGATTGCTCGAGGCCCTCTCAGGATAGGCGATGTCGCGGACCGCACAGGTCTCGCCGTCTCGGCGATCCGGCATTACGAGGCCGAGGGCCTCGTGCACGCCGTGCGGGATCAGTCCGGACAACGCCGCTTCGGTCGGGCCGACATCCGACGGCTGAGCTTCGTGATGATTGCGCAGCAGCTCGGCTTCTCTCTTGCCGAGATCAAGATGCAGCTCGACGCCCTGCCAAAACACCGCGCCCCGACGAAGACCGATTGGGGCCGGGTCTCAGCAAAGTTCCGCCAAAGGATCGACGCCCGGATCACTCGTCTCGAAGCTCTGCGAGACAAGCTTGACGGCTGCATCGGTTGCGGATGCCTGTCGCTTGAGACCTGCCAGCTTTACAATCCCGAAGACCGCGCAGCCCGCGCGGGCAAGGGCCCGCGTTACCTGATGGGAGATCGACCCTAGGGCGACCAGTGCAGTATCCCCGCCGAGCCCAACGCCGAGAGATAGGCCCCCGCAAACCCCAACAGCACATAGGCCAGGCGCGTGAATAGGACGTCGGCGACAGCATCGTGCATGCGAAACCCGAGATACACGCCGAGAACGAGGCTCGGAGCAAGCGTGGCACTGGCCGTCAGCGAGGACAGCGAGACGAGCCCAAGCGCGCAGTACCCTGCGCCTTTGGCAAGATTAAGCATGGCAAAGAACACGGCGTTCGTCCCCACAAAGGCCGATTTCGAGAGGCCCAAGCGCAGGAACGTGCCTTTGATCGGCGGACCGCCCGCATGGGCAACAAATCCTGCAAAGCCCGAAAGCGCGGTCGCGGCGAAGACCGAGACGACGGGCGCGCGTCCCTCGTCTTCGGTGTCGGAGACAACGCGGCGCGTCCAACAAAGCTGAGCGCCAACATTCCAATTGCGAGCCGCAGCATGTCCTCATCGAGCCGTGCGAACCCCGCTATGCCGAGGCCAATCCCAAGCGCCGCGCCGGGAAGGAGGGCAAGAACAGTCCGGACCTGCCACGCGCCGCGGTAGCGCCAGATCGAGACGAAGTCGATGAGAAGCAAAATCGGCAAGAGGAGCACAGCGGCCTCCTGCGGCGGCATGGTCAGCGCGATGAGCGGCACCCCGAGGATACCGAGCCCCCCGGCAAAACCGCCCTTCGAGATCCCGGTCAGAAGTACGGCGAAGGCGGCAACAGCGTACGTTTCAAATGTCATGCAATACCATCTACGGCGCCGCAATCATTCCAAAAAACGATTTTTCTGTATCATAGAAATCTGTAAACTGGATTAATGGTCCTCGACTTAAAGCATGTCGAAAGCTTTGTTGCGGCTGCCGATGCGACGAGCTTTTCTCTCGCGGCCGACCGCCTCGGGACAGTCCAATCCGCCGTGAGCGCCCATATCCGCGCGCTGGAGCACCATCTGGGTATGACGCTTTTGGATCGTGGCCGTGGACGCCCAGTCGCTCTGACACCCGACGGTCGCGCGTTTCTCGCTCAGGCCCGACGCCTGTTGGATCTCGCTGAGGAACTGTCCGACCCGTCGCGGCTTCGGCCACAGGCTCAGCGCTTGCGCCTGGGTACAACAGTGACGTTTGCACTGTCCGCTGTGGCGAACGCACTCTCAAGCTTTCGCAGCGGCGGCCACATCGCGGAGGTCGAGGTGCAGACGGCGCGGAGCCATGCCCTCCTCGACATGCTCGATACCGGCTTGATCGACGTGGCCTTTGTCCTCGACCAGTGACGGCGCCCCGGGCGGCTTGCGACGCGCTCCGTGCCACTGGTTTGGGCCGCAATCCCGGGCTTCACCATCGACAAGGCGTGCCCCCTGCCGCTCGTGTTTCTCAGCGACGCGCGCGACCTGCGCCGCCATGCATTGGCTGCGCTGGACGCGGCTGGGCGGGAGGCAAGCATCACCGTGCAGCCAGATGCCGTCGGCCTGCGCGCAGTCTTGCTTGCTGGGCTCGCGGCAACGATCTTACCCAGACCCGCGGTTGCGCCGCCGCTCACGCCGACCGATGTTGCCTTGGCTCTGCCGCCGCTTGGGGAGATCGCGATTTCGGTCTATCGTGGCCCTGCCGCCAAGACCGGTGCCCGCACAGCCCTCGCCGAGGCCCTCCTAGCATCGGTGGAATGCGACTTCTGACGCCTTAGCCCCGTGTCGGCCTGGCGGGTATGCCTCGCTGATCCGCTGGAACGACTGCTCAGAGCCCGCGCAGCACGTCCGACAGGACCGAAGCGAACCTCGCGGCGTTTTTGCCGTTGGCTCGCGCGAACCCGACGAGGATCCCGCGTTGGTTCCACTCGAGACACAGGCGCGACAAGGCGACAACCTGATAGCCACGCGTCCAGAGGAGGTCCTTCACAGCAACATCGTCAACCTCCGGCGCAAAGCGCAAGAGCACCTGCAGCCCGCCGTCGGGTGCCGACACGTCCACATGGTTACCCAACTCCGCGCGCAACGCTTCAGTCAGCGTCACCATGCGCTCGCTATAAGCCCGCGCTGCGGCACGCAGATGCCGCGCAAAAAGGCCGGAGATAATGAAATCCCCCAAGGCCGCCTGCACGTGGCTGTTGACACTGAGACCAAGCGCCCGATGCGCGCGGCGGACACTTTCGACAAGGAGCGGCGGAACGACCAACCAAGCCAGGCGCATCCCTGGCATGATGCTCTTTGACAAGGTCCCAATCAGCGCCACCGATGACGCCTTGTCGAGCGAGAAGACGGGAGGGACATCGGCGCCCTTCCACGCAAAGTCGCCGTCGTAATCGTCCTCGACCACAAGCGCGTTCTGCGCCTCGGCAAACGCCAAAAGGTCCAGCCTGCGCCGGAGCCGCATGCGGATCCCAGTGGGAAACTGGGTCGACGGCGTAACGTAGATCAGCTTGGTCTGCGGGGCCTCTTCGAACGCAGGAAACCGGTCCGGCAAAGCGCCAATTCGCAATCCCTTCGCCGCAAAGAGGGCCCGGGCGCCCGCATAGCACGGATCTTCCAACAGGACCTTGTCGCCCGGATCGGTGACGAGATCGGTCAGCAGCGCCATGCCACTTTGGGTATTCGGCACGACGAAAACCTGCTCGGGCGAGATCGACACGCCGCGCGCGCGCTTGAGGTGCAGCGCCAAAGCCTCACGCAAACTCGGCAGCCCCTCAAAGTGGTCGTAGTGATCATGCCCGCGCAAGTCGCGTCGTGCCACGCGACGTAGGCAGATGGCCCAATCGTCCCGCGGAAAGAGGTTTGGGTCGGGCAGGCCGGGAGCGAAAGCGTCAATGTCGCCAATGACATAGCCGGCCCGGTGGTCGCCGCTAAGGTCACGCCCACGCGCCGAGAGCGTGATCGGAAGCTGACGAAGCGGTGGCCGCGGCTTCAAAACGGGAAGCTCGCAGACCCTTGGACGGGCGCCGCGGCGCGTTTCGATCACGCCCTCGGCCTGTAGTTCCTCATAGGCGTCAATGACGCTGTTGCGCGACATGGAAAGCGCGGCGGCCGCCTTCCGCGTCGACGGCAGCTCGTCCATCGGTTTAAGCACCTGCTCGGTTACCCCGCGCCGGATCGCGAGGCGAAGCGCAGTCGACTTTCCGGTGCCTGGGGGGGCGAACTTCTCAACCAGAGCGGCGATCTCAAGTGGTTTTATCATGGTCGTAACTTTGATCTTAAAGGTAATGTCAGTCGGAGCCCGGAACGAGAATGAACGGCAAGCCGGTTAGGTCAGCAAGGCTGTCTTAATTCATCAAACGGGGATGGGCTCGGTTGCTCAGGGGCGAGCGCCAGCGCTTAGTTAAGCGTTAGCGAGGTCAGCTCGATCCGAAGGGCGCCCGCGAAGCGAGACATCGCTTGTTTTCGCGGAGCTGTCCCAACCGGCTCGGGTTGGAACGCGACAATGCTGCCCGGCCACGCGGCGACGCACGCCCCGAAGGCCGATACGACCGCTTCGGTCACGATCTCGAGCGCGAGGGGGTAGAGGCCCACAGCACTTTGACGATCGAACTCTCGAAACGCTCTGCCTCGCCGCACGCTCCAAAGCGTCAACCAGGCCTGGCCATCTGTAACAGGGTTCTTCGGACTACCCTGACCAAGGCCCGTGCGTCGCCACCCGACGACATCGACGAAGACTGCAATCGCTTCTATTGCGTCCGTAACGGTCAACCCCAAATGGCTGATCCTCCGCGACGCTGCCGTCATGAGGCAGACAGCGGCCCGCTGTCCTCCCGTCTGACGGAGGAAGGCTCTGCGAGAAAGCTGGACGACAGGCTGCTTCGCCGCGACAGAAGCGATAGCCCTGCAAAACGCCCATACGAAAGCACGAATGCGAGCGCCTGTTGCAGGCCGAGGGATCGCAATACGGCTGGTACGCGTGTCCAGGCCGATGGCCACGATTGTGGCTTGGCCTTGGCTGTCCCATTCTGAGTTACCTTGATCTTGCCCGCCATGAGCATTGTCGCTGCACGAATGTACGCGTCGAGCGCAAGCTTATCGTTGATCCAAGCGTCGGAGACAGTGATGATAGCCATGGCGGGCCCTCCAGTTCAGATGCGGACCGTAGCGTTGCATAGCGACGCGGTTAACGTAACGCTTTGACCGACTGGTCCGACAAAATGGTCACGGACTGGTCGATAGCGCGGCTGCACCACCAAAAGAAGGAGACACGTTCGCGCCCGCGGCTTTTGCGTCCCCGTCCTCATCAGAGCGATTGTACATGGCCCGCCGGCCACCGGTGCGCAGAAGGAGTGACTGGCAGGTGGGCTTACATTTCCGCCCGGTCTCCAAATGTGTTCGGCGCAGAGATCACGAGGAAGCGCTCCGACGACGTCCCTGCGTTGAAGACCTGATGGGCGCGCACCGCGGGCACGGTGAGCGTGTCGCCCTGCCGCAATCCAACGCTCTCGCCCTCCACCTCGAGAGTGAGCAAACCCTCTAGGACGTGAAAGACCTGGGTCGCATTTCGATGAACGTGCCGGATCTCGGTCGTCCCCAGCGGCATGCGCTCTTCGATCACGCTCAGCTCCGGCCGATCCACCACACGCCACCCTTCGCAACCCTCACCCCAATCATAGCGCGGCGAGACGCGCCTATTGCCAATCACGATAGACACCGCTTTCTCCCTCTCGATGTCCGTGCCATCTCGGACCACCGACCACACTCCAGCCATTCGCCCCAAACCCTGTTTCAGCTTACAACCGGCAGAGCCACCGTTGCACGATGAAGAAGAGCCAGTTTCCTAAGCTTGCTGCCCTCGCCGTCTTAATCCGAGACGACAGCGTCCTGCTCGTGCGGCGCCGCAATCCTCCAGATGCCGGGCTCTGGGGCTTTCCCGGTGGGCATGTCGAGCCGGGCGAGACCGCGATGGCGGCGGCAGCACGGGAACTTGCGGAGGAGACGGGCCTCCGCGCGACGCCTGTCGACTACATCACCAATGTCGACGTTGTTGAATTCTCCGCTCAAGGAGAACTGGCGTTCCATTTTCTTCTCGCTGCCGTCCTCTGCGTCGGCGGCGATGGCGTGCCGATACCGAAGGACGACGTTAGCGACGCGGCTTGGCAACCGGTAAACACAGTTCTATCGCGAACGTTGCCGACAAGCGCGCGGGTGGACGACGTGCTCGGCCGCGCACTTAGGATGCGGGACGGTCGCACAGACCAGACCTCTTGATCGGACACCGGCACGACCCTGGCCAAGGAATGCGCACAAAAGTGGCCGTATGCGCGCTGGCGTCACTCCGAAAGTATGACGCCTGAGTTCGAGACGTCCGCAGGCGCACCCCCAAAGGCACAGGCCATGAACAACACGCTCACCTTTACCATCGTCGACGTTTTCACGCGGGAGCGTTTCGCTGGCAATCCGCTGGCCGTCTTCCACGACGCGCGGAACCTCGATCCGGTACAGATGCAGCAGATCGCCCGCGAGTTCGGTTTCTCGGAGACTGCTTTCATTCTGCCCTCGCGCCGTCCCGAACATCACGCGCAGGTCCGGATCTTCACGCCGCTGGAAGAGATCCCCTTCGCTGGGCACCCAAACATCGGCGCCGCGTTTGTAATGGCAAACCATGATACGGCCGCGGCGGGCGCTCTGCCGGAAACCGCGCTGTTTGACGAGATCGGCGGAGACGTCCGCATCACTGCTTTGCGAGAGGCGAACGCGGTCACCGGCGCAGAACTGGAAGTTCCTCAGCCGGTCCAAAAGCTGGGCGACATCCCGGCACGTGTTGTTGCCCGGTGCCTTGGCCTCGCGGTCACCGCGATCTCCACGCGCCGCATCGAGCCCTGCATCGCATCTATTGGCCTGCCCTTCGCCTTCGCCGAATTGGCCAATCTCGACGCTCTCGGCGGCATCACCCCAGATGTCGCGGCCTTCCGCGAGGCCGCGGGTGGCGCAGCGCGGACCGTCGATGGCTTTGCGATTTGTGCCTTTGTCGTGCTGGAGAATGCCGGGGAACTGTTTGAAATCCGCTCCCGCGTTCTCTCGCCCCTTGGTCACCCAGCCGAGGACCCGGCCACGGGGAGCGCGGCGGCTGCGCTTGGAGGCTTGCTGGTCGAAGCCTCAGCCCGGGCCAGCGGCAAGATACGCATCACCCAAGGTGTCGAAATTGGACGGCCGGGCGACATTATGGTCGAGGTCCCGCCCAAGGGCGCACCGATCCGCCTGCGTGGCCATTGCGTCCATGTCGCGACCGGCACATTAGGTGTTTAGCCGCGCGCCCGCGATGGCACGACTTGGCGCCGGTACCGCCTACTCGTCTTTGGACAGCTCGTACTCTAGAAGGTCGCCGGGCTGGCATTGGAGCTCGGCGCAGATCGCCTCAAGCGTCCTAAAGCGCACACCGCGTACCTTCCCGGATCGCAAGAGCGACAGGTTTTGCTCTGATATGCCAATGCGGCCAGCAAGCTCCCTAGAGGTCATCTTGCGCCGCGCGAGCATAACATCGAGACGGACAATGATCGGCACATCAAATGACCTCACGATGGTCCCGCCAGAGCTCCGCCCCAAGGGCAAAGGCCCGCGCCATGAACCCGGCGATGAGCGCGGAGAATGCAACAAAGATCTCCGACGTGCCGAATGCGAGGTGCAACGCGCGCTGACCCTCGGGCATGCCCCAGGTCGCCACGACAGAGACAAACATCTGCGAGGCTAGGCCCCAGGCCAGCATCGCCCAGAGCCAATAGGACAGGCTCTGGGCGGATTGGGCCGCACTGTCGGGGTCCGCCTCTGCCAGATGCTGGAAGACTTTGCGCGCGATGCCAAAAAGAACGAGCCAGACGGCCAGATGCAGTGCGACGATGAGAAGGAGCAAGGTGCTCTGCCAATCGCCAATCGGCGCGTCGGGAAAGCCGCTCACCGTCGCAAGACTATGCCCTAAGCGCGCCGGCGCCGTGACGACAGCTAGGACGAGCCCCGCCATCACGGCATAGAGAAGCGCCAGCCCCCAGGTCATCAGGCTTTGCATGCGGCGCGCCGGCGCCGTCAGGGCATTGAGATCGATCATCGTCATTTCCCTTTTGAATCTTCATGTTTTAATTTAAACAATTAATGTGAATCATATTATAGGATTGCAGTCAATGCCTAGAAGAACTTATGTCAACGCGGTTCTCGGCCCGCTGGCTGCGCTCACGCTCGCGAGCTGCGCGGCGGTCAACCCTGCGGGATTAATCGCGGCGAGCCGGCTTGACCCGTTGGCGACGGCGCCGGGCGATATCGCCCTTGCCGTCGGTGTCCCCGACAGGGTCGGCTTGGTGGACGGCGATGCCGAATTCCGCATGTCCTATCGACGCGAGGGCGGAGACGGTGCCGTTCTCGTGGACGAGACCGTGGCGCTGCAGCTCCGCCGCGTTGCCGCAGGTGCGCCACCCAAAAGATCGGCGGGCGAAACCGTCTTCGCCGCTCGCTTCTCGGAAGAGGGCGCCGCCCGCATCGCTGCTGCGCAGTCGGAAATCCGGTCTCTGCGGAGGCAGGGCGTGGATGGCACCGGATCACTGACAGTGTCGGTCATCGGCGGATGCGTCCTTGGCCCGCCTCTGCGCGAATTGCCCGTAAGCACCTGGATCCAAACCAATCCCACGAACGGCTTTGTCCGGCTGACACGGTCGCGGGATTTGTTCGCGGCGCTCGACGCACCCGCGGCGGCGGACCTACAACGGCGCCTCAAACCGTGCGGCACGTGATCAAGAGGCGATGTCCGTGCAGCGGCTCGGCGTCGTCGTCGGATGGCGCGCGCCGAACGCAAGCGCGCCCTCACTCGCCGACCATCACCGCGTTGACGAGCGCGCGGGCGAGCACTTCGACGTTCCGCCCGCGGCCCGTATTGTGTGCGATGGCAACGACAGCCTCGTCGTCCGGCATGATCGCAAGGACTGCATACCAAAGGGTGTTTGAACCGTTGTGCAGCACAATGGGTCCATTGGTCTGCGGATGTGTCTGCAAGATCCAGCCAAGACCGTACCCCTCTTGTACGACGTTTCGCATCTCAAGGCACCGCTCGGCGCTCAGGACGTGGGGGCGGCGGCCCGCGCAAGCCTCAATGTGAAACCGTCCCCAGGCAGCGAGATCCGCAATCGTCATGTGCAATCCGCCCGCGGGCGCCATCCATGCAGGATTGTCCGCAGAAGTGGCGCGTCGCGGGTTCACCGGGCGCAGAACGCCCAATAGACTGCTATGGCCCCACGCGGATGCAAGCGTCACAGGCGGGCCAAAGCCCAATGACGTCAGGCCCAGCGGCGCTGCGATCCGCCTCTCGATCAGCGTCTCCCAAGATTCGCCCGCGACCGTTTCGGCGACGAACCCGGCCAGTACATAGCCAAGGTTTGAATAAAGGTACGTGCCCGGCATCCCGCCCAGCGGCTCAGACCAATGTCGTGCCAGCACATCCCGCCGCGCATCCGTCTGATCAGAGGGCCAAGTACGCAGTTGATCCAAGGTCGATGCATTAGCGCGCAGGCCCGACGTATGGCTCAAAAGCTCCCGCAACGTGCGGTTGCTCCACTCGGAGTTCATCTCGGCGATGTGCGCCGACAGATATGTGCCGATGGGCGTATCGAGATCGAGTCGACCTTCGTCCGCCAATTGGAGGACCAGGACGGCGGTAAAGGATTTGGTGATCGACCCGATATGCCAAAGGCTCTCTGCACTGACAGTTTGCTCTGCCCCTTTAAAGCGCAAGCCTTGCACAAGCGAAGCCGGCGGCTGGTCGCCTTGCAGTAGCGTGACCGCGTAGGCCAACTGCGCATCTGGGATGGTCGCGGCAAAGAGATCGCGTAGCTTTGTCTCGTCGGTCCGCGCCGCTTGAGGCTGAGCCGACACGATCGCGAGCGCCGTCGCGAATGCCAGGACGGCGCGGCGTCTACCGTGCGCTTCGGATCCCCAGGGCCAGAGCCTCATTGCGACGCGCCCCCACCACGCAGCAGAACACATCGCACTACACGTCCTCTGCGCAACCATAGCCCGTCGAAGTTCCGACCCATAATAAAACGCATCGTTTCATCACCTCCTTATGCTAATCGCGCGACGGACAAGCCCCTCTAGCGCTTTGGGCATGCGCGGCGATCCGCCTGCCCGCGACAGACCGCCCAGACCGCATACTGAACATTATCTTTGGCTTACGCTGCGCCTCCGCGGCTCCGTTCTGTCCTGACCGGCCCGTCAGGACGAGCCACCCAAGGGCGCAAGTGTTGAGGCGGTGGGTGCAATTCCCTAACAAGTGCGAGAAGACCGATTGCGCAGAGTCGAGATCCTCTCTTCTTGGAGCGCACCCAGCTCAGGATTGGATCGTCGCCCATGTCTCCGCAAGGTTCGGATATCGTCTCGGCGCTCCAACTGGCCGGGCTGATGGTCGGATTAGTGGCGGCGGCGACCGCGCTCCTGCAGCGGCGCCTCAGCCCCGCTTACGGCGTGTCGGCACTGATGTTTCTTGCCTTCAGCCTGACGTACCTCATCCATCTTGCGCGCGCCTTTGTGCCGGGCCTGCCGCTCGACATCTTGCATGCGATCCACATGCTGTCCTACTCGGCCTCGTTTTTTGTCGTGCCCGCGTTCCTCTTTCAGGTGATGCTGCTGACCGACAGCAAACGCTATATTACGACCGCCGAGGTTCGACCGCATATGATCCTGCCGGCAATCGCAATCGCCGTTGCCTCGCTCTCAATCTGGACACCGGCCGATGCGCTCGCACGGATCTATGGCGGCGCGGGACTTGGTGGCGAAGCGCTGTGGATCCAGACTTCTATTGCGGCGCTCCTGATTTTGGAGCCGGTCGTCTACCTGCAGTGGTTTGTCTATGTCGGCCTCATTTTCCGCATCCAGTTGTGCCGCCGGTCGCAACTCAAACGCGTCTTTGCGAGCGACGAACGCTCCGAGGTGGTCTGGGTATCCGCGATGGCGGCCGTGCTTGGTATTTACGCCATCGGGTGTCTAGCGTCGTTTGCCGCGCGCATAGCCGGCCAAAGCGCGGTGATGGGTCCCGTCCTCAACAGCGCGCTCGTCCTCCTCTTCATGCTTCTCGCGGCAATCCACGGGCTACGGCAAGCACCGGGGCTCTATAACGAGCACCGTCTTTCTCCGAAGGACAGCGACGCCGCAGGTGCGAAGTACTCAAAGAGCGCGCTTGCGGCTGAACATGCCGAGCGCATCGCACGCAAGCTCCACGCGGCGATGGCAACCGACCACCTCTTTCGCGATGCCAACCTCTCACTTTCCAAGCTTTCGCAGCACATAGGCTCCTCGTCCAATTACGTGTCGCAAACGCTCAACGAACATGTCGACCAGTCGTTCTTTGACTTTGTGAATGCGTGGCGGATCAGCGAGGCAAAGGACGCGCTGCTCAATGGCGACGACACAATCCTGCAGATTGCCTATGACGTGGGCTTTAACTCCCGCTCGGCGTTCTACGCCGCCTTCAAGAAACATGTCGGGATGACGCCGTCGGAGTTTCGCGCATCGCGCGTCGCCGCGGTTCCCAGTGCCGCCGAGACATTGCAGTTCAAGCAGACCGCATCGCGGTAGAAACCCGCGCAGTGATCACAGGAGGTCGGCGCCCCTGCTAAAAGCGCGTGGTGACGCCGATGATGCACTCGTCGACGGAGTGCTCGAAGAAAGCGATATTGCTTTCGGTGTTGCCGAAGGTGCAGTTCATCAGCGGCGTAAACCGTCCAAAGTGGATAGTGTCGTGCCGGGCGGAGAGGTTAACGCGGTAGAAATCGTCCTGCCGTGCGTGGCCCGCGAGGGGGAAGTCGGCGGCATAGCTGCGCTGTCCGACCTCGAGACCGATGGAGCCATGGAGCCCGCCGCGCCACGACCGGGAGAGGCGTGTGAAGAGAGCGCGCTCAGTATAGCGCTGATGCTCTGTCTCCGGCTGGTGAAACCTCAGGCGCGACCCCACCGAAACGCTGCCCAAGGGGAGCGCGCGGGCAAGCCCGGCCTGGAAGAGATGCGACGGCCCGTCCAGACCGTCCTCGTTCAGATAACGCCGCCGCTCCGTGCTGCCGTTGAAGAAAAGCGTTGTGTTCCGTGTCAGGCGCCGGTCGAAGCTCACGCCAAGCCCGACGGCGACGTTGTGATCCTCGTCCGCCGCCCAGGTCGCCCTCAGGAACGGCCCGGCCGACCAGCGTGTCCGCTCGCTCAGCCGACCGAAGCGGATCCGCGTAGAAAGGGTCGCGCTGTCATGGATGCTCTGGTCGAACTTGCGGCCAACGAGCCCCCATCCGAGCGTCCAGCGATAGGCTCCCTCTCCCGCCCAGCGATAGCGGCCAGACACCCCAGCTTCCAGACCGTGCCCGGGTTCGGCCTGACTTGTGATACCAAACGAAGGGACATTAGGGATGCCGGGGCGGAACTCAGCCTCTGAACTGCCGCGATTGACGTTGCTCGAGCCGATAATCGCGAGATGGCCGCTTATTGAAAGCGGGCGAAGCCGGTCGATCTCCTGCAGGAAATGGACGTAGCCGGGCCGAAACGCCGGCTCTGGATCCCTGCGCAAAAGCTCGCGAAAGTGATGCGCCGAGATGCGATAATCTTCGCCCAGCAAGAGCGTGTGCGCCAATTCCCGCTTTGCGTTGATGTAGGATGGGTCGCGCCGCAGGACTTCGCGAAAGGTCTCCGCGGCCTCCTCAAAGCGGCCCGCGGCCTTTGCCACCCGGCCCGCAAAAAAGAGCCAATCGATAGCGGTGGGATCTGTTGTTGCGTAGAGCCTGCGCGCGGCCTCGGTTTGCCCCCGGGCGATGAGCGAGACGATCTCGGCATCCGACACCGCCCAAACGGGCGACGCCAGAGCCAGGAGCATCCCTGCGAAAAGCGCTGCGGCGCCCGCAGAGTGACGGACGCCGCGAAACCGCGCGCAGACTGGCATCGCCGGCTCCGCTACTCATCCACATCCGCGTCGACCCCGCCCACAAGAAGCGCGTCGCCTGTCTCACCGGCAAAAGCGGTGACCGCCCGGCGCGATCCGATGAGGCCAAACATGTCGGCATCGACGTTGCGATAGCTCGCTGTGCCGTCGATGATCTGGCCGGTGATCTCACCGTCCACCGCGAGACCGCCCGCACTGCCGCGCAGGTCCCCGTTTTCGAAGTCCGCTTCGAGCGTAATCTCTCCGCGCCGCTGCTCGATGCCATCGCGATCCGCATAGGCCAAGGCATAGACGCCTGTATAACTCGCCGTTGCTTCGGTCGGCGGCGGGCCGGGATTGGTGTTGGGCGCAATACCGGCGACGCCGAGAAACCGGTCTGTGCCTTCGACACGGCCGTATTGATAGGCAAAGCCGCTCTCGCGCCCGTTTATGGTGCGAATGCGGGAGAACGAGCCGCTGGTGCTGCCCTCGACAATCTGCTGATCGGGGATGCTGCCGTCTTCGTTCAACGTGATCAGGCGCGCCTCAGGCGTCAGCCCAGCATCGATCTGTCCGCCGGAACTGGAACTGCTCGAAGAACACGCGGCCAGAAACGCAGCGCTCGCAAAAAGCGCCGCGCCAGTCAAGTAAGAAGCCATCTTCGCCTTTTCTCCTCGGGGTTTTGCGCAGCCGTTTGGCGGTGTGCAGCGCCGGCACGGCACGTGCCCCAGCGACGCGCTGGGATTGGCGGACAATTATGCACCAATGGCCCGCACGTCGTCCCAATGGGAAGGAAAGGCGATCAATCTGTTCTGACGGGACGGACGGGACAGGCGCATCGGGGACATCGTCTTAGGCACGAAAAGCAAAGGCTCAGGGCTAACGACGTTCGGCTCTGCCGTAGACGCCGCCGAGGCGCTGGTGGGCCCAGTCGGCCATTAGGTCGTAGAACCCATCCGTCACTTTGGTATGGCGCAGTCCGCCGCCCGCCCTTTCCTCGACGTCCCACATGCCGTGGTCCGTCTCCGGAAAGACGAAGAGCGAAATGTCGAGCCCGTCGGCGCGAAGCGCGGTCAGCCGTTCAATTGTCACCTCAGCAGGTGCTTGCCGATCTGCACCGGCGAGCGCCCAAAGCTGAGGCACCGAGACCTCCCGCAGAACCGCGACCGGATCGAGCGACCAGTCAACGTCATAACTTTGAAATACCGGGAGGATTTTGGTCCTGATCTCTTCTGCGGTCGCGTCGAGGAGGAGACCCGTGTAATCGCCGCGTACCTGCGAGAGCCATGGCGCGCCGGCGTAGCGCGCGCGTGTCTCCTCAAAAGCGACAAGCGCTTCTTCCGAGAGGGTCGTTGCCAAGTGCGCCGTGGCGTCGGTGATCCGCCGCGCCTTTGACAGCACGTCTTCGCCATAGCCTGCGGTTTGCAATTCCCGCGCAACCTGTGCCGCATCCTCCTCGCGAATGTCGACGACAAGACCGTAGCCGACCGCGATAAACTCCGCGCCTGCGCGCTCAGCCGCCAGCGGGACGACCCAGCCGCCTTGGCTGAGCGCCACAAGGCCGAAGCGGCCAAAGCGTCCGCGTGCGAGCCCCTGCGCTTCGCGTGATGCCGCGACAAGGTCGTCGGCGAGGCGCGGGAAGTTCTGCGTGTAGTCACCTTCCGAGCGCCCGGTACCGCGCTTGTCATAAACAAAGACGGACACACCGCGACCAACCATCTGATAGGGGTCCCGCGCGGTATCGAGCCAGCCGGTATCTTCCGAGCCATGGGCATAAACGACGAGCGGCGTCTGCTCGTCCGCGGCTTCGGGCTCGATCAGCCGCCCCGCAAGCGCTATCCCGTCAGAGCGAAAGACGGTGTCTGTCACGGCAAGCGGTCGGGCGCCCCAGCGGCCCTTTCCCCGCACCTCGACCGCGCCGTCGGCACAAAAGACGTGTGCTTCGGCCGCCCCTGCCCGGCCAGTCCGACCATCGGCGAAAGCGTAGGTGTGACCCTCTGCTGACCGCGTGATGACAACAAACTCCGCGCCTGGCCCATCGTAGATCCCGACGCGGCAAAACTCGGTGTAGGCCGGGCTGCTCTGTACCTTGAGCGCAGCGGCCCCGAGAATAAGGAACGCCAAGACGAGGATCTGGAGCGTATGGATCGCGCTCGTTTCCTCCTGTTCTTCCGCCGGTCCCCCGCTCGCGTTTTTCGCGCGGTTTGGTTGCGGTCCGCGTGATTTGGCCGACAGGCGCGGGGCGGCGTTTTGGAAGGACGAGCGAGATTTGACTTGGAGTGACCGATCTCCGACACCCCCGAAGCCGGGCCCCCGGAGGGCACGCAGCCGAAACGGCGCCTGTCGGGCCTTCAAGCAATCAAGCAGCATATCGAGGACCTTTGTAGCTCCGCCCAAGCCGCGCTATGCGGCGGGCCAACGCCCGCAGAGTGGTCCACCTGGTCGGGGGCGTCGTCCGGATAGCGCGTGGCGATGTCCAACCCTGCTGGCCGAGACGCGCACGTGCTCCTCCGGGGCGCGCGCGTTAGGTCCGCGCCTTTTCGAAGGCCGACCAAACCTCTTCCAAGACTTTGATGTCAAAGCCAGCGCGCCGCGCAGGCTCGAGCACGATGGCTTCGGCTGCGATAACCTTTTCGACGGCCGTCTTCAGGTCGGGAAGAACGCTCTCTGGGATCACCAATGCGCCGTGCCGGTCGGCATGGACAAGGTCGCCCTCCTGAATGCGAAGGCCAAAAACCTCCGCCCCTGTGCCGATCTCGACGACATGGACAAAGCCATGGCTGACGCCGACTGAGCCGGCGAGCACCGGAAAGCCCGCATCCAGCACGTCGAGGTCGCGCATAACGCCGTTTGTCACCGCACCCGCGAGGCCGAGCCCCTTGTGTACCGCGACATGCACCTCGCCCCACCACCCCGCGATGGCGTCTGCGCCGTCGGTGTCTTCGACCACGGCGACGCCGGGCCGTGGCCCCGACGCCATTGCGCGAAAATAGGCCATGCGGCGTGTGCGGATGACATCAGGTGCCTCGGTCGGCGGCTCCAGGCCCGCGATCTTGGCGGTCGCGGCATAGCCAACCACAGGTGGGTCTCCCGGACGGGAATGCGCAATCGTGCCCCGGGTAAAGGCGCTAAAGCCGCGCCGGCCCTGGGCCACTTCGATCGCGTTGCAGACGGTCGGCGTATCGACGCGGCGCAGCAGCGCAAGCAGATCGTCCGGGAGGGTCGGCGTCACGCGAGCGCCATCGTAGCGCCGGGCTTGTCCTCTGTCCGGCGTACGCGGTAAAGGCTCGCCTCGCCTGTCATCGCAGGGCTCAGCGTCCGCTCTAGCCCGACGGGGACGTTGCACGTGTCACCTGGGTTGAGGACGGTGCTCCCGCCCTCCCACTCGAGCCGCCAATGCCCGCGCACCGGCATCAAGACCTCGTTGGTATCACAGGTGTAGCTGCCGTCGATCGAGCCGCGGCTCAAGAAGTCGACCGAAAAGCCTGGCCGGTCGCGCAGTTTGGCGTCGGGTCCGATGACCTTGGCCGGTCCCTTGTCCGAGAGCGCCATCAGGTCCCAGTAGCGGGCCACGTAGTTGGGGATCACGTCCGCCGTGGTCGGCTCTGGAAACGCCTCAAGCTCCGCGTCGGTCAAGAGCGGCATGGGCGAGACACCCGAAGGCAGGCTCTCACCTGTCTTGGAGTCATAGAGCTTGCCTGTCTCGGCCAGGACGAGCCCATGGTCAGCAGCATCATCGATGACCTGCGGCGCCCAGATCACTCCGCCGCCCGCGTCGTCGCCGCCGAGCACGGCCATGATCATCCCGTAATCGGTACCGATATTTTCAAAGCCGCGGAAGATGCCGGTGGGGATGTTGAAGATATCCCCCTCTTCGAGCACAACCTCGCCCGCATTGCCCCAGCGCCCCCAGAAAAAGCGCCAGCGCCCCTTCAGGACGAAAAACACCTCGGCCGTCCGGTGCGAGTGCAGCGAGTTGCGGCACTTGGGCGGCTGTCCAGCCGCGCCGATGTTGAAACCGATCTTGTCGCCGATATGGACATGCTGATCGGCGGATTCCGAGACGCCGCCGCCGATAATTGTAAAGTTCTCTTTCTGATCGCTGCCGGGCGTATGAGCATCGATGAAGGCGGTCTTGCAGGGGATAAGCTCGCCATAGCGAACGATGTTTTGTTCCATTTGTGGAAGGGCCAGGTCTTTCATGTCGTCCTCAACAATTCGGTTGCAGTGCTGTGACTTGGCGGTGGGCTCAGTCTGGGCCGCCGGGGCGGCGGCCGGGATTTGGCGCAGGTCGATAGGTTTGACCGGCACCTGGTCGTTGGGAGGGCGCGTCGGTCACCCTCTCGTTTGTTGGTGGCGCGGACGCGCGTGCCGGCACGTCTGCGTGGTTGGCGCTGGTGTGCCATTCAGGGCCGACATGCCCCGGTGCAACTCCTCCCGCGCCGCTCATTGGTTGCCCTCACGCCGAATGCGGTTTCCGCTCTCGGGATCGAAGAGGTAAAGGTGATCCGGGCTCAAGGTAATGCCGACGATGTCGTCCTGATCCTTGCGCAGATGCCGGTCGCCCCGCGCAATCACCCGCTGCTTGCCCCATTGCACCGTCAAAAGGGTGCTCTCCCCGGTATTCTCGAAGGCATAGATGCGGACGTCGATATCGCCCTGCCCCGCCTCATGGACGGTCATATCGTCGGCACGCACGCCTAGGATCGCCTTTTCCCGGTCCGGCCCGCCGATGCCGACAAGGCGCGTTCCGCCTGTCGTAATGAACATGCCCGAATGCACCGAGCCGTGAATGAGGTTCATCGCCGGGCTGCCGATGAAGCCGGCAACGAACATATTGGCCGGGTCGTTATAGATCTCGTCGGGCGTGCCGAGCTGCTGGATGACGCCGTGCCGCATCACGGCGACGCGGTCGGCAAGGGTCATTGCTTCGATCTGATCATGCGTGACATAGACTGTCGTGATCTGCAGCTCGCGCGAGAGATGCTTGAGCTCGGCCCGCATCGTGACGCGCAGCTTGGCGTCGAGGTTTGAGAGCGGCTCATCCATCAGGAAGACTTTCGGCGTCCTCACGATGGCGCGGGCCAACGCCACACGCTGCCGCTGCCCGCCCGAAAGCGCTTTGGGTTTGCGCTTCAGAAAGTCGGTCAGCTCGACCTGCTCGGCCGCCCGCTCGACGCGAGGGACGATCTCGTCTTTCGGGACACCGCGAACCTTTAGGGGATAGGCGATATTGTTGAAAATCGTCATATGCGGGTAGAGGCCGTAATTCTGAAAGACCATCGCCACGTCGCGATCCTTCGGTAGGTCGTCGTTGACGCGCCGGTCCCCGATCCAGATTTCGCCCGCAGTCGGGTCTTCAAGCCCTGCGATCATGCGCATCGTCGTCGTCTTGCCGCAGCCAGATGGACCTAGCAGGACGAGAAACTCGCGGTCCTTGATGTGGAGGGACTGGTCGTCGACGCCGACGAAATCCCCCCACCGCTTGGTCAGATCTTTGAGAACAATCTCGGCCATCAACGGCACGCTCCCGGGGCGCACATGGCGGGTGTAACCCTCATCGCACGGCCCCCATCGTCATGCCCTGAACGAAGTATTTCCGGATCGCGAGGGCGAGAACGAACATCGGTGCCATGATGATGATCCCGGCGGCCGAGAGGAGGTTCCACAGATCGCCCTCTTCGCCTCGGAAAAGCGCCAGCCCTATGGGCAGTGTCACCGCATCTCGGTTGGTCAGGATGAGCGCGAACAGAAACTCGTTCCACGCAAGGATGAAACAGAAAATTCCCGCCGTCAGGAGGCCCGGCGCGGCCATCGGCAAGACGATGTTCCAGATCACCTGAAGCCGCGACGACCCGTCGACCATCGCCGCCTCTTCGGTGTCCATCGGAATGCCATCGATGAAGCCTTTGATCATCCAGATCGCAAACGGCATCACGATGGCCAGATTGACGAGGATCAGCCCGAGGCGCGTGTCGAGCAGGCCGAGGTCGCGGAACATAACGAAAAACGGCAGGATGATCACCACCGCCGGCACAAACTGCGTGGCGAGGATGACCACAAGGATAGTGGTCTCGAAGCGCAGCCGGAAGCGACTAAAGGAATAGGCTGCCATCGTTGCAATGGGCACGGCGAAGAGCACGGTCACGCCGGCAACGACCGTAGAATTCCAAAGCTTCTGACCAAGGAAATAAGGATCGTCGAACACCTCGCCAAAATTCTCGAAGGTCGGCGTGAAGAAGAGCCGAAGCTGATAAACCTCGACATGCGATTTGAAGGCCGCAAGGAAGATCCAGATGATCGGGATCAGCATGACGAAGGCGGCGACTAGGATCAGCACGTTTTGCGCTGCGCGCCACATTCGCTGTTGTTGCTTGCCTGTCATCGCCTCAATCCTTTTTGAAGACGAACTTGGCGTAGAAATACGTGAGCGCGATCATCGGGAGGACCATCAGCCAAGCCACGGCGGCAGAGTAGCCGATCTGCCCGTAGCGCAGGCCGTTGGTGTAGATGTAATGGCTCAGCGTCTGGGTCGCAGTGCCCGGCCCGCCATTCGTCAGCATGAAGACTTGATCGAAAGTCTTGAGGCTGAAGATCGCCTTTAGGATGATCACGACGGCAAGCACCGGCAGCAGTTGCGGGAGCGTCACGTCCTTAAAAACGCGCCAGCCCGAAGCACCGTCGACCTGCGCGGCCTCGAGCGTTTCCTGCGGAACGCTGGCCAACCCGCCGATCAGAACGAGCGTAAGAAATGGGATCCATCCCCAGACATCGGCCATGACCACGACAGCAAAGGCCAGATCGGGATCCGCGAGCCAGCTCACATCGGCGAGCGGCGGGAAAAGCACGCCAAAGAACGCATCAAAAAGCCCAAACTCCGGGTTGAACATGAACCGGAACGACACGCCGATCAGCGCGGGGCTCATCGCGAAGGGCAGGATCAGAAGCGTCTGCACACCCGAACGCAGCGCTCCGCCGCGCACCAAAAGAAGCGCAAGCCCGAGCGCCAGGATCGTGGTGAGTGTAACGGTTACGAATGTGTAGAGTGCTGTCACCCAGACCGAGTTCCAAAACGCGGGCTCATAGAGGAAGGCCCAGGTGTAATTCTCGATGCCGAGATAGCCTTGGGGAAAGTTAGGCCGGTTCATCCGCCCTTCGGTGAAGGAGAGGCGCAGGCTTTCGGCAAGCGGCCAGACCGCCGTTGCGAATACGACGAGCACCGCCGGCACGACCAGCAGGTATTTGAGGGTATCGTCACGCATCGTTCGCTCCGAAGGCGCGCCCGACTGCCCGAGCGCGCCCAGATGTCACCGGTTACTGAATGCGGCCCGCACGGCGCAGCACCCGGTCAGATTGCTCGGCCGCGGCGATCATCAGGTCGCGCACATTGCCGCCCGCCGCCGCTTCAGCGATCGCCGCCGACAGGATGTCGCCGACCTCGGGCCATTCCGCGATTTGCGGCATGATGTCGGAATTGCGCAGGCTGTCATAGGCGGCCGCCTGGATGTTGGCGTTGGCCGCGTTTACATCCGGATCGGTCAGCGAGCTCACATGGGTCACAACGTTGTTGATGATGCTCTCGCCGCTCACCTCCCGCTCGATGGCGTTGGCGCGGTCCATGTCGGGGTTTGAAAGCCACTTGAGAAACTCCCACGCCGCTTCCTGATTTTGCGAATAGCTCGAGATCGAGAACGGCATCGAGATAGCATAGGTCGCCGTCGTGCCCTGGTAGGAGGGCATGCCGACAAAGCCCACTTGATCCGCCGTCAGCGTCGAGTTCTCGGGGTTGATGAAGCCCGAATAAGACCACCACCACACCGGGATCATCGCCGAGTTGCCCTGCATGAAGGATTGCCGCGCATCCTGCTCGACAAAGGCAAGCGAGCTTGGGTTGGTTACCTGGTGCTCGGTATGAAGCGCAATGTAGGCCTCCGTCGCGGCAAGCGCCTCCTCGCTTGTCCAGCCGGCGGTAAAGTCGTCGTTGAAGATCTTGCCGCCCGCGGCCCAGAGGAAGTTGATCCAGATGAAGAGGTTCTGCCGGTTTCCGTCGTTGTTGTAGTAGAGCGCGAGCGGTGAGATGTCCGGGTTGGTTTCGTTGAGCTCTTTGCCGATGGCGATCACGTCCTCCCAGGTCGCCGGAGGCGTTTCGATCAGATCCTTGCGGTAGAACATGAGCTGGGCATGGGCGCGGAGCGGGAAGCCCAGCGTTTCGCCTTGATATTGCGCGGAGCGTGCGAAAGCGGGCGGATACCGATCCATCGATATGCCGTCGCGCGCCATCCAATCGTCGATCCGGGCGAGCCAATGGGCGTTGGGCGGACCCCAGCTGTCTAGATAATTGACAACATCGAAGGCGCCGTTTGCCGCGATCCCCTCAGCGTTCACCCGCTCCTGCAGCGAGCCGAAGGGGATGAACGTCCATTCGACGTTGATGCCTGTCAGGTCAGTGAACTCTGCGTCGCGGAGACGCAACCCGTCGAATTGCGGGGTCACCACCGACAGCACGTTGATCGTCGTTCCCGCGAACGGCTTGTCGGGCAACAGCCCATAGGGGACCGCCTGTGCCGCGGCGATCTGGGGCAGAGCGGCGGCCATGGCAGCGGCCGAAACGGTGGTGAGAAATGTGCGTCTTTGCATCGCGGTACCTCCCAGTTGTGCGATTCAGTGTTTTGGCTGTGAGGATACGGGGAGCGGCCGACGCCACCAAGGAAAAACTGCAATCGTATGCAAAGTGTCACGCCAGGCTCTCGGATCTCGCACATAACTCATCGATAACAATACTTTAGAGAGGCTTGACGGCATCCAACGGAGGTGCGGGCTTCGCTGTGCAGCAACATCAAGAAACCGCACGAGCGCCGATCGCTCAATTGAGAGCGAAAAAAGTCTTGGGGTTTGTCGATTGGTGCGTCGCCCGCCCGTCGTTGAGGTGAAGAGGCAAAGATGCCCTTCGCATCAACGAGAGGACAGACCAATGAAGATCATGAAACGCACCGCTTACAGCCTCGGCACCCTCGCCGCGCTCACCGCCGCTACCCTGGCCTTGCCCCGCCATGTCAGCGTCGAGCGCAGCTCGCTCATCGACGCATCCCCGAGCGAGATCCTCGCTCTTGCCGCATCGAACGCAGGCTATCAGCGCTTCAACCCCTACCAGACGATCGACCCGGATCTCGAAGTCGCCTTTTTCGGCCCAGCATCGGGTGTCGGCTCGGGCTTTCACTTTGACAGCCGCGATGGCACCGGCAGCCAGATTGTCGCTGAAGTTACGCAGACCGAAGTCGTCTACGTCATCGATCTCGGGCGGATGGGCCAGCCTACACAATCCATTGCCGCCGTTGCCACAGAGGCCGGCACCGAGGTTACCTGGCGGATGCAGAGCGATATGCGGATGAACCCGGTCTTCCGCGTGTTCGGCCTGTTCATGGATGGCATGATGGGCCCAACCTTCGAACTCGGACTTGAAAATCTCGCCGAAGCCGCGGCCTAATCCGCTGACCCAGAAAGGATATTCCATGCGTTACACATTCTTGCTTTATTCCAATCCCGCCGACTTCGCAGACCTCACGCCCGAGGATTGGGCGCGCGAAAAGCAAGTGTACGGTGCTTATATCGGTGCGCTCCAGGAGGCGGGCGTGTTCGTCGATACCGACTGGCTCCACCCTGCAGACACGGCGACCACGATCACCCTCAAGGACGGTGAGAAGCGCGTCCAAGACGGGCCGTTTGCCGACACGAAGGAAACGCTCGGCGGCTTTTTCGCCATTGACGTGCCCGATCTCGACGCCGCGCTTGCCTGGGCCGAAAAGTGCCCCGCCGCCAAGACAGGTAAGGTCGAAATCCGCGCCTCCGCAATGGGCGACTATTGAGCGAGGCAGCATCCAGGGCGCGGGCGGAGGATGTGGCCCGCGCCGCCTATGGCAAGCTTGTTGCCATGCTTGCCAGCCGCTCGGGCGACATCATCGCGGCCGAAGACGCGCTCTCGGAGGCCTTTGTCGCAGCCCTGCGCACCTGGCCCGAACGCGGCGTGCCTGACCAGCCCGAAGCCTGGCTTCTGACCGTGGCCAAAAACAGACGCATCGACGAGGCGCGCAAAACAGCGCGGCTCGTCGTGACAGACGAGGTGCCCGAGATGGCCGATCCGATGACGGTTGAGACAAAGGACGTGCTCGATGAGCGGCTGAAGCTCCTCTTCGTCTGCGCCCACCCCGCGATTGAGGCCGACCTACGCACGCCCTTGATGCTGCAAACAGTGCTGGGCCTCGAAGCCGAAGAGATCGCACGTGCCTTTCTCGTCTCGCCCGCCGCAATGGCGCAGCGCCTCGTCCGCGCCAAGCGCAAGATCAAGGCTGCCGCAATCCCGTTTGCCGTGCCCGACGCCGATGCCTACGCGGATCGGATGGGTGCGGTGCTCGAGGCCGTCTACGGCGCCTATGCCGTCGATTGGCTCTCGGGCGCGGGCGATCTCTCCCATGAGGCTTTCTTTTTGTCGACGATCCTTGCCGAGCTCGCACCGGACAACCCCGAAGCGCTCGGGCTGACGGCGCTGATCGGCTTCATAGAGGCGCGGCGCGCGGCGCGCATCTGCGGCGGAATGCTCGTCCCCGTGCCAGAGCAAGACACATCCCTCTGGGACCAGACGCTGATCGACCGCTCCGCGCACCATCTGACGCGCGCCTCCCGCATCGGCGAAACCGGACGGTTCCAGCTCGAAGCGGCGATCCAGGCTGTGCACGCGGCGCGGGCCGTCACAGGGCGCACCGATTGGCGTGCGCTCTCTCAGCTTTATGCGGGTCTTCTGGCCGGGCACCCGACGATTGGAGCCGCTGTCAGCCGCGCTGCGGTCGTGGCCGAGGATGCGGGTCCTGCGGAGGGGCTGAAGCTCCTCGATCAGATCGCGTTTTCGGACCTTGAGCGCTACCAGCCCTCCCATGCAGTCCGCGCCCATTGCTATGCCGCGCTCGGGCGGGTGGCCGACGCCGCCGAAGCCTATGCCAAAGCCCTCTCACTCTCGACCGATCCGCCCTCCCGCCGCTGGCTCGAGAAAAAACTGTCCGGTCTGCGTCAAAAGATGTCCTGATGCTTCGCTCGCTCCGAGCAAGGCTCCGGTCGCGCCCGGAAAGACCGGGGACGTAACACAGCGTCACAGGCCGAGATCCGCCGCCAGCACGTCGATGATCTGGGCATGTATGGCGCGCCGGTCGGTGCCCTGCGGGTCCGTACAGACCGGCTCGTCCCCCTCTTCAGCGAGGATCGCAGCGCCGATGTCGGTGCAGGGCGGGAGGGCCGTGAAATGCGCCGCAGGAGCGAGGTCAGTTACCTCGGCCTCCGGCAAAAGCGCCCTGAGGCCGCTTGCGTAGATGTCCGTCGCAAAGAGCCGCGTGACGGCGTACCCCAAGCTGACCAGCCGGACATTGCCGATGAGCCCTGCTGCGTTCGCGGGCTTGAGCCCCCAGATCGGGCCGGGGTCGATGGCCGCCACATGGGTAATCCGCGCGTCGCCATAGGTGGCATCCCAGACCTCCGCAGAGAGTTCGGCCAAAGACACTCTAGCCGCTTCGATATCGGCGCAGTGGCTCGAGGCCTGTCCGACGTCTTTACAATGCGCACGGTATCCCTGCAGGTTGCCGCGCAGCCCTCCGAGCGACAGCGCCGTCCAGCCGCCATAGGAAAAGCCTGCAGCCATGATCCGGGTGCGGTCGATCAACGGAGCAAGGTCCGGGTCGGTAAGAAGTTCGTCGAGCACAAGGCTCAATTCCTGCGCCCGCGTCCCGTGCCGCAGGCCGGCCTGCATGTCAAAGTCGCCCGTCGTCGAGTTGGGATGATTGTCCATCGCGACGAGGGCGCCGCGCTCAGCAAGACCCGCGGCGAGCCAAGACAGGGTGCGGATGTTTCCGCCCAAGCCGTGGCTGAGGAGCACGACCGGAAACGGGCCGTCTGCCAAGGTCGCCCCCTTGCGCATCGCAGCACCCACGAAGACCGGGTTTGCGCCAAAGGCGACGGCGGTGCCGTCGTCCAAGCCGGGGTATACCATCACCCCTTCGAGAGCGCGCGCATGGTGTGGCGCGGAGATCGTCAGTGGCCGCAGCCCTGCGCTGTCGGCCTTGGCATCAGCCAGCGCAACGGCGAGGCAGATCATCGCAAAAAGCGTCGTTTTCATTGGGGCCCCCTTGGCGGTATCGGATGTCTTCAACAAAACCGCATGCAGCAGCCACGCGACCTCGAACCGGTTCGAGGTCGCGCAGATCGCGATTAAGAACCAAACCGGGGGCAAATGCCGCCGCAGGAGCCCAGCCCGATGCCAAGCCTCCCAATCCCCTTGGTCAGTGCCCTGATTCTGGGCTTTCTGCTGGCGCGGATCTGGCTCGTCGATGGACGTCGTGGCCCGCTCGTCGGCCTCCTTGCACTCTGCGCCCTGCAAGGCCTCGTGATCTCGCTTGTACAGCACTATGGGCTCACGGCGGTGAGGCCTGCCCAAGCGATCATCGCCTCGTTGATCCCGCCAGCGGCATGGAACGCGTTTCAGTCGACGGCCGTGCGCCCGCCCCAGCGGCGCGACCTTGTGCATCTCTTGCCTCCAGCGCTGACGGTCTTGGGTCTCTTGGGCCAACCGATGCTGCTTGACGCGTTGATCCCCGCCTTTTTCTTCGCCTATGGCGGCGCGCTCCTCTGGCGCGGCTCGGAAAGCAGCGACCGGATGCCGAGGATCCGCCTAGAGACGGGGGATCTGCCGGGCCGGATTTGGCGCATGATCGGCGCCGCCTTGATCCTATCGGGGCTGAGCGACGTCTTGATCGCGCTGGTGCTGATCGCCGGTCAGCCGCACTATCAGCCTTGGATCGTGACGATCTTCTCCAGCGGCATGCTCCTTGTCATCGGAGGGCTCAGCCTCTCGCAGGCCCTCGTCCCGGCACACGACGCGACAGCTGAGACGCGCGCCAAGCCGCTCACGGCCGAGGACGGGCAAATCGTTGCCCGGCTCCAGACGCTGATGGCCGAGCAGAGGCTCTATCTCGACCCTGACCTCACCCTCGCTCAACTCGCTCGCCGCATGCGCCTTCCGGTCAAGCAGCTCTCCGGGGCGATCAACCGTGTAACGGGTGAGAACGTGTCGCGCTTCATCAACGGCGCGCGCATCGTCGCGGCGCAGAAAGCGCTGGACCGGGGCGAGAACATCACCAACGCGATGCTGTCGGCGGGGTTCAACACGAAGTCCAACTTCAACCGAGAGTTTCGCCGTGTGACAGGAAATAGCCCAAGCGCCTGGCTGGCGGAAAGGCCCGGCTCGCGGCCCGCAAACGAGTGATCGAGCGTGTATCGGCTCAGTCTGCACACGAGGTTTATTCGACGGCGGCGAAGCGTCTCCATCGGCAGCCGGACCGCGCCTAGATCTAGGCCATTTCTGTGCCGCGCGGCAGCCCTGCGCGCCAGCGGATTGTCTTGCGCACTGGCCGCCGCCCACCAGCAGACCAAGCGGCGCGCAACCCATTCGAGGAGATCTAATCGAAGGGCATCGGCTCTCTGAGGCGCGACGAAAAGACGTGCATGATCGTTTTTGTCGGGATTGACGCTCTCCATCGCGTTCGACACTCTAGGCGCGCCGAGCCACAGCGATCTGCAAGCCCGGCCCTATTCCAGCATGTCCAAAGGGGGCCCCGTGGACGATTGGCCGACTTCTAGAGAACGCGACCATACGGCGCCGCCGATGTGCTGGAAGGAACTCCTGGAGCTTTCCCTCGACGGGCGCGTCCGGTTGGAGCATGCCCTCGAACCCTATCTCGACCGGGTGCGCAGCGCACAGAGCGATCACCCATCCGCGCCGGCAAGCCCGTCGCGCGGCCCCACCGAAAACACGTAACAGGGAATGTAACAATGAAAACGAAGTTTGCACTCGCGCTTGGGACATCGATCCTCGTGGCCCTGCCCGCGCTAGCCGACAAGGCCGCCGTGCTCGACAATTACGCCGACATCGCGCAGGCCAAGTATGAAGACAGTTTGGCCGGCGCCAAACGGCTCCAGGCGGCCGTCGATAGCCTGATCGCTAACCCGTCCGCCGAAGCGCTGCAGGCCGCCAAGGACGCGTGGCTGGCGAGCCGCCCAGCCTATCAGCAATCCGAGGTCTACCGCTTCGGCAACGCGATCGTCGACGATTGGGAGGGCAAGGTGAATGCCTGGCCGCTCGATGAAGGCCTCATTGACTATGTCGACGCGTCCTACGGCGGGGCAACGGATGAGAACGAGTATGCCGTTCTCAACGTGGTCGCCAATGCCAGTTTCACGCTGGCTGGCGCGGATATCGACGCGAGTAGTATCACGCCCGACCTTCTGGAGGGCGCGTTGCACGAAGCCGACGGCGTCGAAGCCAACGTGGCGACGGGCTATCACGCGATCGAGTTCCTCCTCTGGGGGCAGGATCTCAACGGGTTCGAGTATGGCGCGGGCAATCGGCCATGGACCGACTACGCGATGGGCGACGCTTGCACCAACGGCAATTGCGACCGTCGCGGCGAGTACCTTAAAGCGGCGACCGACCTTCTGGTGTCCGACCTGGAATGGATGGCGGCGCAATGGGCCGAGGGCGGCGACGCGCGCTCTGCCGTCATGGCCGACGAGGATGCGGGCATCACCTCGATCCTGACCGGCATGGGCTCGCTCTCCTATGGCGAGCAGGCTGGCGAGCGGATGAAGCTCGGTGTCCTTCTCAACGACCCTGAGGAAGAGCACGATTGCTTTGCCGACAACACCCACAACAGCCACTTCTATGACGCGCTCGGCATCCGGAACGTCTATCTCGGCAGCTACACCCGCGCGGATGGCAGCGTAGTGAGCGGCCCGTCGCTGGCCTCGCTGGTGGCCGAGGTGGATCCGGCGCTCGACGCCGAAATGCAGAGCAAGCTCAACGCCACGATGTTTGAGATGTTGGAGCTCAAGCTCGCGGCCGAAAAGGGCTTTTCCTACGACATGATGCTTGAGCGCGGCAATGCCGCCGGCGAGGCCCTGATCATGGGCGCAGTCGACGCACTCGTCGATCAGACGCGGACAATCGAGCGGATCGTGGCGAGCCTTGGCGTTGACACGATCGAGTTTGAAGGCTCCGACAGCCTAGATAACCCCGACGCCGTCTTCCAGTAAGGCAGACAAAAGCGATGCGCAGGGCGGCCAAACGGTCGCCCTGCAGCGTTTGCGGGAGCGCGCCTCGCCATGACCCACCGCTTTGCCGCGGCCCTTGCCTTACTTGCCGCGCCGGCGCTCGTGTTCGCGGCGGACAGGCTGGCGGATCCGCACCCGACGGCCGTTCCGCGGACCGCAGCAGAGGCCGCCCGCATTGCTGCGGTCACAGCGCCGACCACCGAGTTTGGCAAACCCGAAGCCTTCGAGACCAACTCAGCGGGTGCGGCGACGATCCCGGCCAGGGCCGCCGCACGCGGCTTCTTGCAGCCCGCGGGCAATATTGATTTTGACCGAAGGCTCGAGTTCGAACTCGGCAACGCGATGTTTGAAAAGCTTTGGGTGTCCTCCCCGTCCTCGACACTGGCCTCTGACGGGCTCGGCCCGCTCTTTAATGCGCGGTCCTGCCGGCGCTGCCACGTTGCAAATGGCCGCGGTCACCCGCCCTTGAGCGGCGACGACAGCCGTGTGTCGATGGTCATGCGGCTCGCCGTCCCTGCGCCTCAGACCACTGCGCTCGGCATCCTCGACGACCAGGCCGCCCGCCCCGATCCGACCTATGGCGCGCAGCTGCAGGACCTGGGCATCGCTGGCATGCCCGCCGAGGGCAGCTTCGACATCGCCTATGAAGAGATCCGCGTGCCGCTGTCCGAAGGGGAAGAGGCTTGGCTGCGCAATCCGACCTACAGCTTGCGCGAACTCAACTATGGCGACGCCCATCCAGACCTCCGGCTCAGCCCGCGCATCGCCCAGCAAATGATCGGGCTCGGACTGCTCGACGCAATCCCCACCGCCGACATTCTCGCCAATGCAGACCCCGACGATTCTAATGGCGACGGGATCTCGGGCCGCGCGCAGATCGTTCAATCCCACGAATACGGGGCGCCAATGCTGGGCCGCTTCGGGCACAAGGCTGGACAGCCGACGCTGCGCCAGCAGGTCGCCGCCGCGTTTCATGGCGATATCGGCATCTCTTCGACGCTCTTTTCCGAGGGTTACGGAGATTGCATGCCAGGCCAGACGCGCTGCCGGATTGCGCCGGACGGGAGCACCGAACACCACGACAATCGTGAGATCGGCGATATCGGCCTCGATCTGACAACGTTCTACGCCGCAACGATCGGCGTGCCCGCCCGCCGCGACGTCGGAGATGCCGAAGTGTTGCGCGGCAAGGCCGTCTTCTACGAGACCGGCTGCATCTCCTGCCACACACCGAAATTCGTCACGCACCGGCTGCCCGACCAGCCCGAACAGAGCTTTCAATTGATCTGGCCGTATACCGATCTCTTGCTGCACGACATGGGGCCGGGCTTGGCCGACAACAGCCCCGAGGGCCGCGCCAATGGTCAGGAATGGCGGACGCCGCCGCTCTGGGGCATTGGGCTGACCGCGCAGGTCTCCGGCCATTCGTTCTTTCTGCACGACGGCCGCGCGCGCTCGCTGCTTGAGGCCGTCCTGTGGCACGGCGGCGAGGCCGAGGCGCAAAAGACCCGCGTCATCGAGATGCCGAAAGCGGACCGTGACGCTTTGATCCGTTTCCTGGAGAGCCTCTGATGCGCACCACCCTCGCCGCCGCCCTGATCGGGCTTCTTCCCACCGCTGCTTGGGCCGGCGTCGATGAGGCGGTCGAGGCGCATATCCTGCCCGGCTTTGCGCAGTTTGCCGAGGCGAGTGCAGCCCTTGCAGCCTCTGCCCAAGCGGCGTGCACCGGGTCCGATCTCGAAGCGGCCTATCACGCCGCGTTCGATGCGTGGCTCGGGGTGAGCCACATCGTCTTCGGGCCAATCGAAGATCAGGGCCTGACCCTCAGCTTTGCCTATTGGCCCGATCCGAGAAACCAGACCGGACGGACGCTCGGCCGCCTGATTGCCGACGAAGACCCCGTCGCCCGCGATCCGGAGGCTTATGCGGGCGTCTCGGTCGCGGCACAGGGCTTTTTCGCGCTCGAGCGCATGCTCTACGAGCCGAACGACAATGCCGACTATGCCTGTGCGCTGACCCGCACCATTGCCGCGACCCTTTCCGCAAACGCCGCCAGCGTGAACGCGGCTTGGGCCGATTTCGCCGAAATGGTGCAAAGCGCGGGTGCGGAGGGCAACAGCCGGTTTACCACCCAAGAAGACGCAGAGCGCGCGATGTTCACTGCACTTTCAACCGGGCTCGAATTCATCCACGACCAGCGGCTCGCGCGTCCTCTCGGCACGTTCGACCGGCCTCGTCCGAACCGCGCCGAGGCGCGGCGCTCGGGCCGCAGTTTGCGCAACGTCGAAGTTGCACTTCTGGCGCTGCGAGATCTGTCGCGTGCCTTTTCCGACACCGAAACGCCGCGGCTCGAAACGGCCTACGACAAGGCGCTCGGCCGTATAGACCAAATCGACGCTGGCGACTTCTCGGGTGTGGATACGCCCATCGGCCGGCTCCGTGTCGAAGCGCTGCAGGTCGATGTCAAAGAAGTCCAGATCGAGACCATGAACGAGATCGGCGCAGTCAAGGGCCTATCGGCGGGCTTTAACGCGCTCGACGGGGATTGAGGCAATGCCCACGCGCCGCGCAGTTGTCGCCGGGCTGGCCGCAAGCGCGTCGATGTCCGGCGCGACATGGGCCGATGCCGGCGCACCGAGCCATGTCTCGGCCGCGATGGACGGAGACGGCAGCTTTGCTCTTTACGGCCTGCACGCGGATGGCACGCGCGCGTTCCGCGTCGCCCTACCCAGCCGGGGCCACGCAGCAGCCGTGCACCCAAGCGCGCCAGAAGCCGTCGCCTTTGCCCGCCGCCCAGGTACCTTTGCCCTCGTCCTCGATTGCGTGGATGGCGCTGTCATCCATGCGCTGCGCGCGCCTGCGGGCCGGCACTTTTACGGCCACGGGGCGTTTTCGGCCGATGGCGACCAACTCTTCACTACCGAGAACGAGATCGAGACAGGCGCGGGGCGCGTCGGGGTCTGGGCGCGGGGCGAGGGCTATCGCCGGGCGGGTGAGTTCAACTCCGGCGGCACCGGCCCCCACGAACTTCTCCGCATTCCGGGCACCCAGCGGCTCGCCATCGCCAATGGCGGCATCCGGACCCACCCCGACCAGGGCCGCGCGAAGCTCAACCTCGACACGATGCGCCCCAACCTGACCATCGCCACGGAAGCCGGTGAGATTTTGGACCAAGCCGCCGTGCCCGAGGACATCCACCAGAACTCGTTGCGGCATCTCGCGGCGCGCGCCGACGGCCTCGTGGCCTGCGCGTTTCAGTGGCAGGGCGATGTGTACGACGCTCCGAGCCTCCTTGCGTTCTATCGCGGCGGCGGTGATCTGGCGTTCGCCGCCTTTGACGACGCCCTTCATCGTGGCCTCGTGGGCTATGCCGGCAGCGTCGCGTTTTCCGCCTCGGGGCAGCATGTCGCGCTGACCTCGCCACGCGGCGGGCTCCTTGTCTCGGTCGAGGTCGATACGGGGGAGGCCCAAGTCGCGCGCCAGACCGATATTTGCGGCGTTGCGCGCGGCGCACCTGGGCTCGTAGCGACCGACGGACAAGGCAATGTGCATCACGTTGCGCCGCACTTGACCCGTCTCGCCACCCATCCCGTCGCCTTCGACAACCATCTTATCGCAGTTTAAGGCGCGTCCTGCGATACCTCGCTTCGGATGGTCAGCCGGCCAATGCGTACGCCGCACAGGCAACGTCGCGCGGGGCGAGACGGCGTTGGCACTCCCGCTAGCGGCCCTGGGTCCATGCTCTCGGTCGCAACTTGACCGTGTGCTTGAGTTTGTGAGTTCTGCCAATGTAACTGCGGCGCGTGCCAGGCCAGTCGCCGGGGCCCGACCCTTTGCAGGGCAACGCAATGAGATGCAACGCTCAGCCACTTCCGCCGTGCGACGGGCTTGAGCCAGCGAACCTTGCGCGGCATGGAGCCTGCATGTCCGCGCCAAAGCTGGCCTCCCGGTCGTCCCGGCAATGCAGCACGGCAGGGGTGGAGACACCGCGGGAACGCACCAAACGCGAGACGAGAACGATGCAACGCGGCGCGGGCACATCGCCCCGCAACAACCGAGAGCCTACAGCCCAAGCCATGCTTCGCACCCTGCACAGCCGCATCCCGCAAAGCTTCCGCCGCTACGCGGTTGTTGGTGTAGCGACGAATGCCCTCCTCTATGCACTCTTTGTGATCCTCTTCTGGGCCGGCATCGGACCGGTCGTCGCCGCAGCTTTGTGCTACGGGCTCGGGATCTCGCTGAGCTATCTTTTGAACCGGTCGTGGTCTTTCGGGAGCGCCGCTTCCCACGGGCGCGACCTCCCACGCTTCCTACTGTCCTATGGCATCGGGTTTCTGGCGACGCTCGTCTTCATCGCGCTCCTCTCCCGTGTGATGCCACCGGAGATCGCGCAGATCCTGAACATCGGACTGACCGCAATCGTCATCTACTCAAGCCTCAGGCTCACCGGCTTCGGCAAATAGCGCGTTCCGGCCGACGACACCAAACAGTCGCCGCGCAGCGGCAGGTGACGCTACCGCGCGAGCGCCTGCGCGATGGCCGAAACCTGCGGTGCCGCTTGCCGCGCTGTCATGCCCGACCGGAGCCGATCATCGTAGAGCATTCGTAGCAAGAGCTCGTCGTGTCGCGTCAGCACGGCAAACTCCTCATCGTCGTTAAAGATCGACGGTCGCGCGTCCGAATCGTTCGGCAGTCCAAGCCCCTGCGCAATTTCCTCATGGAAACACGCAGTCCGCATGCGCTGGCTGTGTTCAGCCCGAACGATAGCCAGCGCGCGGGTGTATCCCTTCGACTTGTCGGAGTTCGGGAAAGCGACCACCATGCAGAGGTAGGACTTGGGCATCCGCGTAATCTTGCGGAGCATGCGCTGGTCGAGACCGGGATAGCTGCGCTGCAGATAGGAGCCCAAGCCGCGCAGCTCCGTCGACGTCGCAACAAGCACCTCAAAGGTACTCGAGCGCTGCGACATGCGGATCGGATGCCCTGTTACGCTCGCCAGCCGCGAGACATACCGTTTGACGGTTCTGCTATCGCTTTCGCGTTGCGCTTTGGGGATAGAGGGCCCGAAGGTCATCTTGAGCGACACCGGCTTTTCCCAGCGCATCAGTGGGCTTTGCCCGCCATACTCGCGCGACAATGCAATCGCATGGAACGACCGCTCCAGCTTGGCGGCTGTTATGATCGCATCGGCCTTGCGGCTCTCCTGCCGGAGGTATCCGCGGGCCAACAGCGCCGCTTCCATCTGCGCATAATATCCGACGAGGGGGCTAGCGGGGACGTTGGCGGCCGATACTCGGGTGATCTCAGCGGCGCTTGCGGTGCAGAGGCCCAAGCTGGCAAAAAGGCAGCATCCCCCTCGACACAACGCACGGCGAAACGCGACCACGCGCGACCAGATCCACCCCATATATAGGCCTCCTGTGCCATCCCGCCGACAGCCACTCGTCCGCAGACGTGGCTACCCAATCCCCGCACTGGCTATTCGATATGCGCGTACCGTCCTGCCACCTAGTGCCACGTTTGCAGCACAGCCCAGAAGCGACGTCAATCATGCCACGCGGAAACGCTGCGGAGCGCCGCGAAAGAGAACGTCTGCGGCCGAGGTGTGACGGGAGCCTGCCCTTGCGCTATCTGTCGGGTGGCCGCGCTGCTTGCCGCGCAGCGGCAACGAAGCGCTCGGCAGGTCAAACCACGCTATCGCAACAAGATAGCCCAAGAAGCTCACTTAACGATGTGGACGAGACGCTTTGCCCGGCGGATCGCCCATCCGAAAGGGGACGCGTCCGCGCCGGGCCTGGTTCCCGCTGAGTGTGTCGCGCCGACGCCGCAGAGAGGCCCGATCTTTCCGGGCGTCCTCGCGAAACGTGACCGCCGACCGCGAGTGCGCATCGTCCATCAGCGCGCGGGGCAGACCGTCGCAGTCCGATTCGGAGTGTGGGTATGTCCGCCGTTCAGCGCGGCGTTTCGGTCTCCGGCAGCGTCGGCGCCTCCCCCGCCTGCGAGCGGGCGAGCGCCACCTGGGCCAGAACCGGCCCGACGACCTCGAAGACAATGGTGCTTGCTATTGTGATCGCCATAATCTCTGCGGCGTATTCGGGAAAGCGCGCGGATGCCAAAAGCGCCATGCCGATCGCCACGCCCGCCTGCGGGGTGAGCGCCATGCCCGTCAGGACGCCCTCGCGGCCCGACAGCCCGGCGAGACGCGCCCCGCCCCACCCGCCGATCAGCCGCGCTGCCATGCGCGCGAGCACGTAGAGCACGCCGATAAAGCCGATCTCGCTCAGATAGGCGACCTCTAGCGACGCGCCCGCGATCACGAAGAACACCAAAACGAACGGCCACTCGATCCGTTCGATCTCGTGGAACGGATAGTCGTGATGCTTGGCCAGATTGACCACCAGGACACCCGACACCATGCCCGCCAAAAGATAGGAAACCTCGAAAACAAGCGCTGCGCCCGCACAGATCAGCACGATGGCCAGCGCTTCGAGCAGCGAGGGTTCACCGGGCTTCAGCCTTCCGGTGAGATAGGCGGCCGGCAAGCCGACCACGAGGCCGAGCAACGCCCCGCCGCCCATCTCCCAGAGCCCGTGGAGCAGGGCCGATGACGTATCCTGGCCCGCAAGGACCCCTGCGAGCGTCAGGACCACGGTAAACGCAATGAGACCCCAGGCATCGTCGATGGCTACAATGCCGAGGAGGTTGGTCTCAAATCGCCCGGCGCGGCCCGCCTGGCGGATCACGTCCCGGGTCGCGGCCGGGTCCGTCGCGGCCGAGATGCCAGCAAGCGCCAGGGCCGCAACGAGCGGCATCCCGAACGCCGCGAGCACTCCCGCGACAACGATGAGCGAGGCGAGAACCACGGCAAGCGAAATCAGCAGGATCTCGCGCCCATGGGCTGCGAGCGTGCTCCGCTCGAGCGACCCGCCAAGCAGGAAGGCAACCATCGTCAGCGCCACAGCGGTAAAGGTCTCATCGGCCTCGCTGAACGCATCGGGCAGGAGATTGAGAGCGGGAGGTCCGAAGAGCGCACCGAGCAAGATCAGGAGCGTCACCCGCGGGACATGGACGCGCCGACCCAGCGCATCAAGCACGAGCGCCGCGATGAAGAGGAACCCAAGGACGATGATCAGGCGGGGCGGGTCCAAACTGGGGCCTCTCTGAAAAGGATGGCGATGCCGGGCCAGTGAGCCACGCTATTCTATATCGCCCAAGATCCGGATGCGGCGCCGCGGCGACAAGCGGCAAAATAGCCGCAAAGGCGTGGCCTGAACGGGCGCGCTGATCAGACCGCGGGCACATCGCGGACAACTCAGTCGCAGCGTTCGTCAGGGTGCGTTCGGGAATGGCGGCGCGCAGGCTGCAGCCGTACCGGGCCGGACAAGCGCAATGCTCCAACCGTCGCGCTCCGCAAGGCAGGCGCTGCTCGCATGTTCGGCGTGATAGTTCTCATGCCAATCGCCTGGGCGGGCGACGATGAAGAAGGGCGCCCCGTCTGCCGCCCGTTCGCGCGCCGCCTCGCCATCCTCGGCGCCGTTCATCGCTGGCCGCGGCAGAGCGGGCTCATCGAGGCGCAGGAGCATCAGTTCCATGCGCACTTCGCGGAAGATCGCTCGGTCGATGACCATCGGCGCGTGGCGCTCGGACACAGTGTCGATCAGCGCAGCGATAGACTTGGGCGCCTCCGCGCGCAAATCCGACGGCGCGGTCGCCGCAGTCAGCGCCAGTGGCAGCATGAGCGCCACAAGAGGGGCGGCGACCGCGACCTGCAGCGCAGGCCGCAATGTGGCAATGCCAATTCCCGCCGCCGTCAGAAGGCCAAGCCAGGCGGGCGTGAAGTATCGCCCTGTCAGAAGGCTTGTATTCAAGCTCATCGCCAGCATGAGACAGAGGAGCCCGAGGCCCAGCGCTGCCAGTGGAAGCGATTTCGGCCAAAGCGCAGGCCGTGTGACGGCGAATGTCGCGGCGCAAAGCACTGCGACGAGCGTCAGCATCGCGAGGGGCAGGCCCGCCGCTTCCATCAAGGTCAACCCCGACTGGCCAACAGCGCCCGCCGCTATCTCCTCTCCGAGTAAGGTAAGGCTTTCAAGACCAAAGGGCCGCCTGTCCTCTAGCCAGTAATCCCCGATCCGGTCGAAGACGTGGATGCGGCTGACGAGCATATAGGTCAGGAACGCCACCACGGACGGCAGCCGCTGCGCGCGGACCCAGCGCCGACGAAAGCCTGGATCGGCCAGCGCCCCGTTGCGCAGTCCAGGCCACCATGGCACGGACAGCACCACGAGGTAGGCAAGGATCCCGCCCGTCAGCGTAAAACACGCCCCGCTCCACCCGACGGCAAAGAGCATATCCGGGCCCCGGCCTCGCGCGGCATCGTCCTGCCCAATAGCGGCAACAAGGCCGATCGCGCCCGTAAGCCCGAGGGCCGTAAAGAACATCAAGAGGCCATAAGGCCTCGCGTTTTGTGCCCAGTGGATCTGCAAGGGCGCCAAAACATAGAGCACCGCGACCATCAGCGCGGCGCGGGCCCCGAAATAGCGCAAGACGCCCGCCGCCAAGATACCCGCTGCGCCGGCATCGAACACCGCGCTCAGCGCACGCAGCGCGGCGATGTCGGCCGGGTCGATTCCGCTGAGCTTGAGAAGCGCGAAGTAAAATGGCGAGTGGCCCCGGCTGACGCGGTCGTCGATAAGCCCAAGCCAATCGCGCGAGGCGGCGAATTGTGTGTAGATCTCATCGAGCCAAAGGTCGCGGCTGTCGATCCCAACGAGGCGCACCGCGAGGGCTGCGGCAAAAGCGGCGAGCCCGGCGGCCAGCATACCGCTGGCCCCCGGCTTCGCGGCCTTGTCGGTGATCGCTGCCATACGCTGCGCTTCCTTACATTGCGACACTGGGCGTGCATCGGATGCGGGCCAGTCCGTCACCCGATCTCGGTATCTGTCCAGGGGCCTACGATGTCCATGGAAGACCTCTGCGCAGGCAAGCAAAGCTCTTGAATAGCCGCTCGGGCTTGCGGGTCCGCAGGATGCCCGCATGCGGATATCTGAGGGCGGGCGCAGGTTGAGATACCAGCCTTACCCTGCCTCGGCGGTGTAGCCGGTCATCTCGAGGTACCCGCGCCCGCCATGGCTGCCTTCGATCCGCACCGGGCCTTCCCAGTACGGCGTCGCCGTCCCCATCCAGGATTCCGGCTCCAGCGCGCTGAGCGTGACATCGATCCCCTGGTCTGACAGCACCGCGCGCCATCGCACGGGCACGTCGCGTCCCGCGACGCGCGCTGTCTCCAGCGGCGTGAGCGCCAACGCACCGTCGGAATACGGCGTTTCGTCCCCGTCGGGCGCGATGTGGGTCGCCGAGGTAAAGGGCGGGCCCGCCCGGTCGCGCAAGCGGAACCCCATCATCTTCTCGCCGCTGTCGAGGTGGAGCGAGACCCAGTCCCATCCGTCCTGCGTTTCGGCCAAAGGCTGCGAGGACCATTCTCGGTCGAGCCAGCCCTGCCCCGTCACGGTGATCCTCTCGCCAGGCAGATCCAGCGTGCCCGCAACGCGATAGAACGGCTGCGAGTAATAGTGCGAGGCTTGCCCAGCGGGGGATTTGACCGAGTATCCCTCATCGCCCTGCATGACGAGTGGCCCCTCTGCTCGGAGCGACAGGTCGTAGGCAAACGCGGGCCCCGCGGCACGAACCTCAACACGGTCGAGCGCATCGTGCCCGGCCCCAAGCACCTCTGCGTGCTGGCGCAGATGCCACTCGTCGATCCAAGCTTCGAAAGGGGCCACGACGACCCCCGCCTGGCCGACGCCGCCGCGCGCAAAGCGTTCGCCATAGCTGTGGCGTCCCGGCAGCGTGAGGCCGGCATGGCCGAGCCAGACCTGTTCGGAGTGCCAGCCAGCGGCGGGGCCGTCCGGGCCGAGAGGCGCGAGCGCGGCGCGAAAGAGCGTCCACTGGATCCCGCCTTCGCGTCCATCCTCGGTGGTGAGGTTGGCCGTCAGATACCACCATTCGATACGAAAGGCGGGATGCGGGCCGTGGTCTTTGGGAAAGACGAGCCGCCTTCCGCGCTCGGGAAGCGCAAAGCCGTCCGCGTCCGTCCCGAGCCCGGCAAAGCCTTGCGGCAGCGCAGGGCTGGCGGCGGCACTGGCCATGGCCGCAAGCAGGCGACGGCGGCTGAGGCGCGATGGCCGGATCATAGGGCCAGTCCCGCCGTCAACCGTGTCTGCATGGTGCGCACGTGCTGGCGGGACGCCTTGCGCCAATCCTCACCGTTCATTGGCAAACACCTTGAGAAATTCCGCGGGCGGCGTCCGGCCCAAACGGCGCGCCGGAAAGAGGGCCGCCACGAGTGCTGCGAGGAGCGCAAGGCCCAAGAGTGCTGCCCAACTGGCTGGAAAGACGTGCATCGGCAGACGCCAGCCAAACGCCTCGACATTGACGACCGCGAGGAGCGCCCACGCGACAGCAAGGCCGACGGGCAACGCCGCGGCGAAGGTCAGCGCCGCCAGCAAGAGCGAGCGCAAGAGTTCCAATCGCGCCAGAGCGCGCCTCGTCTGGCCCAATGCCCAGATAGGCGCGAGTTGCGGCAAGCGCATCGCCGCAAGCGTCGCCAGCGCCGTCAGGATCGCAATCCCCGCGACACCGAGCGTCAGGACGTTAAGCGCACCCGTTATTGCAAATGTCCGCTCGAAAACCGATAGCGAGATCTCTTTGACCTGGGCCAGATCGATGACGGCGCCCGATGCGATCCCCGTTTCGGCAAGGAGCCGCGCGCGCAGCCTGTCACCCTCGGCCTCCCCGCCGGACACGAGACCAAAGCTCCGCGGGCGGACCTCCGGAAAGCGCTGGCCGAGCACATCAAGGGCCACGATCGCTTGCCCCTGCGGATTTCCATAATCCGAGTAGACGCCCGCGATGGGCAGGGCCCAGCCGGGGCCAAGCGCCAAGGTGTCGCCCAGGGCTAAGCCTTCGCGGAGCGCGAGCTGCTCATTGATCAGGACCGCCTGGCCCGACATCACCCGATCCCACGCTTGCGATGCGCGCAACAGAAGCGGCCAGTTCGCCCGGTAGACCGGATGATCAACGAGCCCCTCCAACGTGCCCGGCGCGCCCGCGAGCGGCAGATCGACCGACGCCCTCGGCAAGAGGCCCAAGCCCTCGCCCTCGGCAAAGCGCACGATCGCCGCTGCTTCGGCCTCGTCCGCGGCACTGACATAGAGATCGGCCGCCAGGCGCTGGTCGAGCCAGCCAGTAAAGGTCAGCCGGAAGGAGCCGACCATCGTGCCGACGCCAACATTCGCCGCCAGAGCCAGCAAGAGCGCCATCAGCGCGAGCGAGAGCCCGGGCAATTGCTGCCGCGTATCAGCCCAGAACCACTCGGCCAACGGCGTGCGAGACCGCGCAGAACCCCATGTCAGCAGCATCGACAAGACCAGCGGCAGCATCAGCGCTGCCCCAAGGAGGAGACCCGTCAAGAGCGCAAACCCCGCAATGAGGCCATCGGCAATGACGGGTATCGTTAACCCCAGAGCAAGAAGAAGGACGCCGCCGGCGGCCTGTCCACGGAGTGCCCGCGTCGAAACAAGCGCCCAGGCGCGCGGACGCGCACTCGCCAAGAGCGGCATCCGAACGACGCGAAACACCGCCTGAAAGGCCGCGACGAGCGCTCCGGCCAGCGCCATGGCGAGGCCCGCCAGCGCCCACACTGGATCAAAGCTCAAGACGCCCGGCACGGCCGCACCGTAGAGCCCGCGCAACGTGGCGGCCACATCCGGCAAAAGAGCCGCCGCGATGGCGTAGCCGAGCCCGATCCCAAGGAGACCTGCCGCGAGCGCAAGGACGAGGATCTCGGCCAGAAGGAGCCACACCAACCGTCCCGTCCGCATCCCGAGTGCGCGCAGGGTGCGGATCGTGCCGCGCCGCTGCTCAAAGGCCAGTCCGATCGCGCCATGGACGATGAAAAGCCCCACGCCGAAAGACAGAAAACCAAAAGCCGTGAGGTTGAGATGGAACGACCGCGTGAGCCGCGCGACCTCCCCCTCCTCCGTGCCCGGTTCCCGGATCATGCCAGGCGCGACCTCGGCGAGCGGCGCCTGTCCAAAGGGTTGGTCAGGGAGGACAACGAGATGGCTGACCTCGCCCGCTCGATCGAGCAGCCGTTCGGCTACCCCGATATCGGTCAAAATTTGGCCGGGCGGCACGGCCGCGGAGGCACGCAGCTCCGGCAAACCCGCCACGCCCTGAAACCGCTGCACGAGCTCGGGCGTGGCAAAGGCCGCGCCCGGCTCGCCCAGGAAATCCGTCAGGTCGCCGCCCTCCGCCGCGAGGGCCGTCGGCAAGACGCCAGGAGGTGCCGACAACACGTCGATGCCGACAACGCTAACGGGTGGGCCCGCCTCGCCTAAGATCGCGCGCCCTTCGAGCACCGGCGAGACGCGCCAGCCCGCCCGGCGCAGGGCAACAAAGTCTTCGGTCGCAAGCACCCCGTTCGCCGCAACAAGCCGGTCGTAACGTTGGAGACCAAGGGAGCCCGCCGCCCGGTCGTAGCTCGCGCGCGCCTCCGCGTTGATCGCCTGCACGGCCGACCACAGGGCGGTGGCGAGCGCGAGCCCCAAAAGGAGCGTGAAAAGCTGCCCAGGCCGCCGCCGCCAGTGGCTCAGAAGCGCCGAGAGCGCTGCGCGTGTCACCTCGCGGCCTATTCCGCCACAGCAACGGCCGCGGGCCGCGCCGAGAGGCGCCCGCTGCTCAAATGCAAGCGCCGAGACAGACGCGCGGCGAGGCGTTCCGAATGGGTCACCATGAGCAACCCCGCCCCGGTTTCGCCAACGAGATCGAGCATGAGTGCCATCACGCGCTCAGCGCTTTCCTCGTCCAGGTTTCCGGTTGGCTCATCCGCCATCAGGACAGCGGGACGTACAGCGAGCGCCCGGCCGATGGCGACGCGCTGCTGTTGGCCGCCCGACAGCTGCTCGGGGTACCGCGCGAGGATGTCCGCGATGCCGAGCCGGTCGGCCAAGTGCGCCGACCAAGCCGCATCGTGGCGCCTTGCAAGCCGCGCCTGAAACGACAGGTTGGACCCTGCATCGAGCGATGGGATGAGATTAAACTGCTGAAACACAAGCCCGATCGTGCTCCGCCGCAGATCCGCACGGCCTCCATCGTCGAGCCGTGTTATGTCTTGCCCGACGATCTCGATCTTGCCCGCGTCCGGCGTATCGAGCGCGGCGAGCAGATGCAGCAGGGTCGACTTGCCCGAACCGGACTCGCCGGTGAGCGCGAGGCTCTCTCCCGCCGCGAGCTTAAGCCCAACACCGTCCAAGACGCGCACGCGCCCTTCGGACACCGGATAGCTTTTTTTCAGGTCGTCGGCAGCGATCAGCATGGCGGCTCCTCGGGCGACGCCACAGCTAGAGCGTCACCGCTCCGGCGCAACCCAGCCAAGGCCTGCAGAACCCGCAGTTCGCCGTGCCGTGGCAGCGGGTGCCGCCGTTCGAGCGACGCAGCGCCCGGCGGTCAGGACGCCAATTGCTCCATGACCTCGTCCGAAACCTCGAAATTCGCCGTTACACGCTGTACGTCGTCGTCGTCCTCGAGGACCTCGATCAGGCGCATGAGCTTTTGCGCCCCTTCAAAGTCGAGCTCCGTGGTCGTCGTTGGTTTCCAGATGAGCTTCGTCGAGGTGGACTCGCCCAAGCTCGCCTCCAACGCGGTCGATACGTCGTTGAGGTCCGTATCCGCGCAGTAGATCACATGCCCGTCCTCGGCGCTCTCGACATCTTCAGCCCCCGCCTCCATCGCCGCTTCGAGGAGACTGTCCTCGTCGCCCGCCTCGGGCGGATAGGTGATCTCGCCCTTACGTTCGAACATAAAACCGACCGAGCCAGTCTCGCCGAGATTGCCGCCATGCTTGCCGAACGTCGAGCGCACGGTCGACGCGGTGCGGTTGCGATTGTCGGTCATCGCCTCAACGATCACTGCCACGCCACCAGGGCCATAGCCCTCATAGCGTATCTCTTCGTACTCATCCCCCTCGCCGCCCTGGCTCTTTTTGATCGCCCGTTCGATCACGTCCTTGGGCACTGATTGTGCTTTGGCCTCCTTTACGGCGAGCCTCAAGCGCGGGTTCTTGTCGGGATCCGGGTCGCCCATCTTCGCAGCTACGGTAATCTCCTTTGAAAGCTTGGAGAAAAGCTTCGAACGCGCCGCATCCTGGCGCCCTTTCCGGTGCTGGATATTGGCCCATTTGGAATGGCCGGCCATGGGTCTCTCCCGAATGTCGTGGGTCTGGCGCTCCAGATAGCCCAGCGCCCCGCCAAAGAGCAATCCCAGCGGCTCCCAAACACGCCTCCCCCCCTTCTGCCCCTCATCTTGGCCGAAATACTCCGGGGGGTCTGGGGGGCTGGCCCCCCAGCTTTGGTTGCGGTCTGGGGGGCTGGCCCCCCAGCTTTGGTTGCGGTCTGGGGGGCTGGCCCCCCAGCTTTGGTTGCGGTCTGGGGGCTGCCCCCCCCCGAGCTTTGGTTGCGCTTTGGGGGTGGTCCCACCAAACTTGGCCCGACGCCCCTGTGCGCAAAAGAACGCCTAGAGCGGCCAGATGTACGGGATAAGGAGCGAGGCGAGCCCGCCCACAGACAGGTTGAGCGGGATCCCAACACGCAAGAAGTCGGTAAAGCGATACCCCCCCGGCCCGTAGACGAGCATGTTGGTTTGGTAGCCAATGGGCGTTGCAAAGGAGGCCGAGGCAGCAACCATGACCGCCACAACAAAGGGCCGCGCATCGAGCCCGAGCGCGCCCGCAAGGCCAATGGCGATAGGTGTGACGACGACGGCCACAGCGTTGTTTGAGACAAGCTCGGTCAGCACTGATGTCAGTAGATAAACTGCCCAGATCATCAAAACCGGGGGCAGTCCGGCGATCAGCGGCGCCAGCGCCTCGACGATGAGCGACACCGCGCCCGATGCCTGAAGCCCCGCCCCCACACCCAACATGGCGAAGATCAGCGCCAGAAGCCGCCCATCGACAAATGAAAACGCCTCATCGGCATCGACGCACCGCGCCAGCAACACCACCGCCACGGCCAGGATCGCCAGCAAAAGGATCGGGGCCACGCCCAGCGCCGCCAGGACAACGAGTCCGAGCAGTGCTGCGATGGCAACCCACGCACGGCTCCGCCGATAGGCGCGCTCGGTTGGCTGTGTGACGTCGACTAGATCCATATCGGCCGCCAGCCGCTGAATGTCGGCAGGCGCGCCTTCGAGGAGCAGTGTATCGCCCACGCGCACCACCAGATCGTCAAGCTGCCGACCGATATTCTGGTTCCGCCGATGCACCGCAATCGGATAGACGCCGTAGCGCCGCCGCAGCCGCAACGCCCCGAGGGAGCGACCCACCATTCGCGCGCCCGGCGTGATCAAAACCTCGACCGTCGCGGTTTGGATGGACGAAAGCTTGTCGATGGCGCGCAGCTGCCGGTTCTCCTGCAGGCTCAGAAGCTCTGACATCTCGGTGCGCAGGACGACCCGGTCCCCCGCCGCGAGCGTCACGCCCGACATGTCGCGCCGGAGCGAGGCGTCGCCACGCAAGACGTCGACCAGGCGCACCCCGTCGCGGCGGAAAATGTCGACCTCCGTCACCGGCGCGCCAATGAGCGCGGAGCCTTCGGGGATCGCGACCTCGGTGAAGAATTTCATCCGAGACTTATCAGACAGGAGGGTGGCCATACTGGCTCGCTCGGGCAAGAGCCGCGGCGCGATAAAGCGCAGGTAAACCCCGCCCCAAGCCACCAGGAAGATTGCAAGCGGCGTGACCTCGAAAATCGTAAAGGGCGCAAGGCCCTCCGCCCGGGCAACGCCGTCGACGAGAAGGTTCGTCGAGGTCCCGATGAGCGTCAGCGTGCCCCCAAGGATCGCCGCGTAGGAGAGCGGGATCAACAGCTTCGAAGCCGCCTGCCCCAGGGTGCGAGCCAGTTGGACGACGACTGGGATCATCACCACGACGACGGGCGTGTTCGAGACGACAGCCGAGGCGCCCGCCACGACCCCAAAGAGCGCGGCCATGGCGCGGCGCGGGCTCGCCTCGGCCTGACGCTGGGCGAACTGGGTGAACCAATCGAGCGCGCCCGTGCGCACCAGGGCGCCCATCACGAGAAACATCGCCGCAATCGTCCAAGGCGCCGGGTTTGCCAGGACCGCAAGGGCCGCATCGTAGGGCAAGACGCCCGTAGCAAGGAGCACCGCGACCCCGCCGATGGCAGTGACCTCGGCTGGAAAGACCTCGCGCAGAAAAAAGACAAACATGCCAAGAATGACCGCGAGCGCGACGACGGCATCCGCCTCAGCGCCCAAGGCCGTGAGATCCAGTGCCAGATCCATGCACGCTCCGTAGCTGCGCCGTTCCCACGTCGTCGGTCATCGTTAGCACGGGTTGCCGGAGGCGCAAGCCAAGCCGCCGTGCCTTACCCCGAGCCTCGCCCTGCACCCGATTCAGCGCTGCGCCGGACGCGGTTGGACGAGGAACACCCCGACGAACATGCAGGCCAACGCGATCCAGAAGGGCGCGCCATAGCTCTCGCCAAGAATCAGCATCGCCCACATCACGCCAAAGCCGGTCACGAGATAGCTGACCTGCGCGGCAAAGACCGAGCCTGCCCGGCCCACCATCCAGACATAGCCCGCGTAGACGAAGGCGTGCACGATGGCTGTCAGTACGATGGCACCGTCTGGCAAGCCCCATGGCGGACGCGGGTCGATCCACGTCCCGGTCGCGAGTGCGAGCGGCGCAGCAAGGAGCGCGCCGACCGCCGATGCTCCAAGGAGAAGCTGCACCGGGTCGAGCCCAGCGGTCCCGTAACGCGCAACGACATTGCTCTCGCAGGCATAGAGAAGCGGCGCAATCAGAGCCACCGGCAGCCAAGCAACCATGACGGGGGTGACCTCCGCCGCACTCAGCTCTCCCGCCAGCCAGCCCTGCACCGGCAGTGCCAGCATCGCCACGCCCAGGAGCCCAAAGCAGAGCCCCGCAAGCCGGCCCCAGCGGAACCGGTCGATCCCCCAAGCCAGGGCGATGGGAAAGGCAAAGAGCGGCACGAGCGAGAGGACGATCGACAGCCATCCCGAGGGCAGGTGCCGCGCAGCTTCGTAGGAGGCGACATTGGGCAAGATCGTCCCGATGAGCGCGATCATCGTGTAATAGCCGAGCGCGCGCTTGTCGGTCCGGACAGGAAGGCCGCGGATAAGGCAAATTGCGCCGAGGATCACAACGCCGATCAGCAGCGTCCAAAATACGATCCCCACATGGCGATAGCCCTCGGACACCGCGACTTTGGCCAGGGGCTGCGTGACGCCCCAGCCGGCCCCGAGCAAGACGAGGAGACCCGTTAGCAGTACCCAGTCGCGCCGCGCGACCCCTGCCTCTCCAGAAGGCCCAACGCGCGTGTTCATGTGCCCAGCCTCATATCTGCACCGGACCCGGTCCACAGGGGGTGAGCCGTCCGCCCTGCCGGACCATCTCGACGCGAAGGGCGCGCCCGGTCGCGTCCTCGGTCTCGACATAGAGGCCGCATAGCGTCGCCTCCCCGGCCGCGGGCTCAAACCGGCCCTTCGACATGCCCGTGACGAAGCGGCGCATCGGCTCCACCTTATCCATCCCGATCACACTATCATAGGCGCCGCACATCCCCGCATCGGTGAGATAGGCCGTGCCACCCGACAGGATCTGCGCATCGCCTGTGGGCACATGGGTGTGCGTGCCGACAACGACACTCGCACGTCCGTCGCAAAAATGCCCGAGCGCCATCTTCTCCGAGGTCGCCTCGCAATGGACGTCGATGAGCGCCGCCTGCACCTGCCCGCCCGGCGGATGCGTCCGAAGCACCGTGTCGAGCGCCGAGAACGGATCGTCGAAGGGCCGCTTCATAAAGACCTGGCCCAAGACCTGTGCCACCAGTATGCGACGGCCGCCCGGGACGTCAAAGACCCGCGCACCCCGCCCCGGTGCCGATTTGGCGAAGTTGAGCGGGCGCAAGATCCGGTTCTCTCGCTCGATGAAGCTTAGCATTTCAGTGCGGTCAAAGGCGTGATCGCCAAGCGTGATGCAGTCCGCCCCGGCTTCAAAAAGCGCGTGGGCGTGGGCCTCCGAAAGGCCGTTGCCCGAAGTCGCATTTTCGCCGTTCGCGATCACGAAATCGAGCGCCCAGGCAGCACGGAGTGCACCAAGCTGCGCGGTCAGCGCGGCGCGCCCGGACCGGCCAACCACATCGCCCAGAAACAGAATTCGCATCCCTTGGGGCCTAGTGTGTCGCCCCGCGCGCGACAAGCGCCGCGCGGGGCCTTTTTTTGCGCGGCGCTCCGCAGGCGCGCCGCGCCAGGCTTCAGAAATCCAATGGATCGGCGCCAAAGGCGCCGACTTTGAGCACCAGTTCGGTGCTCTCCACGCGGAGCGCCGCGTCGCGATACTCGGCCATGATCCCCTCGACCGCATCGCGTGTTAGCGCGGCGTTCGCGGGATCGTAGGCCGCCATGGCCTCGGCCGCACGACCCGGATCGGTGAGCCCGTAGTCGACCGCATAACGCAGTCCGAGCGCGGTCTTGTCGGCGAGGACGGCGACATCGGCCGCCGCACCGTCCGCGCCCTTGGCGCCCGCGATCAGATCGAGCATGAACTGCCCGGGATCGACCCGCCCACTCTCCAAGCTGCGCACCCAGTACTCGCGCCCTTCGGCATCGGGCGCGCGCGCGAGCAGGTTGGCATATGCCGCATCGACCATCGTGCCCGCATCGGCCCCGCCATAGAGCGCGCGCGCTTCAGGCTGGACCGAAAACGACGCCGCGATCTCCTCCATTGCCATCCCATCGGCCATCCGCGCCCCCCAATAGAGGAGCCCCAGCGCGTCGGGCGCGCGGTTGAAATAGGCGATGTAGACCTCGGCAAGTTGCGAAAGGTCGTCGCTATCAAGCGTGACGGCGGGGGTGAGGACCCTAAGGTTGAGCGTCTCCGGCACGCTCCCTTCGACGCCGCTGTCGAAAAAGAGCGTCTCGATGCCTTCGAGCCCGTCGCGCCCGGTCCCGCTCCCCGGCCGCTTGTCGAGTACGTCGATGGTCGCCCGGCCACCGTAAATCGTGATGACGTAATTGCCCGCATCGCCCGCATAAATCGCAGTGTCCTCGCCGGCTCCTCCGCGCAGGAAATCGTCGCCGCCACGCCCCTCAAACGTGTCGTCGCCCGCTGCGCCGAGCAGGATCTCGTCTGCTGTACTGCCGCGCAGGATATCGGCCTCGGGCGTCGCGAGGATCTCCTCGATCCCCGACAGCGTGTCGGTTGTGCCATAGCCGTCCGTCGCTTGCCCCAAGGCGAGATCCACGTCGATCCCGCGGCTTGCCCCGTTGGCGGCGATCTCCCGGCTGTAATCGGCGCGGTCTTCGGTTCCCCCGCCGCCCTCCATCGTGTCGTTGCCGGCAAAGCCGCGGAAGGTCTCGTTCCCCGCGGCACCCACAAAGAGGTCGGCGCCCTGGGTGCCGCGGATTTGATCGATCCCGCTAAACCGATCCGTGCCCCCGGCATAATCAGTAATCTCGCCGAAATCCGTGCCCACGTAGCGGACTGCGATACCGACCCCGCCGGGGCCTGGGCCGTCAAAAAAGTAAGAGAGCTCTGAGGCGGACCCGATCTGACCCTCGATCACGTCGTCGCCCCGCCCCGGCTCAAAAAACGTAAAGCCCGCGCCGACGCCTCCGATCAGCGTGTCGTCGCCATCCCGGCCGATCAGGTCGTTCTTATAGTACCCGCTGCCCCCCACGAGGACGTCGTCGCCCCCGCCTCCGTCGAGGAGGTTCGTGCCCGCATTGCCACCGCGCAGGATGTCGCCTTGGGCTGTGCCAATGATCTCCTCGATGCCTTTGACGTCATCCGTTCCGCCATGGCCGTCAAAGATCCGTCCGGTGACGAGATCGACATCGACGCCCGTGCCGCCTTCTGCGAAAACCAGCCGGTCGCGCTCGCCCGCGCCTCCGCGCAGCGTGTCGTTGCCCGGCCCGCCTTGGAGGACGTCGTTGCCCGCCTCGCCCCAGATCTGGTCGTTGCCCGCCCCGCCAAAGAGCCAGTCTTCCGACGCAGCGCCGAGGAGCGTATCGTTCTGCGCCGTGCCCCGGATCATCTCGATGGAGATCAGCGCATCGGTCGCGCCGAACCCATCGTCGACCCTTCCGTCGGCGAGGTTTGCGCGGATGCCGCGCGGATCCTCGCTGTAATCGGCGGTGTCCCAATCCGTGCCGCCTTCGAGCCGGTCGTGCCCAGGGCCGCCGATCAGCGTGTCGTTGCCCGCGCCCGCGTTCAGCGCGTCATTGCCGCCTTGGCCGCGAAAGAAGTTTCCCGCCTCCGAGCCGACAAGGATATCGTTGTAATCTGTTCCCCAGAGATGCTCGATCCCTTCGAGGATATCAGCGTCACCCCACGGGTCGCGCCCAGTACCGCTGGCGAGATCTATGGCGATGCCGGCCTGCGCAAGGCCCATCGCGTCAACCTCAGACGCGCCTGCGTAGTCGACCGTATCGCCAAGCTTGTCCGAGCCCACATAGCGGTCATTGCCAGAGCCTGCGCCGATAAAGATGACCCGCGCGGCGGGCAGGTTTGACGCGACCACGAGGTCGTCCCCGCCGCGGTCGATCACATAATCGGCAAGCGCGCCCGCATAGATGACATCGTCCGCGTTCGTGCCGTGGAAGGCCTCGATGGAGTATACCCGGTCGAGCCCTACGCCGCGCTTGAGGACGCTGAGCGGGTCGACGCCATCGATCGTCTCGCCGGAATTGTTGATGAAGACGCCGTCTTCAAGCGGGATCGCGTCATATATCGCGGTATCCGTGCCGCCATTCCCGATCAGAACGTCGTCGCCGTGGGAGGCGAAGAGGAGGTCGGCCGCGCCGCTCCCTTCGAGACTATCGTCCGTGTCGGTTCCAAAGTACTCACCCATTGCACCGGTCCTTCCCCTAGCCGCAGCGGCGTGCGCCGACTGAGCGGCAGTGCCGCGCATGAAAGGCGCACCGAGTCGTCAAGCATCCCAGGCCAACCCGGCGTGCTCGTCGTAGAAAACCGGTTCTTAATTTCTCGTTAAGATTAATGCTTCCTTAGGGAGAGGGGCGCCGGCTGTGCCGAAAGGCCGCTCTGCGCCGTGGCAGTCTTGTGGCTTTCGTCCTCAGGCGGGCAGCAGGCCGCTTTCGGTCACGACCGCATCGAGGGATTGATCGGTCGGCTCGACTGGCAGCCGCTCAACACCTTGCGCGGCATAGGCAAAGCCAATGGCCCGCACAGGGCCGCTGGCCCGCAGCGCCGACAATGTGCGGTCGTAAAAGCCGCCGCCATAGCCCAGACGGTAGAGGGCGGCGTCGAACGCCAAAAGCGGGACGATCAGGACCTCTGGGACGAGCGAGGCGCCGCTCGACGGGACCATGACGCCGAATGGCCCCTCCTCGAGCGCGCCGCCAGGGCGCCAAGCGCGAAAGCTAAGCGGCCGACCCTGGTCCTCGACAACGGGCACGCAGATTTGGTTTTCCTGGACCAGAGCCGTCATCGCAGGCAGCGGGTCGGCCTCCGTACGGATCGGCAGGTAGCCCGCGATCACAAACCCGGCCGTGCCCTGCAGATGCTCTAAAAGTGCAGCCGACGCTGCGGCGCGCTGATGGGCATGGGCGGCTTTGCGGCGGGCGAACGCCGTCTTCCGCGCCTGCGCCTTGTCCGCGGCGCGATCCGTCATCGCGGCGGGCGTGCGAGTGGAGACAGAGGACACATCACAGCAGCACCAGCACGCCGAGCCCCAGAAACGCGAGAAACCCTACCACATCGGTCACAGTCGTCACAAACGTCCCCGAGGCCAGAGCCGGATCAACCCCTGTCTTTTCGAGCGCCACCGGGATCAAGATGCCCGACAGGGCCGCCGCGCCGAGATTGACGATCATCGCCGCCGCCATGACAAATCCGAGTCTCGGGTCGGAAAACCAAAGCACCGCGATGACCCCCATCACAACGGCAAAGACCACGCCGTTGATCAGCCCCACCACCAACTCACGGATGACAACGCGCGAGAGGTTGGCGCCCGTCAAATCCTTCGTGGCAAGCGCGCGCACCGCCACCGTCAGCGATTGCGTCCCGGCATTACCACCCATCGATGCCACGATTGGCATCAGGATCGCGAGCGCCACGATCTGCGCCAGCGCCTCGTCAAACAAGCCGATCACGATGGAGGCGAGGATCGCCGTTCCGAGGTTGACGGCGAGCCAAGGCAGCCGCCGCTTAACGGTCTCGCCCACGCGGTCCGACAACGAGCTTTCCTCGTCGACCCCTGCAAGGCGAAGGATGTCCTCCTCATGCTCTTCGTCGAGCACGGCCATCGCGTCGTCGATGGTGATCGCGCCGACGAGGCGCTCATCGCCATCGACCACTGGCAGTGTAATCAGGTGATACTGGTTGAAAGCATAGGCGACGTCGCTCTCGGGCTGATCAACAGGCACGGTGCGAAACGAGGGTTCAGTGATGTCCTTCAGCGGCACTTCGCGGTGCGAGGTCAGGATCCGCGACAGCGTCGCATAGCCCACCGGCCGCATCTTGGGATCGACCAGGACAACGTGGTAGAACTGCTCTGGCAAATGTAGATCGTCGCTGTGGCGCAGGGCATCGATGGCGTCGCCCACCGTCCAATGCTGGGGCGCGCGGACGACCTCACGCTGCATCAGGCGTCCGGCCGAGTATTCCGGGAAGGTCAGTGCTTCACGGATCGCCATTTGCCGCGCAGGCGACAGCGCACCAAGCAGGCGGGACTGATCCTCGGGGTCGAGGTCTTCGATGAGGTCGACCACGTCGTCGCTGTCGAGATCCCGCACCGCCGCGCCGAGCACCTGCGCGGGCAGCGCATCGATCACTTCGCCACGCAGACCTTCGCTGAGCTCCGAGAGGACCTCGCCGTCGATCTCGCTGCCCCAATCCTCGATGAAGGTGCGGCGGGGCCCCTCGCCGAGCTGTTCGATCAGGTCGGCAATATCGGCGGGGTGCAGCTCTTCAAGAAGGTCGCCGAGGCGCCGAGTGTCGTGATCTTGCAGGGCCAGGAGGACCTGCGTCACGGTTTCCTTGGCGAGACTGTAGTCGTCCGCTTCCTTCAGCTCGGGATCGGGGCCCGCCTCCGGCAGAGGGGCCTGCTCTTCGTCACGATTGCCGGACATGCGCCTCTCCTGCCTTCGGTCTGTCGATAGATAAAGGGGTGATGCTGCGGCGCAACCAGGATCGGCGCGGCGATGGGCAGGGCGGATTTACCGCGCTGAGGCGCGCGCTTACCGTGCGCGCCATGACAGTCGATACTTTGATTTTGGGCCAAGTCCTCGACTTCGCTGAAAGCCCGTTCGAAACGCCGCCGGAAGACGCAGCCCGGTATGAGCGCCGTGGCGCCATTGCGGTGTCCGCGGGGCGTATCGCCGCTGTCGGGCCCGCCGATGTGTTGCGCGCGGCGCATCCGGTCGCGCGGGTGGTCGACCATGGCGACGGCCTGATCCTTCCGGGCTTCGTCGATGCCCACGCGCATTATCCCCAAACCGCGATCATTGCGAGCTGGGGCAAGCGGCTGATCGATTGGCTCAACACCTACACCTTTCCCGAAGAGATGCGCTTTTGCGATCCAGAGTATGCCCGCGCGCAGGCGGAGACCTATCTCGACGTGCTGATCGCCCACGGGACGACGTCGGTGGCAAGCTTCTGCACGATCCATCCCGCCTCCGTGGATGCCTTTTTTGAGGCCGCTGCGGCGCGGGGCATGGCCGTGACGGCAGGCCGGACCTGCATGGACCGCAACGCGCCCGACGGCCTGCGCGACTGCCCGCAAACGGCGTATGACGAGAGTGCGGCCCTTCTCGCACGTTGGCATCGCACCGGACGTGCGCGCTACGCGATCACCCCACGCTTCACGCCGACCTCGAGCCCCGAACAACTCGAAGCGCTCGGCGCGCTTTGGGCCGCGCATCCCGATTGCGCCATGCAGACACATCTCTCGGAACAAAGCGACGAAGTTGCTTGGGTGGCCGCGTTGCATCCCGAAGCACGCGACTACCTCGACACCTACGAAGCGCATGGCCTCCTTAGGCCTGGCGCACTCTTCGGCCACGCGATCTGGCTGACCGAGCGCGAGCGCGCCCGTCTGGCAGAGGCGGGCGCGGCCGTGGTCCATTGCCCAACATCGAACACGTTCATCGGCTCGGGGCTATTTGACACCGCGCGGGCGGTCGGTGACGGGATCGGCGTGGGACTGGCTACCGATACAGGCGGCGGGTCGTCCTTTTCGATGCTGCGCACGATGGCCGCAGCTTATGAAATCGCCCAGCTCTCCAGGATGGCGCTACACCCAGCGCAGCTCCTTTGGCTCGCGACCGAGGGCTCGGCGCGCGCGCTCCGGCGCAGCGAAGAGATCGGTACGCTTGCGGAAGGCTCTGTCGCGGATCTGGTGGTTCTCGATCTTGCCTCGACGCCAGCTCTCGCTGGCCGGGCGGCGCGGGCCAACGACATTTGGGAAGCGCTTTTCCCGACGATTATGATGGGTGACGACCGCGCCGTGATCGTGACGTGGATCGCAGGCAAAATGTTCGAAAAAGACAAGTCATGGGCCAAGTGAGTGCGCGGGCCAACTCCGAATATCGGTTTTTTGAAAGCGAGGTCAGACAACGCACCGGTCTACAGAGGCTTCAAGACCTCCAGAGCCTCCGCATGGATCTTGGCATTTGACGCCGCAAGCACGCGCCCGCCCTCGTGGGCCGGTCCTCCCGCCCAATCCGAGACAATTCCGCCCGCCGCTTCGATGACGGCGATTGGGGCGCAAATGTCGTAGGCCTTGAGGCCAGCCTCAAGCACGAGGTCGACGCCGCCGGACGCAACGAGCGCGTAAGCATAACAGTCGAGTCCGTACCGCGTGAGTTGGACGCGGTCGGACAGCCGCTCGAAGATCGCGCGTTCCGCAGGCGTGCCGACCTCCGGGAAAGTCGTACAGAGAATCGCGTTTCCGAGCTGCGCGGTTTGGCGTGCGCCAACGAGCTTGGACACGCCACTCCGGACAAAGCACGCATAGCCGAGGCCACCGATCCAACGCTCGCCCGTATAGGGCTGATCGATTAGGCCCAGAATCGGACCTTGCCCGTCGGAGACGGCAATCAGCGTGCCCCAGGTCGGCGCGCCGATGACAAAGGCGCGCGTCCCGTCGATCGGGTCGATCGTCCAGGTCAGCCCGGTGGTGCCGGCGCGCGCGGCCATCTCCTCTCCAAAGATGGCGTCGTCCGGGCGCGCCTTTGCCAAGACGGCGCGGATTGCCGCCTCTGCCCGCGTGTCGACCAGCGTCACCGGGTCAAACTGGTCACCGGCCAGACCCGCGTCCTTATTCTCGACCTCCAGCCCAGGCGCGCGAAACAGGCGCAAGGTCTCGCGCGCTGCCGCATCGGCCGCGTCACAGGCACAGCGGTAGAGCTGCTCGGCTAAGTCCGGGCTGATGGATGTGCTTCGCTTTGTTTTAGACATCTACGCGCCCCTCGCCCCATTCTGGGGCCGGGGTCGGCACTTAGACGACCGGTGTCAAGGGTCCGGGTCGTCTGTCAGCGGGGGCCTGGACTCGTCGTCCGATGGCGCTTCAGGCTTTCAGGCCGCGTCGCTCAGCACACGCGCCAGATCGAACAGGCGCCGGCGCTGGTGCTCGGGGATCGCGTAGTACGACCGCACAAGCTCCATTGCTTCTTTGTCAGCCATCATGTCGGCCGGCTGCGCGTCTTTATCGGCCCGCGAATCGAGCCCCTCGAAGAAAAAGGCCACCGGCACATCCAGCGCGTCGGCGATATCCCAGAGGCGCGAGGCGCTGATCCGGTTCATTCCCGTCTCGTACTTCTGGATCTGTTGGAACTTGATACCAACCTTCTGCGCAAGCTGCTGTTGCGTCATACCGACCATCCAACGACGGTGGCGGACTCGTTTTCCGACATGGACATCAACCGGGTGGGACATGGGAGGCTCCCTACTCATGCTCATTTAATACCGCACTCAACTAATACGTAGCAAGAACCGTGCCAAAATATGGACTTTGGCCAAATTTTTTCGCGGCGACGAATTTCCGTTGCAGGACAATGGGTAGCTCTAATGATACCAGATCGTCGCACTCACCTGTAGCGGAAGCAGACGCATGCGAAAGACAATTCTATGGCGATCCAAGGGAGCAATTGCAATTTGCGAACTTTTGGGCTTCTTCTGTTGCAATTTGCCAATAATGCGCTTTGCGCATTGACCAATCAAGAAGGGGTACGCCTGTCCACTCCGCACTCAACAACACACGTGACACGGACCGGACGATGACAAACGAGGTTCGTGCCTGGGTCGCCGACGCACCGGGCGTTCCGTTGCGGGCTATCCGCCAAGCGGAACCGCGCCCTGGTCCTGGCACGGTGCGTATTCGCGTCGCGGCGTGTGGGCTCAACTTCGCCGACACGCTGATGCTGGCCGGACGCTATCAGGAGCAGCCGGACCCGCCAATCATACCGGGAATGGAAGTGTGCGGCGTCGTCGATGCCCTCGGCACACGCGTGAGTGCGCTCGCCGTCGGACAACGGGTCACGGCTTATGTCGGACATGGGGGCCTTGCGGAAGCGCTTTGCGTTCCCGTCGAAAGCTGCATCGCATTGCCCGATCGGATTGGAGATGTCGACGGCGCCGCTTTCCAAATCGCCTACGGCACGACGCATCTCGCGCTCACGCATCGCGCGCATCTTCAGCCGGGTGACCGTCTCGTCGTGACCGGAGCGGCCGGCGGGACCGGGCTCGCCGCCGTTCAGATCGGCGCGCAGCTCGGGGCGGAGATCATAGCCATCGCGCGCGGCGCGGCCAAGCGCGCCGTTGCACGAGACGCGGGCGCCGCCCACACCTTCGACGCCGAAAGCGCGGACCTACGCGAAGAAATCCGCGCGATTGGAGGCGTCGATGTCGGCCTCGATACGGTCGGTGCGCCGCTCTGGGACACGCTGCTCAGCGCCGCCAATCCAGAAGCACGGCTCTTTCCGCTTGGGTTCGCGGGCGGTCGCGTGCCGCTCATCAAGGCCAACCATCTCTTGGTCAAGAACCTCACTGTGATCGGGTTTTACTGGGGCGGCTACCAACGCTTCGCACCGCAGGTCCTCACAGAAAGCCTGCAGCAGGTGCTTGCCTGGATGGAAGCCGGCGACCTAAAGGTGCCGGTCGGCGCGCGCTATCCCTTTACCGAGGCGGATCGCGCCCTCGAGGCGCTTCGGGACGGCACGGCGGCTGGCAAGATCGTCGTGACGATGCCGGCTTAACCCCGGCCTCAACACCGCCCGTGCGCGCGGGTCTCACTAACCACTGCCCGCTCGTGCAGGTCTCACGCCGCGATCCGCAGGCCCTGTCGATAGACGACGCGAACGAGATCGGCGAGCGCGACCTCGGCAGGGCCGGTGGCGAGCTCGGAGACATAGAGATTGATCCGGTAACGGGTTAACTCCGGCAGTGCCCCGCCATGGGAAATGGGCTCGGTCAGGGGCGGCTCGGCCCCTTCCAGGACTGCCGTGATTGCGAGATCGGCGCTGACAGTCGCCTCTATCGTCCGGTCGCTATCAGCTTCGACGGCCATCTCCCAGCTCGCCGCCGCTTGCTCTAGGTCGCGCAACACGCCCGAGCGAAAGATGCAGTTGCGTCCAAATGCAAGCCGCAGCGGGCGCTGCCGCCACGCATATCCGCCAGGCGCCCCGATCCAGATGAGCGGCCGCTCCGTCAGCGTCTCGGCGCCGAGGCCGGTCTCCTTCTCGGTGGTCAGGATCATGGCGCAATCGCCGCGGGCATACATCTCGCGCAGCCGCGTTGTCCAAGACGACAAAAGGTTCACGCGCATCCTCGGAAACTCCGCTGCAAAGCGGCGCAGGACAAGCGGGATGAACGGATAGACGATGTCATGGGGCACGCCGAGCGTGATCTCGCCTTCAAACTCCTGCGCCGTCAGACGGCCTACTGCCTCGTCGTTCAGAGCTAGGATGCGGCGCGCGTAAGACACAAGCTGATCCCCCTCTGCCGTAAGGGCGATCCCCCGTCCCGACCGGTCAAAAAGCTGCACGCCGAGCCCCCCTTCGAGCCGTTTAAGCTGCATCGACACCGCCGATTGCGTCAGGTTCAGGCTGCCCGCCGCGCGCGTCACGCCGCCGGCATCGGCCACAGCCAGAAACGAGCGAAGGGCGGTGGTGTCGAGGTTGCGGCGCATTGTCGATCTCCCGTCAAATCAATTCATCACCGAGTGTGATGCCACTCTTCATAATCATTCGTTTTACAGATAACCGCTCATCGGTCAAAACAAATCACGATCCATGATGAAAGGGTCTCCGATGGTAACAAAACATTAACGATCGCCCAGTCGCCTCCTGAATGCGGATCGTGGCTAGGCCGAAAGACCTTATTCAATGCCCTAAGCCAAAGGACATCGCTATGCCGACCAAATCCAACACCCCGCACATACTTGCCGGACTGCCCGCCCTGAGCCTTCGCTTTCTCGCGCCGCTGCGCCTCGGTCAGATCCTCAGCGTTGCGCGTCAGCGCAAACAACTGGCTGAGCTTGACGATCGCATGCTGCGCGATGTCGGGCTGACGAAATCCGACGTTCAGCGCGAGGTCGAGCGCCCCGTTTGGGACGTGCCGGCGATCTGGCGCGACTGAGGGGACCCCCACCCCTCCCAGCGAGCGATTCCAAGCGGATCGCTCGCCGCCATTTGGCGAAAAGGCGCCGTTGCGCGCCTTGCGGAAACGCAGCGATCTGTAATGGTACATAATGGATGCTGCTTTGAGACAACTCAGTCTTGAAACGTTGCGGCAGCTTTACGATATTGCATCGGGATCGCTCTGACGCCGTCGTCAGGGCTCAGGGTCGCTATGGAGGTTTGAATGGCTGACTATCAGACGGCGCGGCAGACCGGATATGCCGGCGTTCGCACCGCAGAGATCGACGAGGGCCTACGCGCCCACATGAGCAAGGTCTACGGGACCATGTCCGTGGGCATGCTGATTACCGGGGCCGCCGCTTGGGCGATCTCGGGTCTGGCCACGACGCAAGACGCGTCCCAAGGCGTGGCGCAGATCAGCGCGACGGAATATCTGACGCCGCTTGGCGCCGCGATCTATACTTCGCCCCTGCAATGGGTGATCATGTTCGCACCGTTGATCTTCGTCTTCGGCTTCGCCGCGATGGTCAACCGGATGTCGGCGCCGGCCGCACAGCTCGTGTTCTACGCCTTCGCGGCGGTCATGGGCCTGTCGCTTAGCTCGATCTTCCTGGTCTACACGAGCTACTCTATCACCCAGATTTTCCTGATCACCGCGATCGCCTTCGCGAGCCTCTCGTTTTGGGGCTACACCACGAAGAAAGACATCTCCGGTTGGGGCTCGTTCCTCATCATGGGCGTGATCGGTCTGGTCGTGGCGTCGATCGTGAACATCTTCCTCGGTTCGCCGGCGATCATGTTCGCCGTATCGGCCTTGGGCGTGCTGATCTTCGCCGGCCTCACGGCGTATGACACGCAGCGCATCAAGAACGAATACGTTCAGTTCGCGACGATGGGTGATCAGGACTGGCTCGGCAAAGCAGCCATCATGGGCGCTCTTTCGCTGTACCTGAACTTTATCAATATGTTCATCATGCTGCTGCAGCTTTTCGGCCAGCGCGAGTGACATAGGGTTGCACCCGGAAGCGGCCCGGTTGACCCGGTGCCGCCGATTGACCCAAATAGGGCCCCGCTTCACACGAGCGGGGCCTTTTCTTTTGCCCGTTTGAAGAAAACCAAGAGATGTCACGATGGATCTCTTCTCCTGCTCCGAACGTCTGAAGGGCACGGATGACACGGCGTGGGCCCGCCAGGCCAATCCATGGTGCATGCTCGCGCGCCTAGCCGCCGCGCCCTTCGTCTTCCTAGCGCTCTGGAGTTTTTCTTGGGTCCGGCCTCTGGGGTCCCGTGCTGCTGGGGCTGACAGCGATCTGGGCCTAGGGAAACGCGCGCCTTTTCTCGCCCCCGACAACGACCGTCGCGTTGGCCACACGTGGTGTGCTGGGCGAGCGCGTCTACTTGAGCCGCAGGGCGGTCCCGATCCCAAACGAACATCGCCGTGCCGCAGCCTGGTCCACGGGCGTGTCTCTCGTCGTCTTGCTGCTCTGCTGCGTCCACGCTTTTTTGCAAGAGGACGGCTGGCTCGCCCCAACCGGCTTCCACGCAGCCGTGCTCGGAAAGGTCTGGTTTTGGATCGTATGGCGTGGCTCTGGGACGACAGGAAGGACGCGCATCCGACATACCGGGCGTGGGCTGCGGCCGATTGGACAGAGCCGTCATCGCCCCGTTGAGCCGCTTTGTGCGCGGGCAATTGCATCGGTTTGGCCACCAGCCGACGGACAGGAAGGCAGGGCAGCGCCGTCTGCAACAAGCCCTATCCCGAACGGACCATCCGGATGGCCGGAAACGTCACGCCCGGGGCGAGCGGCACCTTGGCCGCGCCGACCTCAACAAAGCCCATCGCCCGGTAGAAAGGCAGCGCCGTCAGGGTCGCCATACACTCGAATTGCAACACCCCTGCCGCGCGCGCCTGGGCAAAGACATGGCTCAAGATCGCGCGGCCGACCCCGCGACGCACATGATCCACACTCGTTACCACGTGGCGGATGTCGGCGGTGGCCGCGCGGCCCCTTGTCCGAGTCCAACCGCCTGCGCCAAGCGCGCGCCCCGCGGCATCTTCAGCTATGTAATAGGTGCCGGACATGATCAGGCGCGGCTGCGCGCGCGAGATGAGCGGCACCGCCGTTACCAGGGTCGAGGGCGGATAATCGCCCTTAAGAAGCGCCGGGTAGCTCCGCGCCAGAAGCGCATCGATCGCCGCGATATCGCCCCGATCCGTCGGCCGGAGCGTAATGGTCTGGTTCATGGCATTCTCCTGCCCCAAACGAAAACGGGCCACACCCCCGAGAGGCGCGGCCCGTGTCGGTCCCGAAGGAAGCGGATCGTTACTTGATCTTGCCTTCCTTGTATTCGACATGCTTGCGCGCCACCGGGTCGTACTTTCGCACCACCATTTTCTCGGTCATCGTGCGTGCGTTCTTTTTGGTCACGTAGAAGTGGCCGGTGCCGGCGGTCGAGTTCAGCCGGATTTTGATCGTCGTCGGTTTCGCCATCTGCGCTCTCCTCGCCCAACCGGCGCATGTCCGATGCGCCTATGCCGGGGGTGTGTTCGTAGAGCGCGCTTAGAACGCCCCCCGCTGTCGGAGTCAAGCGCCCTTCGCGGTGCGCCTCCCAGCCGGACGCAATGGACAGTGAACGTGCTCGGACGTGCGGTTGCCCCACACAGCCCGTCGCTTTGACGGTCGGCGCACCTCCGCGCCGCCCTCAGGCTGGGATCGGAGGTACGCCCATCGCCGCGTGCATCCTGTCCCGCACGTCCGGGGACAGATCCAGCGCCCGCGCAAGCTGCGCGAGATAGGCAACCTCGCGCTGATTGTCGACTTGGATCGCCATCAGCGACGTCGCATAGACCTGTGCGCGCATCTGCTCCGCGGTATCTTGCGCCAGCCCAACCACGTCGACCGGCGCGTCGAGTTCAGCCTCGACAAAGGCTCGCTCTTCCGCGCTGACATCGCCGAGCGCATCGAGAAGCTTGGTGCGTTCGTCTGGGTCGATCTCACCATCGGCCTTTGCGGCCTGGATCATGGCGCGCAGCATGAGCTTGGCGTTGTCCTCCATGACTTGCGTGGCGGGTGCCGCGCCTTGCATGGCCGACATCATGTCGTCCATCTGTTGGCCGCCGACCTGCGCCGCGCCCTGCATCGCGGCCATAAGCCCGCCGAGGCCCGCCGCGCCCGCAGCCTGGGCATTGTCTGAAAACGCCCCCATGAGCGATCCAAGCGGGTTGCCTCCTGCTGCCGACGCGGTGCTGCCCGTGCCCTGCATGAGCCCGCCAAAGCCCATTTGCTCGGCCATCTTCGCGAGATCGGCCATCCCCGGCAGACCTGCCGCGCCGCCAGTGCCGCCCTGCTGCATCATCTGCTGCAAGCCGGCCATGCCGCCCATTTGCTTGTACTTCTCAACGCCCTTCGCCGCCGCAAATCCGACGGCGACCGTCGCCAGCGTCCGCATGAAACTCATCGCGCCTGTCCTCCCTCGCGCTGGGCCGAACCGGTCGGGCCCCGATCGGAACAATGCCACGCGTGGCGTGACTGCGCGCGGGGCAGGGCGTCGCGCTCGCGCGAGGGGCTCTGTGTCTCTGATCAGGCTTCTTGCGCGCGGACGGCCTGTAAGCCGGATCCTGTCCCGGACCCCTGCCCGGAGCAGAGGCCCATGGGCGGCCATTCCTCTTGGCCCGCCGTTACCGGCGGGCTCTAGCTGCCAACCCGATCTCCCAAAGGGCCGGAGCCGCCCCGGGCCAAACCGCCCTATGGAGATCCTATTCGGCATTGCTCCCGGTGGGGCTTGCCGTGCCAGCCCCGTTGCCGGGGCCGCGGTGGGCTCTTACCCCACCGTTTCACCCTGACCCCGCGGCACAAAAGCCCGGGGCGGACTGTTCTCTGTGGCGCTTTCCGTCGGCTTACGCCGCCCGGGCGTTACCCGGCACCGCTGCTCCATGGAGTCCGGACTTTCCTCGAGAGCCAAAGGCACCCGCGACCGCCCGGCCATCCGCGCCCCGCGCTCTTAGGCGTGTCCGCCGCCGCCGTCAATCCCCGGCCATTGGCCGCGTCCTCGGGGCAGGTGGCGGGGGCATCGACGCCAAAAGCGCCCTGTCCGCCGTGTCCGCCGGCGCGCGTTCTGCGAAGGCTGCTTGCCGATACCGTGCCCGAAAGGCCGCGAGCTTTGCCGCGACCGGCGCCTCCGCGCTGTACCCTGCCCGCTCCAAAAGCCGCGCCACGTCGCCGCTTGCATCCGCAGCCGGCTCCGGCCAGAACGCCAGCCCTTGCCGTGCCAGCCGCCGCCAGTCAAAACGCGGCCCCGGATCATACTTCCGCTCTGGCGCGCAGTCGGCATGCCCGATGAGCGCCGCGGGCCCGATGTCCCAGCGCGCATAGATCTCTGGTAAGAGTTGCTCGAGCCGGGCCATCGCTGCCTCGGCAAACGGCGCATCGCCCGGGTTGTCGATCTCTACGCCGATCGAGGCTGAGTTTACGTCGCTGATCGACCCCCATGCCCCGACCCCTGCGTGCCAGGCCCGCTGCGCCTCGGCCACCAACTGCCAAAGCCGCCCATCACGCCCGATGAGATAATGCGCCGACACCTCGTACTCGGGCGCACAGAGCCGAGCCAAGGCCGCGTCGGCCGTCGCCATCGCCGTGTAATGCACGACAACGAGGCACGGCTCTGCTCCGCCCCGCCGCACACCGAAATTCGGCGAAGGATGCCAGATCGCTCCTGCCGCCTCCGCCTGCTGCATCAAAGATCACGCGTCGATGAGGCCGCACAGGCGCGTCGCACGCCAGGCGCGACCCATCGGCCAAGCCCCCACGGTCCGCTTGCTGAAAGTATCGCCGCCGGAGGCAACTCGGTTCTCAGCCGCGCGCCGTCCGAAAGGGCTCGGGCGACCAGGTGCAGGCATAGCCGTCGCCATCGGGGTCGAGCCCGAGCCGGTCGCGTTCGGGCCCGCCCGCTTCGAGAAACGCCCGCTGCGCCATATCCGCTCCGGGATAGCGACGGCAGAGCCGCGCGGCGCGGCCCTCGGACGCCAGAAAGCGGTTGTAAAGCTGCTGGCCGACGGGATGGCGCGTCGCGAGTGCAAAGGCAACGATGTCTGCGCCAATCTCGTCGGGCCGCTCCCCAAGCGGCCGCGGAGCGGCTTCGGCGCGCAAAGCACGCTGCGCTTGGAGGCGCGCCGCATCGCTCTCGATGCTTTCCCGAGACGCGACGGCTGCAAAACTCTGCTCGTCCGAAAGAGCCGTGCCTCCCCCAGCCTGCACCGAAGGCGCAATCGCGGGCGTGACCGCGCGCGCCCCCGCCGGGGTCAGCACCGGCGCAACCTCGGGCGGCTCGGAGGAGATCGCAGCTGCAGACGGCACCGGCGCGGAGGAACCGATTCCAGCTGCAGCCAGGTCGGCCGAGGTCACGCTCTCAGAGGTGGGCTCCAAAAAGGGCTCCGATACGGGCTCCGTTGTCGGCTCCGGTCTGGGCCTTGTCCCGCCATAGGGCGCATTAAACACGGCCGGGCCGGCGGCCGCGCGCCGTTCCGCTGCTTGCCGCTCGGCAAGATAGGTTTCGTAATCGCCAAAGCCGACCCCCGCATCGCGTTCGGCCAAGTCCTGGGAAACGCATGCTCCCAAGGCGGCGCATAGCAGCAGCGCCGGTGTCCATGTTCTCTGCATCGGATCGTCCCGTCCGTTTACTGCTCGTTCACGTCGTCGTCGTGTTCAGTGCCGGTTGTTTCCGGCTTGGCCGCAAGGGCGATGGCTTATTCAGGCGCCACGGTCACCGGGCGGATGATAGGGTCAATCGCCGTCGGTTGCGGGCCGTAGATCTGGCGTGTGCCCGCCGTCCAGCGCTGCCAGACCCGGAGATCCGCCGTAATATCGGCCCCTTCGGCCAAAAGCTCGGGCGAGCCCACGTCAACGCTATTGCCATGGAACCCGGGGGGCGGCGCGCCTGTGTTTTCGGGAGGCAGCTCCACCGGCGTCTGCAGCTGGACTTCGCGGGCGAGATCGCGCCGCTCAGACTCGCTGACCGTGATCGTGCGCAGCTCTGCCGGGCGCGCATCGGCGCTTGTTGCCGTTGCCGTCTGCGGGTCGGTCGACACACAAGCTGAGAGGAGCGCCGCCGCGCCGATCGCGCTGGATGTGCGGAGGATCGAAGACTTGGGCATCTTGGCTAGCTCCACGGAAAAAGATTTATTGTCCGATGTTACCACCACTTCTCGGGTCTGGCCACGAATCCTGCCGCGTTCTCCAGTGCAGCGGCGCAATCGAGCAACGCTCCCTCTTCCCAGGGGCGGCCAATGAGCTGGAGCCCGAGCGGCAGCCCGTAGGGATCGAGCCCCGCGGGCACGGCGATACCGGGCAGGCCCGCGAGGTTGACCGTCACCGTGAAAACATCGTTGAGATACATTTTGATCGGGTCGGCATCGTCCATCTCGCCCAAGGGGAACGCCGCCGAGGGCGTGGCTGGTGTCAGAATCGCGTCGATCCCCCCTGCAAACACCTCTTCGAAGTCGCGCTTGATGAGCGTGCGGACCTTGCGGGCGCGGTTGTAATAGGCGTCATAGAAGCCAGCCGAGAGCACGTAGGTTCCGATCATCACCCGCCGCTGGACTTCGTGGCCAAAGCCTTCGGCCCGGGTCTTTTCGTAAAGATCGACGATGCCCTCGCCCTGTTCGAGCCGCGCCCTGCGCCCAAAGCGCACGCCATCATAACGCGCCAGGTTTGAGGACGCCTCGGCAGGCGCGACCACGTAATAGCAGGGCAGCGCGTATTTCGTGTGCGGCAACGAGATGTCGACGATCTCCGCCCCAGCGTCGCGCATCATCTCGATGCCTTCGGCCCATAGCGCCTCGATCTCTGCGGGCATGCCGTCCATCCGGTATTCTTTCGGGATACCGATCTTCTTGCCTCGGACGTCGCCTGTCAGCGCGGCCTCGAAGTCGGGCACTGGCAGATCGGCGGAGGTCGAGTCCTTCGGGTCGTGTCCGGCCATCGCCTCTAGCATGATCGCGGCGTCGCGCACTGAGCGGACCATGGGCCCCGCCTGATCGAGGGAGGAGGCGAACGCGACGATGCCCCACCGCGAGACACGCCCATAGGTCGGCTTCATGCCGACGATCCCCGTCAGCGCGGCAGGTTGGCGGATCGAGCCGCCGGTATCGGTGCCGGTCGCCGCGAGGCAGAGATGTGCCGAAACGGCCGAGGCCGAGCCGCCCGACGATCCCCCGGGTGTCAGCTCTGAGTTGCCGCCCTGAGTGCGCCAGGGGTTCACGGCGTTTCCGTAGGTCGAGGTCTCGTTCGAGGAGCCCATGGCGAACTCGTCCATGTTGAGCTTGCCGAGCATCACCGCGCCCGCACGCCAAAGCTGCGCAGTTACAGTGCTCTCATATTCCGGGTGGAAGCCTTCGAGGATCTTTGAGGCTGCCTGGCTCGGCACACCCTGGGTGCAAAAGAGATCCTTTATGCCGACCGGAATACCGCACATCGCGGGCGCATCGCCCGCCGCGAGCCGCGCCTCGGCGGCGTGGGCCTGTTCCATCGCAATCTCGGGCGTCAGATGTACGAAGGCGTTGAGCGCTCCGGCTGCTTCGGTCCGCTTGAGGCAGGCCTCTGTCAAAGCGGTGGGCGAGGTTTCGCCCGACCGCAGCGCGTCGCGGGCCTCCGCGATCGTTAGGTCAGCCAGGTCGTCCGACATTGTTATTCCACCACTTTCGGAACGGCGAAGAACCCTTCGTGCGCATCCGGCGCATTCTTCAGGACCTTGTCCGGGTAACCGCCATCGCTCACGCCATCCGCGCGCCGCTTGAGCCGCATCGGCGTTACCGAGGTCATCGGTTCGACCCCGTCGATATCAACCTCGCCCAATTGCTCGATAAAGCCGAGGATCGCGTTGAATTCCTGCGCAAGCGCGGGCAGATGCGCCTCATCGACGCGAATGCGGGCGAGCTTGGCGACCTTGCGCGCCGTCTCGATATCTATGGACATAGGGCCTCCGATGCGAAGGGTGGCCGCCTGCGCGCGCCGTTTAATCGGACGCGGTGTAGTGCGTCGCTGCGTGGCTCGCAAGCGAGAGCTGCCGATGGTCAGACCGGAGCGCTGGCTTGAAGACGGGTTGCAGAGCCGCACAATATGTCGCACCCCTCAGGGCAATCCCGCGCGCCCACAGCCCCGGAGCCTCGCATGAGCGCAACGCTTGCCGAAAAGATCATCGCGCGCGCCGCGGCACGGCCCTCGGTCACGCCGGGCGAGGTCGTCACGGCTCGGGTCGATCTGGCGATGATCCACGATTCGGGCGGCCCCCGCCGCGTCGCGCCGATCCTCAAAGAGCTGGGCGTGGGCCTCTGGGACGCCGATAAAGTCGTTCTGATTTCGGATCACTTTGTGCCTGGTGATACCGAGGAAGGCGCGACCATCCTTCGGCTCACGCGCGATTGGGCCCGCAAGACCGGCGTGCGCTTTCACGATGGCGAGGGGATCTGCCACGTCGTTCTGCCCGAAAGCGGCCAGCTTCAGCCCGGCTTCTTCGTCGTGGGCGGCGACAGCCATTCGCCCACGGGCGGCGCATTCGGCGCTTTCATGTTTGGCATCGGCGCGACAGAGATGGCGGGCGTCCTGGCGACAGGTGAGATCTGGGTCAAGGTGCCTGAGACGATCCTGATCGAGTGGCGGGGTGCCCTCAATCCGGGCGTCATGGCCAAAGACATGATGCTTGCGCTCTGCGGTCGTCTTGGCATGGATGGCGGGCGCTATCAGGCCATTGAATACACCGGCACAGCGATCAAGGCGCTCGGCATGCAAGAGCGGATGACGCTGGCCAACATGGCGGCGGAGCTCGGCGGTCAGGTTGGTCTGATCGCGCCGGATGAGACGACGTCGGCCTTTCTGCGCCAGGTCGGCGCAGACGTACCCGACTTCTGCGATCTCAAGACGGACGCTGGCGCCGCCACTGCAGACCACCACATTTTCGATGCGAGCGCGCTTGCGCCCCAGGTCGCCGCGCCGCATTCGCCCGCCAATGCGATGGACGCCCTCGCCGCAGAACCGACCGCGGTTAACGTCGCTTATATCGGCGCGTGTACAGGCGCGAAATACACCGATCTTGCGGCCGCGGCCGCCATCCTGCGCGGCAAGCGTCTTGCACCCGGGGTGGAATTGCTCGTGGCCCCTTCCTCCAAGCGTGATCAGGATCGTGCTGCGGAGGAGGGAATTATGGGCGTCTTTGAGTCCGCGGGTGCAAAGATCCTGCCCAATGCCTGCGGGATCTGCGCAGGCTATGGCACCCACCGGCTGGACGCCGGTGTCACCTGTATCTCCTCGACAGCGCGCAACTTTCGCGGGCGCATGGGCGACAAGGATAGTCGCGTTTGGCTCGGCTCGCCGTTGACCGTCGCTGCCTCTGCAATCCGCGGTCAGATCGCTGATCCGCGCGAGATGCTCTAATGGGGCGGATTTTCCTTTTAGGGGACGATATCGACACCGATCAACTCGCTCCCGGGCAATACATGCGCGGCGGGATCGAGGCACTGTCCGCCCATTGCCTCGAAGCTGTCCGTTCGGATTTTGCCCGCGATGTGCGCCCGGGCGACATTCTAGTTGCGGGCAAGAACTTTGGCGCTGGGTCTTCGCGCGAGCAAGCCGCGGAGGCACTCCGCTTTCTGGGCCTCTCGGCCGTGATTGCTCGCTCCTTCGCCGGAATCTTCTATCGCAATGCCGTCAATCTGGGACTGCCTGTCCTCGTCGCGCCGTCGGTCGACGGGATCGACGAGGGGGATGAGGCGGACGTTGATCCGCGCGCCGGCCTCCTCCGGCTGACAGTCAAGCGCCGGGAGCTCGCGCTCGAGCCGATGCCCGAGAACCTGGCCCGCATCATTGCCGATGGCGGGCTCGTGGCACATCTCAAAAAGCGCTTCGCGGAGGCCAGATGAGCTTGCGCGCGCTGCTTAACGGGCCCGAGATCCTCCTCGCACCCGGCGTCTGCGATGCGTTGACGGCGCGGATCGCCGAACGCGCCGGCGCGCGCGCGCTCTACCTCTCTGGTGCCGCGCTTTCCTATACGCGGTTCGGACAGCCCGATATCGGGCTCGTTTCCATGACAGAGGTCGTCGACCACGTCGCCGCCATTCGCGACCGGACGCCCCTGCCGCTGATCGTCGACGCCGATACCGGCTTTGGCAATGCGCTCAACTTGCAACGCACGATGCGCGCTCTTGAGCGAGCCGGCGCACATGCGCTGCAGATTGAGGACCAGACGCTGCCCAAACGCTGCGGTCACCTGAGCGGCAAAACGCTCGTGTCCACATCCGAGATGGTCGGCAAGCTTCGCGCCGCCGCCGACGTGAGGGTGTCGGACGAAACGCTGATCATCGCGCGCACGGATGCGATTGCCGTCGAAAGCTTCGACGCTGCGCTGGAGCGTGCCGAGGCCTATCGAGAGGCGGGCGCAGACGTGCTTTTCATCGAAGCGCCCCGGAGCCGGGCGGAGCTTCAATCCATCGCAGCGTGCTTTCGCGGCCGCGCGCCGCTGATGGCGAATATGGTCGAGGGCGGCCAGACGCCGATGGGCAGCGCGGCAGACCTCCAAGACCTCGGCTTTTCGCTGGTGATCTTCCCAGGCGGCATCGTGCGCGCCCTGGCAAAGACTGCAGAGGGCTTCTATGCGAGCCTTCTCGACAGCGGATCGACGGATGATTACCGCGCGCAGATGCACGACTTTGCCGGGCTCGGTGAGATCCTCGGCACACAAGAAATGTTAGAAAAAGGCAAGCGCTATGGCGATTGATCCGGTCACACTCGCAATCCTCAAGGGCCGATTTGAGCAGATCGCGGACGAGATGGACGCCACGCTCTTCCGCTCCGCCTTTAACCCGATCATCGCCGAAGCGCACGACGCCTCCCACGGACTCTATGACGCCGAAACCGGAGAGACGCTCGTCCAGGGCAAGTCCGGCCTGCCGATCTTCGTCGGCGTCATGGCCTTTGCCGTCAAAGCGGTGATCGAGAAGGCCGCGCGCAGGGATGGCATCCGGGAGGGCGATGTTTGGATCTTCAACGATCCCTATGATGGCGGCACGCATCTCTCGGATTTCCGCCTAGTCAAACCTGTTTTCCGCAACGGTGCGCTCTTTTGCTTTTTGGCCTCGGTTGGGCATTGGCACGATGTCGGCGGCAACGTGCCGGGCAATTACAACCCCGCCGCGACCGAGAGCTTTCAGGAAGGGATGATGATCCCGCCCGTAAAGCTTTATGATCGCGGCGAGTTTCGCCAGGATATGGTCGACATCCTGCGGGCCAATTCGCGTCAGCCTGGCGCGCTCTACGGCGATCTGAACGGACAGATCGGGGCGCTCGATCTCGGCGAACGTCGCCTGCAGGACCTCCTCGCGGAGTACGGCGCAGAGACGGCAAAAGCCGCACTTACCGCCTTGCGTAGCCGGGCGGCGAAGATGATGCGCGCGCGCATAGCCGCGCTGCCGGATGGGACGGTGTCGGCCGAGGACTGGCTTGACAACGACGGGATCACCGACGCGCCGCTGAAAATCGCGCTCGACCTGACCATCGAAGGCGAAACGATGGTGCTCGACTTTTCGCGCTCGTCGTCCGCCTGTCGCGGACCCGTTAACATCTCGCGCGCGACCACCATCGCGGCCTGCTATGTCGCGTTGAAGCACGTCTTTAGCGAGGTGCCGGCCAATGCTGGGGTGCTTGAGCCCGTGATGTTCGAAATAGACAAGAACTCGCTTCTTTCTGTCACTGCGCCGAAGCCCGTGGGCGGCTACACCGAAACGATCATGCGCCTGATTGACGTAGTCTTTCAGGCGATCGCAGAAATCGCCCCCGAAGACGCCATGGCCTGCGCCTATGGCACGATCAACGCGCTCTCTCTTGCGGGGCATCGGGCGCATGGCGCGCGCTGGGTCATGTTCTCGTTCTTTGGCGGCGGCCATGGCGCACATGCCGCAGGCGACGGCCTCAATCACGGCAATGCACCGATCTCGACGGCAACGATCCCGCCGCTCGAGATCCTCGAAGCCGCCTACCCCGTGCGCTTTACCCAATGGGCGCTCCGTCAAGACAGCGGCGGACCGGGACGCTATCGCGGCGGGCTTGGCGCCGTCTACGAGATCGCTCTCCTTGAGGACGAGGCCGACGCCTTTCTTTTTGGGGAACGCGGCAAGGTCCCGCCGCGCGGGGTTTGCGGTGGCGCGGACGGCGCGGCCAACCGCTTCACCTACGAGCAGGCGGATGGCGTACACGCGCCGCCGATGATCTCAAAAATGGTCGGTATTCATTTGAAAAAAGGACAAAAAGTTCGCCTGGAGACACCGGGCGGCGGCGGCTATGGGGACCCGGAGACGCGCCGAGCCGAGGCAGTCGCGGCGGATGTGGTCGAGGGCTATGTCACGCCGACAGCGGCCCGTGACGTGTACTGTGTCGCGCTAACGGATTCGGGCGGCGTCGATGCGGCAGCGACCGCGGTCTTGCGGGGCGGAAGAGCCGCATGAGGGCGCTCGTCATCGGCGTCGATGTCGGCGGCACCTTTACCGATGTCTTCGTGCACGATCCCGCGATCGGCACGGTCGAGACCGTCAAGGTCCCCTCGACGCGCGGCGATCAATCAAAAGGCTTCATCCAAGGGATCGGCGCGCGTATCGGGGCATTTGCCGACATTGCGACCATCGTCCACGGCACAACCGTCGGCACGAACGCCCTTCTTGAACGGCGCGGGGCGCGCACGGGCATCCTGACGACTGAGGGCTTTCGCGACGTCCTCGAAATGCGGCGACGCGACAGGCCGACGACTTGGGGCCTGCGGGGCGCTTACACGCCTGTCGTGGCCCGGCCGGACCGGCGCGAAGTCGCCGAGCGGGTCCTTGCGGACGGCACGGTGTTGGAAAAGGTCAACACCGAAGACGTCAAAACCCAAGCCAAAGCCCTTGCCGAGGCCGGCTGTGAGGCGGCTTGCGTCTTTTTTGTAAATGGTTACGCCAATTCGGAAAATGAGCGGATTGCGGCCGCAGCCGTCCGATCCGTCTGGCCCACGCCTTACGTTACCGCAGCGACGGAAATATTGCCGGAAATCAGAGAGTTTGAGCGGCTTTCTACAGCAACACTTAATGCCTATCTGCAGCCCGTCGTGTCGAGCTATCTCGACCGTATGGAACAAGGACTTGCGGCGCGGGACTTTGCCGGCGAGCTCTTGATTGTTCAATCGAATGGCGGCGTGATGGCGGTCGACACGGCGAAGGCCTACCCGGTTCGCACCGCCCTCTCCGGGCCCGCTGCGGGCGTGATCGCGGCGCAAGCCATCGCCGCAGCCGCAGAGACGCCCAACATCATAACGTGCGACATGGGCGGCACGTCATTCGACGTTTCGCTTGTCGCAGAGGGTTCGGCCGCCCTTGCGCCGCAGACTTCTATCGACTTTGGCATGACGATCCGCACGCCAATGATCGAGATTACGACGATTGGAGCGGGCGGCGGCTCCATCGCGCGGGTCGACGCGTCGGGGCTTTTGACGGTCGGCCCGGAAAGCGCTGGATCCGACCCGGGCCCAGTCTGCTATGGCCTCGGCAACGGGCGACCCACGGTGACGGACGCCAATCTCGTGCTCGGCCGGATCAACCCCGAACGGCCGATTGGCGGCAAGCTCGACAGGCTCGAAACCGGGGCCGCGCGTGACGCCATCGCGCGCGATGTGGCCGAGCCCCTCGGGCTCGGTGTCGACGAGGCGGCGGAGGCGATCCTGAAGCTAGCCAACGCAAAGATGGCCGGGGCAATCCGGCTCGTGTCCATCGAAAAGGGCCACGACCCCGGCCGGTTCTGGGCAATGCCTTTTGGCGGCGGCGGCGCGCTCCATACCGGCGCGCTGATCAAGGAGGTGGGCCTCGCAGGCGCTCTCGTCCCGCGGTATCCGGGCGTGACCTCTGCGCTGGGCTGCGTTGTCGCCGATATGCGGCACGACCGGGTGCAAACGGTCAACACGCTGCTCTCAGAGCTCGACGCGGGCGCGCTTGGCGACGAGATGCGCCGAACAGCCGACGATATGGCCGTTCTCGTGGCCAAAGGTGGATCGTTTGTGCAGCTCGACCGGCTCTTCGAACTCGACATGCTTTACCTTGGGCAGACCCATTCCGTGACCGTTCCGGTCGACCCGGATACCGCATTCGGTCGCGAGGCGATCCAAAGCGCCTTCGACGCCGCCTATCGCGCCGCTTTCGGACGCGTGCTCGAGGGGCTCCCGGCACGCGTGATGAATTACCGTCTCGCCGTAATCGGTCGCCGCCCCGCTTTTGACATGCGCGTCTTTGCACCAAAGGAGGGCGAGGCGCTCGCGGCCTGCCGGATCGGGACGCGCGACGTTTGGGCCGAGGGCGCAACACATCAGGTGGCGGTCTATGACCGACTCCGCCTCGCCATCGGCACAGAGATTTCGGGGCCCGCTCTCCTGGAACAGCCCGACACGACGATCTTTGTGGATCCCGGCCTCGTGGCACTGGTCGACGCCTTCGGCAATCTGCGCATCTTGCCAGAGGCCTAGGTGATGGAGCTAACGAAAACCGCACTTCTCATTGTTGATCTGCAGAATGACTTTCTGCACCCCGATGGCGCCTATGCCCGGGGCGGACAGACCTCCGAGGCGATCGCTGTCCTCCCCGCTCGGGTCAAGCCGCTCGCCGATGCGCTGCGCGCCCGCGGCGGCTGGATCGTTTCGACACAGTTTACGCTGGTGCCCGGCAAGGGCGGGGCGCCCTTCATCGCGCCCCATCTGAAAGCACTGCGCCCTTTCCTCGACAAGGGGGACTTCGCCCCTGGCTCCTGGGGCCATGCGCTTGTGGAGGAGCTGCAGCCGGCGGACCTCACGGTCGAAAAAGTCGCCTACTCGGCGTTCTATCAGACGCGGATGGACTGGGCTTTGCGCAAGGCGGGCATAGAAACGCTGTACGTCTGCGGCATCGTCACGAATGGCGGCGTGGCCTCGACCGTTCGCGCGGCCCATGTGCGCGAGTACCGCGCAATTGTGCTCTCCGACGGGTGTGCCGCGTTTCGCCAAGACGTCCATGACCGCGCGATTGCCGATCTTGCGAGCGTCGGCCAGGTGATGACCTGCGCCGAGGCCGTTTCGGACGTCGGGGCCCAGCCGTGACCGATCCTGTCCCCAGCATCAGCTGTGAGAGCCTCGAACCGGAGATCATCGCCGATGTCCTCGTTATCGGCGCGGGCGCGGCGGGCCTGACGGCGGCGCTTGTCGCCGCGGCGGCAGGGGCCGAGGTCGTCGTGCTGGAACGCGATGCGAGCCCCAGCGGATCGACGTCGATGTCGTCGGGCTTCGTTCCAGCCCCGGCGACGCGCTATCAGCGGGAGATCGGCGTGGTCGATGACAGCGTTGAGGCCTTCATCGACGATATCATGGCGAAGTCGAAAGACCTCTCCGACGAACGTCTTGCCCATCTTGCCGCTCATCATATCGGCCCCGCTATCGAATGGCTGGGCGTACATGCGGGCGTCGCGTGGCACGTGCTCGACGGGTTCCTCTATCCTGGCCACAGCCGCCATCGCATGCACGCTGTGCCCGAGAAAACCGGTGCAGCACTGCAGGCACGCCTCCTCTCCGCTGCCGATGCAGCAGGCATCGCGCTCGTTACTGGCGCGCGGGCCGATGTGATCGTCGTCGACGAAGGCGGCGCGGCGCGCGCAGTCACGGCCAGCCGGCCGGACGGTACGCGCGAAACGGTCGGTTGCGAGACGCTGATCCTTGCTTGCAACGGCTATGGTGGGCAAGCCGAGATGATTGCCAAATACGCACCCGAGATCGCGACGGGCACCTATTACGGCCATGCGGGCAATACCGGACACGCCGTGGCGTGGGGCGAGGCCTTGGGCGCGGAGCTGCGCCACCTTTCGGGCTATCAGGGCCACGGCTCGCTCGCCCATCCGCACGGCATCCTGATCTCCTGGGCCCTGATGACGCAAGGCGCGGTCCAAGTGAACAGCGAGGGAAGACGGTTCTCCGACGAAACGGGCGGGTATTCCGAGCAAGCCGTCAAAGTTCTCGCACAGCCTGGCGGGGTGGCTTGGAACATCTATGACGCCGCCCGCCACGCCTTTGCGATGGACGGGTTCCCCGACTATCGCGACGCCGAGGCGGCTGGCGCCCTGCGCCAGGGCGAGAGCTGGGCCGAGCTTGCCGAGGCAACCGGTCTGCCCGTCGACGAACTGTCCAAAACGATGGAGGACGTGGCCGTACGAATCGAAGCCGGCGGAACGGATAGCTTCGGCCGCACCTTTCGTGGCGTCGCCCCTTTGGCTCCGCCCTACTTCGCAGTGAAGGTCACGGGCGCGCTCTTTCACACCCAAGGTGGGCTCATGATTGGCCAAGACGCGCGTGTCGTGACACTCGACGGCGCACCCTTGCCAAATATCTATGCCGCCGGGGGCGCCGCTTGCGGTGTATCGGGCCCAAACGTCGAGGGGTACCTCTCCGGGAACGGCCTTTTGACCGCATTGGCTTTTGGCTATGTTGCGGGCGCCGCCGCTGCTGTCCTAGCCGCACAGGCATGAGAGGAAAGGCGAGCACGGCGGACACCACGACGTGCGCCGAAGCGGAGACCAAATCTGCTTTGCAACGAGGGAGCGTGGACGCCCAACTGCGCTATGGCAGCTCCGAAGCGTGTCCAACCTTCAGGTCTGCAGCACGCGTTACGGCGCTGAGCATCTCCTCGAGCGCGGCGCGTGCTGTCTCGGCATCGGCTGTTTTTTCCGCTACCCCCCAGCGCCTATAAAGGAGGCACGCCTGACCGCCTGCGCGCGGGACCATGAGGTTGTCCCAAGAGTTGAGCTGTCGCATCGCACTCGCCGAAAATCCAACGCACCAGATCGGCGCGCCTGTCAGGCGCGACCAGTCAAGCGGCACCGTTTTGGCGACGCGTGCGGGGCCGAGCGGCCCATCAACCGCGATTCCGATCGACATGCCGGCCCGTATTGCCCGGGCCAGGGCAAGGCTCTCGCCACGGTTGCTTTGACGGTCATGCATAGCGACCGTCGGCAGTCCAAAATGCCGAAACGCCTGCCCCGCCAAGCGCCCCGGATATTGCTGCGAGGTGAGCGTCGTCAAATCGCCCCATGAGCGGTCCCAAAATCGGGCAGCGCACAGGAGCCGCCCGTGCCAGACCGCCAGGATCACCGGGCCCCGCGACGCCTCCTGCGCAAGGGCCCCGCGCCCTTCGACAATCCACTCCGAGCGCGCAAAGACGCGGCTGAGATATCGCGCGACCACCAGAGCTGGAACCGCCTGCGCCGCGGGACGGGCCATCGCCGTCTCGACCCGTTTTCGCAGCCGCCTTAACCCGCTTGACGGCATCTTGCCTTGCCTCGTTGTCAGCGCCCCTCACCCACTCGATGCTATAGGCAGCGGCCCGCCCGGGCGAAAGTGCATCGTCTTCGCCCGCGGCGCACGGTGGCTGGACACCGGCGTCGCACGCAGGTACGCGCAGTCCAGAAGCACTGGAAGGCCAATGGCTTATCGCATTGAAGACCTGCGCCGCGACCTCCGAAGTCGCAACACGCCGCTGCAGCGGCGCATCGACGGATGGCTTTGGCGCCGGCGCAATGCGCGGGCGCTTGCGCGATCCGCCCCTGACAAAGACGCGCTGCGCGTCGTCTTTGCGATCCCGCTGATCTCACGCGCCCGCGCCGAAAACTGGGACCGCGTGCAGGAGACGCTCCGCGCAACGCTACATTGTCTCGAACGGCAGAGCGATCCGCGCTGGTACGCGATCATCTGCTGTCAGGACCGGCCGGAACGCGTTTCGTTCGGCGAGCGCGTGCGCTTCGTGCCGTTTCCGCAAGTCTTGGAGGGGTGGGACAAGCACGCCAAGGCTGTCCACGCGCGACACTGGATCGCAAATCACCTGCGCGGCGCGGGGTATTACTTCGCACTCGATGCCGACGACCTGATGCATCCCGACCTCGTGCGTTACATCCTGACGGACGACAACCGCAGCGGCTATCTCATTGAAAAGGGATACATGCTCGACTACGCGACGCTCGATCTTGCCGTATTGCAGCCGGCCGATGCGGCCTATCCCGAAGCCACGCATTTCTACCGCTCCTGCGGCTCAAGTTCAGCGATCTGGTTCGATTTCGACTGTGGCGCGGATTTTCTGACGGCTCTCGCCGCGCGCGGCAATCACCGCAAAGTCGTGCGCAATATGGGCTATCTGGGGTTCGACGTGGGGATGATCCCGTTTCACGCGGCGGTCTACGTCATGAACCACGGCGACAACCTGCGCCAAAAGAGGGGACTGATGTCCGGCAAGATGAAGCATTTCGACGTCAATCCGGTGCGTGATCGGGCCCGCGCGTCGGACATCGGTGAGAGCTTCGGCTTTGGCGAACTCTTCCCAGGCCGCTGGCCGGAGGCAAAGCTCGCACCTGCGGATTAAGCCCCGCGCGAGGGCCAAACCGTCAAGAGTTCGGTCGCACGTCGCGGACTGGAAAACGCAAGCCATCTTCGGTGATCAGCACGAGCCGTTCGCCCGCACGTACAATGACATCGCACCGCGAAAAGCCATTCTCGAACGTCACGCACACCTCGCTGGCGTCGTTGGTCTCCCAAGCGCCGACGAAAGGCGCCTCCTCAGGACGATACCGGTATTCATAGCCGAGATCGCTGGCATACCGCGCGAGGCTGCCATCGAAGAATTCGAGGGTCTGACCGGACAGCGCGGCGGAGAGGTCGGCGGCGCCAAAAGTCCGGTCCGTGTCGCGCATGCCCTGTCCGGCGCCGATGCCGGGCATAAGCAAAATAAGGCACGTCAAGAGAAGGCGGCAGGCGGTCACCCGAGGAGGCTATCCGAGCCCGCCGCTCCTGTCCGCTCACGAAAACGGGAGCGTGCTACCGGCGCACGGTGCGTCAGTCGGCGGTGATCAGGCGACAAGCTGCTCGGCCTTTTTGAGATCGACGGAGACGAGCTGGCTCACCCCCTGCTCCTGCATTGTCACGCCAAAGAGCCGATCCATCCGGCTCATCGTGATGGCGTGGTGGGTGATGATCATAAAACGCGTATCAGTGCGTCGCGTCATCTCATCGAGCAGGTCGCAAAACCGCGTGACGTTGGCGTCATCGAGCGGGGCGTCGACCTCGTCGAGCACGCAAATCGGCGCAGGGTTGGCCAGGAACACAGCGAATATGAGCGCCAATGCCGTCAGCGTCTGTTCGCCGCCGGAGAGAAGCGACAGCGCGCTAAGCTTCTTGCCCGGCGGCTGGCAGAGGATCTCAAGCCCGGCTTCAAGCGGATCATCGCTCTCGACAAGTTCCAGTCGTGCGCTTCCACCCCCGAAAAGATGGGTGAAGAGCATGCGGAAATTGCCGTTGACCTGTTCAAACGCGGTCAGGAGACGTTCGCGCCCCTCGCGATTGAGGCTGGCTATGCCGCCGCGGAGCGCGCGGATCGCTTCCTCCAATTCGCCTTTCTCGGCCGACAGGGCGTCGTGTTCGGCGCTGACCTCGGCGGCATCCTCCTCTGCGCGGAGATTGACGGCGCCGAGCGCGTCGCGTGCGCGGCGCAGGCGCGCGATATCGTGCTCGATTTTGGCGATGGCGGGCAGCGACGCAGGGTCGACCTCCAACAATGCGAGCAACGCCTCCGGCGTTGTCTCGAGCTCTTCGGCGATTGCATCGCGCGCCGCTGCTAGGGCGGCCTCCGCCGCTTCGGCTCGCGCCTCTGCCGCTGCGCGCGCTTCGCGTGCCTCCGAGGCGGCACGGGCGGCGTCTCGATCCACGCGCTCTGCGGCGCGGAAGGCCGCCTCGCCTTCGGCGAGCCCGTCGGCCGCTTTCCGGCGGCGTGCCTCGGCTGTCTCTACCGCCGTTTGCAGCTTCGCTTGCTCGGCGGCGATCTCAGCCGGCGCGGCGCGCGCGGTCTTGAGTTCATCCCCAGACTGGGCGCGACGCCGGGCGAGGTCGGAGCTTCGGCCTTCGGCGTTGGCGCGCCGTTCGCGCCAACGCTCCAGCTCTCGCGCGACTTCAGTCAATCGCCGACTGCGCGCTGCACCGGCGCGGCGGATCTCTTCCTCGCGCGCGCGCGCCGCGATCATGTCGGCCCGCGAGCCTTCGACCGCAATCCGCGCCGCATCCGCCCCGGCGCGCGCGCTATCCAAATCGGGGAGTGCTGTTCGTGCCGCCTGCGCTTCGCCGAGCGCCGTAGCGGCGGCAGCGGCCTCCTGATTGTGGCGGTCATGCGCGAGTTCGGCGGCTTCGAGCCGTGTCGCTGCCATCGCCTTGGCGTTCTCGGCGCTCGTCAGAGCGCGGCTCGCCGCCGCAACACGGGCATCGGCCGCGCGGCGTGCGTCTCGCGCCTCGGTGTCCGCCGCGCCGGCCGCGGCAAGCGCTTCGGTGAGCACGCGGTGCGCGGTGGCGGCACCCTCGGCGCGGGACGCGACCTCTTCGAGATCGCGCTTCAGCTCCACCATACGGTTAAGTTGTTGCAAGCGCAGGGCGGCGGCCGAGGGCGCGTCTTCTGCCGCTGCGCGCAGCCCGTCCCAGCGCCAAAGGTCGCCCTCGAGACTGACGAGCCGCTGGCCAGGCTTTAACGCCTCCTGGAGCCGCGCCCCGTCCGCGGCATCGACCAGTCCAACCTCGCCGATCCGCCGCGCCAGCACCGCCGGCACTTGGACATGGTCCGCGAGGGGTTCAGCGCCTTTGGGCAAGCCCTGCGACGCAGGATAGGGCGCCAAACCGGCCCAGCCGGAGGCGCCGGGCGCGTCGGCAATCGGTGCGCGGAGATCGTCGGCGAGCGCCGCTCCAAGCGCCTGCTCGTAGCCCGGATCCACCCTGACCGTGTCGAGCACCTGCCCCTCGGCCCCGGCGGCACGCTCCACGAGCCGCGACAGCGCGGCGACCTCGGCACGGAGCGCCTGGGCTTCGCCCTCGGCAGCAGAATGCTCGGCCCGCGCTGTTGCTTCTCGCGCGGCGGCATCAGCGCGTGCGCGGTCTGCTTCGGCGAGCTGAGCCTCGGCGGACGCAGCAGCGTCGGTCGCCTCCGCAAGATCCTCGGCAGTCGCCACGGCGGCCCCGGCGGCTTCTTTTAGGGTTCCCTTGGCAGTTTCAGCCGCCACTTTGGCCCGTTCGGCTTCGCTCCGGTGGCGCTCCAATGTGCGCGTCGCGTCGGCCTCGAGCCGCTCGACGGATTGGTGCCGGGCGGCGAGGCGGGCGGCATCCTCGGTCAGTCGGCCAAGCTCGGCCTCGCGCTCGGCGAGGTTGGCCGAGGCAATCCGCGCGGCTTCGCCGGCCTCCTCGGCGCGGGCATCCTGGCCATCGGAGGCCTCTTGAAGTTGCGCATTCTCCCCTTCGAGCTTGGCGATCGTCTCGCCCGCATCGCGGTTGAGCCCAGTCTCGCGCTCGGCGTCCCGGTCGAGCTGCGCGATGCGGGCCTCAAGGGTGGTAATGGCGGCGTCGGCGCGTGCGGCCTCCTCGCCGAGGCGCGCGCGCTCCACATTGAGCTTTTGCAAGATCGCGCCGGCGACAGCCTCCTCCTCGCGGAGCGCAGGCAGCGCCGCATCGGCCGCTTCGCGCGCCTTTCCTGCCGCCAGTGCGGCGCGCTCCGCGGACCCCGCGCGCTGCGCGCATTGGGTGAGCGCGGCTTCGGCCTCCTGTGCTGCGCGCAGGGCCTCGACCCAGCGGCGATAGAGCAAGAGCCCCTCGGCACGTCGCAGCTCGCGGCCGATCTCACGGTAGCGCGCGGCTTGCTTGGCCTGCCGGGCGAGGGCGCCGATCTGCTGGGCGAGGCTCTCGAGAACATCGTCAAGCCGAGCGAGGTTTTGTTCTGCCGCGCCAAGCTTCAGCTCCGCCTCATGGCGCCGCTGATAGAGCCCGGAAATCCCAGCGGCTTCCTCGAGGATGCGGCGCCGCGCCTTGGGCTTGGCGTTGATCAGCTCCGAGATCTGACCCTGCCGCACGAGGGCGGGGGAGTGGGCGCCGGTCGAGGCATCGGCGAAGAGCATCTGCACGTCGCGTGCGCGCACATCTTTGCCGTTCGTCTTGTATGCGCTGCCCGCATCGCGCGTGATCCGGCGCACGATATCGAGGTGATCGGCGTCGTTGAACGCCGCAGGGGCAAGCCGGTCTTCGTTGTCGATCAGAAGGCTGACCTCGGCGAAGTTACGCGCCGGACGCGAGGACGCTCCGGCGAAGATCACGTCCTCCATGCCGCCGCCGCGCATAGCCGTAGGTCGGTTTTCGCCCATCACCCAACGCAGGCCTTCGAGCAGATTTGACTTGCCACAGCCATTCGGACCGACAACGCCCGTGAGCCCATCGCCGATCACCAGATCGGTTGGGTCGACGAAGCTCTTAAAGCCGTTCAGCCGCAGACGTGTAAAGCGCACCTGTTCTTGCCCTGCTCTGACGTAAGGGTGGCACCGGCGCATCGCGCGCCAGGTGAGTCTGTTGAGCGGAAACGTGACGTCTTACTGCGCGCGCTGTCAAGCCTCGCACACAGGATGTGCGCGCCACTAAAGGTATATCCACAAGATGTTCGACTAGCAGGCGAGGCGCGCCTCCGACATCGCGGCGTCGCCTGTCAGCGAGCCGGCCACGATGCGACACCCCGACGCCTGCTCCATGGCGAAACCGGAACGGGCGACGTAGTCGGCTGGGCGCAGGGCCGCGCCAAAGTCGACATTGCGCCGGATCGCCTGCGCCCGAGAGCCCGCGATACGCACCGAATAGATCGAGCCAGAGACGTCGACCCGGGTGGGCGGCACTCCGGCAAAGTCCGATAGCGGGTGCGGGCTGTCGCAGGCGGCAAGAAAAAGCAAGAGAAGCGCGAGCAATCGGTGCATGTCCTACCGTTGAACAGCAGGGTTAAGATTGGGTTAACCGCCGAGGCCACGACGCGCTTTCGCGTTGGGCGAGGCGGCCGCCAACGGACGCGGCTTTTTGCCGGCCAAGCGCCACAGGGCGCGTACTATCCAATCGCAAGCATACCGCTCGGTGGGCGCCATCCGTCTTCCCGCAAAGAGTGGGTGCGTTTGGAGCGGGCGACGTTGGCGCACCGGCGCGGTGCATGGCGCTTGGGCGCGTGATCTCCCGCGCTTGATCCAAGCTCAGCCCCCCTCGCACCAGGACGCGCGATCGTGGAGGCACAGCCCCATCGCGAAGGAACGGAGCTGCGCTGGCGCGACCGCCTGTTGGTCTTGGAGGCCTCGGGCGCGCGCACGGCTGTCTACGACACCAGGGTGCCCCAATTTTGGGTTAGCAACCGACTGATCTGTTCGCAAAGCCCTGCAACAGATGTGTCCCCGCCAGCGTCTCTATCGCTGGGCCAGCGTGTGGTCGCGGAGCCAGTTTACGAAGCCACGCGGGTTGTCCCGCCAGCCGTCCAATTCCTGGCGGTCGATCGGTGCGCCGACCACGGGCGCCTGCGGCCGGTTGAGCGCGTGGACGACCTCGTAGAGCAAGAGGCCCTGCCGCAAGGTCGAAGACACCCTATTGGCGATCTGATACCAGCGCGAATTCTGCCCCGGAAAAAAGATCGGCAAGACACGGGCGCCCGAGCGCTGGATCATTTTCGCAGTAAACGGGTTCCACTCGCGCTCGATGGCCGGGCCAAACCACGTCTCGGACGCTGCGACAACACCTGATGGGAAGAGCACGATCGCGCCGCCATCCTTCAAATGCGCCATCGCGCGCTTGCGCATCTCGAGGTTTTGCTCGAGCGCGTCTTCCTCGTGGGCGAAGGGCACCGGGATCATGAAGCGGTCAATCTCGGCGACGCCTGTCAGCAGCGAGCGGGTCAGGATCTTGTAGTCGGTCCGCGCTTTGCCCATCAGCTCGGCCAGTACCATGCCATCAACGAGACCATGCGGATGGTTTGCAACGACAACTAAGGGCCCCTCGCGCGGGATCAGGTCGATCTGGGCCTGGGGCGTGCGCAGCTCGATGCCCATGATGTCAAGCGCCTGTTTCCAGAACGCCTGACCGTCCGGAACACCGAGCGCCTCGAAATTGCGGATAAGACGGAGCAGCCGAAGCTTACCCGTGAGCGCTTCCATCGTCTGAATGGTGCGCACTTGCCAAGGATTGGTGAAGGTGTGGGCGTAGGAAAGACGACGACGGTCGTAAGGCTGATCGTTGAGCGCGCCGCCATCGCCCTGCCCCTGGAGCCTTTGCACAGGGACGCGATGCGCGATCAACCCTCTGGGATGGGTGCTCTCGACCAAACCTCAGAGCCTCCGCCAATAGTTCCCGCCCATGGGCCGCATCACATGTCTTCGCCGAACCGGGCCGCGATTAGGTCTGCCAGGGCGTTGGCAAGTGCTTCCGCCTCGGCCCCGCGTGTCTCGACTTCAATACTGCTTCCCTTCGAGGCTGCCAACATCAAAAGGCCCATGATGCTGTCGCCTGAGGCATCCATGCCGTCGCGTCGCACAAGCGCTGTCGCGTCGAACCCCTCTACCGTTTCGACAAACTTGGCCGAGGCCCGCGCATGGAGCCCCTTTTCGTTGACGATCATCAGTTCGCGGATCACCGGCCCGCTCATTCGGCGACCCCGATGTCGCCCGAAAACGCGTCGATATATTTGCGCCCCGCTGCCAAGGCGCGCGGAACGGCCTCCTGCACTGGAAGCCCGCGCGATTTGGCAAGCTTGATGAGCATCGGAAGATTGGCGCCATAAAGAATCACGCGATCCGTCGGTGCACAGGCACGCAAGCTCAGGTTGGACGGCGAACCGCCAAACATATCCGTCACGACAACAACCCCGTCCCCTTCGTCGACCTCATCTGCCGCCGCGATGATTTCGGCCTGTTTGGCATGCCGGTCGTGATCGGGAGCGATGGCGATGGCCCGCACGCCCGCCTGCTTGCCGACGACGTGTTCGACAGCCGCGAGGTACTCCGTCGCCAGCCCGCCATGGGCTACGATGACGATCCCGATCACACACCACTCCCCAAACGGTCCTCGGACCGTTTCTGCTCCGCCCCCGCATTCGCGTCGTCGGCCCGTGCCGTGTCCGGCGGGCCGGTCTCGCCAAATTGGGACGCAGCCCCCACACTGCGCTCCGATATCCGCTCTAGCTCGCGATGCCGAATAGACACCTGCCATCCGGCGCCCGCAAGCGTATTCACCAGCCGTTCCGCCGTCGCCACAGAGCGATGCCGCCCGCCAGTACAGCCAAAGGCGATCGCCAGATGCGCTTTGCCCTCCTCGACATAGGCCGGCAGCAGCAGCCGGGTGAGGTCGGCGACCTTGTCAAAGAAAGGGGCGAAGCGGGCATCCTCGGCAATGTAGGCGGCGACCTCGGCGTCGCGTCCGTCGCGCGGGCGCAGGCTCTCGTCCCAGTAGGGGTTTCGCAGAAAGCGGCAGTCAAAGACCATGTCCATCCCGCGCGGGAGCCCGCGCTTATAGGAAAAGGAGTGCACCGAGAGCGCTAGGCGTGTCTCCGAAGCGCCGCCAAACCACCGCGCAATCTCGGCGCGCAATTCGTGCTGTGTAAGATCGGAGGTATCGATCAGCACATCCGCACGTGCCCGGATCGGTTGCAGCAGATCGTAGTCACGCGCGATGCCGATATGGGGCGTCTCGGCGGGCGCCAGAGGATGGCGCCGGCGCGTCTCGGAAAAGCGGCGCAAGAGCACGTCCTGTCTGCAATCGAGGTAGAGAAGCTCAAAGCCAGGAGCTGGCTCGACATTGAGAAGGTCGATGAGGGCCGTGCTTGAATAGTCCCGGTTTCGTGTATCGACGCCGAGCGCGAGCCGCGCCCCCCGCGGCGGACCGGCGAGCAGCCGCGGGATCAGCGAGAGCGGAAGGTTGTCAATGGCTTCAAAGCCTAAATCCTCAAGTGCCCGGATCGCCGTGCTACGGCCCGCACCCGATGGTCCGGTTACGAGAACCACCGGCGCTGTCTCTCGCGGACTTGCGGCCGCGCGCGGCGGCGTTTCGTGGTCGGTCGGGTTAGGGCCAGTCTCGGGCGAGTTCATCGATCCATGCGGGGTTGCGAGCGGTCGGCTTGCGGTTGGACGGTATCGGTGACGATGCGCGCGCCCTTTAGGCATAGGACGAGCGCAGAGGCGAGATGTGCCCCCGGGCCACAGCGATACAAGGGCAGCGCGCGCCCCAGTAACGAAGTCGTGCGCGCGGGCGGAAGCCGCTCCGTCGCTGCCGCGTCGAGATCGACCACGCCGATGAGGGCGGCCTCCGCGCAATGCGGCACCTCCAAAAGGCCGAGACCACGCACTTCAATCAAGCCGGCGAGGGAGAGAGGTGGCGTGGCCAGGATGGCGTCGACCGAGCGGTTGAGACAGGTGCGATCGTCCGACACGAGCGTGGCGCCCAGCGCGATCATCTGAAGCGCCAAGGCAGACTTTCCGCTGCCCGCGCCACCGCGGAGGAGGAGGGCAGAACCAGTATGGGCGACAGCCGTACCATGGACGATGATCGGCTTGGCGTCGCGCGATCGCCCGCGCGCGACAGCCTCTTGGGGGCCGGCATCGCGCGCATCCATGCCGATTGCCCTGCCCGCCATCGCCGCCCCCTAGACCGGCAAGCCCACGACGAACCGTGCGCCCAAGGGCTCGGAGGTCAGATCTGCATCGGTCGGGCGGATGTTCTCGGCCCAGATCACACCGCCATGGGCTTCCACGATCTGTTTGGAGATGGCGAGGCCCAGCCCCGAATGGTCCCCGAACTGGCCCGGCGGGCGCTCCGAGTAAAAGCGGTTGAAGATCTTGCTCAGCGCCTGCTCGGGGATGCCGGGGCCGGTATCCTCGACCACCACGAGCACCCTGTTCTCGCGTTTGCGCGTCCAGACGCGGACGGCGTCGCCCTCCTCACAAAACGAGACCGCGTTGGTGATGAGGTTAACAAAGACCTGCGCGAGGCGCGCCTCAAGACCGTAGATCGGCATCGTCGCGCGCGGCATATCCGTGATGAACTCGACGCCCTTTTCCCGTGCCTGCTGGCCGAGATGGTCGGTCACGTTGGTGAGCATGCGCACGAGGTCAAACCCTTCTTCCTCTTCCTTGACGAGCTCACTGTCGAGGCGGGAGGCGTTGGAGATATCGCTTACGAGCCGATCGAGCCGGCGCACGTCGTGGTCGATCACGTCGAAGAGGCGCTCGCGCTGGTCGTCCCGCTTGGCGAGCCGCAGCGTGCCGACGGCGGAGCGCAACGAAGCGAGCGGATTCTTGATCTCGTGGGCGACATCGGCCGCGAACTGCTCGTTCGCGTCGATCCGGTCGTAAAGCGCGGCGACCATGCCGCGCAGCGCCGCCGAGAGGCGCCCAATCTCATCGGGCCGACCGGACAGGTCTGGGATGCGGACACGGCCGGGGCTCACCGAACGGGTGTTGCGGTCCCGCCCGACCTCGGCGGCCGCAGCGAGGTCCGACAGCGGATTTGCGATGGTCGAGGCCAGAACGAGCGAGAGCCCGATCGAGACCAGGATCGCAATCACAAACATCTGCAGGACCTGCTCGCGCTCGGAGCGTACCAGCGCGTCGATCTCCCCGCTGGCCGAAACGATTGCGACGACGCCGACGACCGTCTCACCGAAAAAAACCGGGGTTGCGACCGCAAAGATCGTCGCCCCCGCCGCGTCGACGCCAGTCCGGACGACGGTGTTGCCCTCGGCGGCGGTCCGCGCCAGCGCCCGGGCCTGCGCTTCGGCCGGGGCCGGCGTCTCGCTGGTGGTGCTGGCGCCGAAGAGGCGCGAAACCCCGTCCCAGATGCCATTGAGGAAATCGGTGATTAGGGTCGAGCCGTCGCCAGGTTCCGCCAACGCCTGGCTCTCGGTCCGGGCTAGGAGATCGGCCGCCGGAGTAAAGACGAAGGCTTCGACGCCGCCGGTCAGCGTCACCGCGTCCAGCGTCTCCTGCACGTCGATCTCGTCCAAGACGGTGGCGGTCGCAGCGCCCGGCGGAGCCGCCAAAGAGGCGAGCCGTACCTCGAAGACGTCGGCCGCAAGGCGCGCTTCGGCGGCGAGCCCAGTTTCGCGCTGGGCCGACAGGCTGTCGCGGAACGGGTTGAGATAAAAGACACCGGCGACAAGGATGATCAGGCCGATGAGGTTGAAGGTGATGATCTTGCGCGCCAAAGGCGAGCGGTTGAGCGTAAGCACACCGCGCCGTTCGCGGCTCCGGCGCATCTCGCTATCCGCCCATTCCGGCGTGACCCAGTCCTCGCCGAGGACGACGTCGTCAGGGGGGGGACGTTTTGTATCGCGCACCGTTCGCCTACTCACACGGGGCAGCCGGGCCCCGCTTTCCCTGTCACATTCTACTTACAAAACTGATTAACCCAGGGCCAGCCGTAACCCACATGGCCTTAAGGACAGGTGACCCGGTCCGCAATGTGGAGGCTGAGAAAGCACGGCGGGACGAGCCCGCCGCATCGCTGCTCACTCTTCGTTGTAGCGATAGCCGATGCCATAGAGCGTTTCGATCGCCGAGAAATCGTCGTCGACGCTGCGCATCTTTTTGCGCAACCGCTTTATATGACTGTCGATGGTGCGATCATCGACGTAGACCTGATCGTCATAGGCAACGTCCATGAGCTGGTCGCGGCTCTTGACGAAGCCGGGCCTTTGGGCGAGCGCCTGCAGCAGCAGGAATTCGGTAACCGTCAGCGTGACGTCGCGCCCTTTCCACGTTACGGCGTGACGTAGCGGGTCCATGCTGAGATTGCCGCGCACCATAATTGCGGCGGCTTCGTTTTCACCGGTCTCGTCTTTGGCGATAACCTCTTGACGGCGCAGCAAAGCGCGGATGCGCTCGACCAAAAGCCTCTGCGAGAACGGTTTTTTGACGTAATCGTCCGCGCCCATGCGCAGGCCGAGAACCTCGTCGATCTCGTCGTCCTTCGAGGTCAGGAAGATCACTGGCATCGATGTCTTCGTGCGCAGGCGCTGGAGCAAGTCCATCCCGTCCATGCGAGGCATCTTGATATCGAGCACCGCCATATCGGGCAGCTTGCGATTGAACGCGTCGAGCGCAGATTGCCCGTCGTTATAGGTCTCAACCTCGAAGCCTTCTGCCTCCAACGTCATCGACACCGAGGTGAGGATGTTTCGATCGTCGTCCACCAATGCGATACGCGACATTTTTTGTTTTCCTTTGCTCTGCTCGAACCTGCATTTTTATCGACTGCTGCACTTGCGCGGCATTTTTGCCGTTCGGACCCCTCGAAGCAATACACAAACGCGAATCGCGCGTCTTCGCGGGGGTATGAGGCGCCCCATTTCCCCAAGAAATGGCTAATTTGCATCACACGCGCCGTCTGTTTCCATTTCGGCACCAGATGGTGGCGCTAACCTCCCAGTGGTGGCGCAAACGCTAGCGCTCCCAGCAGTTCCCTACCGTTGCCCCCGTGTTATAGCCGCACAGCGCTGCGGCGAAGATGTGCGCTTAGGGTGCTTGCTGGAGGCGAAGTGGCCCGGATTGGGCGAGAGGGAGAGCTTTATGGATATCGGACGCGTGAACCCGGCCCAGCGCCTGGAGGATCAAGGCATAACGGGGCTCGGCAGCGTCTCTTACAACCTTATCGAGCCCGCCCTCATCGAAGCCGCGCTGAAGCGAGGCGAAGGAAAGCTCGGTCTCGGGGGCACGTTCCTCGTCGAAACTGGGCAATTCACCGGCCGGTCGCCCAAGGACAAGCACGTTGTCCGCGACGCTGAGACCGAAGACACGATCTGGTGGGAAAATAATCGCCCAATGTCCAGCCAGGGCTTCGACGCGCTCTATGCCGACATGCGCGCGCACATGGAAGGCGGCGACTACTTTGTGCAGGACCTTTACGCCGGGGCCGATCCATCGCTTCAACTCGAAGTGCGGATCGTCAGCGAGCTGGCCTGGCACAGCCTTTTTATCCGCCATCTCTTGCGCCGTCCGCCGCGCGCCGCGCTCGACCGGTTCGAACCCGACTACACCGTAATCAACTGTCCGTCTTTCAAGGCAAATCCGGCCAAGCACGGCTGCAGGTCCGAGACCGTCATCGCGCTAAACCTGACCGAAAAACTGATCTTGATCGGCGGGACGGAATATGCGGGCGAGAACAAGAAATCCGTCTTTACGTTGCTGAATTATCTATTGCCAGAGCGCGGGGTGATGCCGATGCATTGCTCGGCCAACCATGCCGAGAGCAATCCTGTTGATGCGGCTGTCTTCTTCGGCCTCTCCGGCACTGGCAAGACGACGCTCTCGGCTGATCCGAACCGCACGCTCATCGGCGACGATGAGCATGGCTGGTCCGACCGTGGCACGTTCAACTTCGAGGGTGGCTGCTACGCCAAAACGATCTCTCTCTCGCCCGAGGCCGAGCCCGAGATTTTCGCGACGACGTCGGCGTTTGGCACCGTCATTGAGAACATGGTCTACGACGCCGAGACCTTTGCGCTCGATTTCGAGGATGACAGCCTCACCGCAAATATGCGTTGCGCCTACCCGATGGAGGCGATCTCCAATGCTTCCGAGAGCGGGATGGGCGGGCATCCCAAGAACATCATCATGCTGACCTGTGATGCGTTCGGCGTGCTGCCGCCCATCGCGCGGCTGACGCCCGCGCAAGCGATGTATCACTTTCTGTCTGGCTTCACCTCTAAGATCGCAGGCACCGAGCGCGGCGTGACGGAGCCCGAGCCCACCTTCTCCACCTGCTTCGGCGCGCCCTTCATGCCGCGTCGGCCGGAGGTCTACGGCAAGCTCCTCCAGGAGAAGATCGCCTCCCACGGGGCAACGTGCTGGTTGGTAAACACCGGCTGGACGGGCGGCGCCTATGGCACGGGAAGCCGGATGCCGATCAAAGCGACGCGCGCGCTTCTCTCCGCCGCGCTCGACGGCTCGCTCTCCGAGGCGACCTTTCGCAAAGACGAGAACTTCGGCTTCCACGTCCCGGTGACCGTTGCCGGCGTCGATGCGCAGCTGCTCGACCCCCGCGCGACCTGGGCCGACAAGGCCGCCTATGACCGTCAGGCGGACAAGTTGGTCGAGATGTTTGCGGAGAATTTCGAGCAATACGTACCGTTCATCGACGATGACGTGAAAGCGGTCGCCATCGGGTAGCGTAGGCTATGGCGCGCTTGGGACCCCTGGTGGCGACCGTTTGCCTGGCGACGGCCCCGGCAATGGCCGACCAGCCCTTCGTGGCCGACGGGATCGAGATCCTCGATTACGGTATCATTTGCTCCGAAGGCGACGTCCGCCGAGAGGCGGCGCCGGAGACCGATCTCGGCTACGTCACGCGCCCCACAGGCGACGTGAGCGTTGCCGCGACTACCCGGTATGTCGCCGCCGAGCCGGGACTGATGTTTGGCGTCGAAGCCATCGCGCGGCACGCAGGGCTTGACGATGCGACGATGACCGTGCGCCATCCGCCCTTTCCCGACACCGGGACCGACGAACAAAGCTGGGAAACGGGCTTTTTCACGGATGAGCCTACTATCAATTACTATCGCTTCGACCTGCCGACCGAAATGGTACCCGGCATCTGGACCTTTATAGCCCACGCAAACGACACGCTCCTCTTTTCGGTCGAGTTCCGCCTCCGCGGGCCAGGTCTTGCACCGGGCTATGGCGAGGTCTGTGCGACACTTGCTGCTGCTGTCCACGCGGAGCACGGCTGAGCGCTGATGCACGATCTCGTTGGTGTTGATGGCTGCCGGGGCGGATGGCTTGCGGTGGTCCTTCCCGGCGGTGACGTGCGCCGCGCGCACGCACGGATCATGTCTCGTGCGGCGGACCTTTGGGGCCTCGGGGCGCCGATCGCCATAGACATGCCCGTCGGCTTGATGGATCGGCCAGCGGACGGCGCACGCCCGGCAGATGCCGCGGCCCGCCGGTTTCTCGCAGCGCACAATTTCGATGGGCACCGTGGCGTCGGCGCGCGGGTCTTCGGCCTGCCGACCCGGGCGCATCTCGACATTCTGCGAAAGGGCGGAGACTACGCCGCCCTGCGCGCAGCCTTTCCCTCGCCGAACGCGCTCTCAAAGCAAAGCTGGAACATTTGCGCCAAGATCGCAGAGCTTGACGACCTTCTGCGCCGCTGCCCTGCTGCTCCATTCTGGGAGGCTCATCCAGAGGTCGCCTTCGCGCACCATGCCGGGCGCACACTAGCGCCCAAGAAGACGGGACTGGGGGCTCAGGCGCGACGGGAGCTGCTCGATAGAGCAGGCTTTGCTGTCAACACCCTGTCGCAGAGCCTTCCGCCGTCGCGCGCCGCGTGGGCCGAGGACGATCTCTTCGACGCCTGCATCCTCGCACTGACCGCAGGTCGCATCGCTGCAGGTGTCCATGCAGGCCTGCCCAGCCTGGACGAGCGCGACAGCCGCGGCCTGCGGCGCGCTATTCATTATTGAACCGGGCCACTAAGTAACCGGGTCATTACGGAACCGGCCGCGCGGGTCCGCCGTTCCTGCGGCGCCTGGGGCGGCGAGACCGGCACCCTGCGAAGCGTTGTGTTCAGCCGAAGACCGCCCGCCGCACGAGGTTGAGCCCCGCGATGATCAAAACGACGAGCGTTAGCTTGCGAAAGAGTGCCTGGTCGATCCGGTCTTGGATTTGGAGCCCGAGCCACGTGCCAACGACGGCCGGCACGACGAGCGCCACTGACAAGGGCCAGGTCGTATGGTTCAGCACGCCCGACTGCAGATGCGCAACGAGAAGGAGGGCGCCGCCGAGGCCGAAGGCGACCCCCTGCACCCGCATCTGCTCCTTCTTCGGCGTGCCAAGCGCGGTGAGATACATCACCATCGGCGGCCCCCAGACGCCCGAGAGCCCGCCGAAGAAGCCCGAGACGACGCCAAAGCCGACCTCGGCCGACCCTCTTTGCTGTTCGCTCAGGATCAGGACCCAGCCTACGAGCTGTGAGAGCCCGAATAGGACAATGGGCACCCCGATCAACGCCAAGAGCACTCGGGTGTCAAGCCAGCCCACGAGCTGCGCGCTCAGAACGAGGACCGTGCCCGCGATAAAGAGGTACCGCTTATGGTGCAAAAGCGACTGCCACGCCGCCGCCCCGCCCTGCCGAAACGCCTGAAGTGCGTTCGACACGAGCGTTGGGGCAAGGAGCGCTGCAATTGCGATCTCCGGTGGCAAGAATGAACCGAGACCCGAGATCATCACCATCGGCATGGCAAAGCCCACCAAGCCTTTCACCAGACCTGCAAAGAGCGCCACCGCGAAGCACAGAACAAGCAAGGTTGGAGTAAGAAGATCGAGCCCGAGCATGGCCTCGGGTCCTAACCCACTGATCCTCGGGCGCCAGTACAATCTGTCGGCAACGGGTGGCTCTCTTTTCGGCGTGGGTCACCTATCGGCTACGGGCGCGTCCCTGAGGACCGCGAGCCCACGTCCGTGCAGAGCACGAACGCGCGGAAGGGACGCCGCAGGACGCATTGCCAGCCACGTCCTGCACCCTCTCGTCACGTTTCGTCTCGGCTAGGTGGTGCTTCGTCGCCCCTTCACACCCAACTCTCAGCGAGGCGGGGCTTTTCTCAGCGAGCTGTGGAGGCGCCGAAATAAAGCCGTGCGGCTTGGCTTCGAGGGCGCTTCCAACCGACAACGCCGGCGCGGTTGGCGCTCCGGTTGGACGGCTTGATCGTCCCTGCGACCACTGAGAAAAGATCCCCCACGCGTAAGAACTCCCAAACGGCCCCGACATATTCGTTCGCACTCGCAGCGCCGCACGAATATTTGTTGCGCTGCGACTGCGAAGGCCCTATGTCCACGGCGAGTTGGAATATGCATTGACGATGGAGAGGGAGGCGCCCCATGGCCCATGACGGACAGGATATCTCAGCCAGTGGTTTCGACACGGCCCTCCTGCCGGATCTCCTTTCGCTGACCGGGGCCGCTGTGCCGCCCTGCGTTGAGATCCTCGAAAAGGCCCTCGCCGCCGTCCGCGCAGTCGTCTCCGATGGAGATCGCGTCTCGGGCACATTGGTCGAGCAACACCAGACCGCCGCGCACGGGCTGGCCTGGCTCGCGACCTATGTCGAAAGCTTGCGGCAGATGCAGGGCTGGGCGGAGCGGCTTGAGACCGAGGGCCAGTTTGGGGAAATAGAGCAACTCATTCACCAGATCGCCTTTGGTGAGTACCTCTGGCAGATCTACGGCGGCATCCCGATGAGCCAGGGCGAAATCGTTCGCCTGCAGGATATCGGCCTCACCCAGGAAGATCAGCGCGCGCTGATGGCGCCCGAGATCATGACGCTGACGCAGCGCGGCAACAGCCAGGTCGCGCGCGCGCGCCTTGTTGAGCTGATGCAAGACCAGGCCGCCAACGCGACCTTCGGCGCCTGTGGCCTCGACGACGAGCTCGACATGATCCGCGATCAGTTCCGTCGCTACGCGGTCGAGCGGATCGAGCCCGAGGCGCATGAATGGCATCTCAAGGATGAGCTGATCCCGATGGACGTGATCGAAGAGTTGTCCGAGATGGGCGTCTTCGGCCTGACCATTCCCGAGGAATTTGGCGGCCTGGGCATGTCGAAAGCCTCGATGTGCGTTGTCTCCGAAGAGCTTTCCCGCGGCTATATCGGTGTGGGGAGCTTGGGCACCCGCTCCGAGATCGCGGCCGAGCTCATCATCTGCGGCGGTACCGAAGCGCAAAAAGCAAAGTGGCTTCCCGGCCTCGCCAGCGGAGAAATCCTTCCGACCGCCGTCTTCACCGAGCCCAACACTGGCTCGGACCTCGGCGCCCTTCGCACGAAAGCGGTCAAGGATGGGGACGACTGGATCATCAACGGCAACAAGACCTGGATCACGCATGCCGCCCGCACCCATGTGATGACGGTGCTCGCCCGCACGATCCCCGGCACGACGGATTACAAGGGCCTTTCGATGTTCCTTGCCGAGAAGACGCCGGGTACGGACGAAGCGCCTTGGCAGGACCCGGGCATTTCCGGCGGCGAGATTGAAGTCCTCGGCTACCGCGGCATGAAGGAATACACGGTCAATTTCGACGATTTCAAAGTGAAGGGCGAAAACCTCCTCGGCGACAGCGAGGGCGAAGGCTTTAAGCAGCTGATGCAGACCTTCGAGAGCGCCCGCATCCAGACGGCGGCCCGTGCCATCGGTGTCGCGCAATCCGCGCTCGATATCTCGATGAAATACGCCATCGACCGCAAGCAGTTTGGCCAGCCGCTCATCGCCTTCCCCCGTGTCTCGGGCAAGCTCGCGATGATGGCTGTTGAGATCATGGTGGCGCGCCAGCTCACCTATTTCTCCGCCCGCGAGAAGGACGCCGAGCGCCGCTGCGATCTTGAGGCCGGAATGGCCAAACTCCTGGGCGCACGTGTGGCCTGGGCCGCCGCAGATAACGGCCTGCAGATCCACGGCGGAAATGGCTTTGCGCTCGAATACGCAATCTCCCGCGTCCTCTGCGACGCACGTATCCTCAGCATTTTCGAGGGGGCAGCCGAGATCCAGGCACAGGTGATCGCGCGACGCCTTCTTGCTTGAGCGTTGCAGGCTGGGCGCCGAGGGCGTCTTGGATTTTGCGACCGCGGTTAGACGAGCCTGAGCGATGCCGAACGTCCGGCTGTGAGTGAAACCAGCATGCTTGCGTGCGGGTTGTCGGGATGCGCGCCCCAGCGCCGGGTGACGGCACCGGTCCAGAACCGCCCCGTTCTCCGGAGGCGGCGCGCCTTCGCTCAACCCGCGGTCCAAAGCCCGTTCGCATCCGGGGCGTCAGTGGGAATTGCAGGAGCCATACCAGCTGTCGTGCCTCTTCCTCCAACGCGAAACGCATCGCACCTTTGTCCCGCGGGAACCATCCCATATGTCGCACGAAACCGATGCATCTCTTGATCACTGGCGTCGGCGGCTATCTGGGGCGCCACATCACGGCCGAAGCCCTTGCCCAGGGCCACAGCGTCCGCGCAACGCTGCGCGACCCAAACCGCCACAGCACCCTTGCCGCCGATCTCGGCGCACCGATGGACCGGCTCGAGGTAGCCCGAGTGGACCTGCTCTCCGACACGGGCTGGGATACGGCGATGGACGGGATCGACGCCGTGCTCCACACCGCCTCTCCAGTGCCGACCGCAGCGCCCGCCAGCGACGACGCTATTCTCCGCCCCGCCATCGACGGCACGAAGCGGGTCTTACACGCCGCCACGCGCGCGGGCATTCGCCGCGCCGTGGTGACCTCCTCCATCGCCGCCATCCTCGGCGCACCGGGCAAGGGACCGGGGGACACCTTTACGCATGCGGACTGGACAGATCCCGACTCCCCCAGCACCCGCGCCTATGCCCGTGCCAAGACATGTGCCGAGCGCGCCGCGCGCGAGATTGCGGACGCAACACCGGGGCTCGCCCTTGCCACAATCAACCCCGGCTATGTCTTCGGCGCACCCCGCGGCGGCGGCGTGACCTCGTCGCTGACCTTGATCGACATGCTGCTGAAGGGGCGCCTGCCGCTCCTTGCGCGCCTTGCCTTTCCCTCGGTCTCGGCCCAAGACGTCGCCGCTGCGCATCTTTCTGCCCTCCACGCTCCGGCAGGCGCCCGCATCCTCGCCTCGGGGCCGACGCTGTGGCTCTGTGACATCGCGCGCGCCGTGCGTCGCGCCGTGCCCGGCGCGCGGGTGCCGCGCCTCGTCGCGCCGGATTGGACGGTGCGGCTGGCCAACCGCCTCTCGCCGTCCCTGCGCATGATCGCGGGTGGGGTTGGCGAGGCGCGCTACACCGATCCCGCCACATGCGAGGCGCTCCTCGGACGTCCGCTCTCCGATCCGCTAGATGCCGTTGCCGAAACCGCGCGCGCCCTCGCCGCCCGGTGCTAGCCTTACCAGTTCAAGGGCTTAGGCCTGCCGCGTGAGCGCCTCGATCAACCGCGTTCGTGCGTCCGGCAACGGCTTGTCGCCGAGCGACGGCGCGAGCCGATTGGCTAGGAAATGCCCGGTGGTAACGAGCGCCTCCAGTACCTCGCGCAGCCCCTCGGGCGCGGCTCCCCGGAGGCAAGGCGGGAGGGGCAAAAGCCGGTCAGCCCAGATACCAGCCCCCGCAGCGCTCACGGCCCGCCCCGTGCGCGGCGAGACGAAAACCAGCCCCTCCTCCGCGCCCGTCACGGCGCAGGATGACAGGTCGAGCCCAAAACCCATCTCCGACAAAAGCGCCGCCTCCCAGCGCAGATAGGCATAGGGCCAGAGCGCGCTCTCGCCGATGAGATCGAGCACCGCTTCGGTCTGCCGGTAGAGCGCCGGATAAGCCTGCCGTTCAGGCAAAACAAACGCCGCAAGCGCCGTCACGGCCGCCACGCCCGCAAGCGACGCGCGGTCGCCCAAAACCGTGGCCGCACGCCCGCGCAACGGCTCGACGGTGAAATTACCCAGATGCTCTTCCAGCCGCGCGCGCCAGGTCAGGTCGAGCTGCGCGCCAGGCTGCAAGACCGGCGCCATCCGACGCCCGCCGCCGCCGCGGACAACGCCTGCATGGCGCCCCCGCGCCTCGGTAAAGGTGTCGATGATCGCCGCACTCTCGCCGTGCCGCCGCACCGTAAGGAGGATCCCCTCCGCCCGCCACTCCATCAGATCGGCCGCGCCCGCACCGGCACCCCCAGCGCATGGCAGCAGGCACAGCGCGCGCCCTGCCCGCTTCTTCTTGCCTCAAATGCCGAACTCTTCGCGGAAGACACCCGCGGCGCGTCGGTCATTCGAGCCCCGGCGCGTCCAAAAACGGCCGCCCTGCCCGGTCCTCGATCTCGACGACCCAGAGATCGGGGTCTAAGGCCTGCGCGCGCGCGATTGCGGCGTCGACCTCGGCCTCCGGACCATCGGCCAGCACGTCCCAGGGGCGGCTGCCATCCATCGCGGTGATCCGCTGATAAGCCCGAGCGCGGCCGTCGAGGCTCGCGCATTTGACGACGATTGCGCCCGCCGTCGCATCGCCCCGCGCGCTCACATAGACCGGCACGCCTTGCGCTTCGAGCCGCGCCCGATAGGCGTCGACCCAGAGGCCCGATACGAGCCGCGCCACGGCGCTCAGCCCTCCCCATCGCGGAAATCAAGCCCCATCTCGGAATAGCGCGCCGCCTCGTCTAGCCAGTTCGGCCGGACTTTGACTTGCGTGAAGAGGTGCACTTTGCGGTCGAGAAAAGCCTCTAGATCGGCGCGTGCGGCCTGGCCCACCGCCTTGAGTGCCTGGCCTTTGGCCCCGAGCACGATCCCCTTATGCCCGTCGCGGGCGACATATATCACCTGGTCGATGCGCACCGATCCGTCTTTGCGCTCATCCCATCCTTCGGTTTCGACCGTGAGTTGGTAGGGCAGCTCCTGGTGCAGCCGCAGCGTCAGCTTTTCGCGCGTCGTCTCGGCGGCGAGCATGCGGAGCGGCAGATCGGCGATCTGGTCTTCGGGATAAAGCCACGGTCCTTCGGGGAGGGCGCCCGCAAGCCAGTCACGCAAATCGTCGACGCCGTGCCCCTTCTCGGCCGAGATCATGAAGGTCTGCGCAAAGGGATAGGCTGCGTTCGCCGCCTCCGTGAGGCCCAAAAGCACCGGCGCCTCGACCCGGTCGATCTTGTTGATCGCCAGGGCCACCGGCCGCCCTTCCGTGCCGCGCTCTTTCAGCGCGTTGAGGATCGCCATGACACCGTCCGTCAGCCCGCGATGCGCCTCGATCAGCAGCACGACCACATCGGCATCCGCCGCCCCGGCCCAAGCGGCGGCGACCATCGCGCGGTCCAGCCGCCGGCGCGGTCGAAAAAGCCCCGGCGTGTCGACAAAGACGAGCTGCGCCGCGCCCGAGAGCGCAACGCCTCGGATCCGCGCCCGCGTCGTCTGGACCTTGTGAGTCACGATCGAGACCTTGGCTCCGACCATGCGGTTCAGCAGCGTGGACTTGCCGGCATTGGGCTCGCCGATCAGCGCGACAAAGCCGCAACGTGTCGTCATCGGATGTCTCCTTGCCTCCACCGGGCCATGTAGGGCATCCCGCGCGCGACCGGAACCCGCGCCGCCACGGATCGGTGCGAGTTAGGCCTTAGGTGCGACGGCTGCGCCCAACGCCTTAAGGAGCGCCGCGGCCGCTTTCTGCTCGGCGGCGCGCTTTGAGGGGGCCTGGCCTTCCGCGGTCGCCCCCGTCTCAAGCCGGGCCTCTATGGTAAAGAGCGGCGCATGGTCGGGCCCGCTCCGCCGCAGCTCACGGTAGCTCGGCGGCCGCATCCGCCGTGCTTGCGCCCATTCCTGAAGCGCCGTCTTGGGATCGCGCGCATCGGCGTCGATCCGGGCGATCCGCGCGCCCCAGAGCCGCAGGACCAGCGCTTTGGCCGCGCCAAAGCCGCCGTCGAGGTAAACGGCCGCGATCACGGCCTCCATTCCGTCACCCAAAAGGGCGGTCTTGCGCCGCCCGCCTGTCATTGTCTCGGAGCGTCCAAGCTTCAGCACATCGCCGAGCGCGATTTCGGTGGCGACCTCGGCGCAGGTCTCCTTGCGCACGAGCGTGTTAAAGCGGGGCGCGAGCTGCCCCTCGGCGGCATCCTCATCGGCTTCGAGGAGCGCCTCGGCCATCACCAGACCGAGAACGCGGTCGCCCAAGAATTCCATCCGCTGGTTGTCCGGGCGCGTGGCCGAGGCGATGGAGCCATGGGTCAGCGCGCGTATGAGCAGGTCAGGGTCGCGAAACGCATAGCCGAGCTGATGTTGAAACGCTTTGAGATCGGCCGAGAGCTTCATGCGTGCATCCGTCTGCCACGCGGGCCGCGCCATCGGTGGACCGGACAGGTAAAACGGGAGTTGGACCGCTCTGGCTCAAAGTGCGCCCATCCGACGCTCGGCCCGCGCCAAAGACAGACCGCTCGGCCCCAAGTATATCCAACGCGAAGGCCTCGGAACGTGTCGCGAGTGTCGTGCATCAGCAAGAACATGGCCCTCCGACATATGGGTCTGCGACGCGGCTCACACGGGCTCTGCCGCGCACGGATTATTCCGCCCTCCGTGCTCGACCGGTGGCGCGACCAGCGGTTCGCCTGCCTCGGCAACCCCGAGCCATCTGCCGCGGCCCGCCCTATTCGATCCGGTGAAAGAACCGATCCCCGCGCCAGGTCCAAAAGAAAAAGAGCGAGTTCCCCGCTGCCGAAAACATCACCCGGTTCGCTCGGCCGATAAGGTTCTCTTCCGGCACAAAACCGACCCCGCGCGCCAGCGGGTTAACGCGGCTATCGGTCGAGTTGTCGCGATTGTCGCCCATAAAAAAGTAGTGCCCCTCCGGCACGGTAAAGACAGGCGTATTGTCGTTCGCCCCTCCGTCGCGAATGTTGAGGATCGCGTGGGTCTCGCCGTTGGGCAACGTCTCGATAAAGCGTTCCTTTTCGCAGACTTCACCCAGAACAAGCGGCCGGTTTCCGCATTGCGGCGGCTGGCCCTGCGGCCCCTGCGGCGCGAAGACCTCCTGGAATACGCCGTCGGGCTCGGTCTTCAGCGGGGTGCCGTTGATGTTCAGGATCCCGTCGAGCATCTGCACCCGGTCGCCCTCGCCGGCGACAAGGCGCTTGATAAAGTCTTGCCCATTGACCGGGTGGCGGAAGACCACGACATCGCCGACCTCCGGCGCGTTGCCGAACCATCGCCCATCGATAAAGGTGCAGAACGAAAACGGACAGGAATGCTGCGAATACCCGTAGGCCATCTTGTTGACGAAGAGAAAGTCGCCGATGAGCAGTGTGTCTTTCATCGAGCCGGACGGGATCCAAAACGGCTGAAAGAAAAGGGTGCGGAACACGCCCGCGATCAGAAGGGCATAGACAATGGTCTTGACCGTCTCAACGACGTTTTCGCGAAAGCTCGCCATGCTCTGATCCTGCCCGTGCCGTTTGTCTGCCGCGCCCCGCCCGGCCCGCGGCTACATGCGGCCCGCCCGGCGGGGTGTCAAGGAAGGCCGTCACCGGATCACAGTGCGGGCGGCCCCTGCACGGCGCGCGGACGCGCTTCGATCAGAACGACGGCCTGTGCCCAAGGGTGGTCATCGGTCAGCGTGACATGGACAACCGCCTCGCAGCCCGGGGGCGTCATCTCTGCCAAGCGCGCAGCCGCCCATCCGGAAAGGTGCATCACGGGCTGGCCCGTCGGCAAGTTCGTCACATGCATGTCCTTCCACGCGATGCCCATGCGCAGACCAGTGCCCAGCGCCTTGGAACACGCCTCTTTCGCCGCCCAGCGCTTGGCATAGGTCGCGGCGACATCGCGCCGCCGTTCCGCCTTACGCTGCTCGGTTTCAGTGAACACGCGGGTCCGAAAACGGTCGCCGAAACGGGCAAGCGTGCCCTCGATCCGCTCGATATTCGCAAGATCGGTGCCGATGCCGAGGATCATTAGCCGTCACGCGTCCGGCTGATAGGGATGCGTCCGGGCGGGTGGGCCGATGTCCAGAGGACGAGGTTCACGCGTCTGGACCCGCGGTCAGGCGGTGGGGGCAGCGCGCGCGGCATCCATCAGCCTGCGCATCTGGCGGATCGCGTGGTCGAGCCCGGTGAAAACGGCCTCGCCGATCAGGAAATGCCCGATATTGAGCTCAACGAGCTGCGGCAGCGCCGCAATCGGCCCAACAGTTTCAAAGCTCAGGCCATGGCCCGCATGAACTTCGAGCCCGAGGTCATGGGCGTGCGCCGCCATCTCAGTCAGCCGGGCGAGCTCGGCATCCCGCGCGCGGTGCTGCCCGTCCATATGGGCGTCGCAATAGCCGCCAGTGTGGAGCTCAATCACCGCCGCACCGATCCGCGCGGCCGCCTCGACCTGCGCACGATCCGCCGCGACGAAGAGCGACACGCGGCACCCGGCATCGGCCAGCGGGGCGATAAAGCGCGCCAGGCGCACCTCGTCCTGCACGACGTCAAGCCCCCCCTCGGTCGTCCGTTCCTCGCGCTTTTCCGGCACAAGGCAGACGGCATGGGGCCGGTGCCGCAGGGCAATCGCCTGCATCTCGTCGGTCGCAGCCATCTCGAAGTTGAGCGGGCGCGTAAGAGTGGCCATCAGCTGCTCGATATCGCGGTCTAAGATGTGGCGCCGGTCCTCGCGCAGATGCGCTGTAATGCCGTCGGCCCCCGCAGCCTCGGCAAGCTGAGCGGCGCGGACGGGGTCAGGCCCGGCGCCGCCGCGCGCGTTGCGCAATGTTGCGACGTGGTCGATATTGACCCCAAGCCGCAACACTCCGGTGGACGGTGCACACCACGCGTCGCTTACACCGTGCGGGGCGCTCTCAGCGATAGGATTAGTCGCGATGTCGGACATGGGCGCCTCCTGTGACCTACGACATATCGCGCGCCCGGCGAAAAGCGAAGACCACATTGACGCGATTGCGGCGGCCACTTCGGGCTTTAGGAGGGACACCCCGGACGGCCATCGGCGCTTCATGTCCGCTCCCTCTCAACGGCCCGCGCTGCCTTAAGGCCCGCAACGGGCCAGGCGGCTTACGTGCTGGTCCGGCTTAGATGCGACGCACGGAGCGCAAATCCGTTAGATCTGCTTTAGGCGACTTGCTGCGTCTCGGCCAGGGTTGCCGCGTTCTGCTCCGCGCCGCTCCGATCCGCTTTGACGCGCTCCGATTTCGGATCATAGAGCGGCTTGAGGCTCGCCTCCGCGGCGTGCCGCGTCCCCGCGATCTCGATCTCGTAGACTGATGCCAGCATCTCCTTTCCGGGTTCGCCTGGTCGCGTGCAGGGCACATAGCCGAGGCCGACGGCGCCGCCGAGCGCATGGCCATAGCCGCCCGAAGAGAGGTAGCCAACGATGGTTCCATCTCGCAGCACCGGCTCGCCATGGTGGAGATGCAGGGCGGGATCCGTCAGGCGAAACTGCAGCAGCCGCCGCTCCACCCCCGCCTCCTTCTTGCGCAGCACCGCATCGCGACCGATGAAGTCGCCCTTGCCGGGCGCATCGGGTTTGACGGCAAAGCCAAGGCCAGCCTCGAGCACGTGGTCCTCATCCGTGATGTCGTGGCCATAGTGGCGGAACGCCTTCTCCAACCTGCAACTCTCCATCGCGTGCAAGCCACTGAGCGTGAGACCATATTCAGCGCCGACCCCCATCAGCGTCTCAAAGACATGGGCGGCCTGATCGGTCGAGACATAAAGCTCCCAGCCAAGCTCGCCGACATAGGTGACGCGGTGCGCCCGAGCGAGGCCCATCCCGATCTCGATCTCGCGCGCAACGCCAAAGGGGTGCGCTGCGTTCGAGAAGTCGTGCGGTGTGCAGGCTTCGAGAATGTCGCGCGCTTTCGGCCCCATCAGCGGCAAGACGGCCTCCGCTGCCGTCACATCGACGACGACCGCGCGCGCCTCGCCGACATGCCGGCGGAGCCAGGCCAGATCGCGCTGCACGCTCGACGCCGGCACCACGAGGAGGTAGGCTGTCTCCGACAGCCGAGTGACGGTCAGATCGCTCTCGATCCCACCGCGGTCGTTGAGCATCTGCGTATAGACGATGCGGCCCGGGGCCACGTCCATTTGTCCCCCGCAAAGCCGCTGCAGTACCGCGCTGGCCTCGGGCCCCTCGATGCGGATCTTGCCGAAGGACGACATCTCGAGAAGGCCCACCCCCTCGCGGATCGCCAGATGCTCAGCGCGCTGGTTGGCAAACCAATTCTGCCCCCCCCAATCGTAGCGGTACTCTCGCTCCTGACCCGGGCGTGCAAACCAGTTCGCCCGCTCCCAGCCCGCCGTTTCGCCAAAGACCGCACCACGCGCCTTCAGGTGCTCATGGAGCGGGGAGCGGCGCACCCCGCGCGCCGTCTCGGGCTGACGGAACGGATAATGGTCGGCATAGAGCAGACCCAGCGTTTCGCTGACCCGCGTGCGCAGATAGCGGCGGTTCTTCTGAAACGGCTGCGCCCGGCGGATATCGACCTCCCAGAGATCGAAGGGCGGCGCGCCGTCCTCCATCCATTGGGCGAGCGCCATGCCGGCCCCGCCCGACGCAGCGATGCCGATGGAGTTGTAGCCCGCCGCGACCCAATAGCCGTCGAGTTCGGGCGCCTCACCGAGATAGTAGCGGTCGTCCGGGGTAAAGCTCTCGGGGCCGTTAAAGAAGGTGTGGATGCCCGCCTCGGCGAGCATCGGCATGCGTTCGACGGCGGCCTCTAGGATCGGCTCGAAATGGTCGAAATCCTCGGGCAATTGGTCAAAGCAAAAGTCTTCGGAGATGCCGTCCATGCCCCAGGGTTTGGCCTTGGGCTCAAACGCGCCAAGGAGCATTTTGCCCGCGTCTTCCTTGTAGTAGGCACATTCGTCGGGCACGCGTAGCACCGGAAGCTGGCCAAGCCCCGCGATGTTTTCGGTGACGATATAGAAATGCTCGCAGGCATGGAGCGGGACGCGGACGCCGGCCTCGGCCGCGAGGTCTCGCGCCCACATGCCTGCACAGTTGACGACTAGATCGGCCGCGATATGACCGGTCTCACTGCCCCGTGCCCAATCAACGCCGGTGACGCGGCCGGTCTCGGTCGTCACACCAGTGACCTTCACGCCCTCGGCGATCTCGGCTCCCCGTGCCCGCGCCCCGCGCGCCAGCGCCAGCGCGACATTCGCGGGATCGGCCTGGCCGTCGCCCGGGAGCCAGACGCCCGCCGTTACGCCCTCGATATTGATTTGCGGGTAGCGATCGACCACCTCGGCGGGCGACAGGTCCTCGACCTCAACACCGTAGACGCGCGCGAGCCCAGCCTGGCGCAGGATCTCTTCGCGCCGGTGCTCGGTCAACGCCACGGTGATCGAGCCGGTCTGACGAAAGCCTGTCGCAAGCCCTGTCTCAGCCTCCAGCTCGGCGTAGAGCTCAGCCGAATACTTAGCGAGACGCGTCATGTTCTGGCTCGCACGCAGTTGCGCGATTAGCCCTGCCGCGTGCCACGTCGTCCCACAGGTGAGCTGCTTGCGTTCGAGCAGGACGATATCGGTCCAGCCGAGCTTTGCCAGATGATAGGCCACCGAGCAGCCGGAGACGCCGCCTCCGATAATCACAACACGCGCCTGAAGCGGAAGGTTGGTCATCTTGGGTACCCCCTGGCTACGCCGAGGGAGAGCACCGTGGCGGTGCGACCCCTGCGGCATTGAGTTTCGAAGAGGCGTTCGGCCCGTGGCGGCGGGCTCCATGCCGGCGCGCATCCTGGCGGAGAACGCCCTGCGCAACAAGCCAATTCCGGGTCTCTCAGCCGCCCTAGCCCAATGCGGTGAGGGCGCGCTGATGGAGCCGCCTTTCGCATGCGCCGCAACGCCCTGGACCGCAGTTCGGGCGTCAGCACGCGGACGGGATCAACCCAAATTTGTGTGACACCCGCATCGATAATACGCGGCGAGGGCCGCTCGCACCGCGTGGTCCTCCGAGGTGAGCGGAGTGCAGCCGCTGGCACGGGCCTGCGCCAAAAGCTCGACTTCGGCGGCGGCCCGGTCGATCCCGGTGGCACGGCCCTCCACCACGACGGCGCGACCGCCGACATGGAGCCCCCGCACGTCTTCGTTGCGCGCGCGTGCAACAAGGAGATCGACAAGATCGGCCCCGCCCTCGAGGATATCTCCGGTGATGCGGGCCGTATCGAGCGTTAGAATATCGGCCGGAGCGCCTGGGGCAATCGTCCCGCCGCCATCGGCGCCGAGGATCGAGCGCCGGCCGTCGATCAGCGCCGCATCGAGCAGACGGTCCCGCGTCAGCACGTCGTCGGCGCCCCAACCGCGTTGCAGCCGCCAGGCCACGCGCAACTCTCGCAGCGCGTCCTCGTCATCATCGAAGGCGAGCCCGTCGAGCCCCAGGCCAAAGCGGACCCCGGCGGCGAGATAGGTCGCCACCGGTGCAAGGCCGGATCGCAGGCGCAGATTCGATGAGCTGTTGAGCGACACCGTTACCCCGCGCGCGGCCAGGAGCGCACAATCCTCCGCGTCGAGATAGACACCATGTGCGACGGTCAGCCGGTCCGACAGCAATCCGATCCGGTCGAGATGCTGCAGGAGACCGCCGGGATAAGCCGCCGACGCCCATTCCTTTTGGTAGCGGGTCTCGAAGAGATGCATATGGACGCGCCGCCCTGTCTCCGCCGAGCCCGCGGCGATACGTTCAAGCGTTGCGTCGTCGACCCATTGCGGGCCGACAGGGCCGTATTGGACCGAAAAGGTCTCGTGCTCAAAGGCGGTGATCGCATCGAGCATGGCAAGCTGCGCCGCCGCGCTCGGCCACGTCCCCTCGGCGCTCCGCAACTGGGCCACCTGCTCTGGCGGGAGCCGGTCGAAGAATGGTGCCGGATCGCCATAGGTCCAAGGATTGCGGCCCCAGATCGGCACGGCGAATGCGACGCGAATGCCGATTTCCCTTGCCGCTCGCGAGACGGCCTCCGCCTCGTCCACTGTGCGGTGCGGATCGGCGCTGCCATGGCAATGGTTGAGCGCGGCGACGCCCGACTCGGCCATGCGCGCAAAGGCGACGGCGGCGCGCAGATAAGGATCGGTCGCCGGCTCGCGCCCGAGCGAGGCGATCCACACTTCGAGCGCGTCGTCGCCCGCGCCGAAAGCCAGGGTGCGCAGGCCACGTCCATGGTCGTGCGCATTTGCGAGCGCGGGCATAACGAGTGAGGTGCTGGCCGACTTCGCCGCGCTGATACCGACAATCTTACCCCCTTCCACCGAGAGCATCGCTGGCGCGGTTGTCCAGACACCATCGATGCTGCGCTGAAGCAGATAGGCCGCATCGCCCCTATTCACCTGGTCAGACGCGCCCATGAGCACGGTTTAGTTTGCGGTTTCGTTTGGCATGGCCGGCGCTTGAGGTGTGCATCGCGCTGCGTTGGCTGTGTCTCATACCCTCTCCCATACAGGCTTGTGCGCATTGCTGTATGCAAGAGTGCGGGGCGTCTGTCGATCTGAGGTTCCTGCAGCGATCTCACGAGATACCGCGAGGTTTAACGGACTTTATCAAGCTTGATTTGTGCAATAATCGCAGCGCACTCTGATGTGGGCGGCGCGTCTCAGTGACTTCGCGCAGCTCTCATGACCTGAGCCAGGGCGCACGGCCATTTCGGAGCCCCTTCTTTCAGATCGGCCAGGGTGGATTCACAAACGAAGTGCAAATTCTGTATCAAAACAGAAGCTTGCATGTAGGATGTGGAATGGGCCGAAGTTACCCTCACCTGAGCTTGGCAGAGCGTCGGAAGATTGCGCAGTGGCGTGACGCGGACATGCCAGTCTCAGAGATCGAGGATCGTTTGGGGCGTGCGCCGTCCACGATCTACCGCGAGCTCAATCGGAATGACTTTTCTGACCCCGAGCTTCCGAAAGTCAAAGGCTATTTCGCCGTAGCGGCCCAGGGCATGTACGAACGCCGCCGCGCAATCCATCGCAAGATGGTCAAACATCAGGACTTGAAAGCTGCGATCGAGGATCGGCTCAAGGCCGGTTGGTCTCCAGAGCAGATCGCCGGACGCATGCTGCTAGAGCGCCACCCTGTCCATGTCAGCCACGAGACGATCTATCGCTACGCCTACTCCAACGCAGGTCGCTCCGAGTCATTCTACCGTCATTTGCCCATGCATCGCCGCCGCCGCCGGCCGCGCGGATATCGGCGGCATCAGCGCACCCATATATCGAACGCGCAATACTGGTCGCAAAGGCCGCAGCGCATCGCTCAGCGATCCGAGTTCGGACACTGGGAGTGCGATCTGGTGATGTTCCGCAAGGAGCATGGAAAGGTCAATGTCACCTCCCTCGTCGAACGGGTCAGTCGCTTCGCCGTCGCTCTGCGGAACGAAGACAGGCAATCCAAACCGATCATGGAGGCGCTGATCCAAGGGCTTGCGGCCCTTCCCGCCGACGCGCGTCAATCCATCACCTTCGACCGCGGCACTGAGTTCTCCGCCTGGCGACACCTCAAGGCTGTGATCGGCGCCGATGCGTGGTTCTGCGATCCGCAAGCGCCCTACCAAAAGGGCACGGGCGAGAACATGAATGGCAGACTTCGGCGATACCTTCCTCGATCAACGGAACCGACGGCGCTGACAAATCGATATCTAAGGTCGATTTGCCATCGCCTCAATTCCACACCCCGCAAATGCCTGGGCTATCGAACGCCAGCCGAGGTCTTCGAAAGTGAGCTGCTCGCCATTCGCAGAGGTATAGAATAGATGCGATATCAATCTGTTGCACTTCAGCGTGAGTCCACAGCTGAAAGAAGGTTAAGTGGACATCTCAACCTACTGACCCTGGATGACAGCCCGCCCGCCGAGCGGGTTGGGTATTTCAAGTCCGATACCGGGCCGCTTACGACCCGCATTGTCGCTTACGCCTCCCCCGAGCCGTTGACTGCTGATGAGGCCCGCGCCGTCCTTTCCCGCACGATGGTGTCGGACGGCTCTATATCCGTCTCCACGATCTACTTTCCCGGTGCGCCTCACCCTGGGGCTGCTTTGACCACCGCTGCCACCACAGCGGAAGCGCTTGCTTTCCTCGACCCAACCGGAGAATTCGGCGGTCGGGCGTATCGGCTTTGGGTGAATGATGCCAGCGGGGAGGCGCGCTTCGATGCCCATCCCTGACGCAGACCGCATTGGCCACGCTATGGCGCATGAGCTCATCGGCGAGTGGGAGACGCCTCTTTCCGACGCTGCGGACCATACCGTGCGTCGTCGCGTGCCCGCTCGCCGAAGCGCCGGATCGCAGAGCGCGTTTTGCGCACCGCAAGCCCGTTTCGCATACCGGACATCGGACGATCTTATGCGCGGCGTCAGGGTGCACAGTCGGCCGGATGAAGACACGCCGATCGCTTGCTGGCCATAGAAGAATGCGACACGTGAATGCCAGGTGCAGAAATCCACGCGGCCCTGTGCCATCCAACTTGGGAACTCATAGTGTAGCCCGGATTGGAACGCGGGTGGAGCCCCGACCCGACATCTACTCAGACTGAAACCGGACCACGGCTTTCGCACAGCCCCTCCGACGCCGCGCTTTCTGCACCGCACCAAGATGCGTTTTCCGGGCGTCCGTCTTGTATCACCGAAGCGTGGCCGACGGTCACGGACTGCCAATCGCGTCTTGATTTCGCATGGCCCAGCCGCGCCAGGAAAAGCCGGCGTAGAACAGCTCAGTTTCCACAAAGCCCGCTTCCCCGAACAACTCGACATTCCGCTCCGGCGAAACTGACCTAACGTCTCCGGCGCGGATCCGCGACGTGGTCTGTTCGACGTCGTCGTGCTGGGCGCCGGTGTGCTCGGCGTAGGCTCCGTACAAGTCCACAGCGCGGTGGAACCCCTGCGATCCGCGGTCCATACACAGGTCGACAAGAACCAGTGGTGCGCCGGGTTTGAGGCGACCCCGGATGGCGCGGAGCGTGTCCAGCTTCGCTCCGTCATCTGGGACAAAATGCAGGGTTAGCAGACACGTTGCGCCGTCGAACGGCCCCGTTGGCGCATCCTCGATCAGCCCGCACACCCAGTCGACCCGTTCGGCGGCACCTTGCTGCGCCATCCGCGTGCGCGCGGCGCCAAGCATCGCTTCGGACGGATCCACCGCGCAAAAGCGCCACGCCGCATTTTGGGCAGCCAAACGTGTCAGTTCGTGGCCACCACCGGCGCCCAGCAGCAGGAGCATGCCGGCGTTGGGGACGCGCTCGCCCAGAAGGATCGCCGTCATTCGGTGCAGTGCCTCGAACCCGGGCACGAAGAGTGCAGGTCCTTGCTCAACGTATTTTTCGACGAAGGCCTCGTCTCGAAAGTGCTCGGTGACCATGGGCAGATCCCTACAGCGCGTTTCGTGGTTCGGCGGTCACATCCAGCGTGCCCTCTCGGTCGCCCCTTTCGCACGTCGCCGTCAAGAAAACTTCGTGCGTGACGTGGCGCCAATCTGGCACGCGATCACGCACGCCGAGCCGGTCTGCCGATCACATCCGAGACCATGCGCTCCGCCCCCGAAATTTGCGTCAAGGGCGGCGGCTGGCCGCCGTAGCTCGCGCGCTTCTAGGCGACGATCCGCCCGCGCGTAAGCGCGAGGGGCGCGACGCGCGCGGCATCGTCGGGGCGCACAGCATAGGCGCCGTCTGCATCGGCGAGCAGCGAATCCCCCGCCAACACGGCCACACCGCCGACCGAAACAGCAACATGGGCGCGGCCTCCGAGGCCTGCCATGCGTGTCGTCATGGGCGACAGGCCGCGGCACCAAACCGGAAAGCCAAGCTCGGCCAACGCCTCGCCATCGGTGCAAGGGCCGTAGATGATCTCGCCGCGGACCCCTGGCAGCTTGGCTGCGGCGGCGACCCCATCGCCGAGGCACGCAAAGCGCGTGTCGCCCAGCCTGTCGATGACGAGGATGTCACCGGGCCGGGCGAGGCCAATCGCCTAGTGAAGCATCACCGGACAGGGCCCGGGGATCTGCACTCTCAGGGCCCGCCCCGCAATACGCGGCCCAAAGCTCTTGTTCGCCCGGATGCCCGTATCCATCGCGCCCCAATAAAGGATGTGACCGAGAATCGTCGTTTCACAGCGCTCAAGCGTCTCGACGAGGGCCAGATCGAGGGGAGAAGGCTCGGGCCCGACCACGTATTTCGGCGGAGAGGGCAAGGGCGGCCGTCATCTCTCGCTCCTGAGCGTCGGATCGAGGCGGTCGCGCAGCCAATCGCCAATCATCGAGACCGAAAGCGCGAGGCAAAAGATGATCGCGCCGGGCAGCAGCGTGAGCCACCAGGCGGTCATCAGCCGGTCGCGTCCTTCGGACATGATCTGCCCAAGGCTCGTCAGCGGCGGCTGCACGCCGAGCCCGAGGAACGAAAGCGCCGTTTCGAGGAGCACAGTCAGCGGCAGGTTCACGGTAAACTGCACCAGCGCGATGTTGAGGATGTTAGGCAGGACGTGCCGCAGATAGATCCGCGCCGGCGAAGCGCCGAGGGCGCGCACGGCCGTAACGTAGCCGGACTCCTTGGCTTGAAGCGTCGCGCCTCGCATCAGCCGTGCATAGACCTCCCAGCCGTTGAGGCCGACGAGCAGCAGAAAGAGGGCAAAGGAATTGTCAAACATCGCCAGCATGAAGAGGGCGACAATGATGATCGGGAGCGATGCCTGTACGTCGATCGCGGCGATGATGACCGCTTCGGCACGCCCGCGTTGGGCGGCGGCCAGGATGCCCAAGAGCGAGCCCAGCACGGCTCCGATGACGGTGCCTGCAATGGCCACCACCAGAGTGATCTGCGCGCCGGCGACAAGACGCGCCAAAAGATCTCGCCCGCGGGCATCGGTGCCAAGGAGGTAGCCCTCCGTTCCCGGCGGCTCCAGCCGGTGAAGAAGCGATGTCTCGCGAAAGCCGTGCGGCGTCAGCGCATGGCCGAAAAGCGCGAAAAGCACGAAGAGGACAACGAACGCCATCGCGATCTTGACGCTGAGGGGGATCGGCGGAGGCGCGCGCCCAGCGGCTGCAACTTCACTCATGTCGCGCGGATCCGGGGGTCGATGAGAAGGTAGAGGAAGTCGACCACAAGGTTTGCCATTACCATCGTAAAGGCGACGACCAGCACCAGAAACTGCACTTGCGCGAGATCGCGCGTGGCAACGGATCGGACGAGCAATTGCCCGACCCCCGGCCAGGCGAAAACCTGCTCGGTCACAACCGACCCCGCGACGAGCGCGCCGAGGGACAGACCGATCAGCGTGACGAGCGGGATTGCGGCATTCGGCGCCGCATGGCGGATGAGGCGCGTCCAAAACGGCACGCCGCGCGCTTCCGCGGCGCGCATGTAGGGCGCGTTGATCGTCTCAAGGAGCGAGGATCTGGCAAAGCGTGCAAAGCTGCCCATCGCGGCGAGCCCCAGCGTCAAAGCTGGCCAAATGACGTTGGCGCTGTCGCCCCCGAGAAACGTGCCAAACGCGAGCGCGGCCGTCAGGATCAGGATGAGCCCAAAGAGAAAGTTGGGCATCGCAAAGGCAAAGACGGAAAAGCCCATAACAAAGCGATCGAGGGCGCTGCCGCGCCGGATCGCCGCGATGGCGCCGATGGGGATGCCGATAGCGATCGCAAGGGCCAGAGCGGTGAGCCCGAGATGCAGCGTAAAAGGCAGACGGTCGAAGAACACCTCTTCTACGGCAAGCCCGGTGTGGATCGAAAAACCGAAATCTCCCCGCAGGATTCCGCCGATATAGCCCGCATATTGCCGCCAGATCGGCTGATCGAGGCCCATGGTGCGGGCATATTGATCGATGACCTCTTGCGGCGCGTCTGGCGGCACAAGGGCCGCGGCCGGGTCGCCCGAAAACCGGATGAAGAGAAAGACGATCGTCACGGTCAGCAGCATCGTCACGGCGGCCCGGATCAGGCGCGACAGGATGTAGCCCGTCATGCCGCGCTCTCCGGCTGGAACGTGTCGAGCCCCGGCGCCGCAGCCAGAAGATCCGCCGTGTAGGGGTGTACGGGGGCGTCGAAGATTTGCGAAGCGGGCCCGCGCTCCACGATTTCCCCCTGGCGCATGACGAGAATGTCATCGGCAATCGCGCGCGCGACCGAAAGATCATGCGTGATGAAGAGAATGGCAAAGCCGTAGCGCGCCTGCATATCGGCGAAGAGATCGAGGATCTGCGCCTGGATCGACACGTCGAGCGCCGATACCGCCTCATCGGCGATCAACAGCTCAGGCTCCAGCGCCAGCGCGCGCGCAATGCAGATGCGCTGCCGCTGCCCGCCCGAAAACTCTTGCGGATACCGCCCGCCGGCCTGCGCCGAGAGGCCCACCAGCTCCATCAGCGCGTCGGCCGTGCGGTGCGCGTCCTTGGCCGTGGCGCCGTGAATGATCGGCCCCTCTGCGATGGCGGCGCGGATGGTCTGGCGCGGGTTGAGGGCGGAGTAAGGATCTTGCAGCACCACCTGCATCGAGCGCCGCAAGCTCCGCAGCGCGTTGCCTGTAAGGCCGCTAATCTCCGCGCCCTTGAACGTGATCGAGCCGCTGTCGATGTCCTCAAGTCGCAGAAGGCACCGCGCCAGCGAACTTTTGCCAGACCCACTTTCGCCAACAACGGCGACAGTCTGCCCCGCGCTAATCTCCAGCGAGACATCCCGTACGGCGTGAAAGCTTTGCCTGCCGCCAAAGAGGCCGCTGCGATAGATCAGGTTGACGTTCCGTGCCTCCAAGACCCGAGTGTCGTCGCGAGGGTTGGGGGGCCGCTCGGGCGGCGTGACGGCAGCGATCAGGCGTTGGGTGTAAGCGTGCTGGGGGCGGTTGAGGACCTCCTGCGCGGCGCCGGTCTCGACCTGTATGCCGTCCTTCATCACAGCGACGCGGTCTGCGATTTCGGCCACGACACCGAAATCGTGCGTCACAAACAGGACAGCCAGCTCGCGCTCGGCCTTGAGCCGCGCGATCAGCGCGAGGATCTCGGCCTGGGTCGTCACGTCGAGCGCGGTCGTCGGCTCGTCGGCGATCAAGAGCCTTGGTGCCAAAAGGAGGGCCGCCGCGATCACGGCACGCTGGGCTTGCCCGCCCGAAAGCTGATGCGGATAGGAGCGCGCAATGCGCTCGGGCTCGGGCAGGGCGACATCGCGCAAGGTGTCGCGCACACGCGCCTTGCGTTCGCTCTTTGCTATTCCGTGGACGGCGAGCACTTCGGCGAGCTGTGCGCCGATGGTGCGCACCGGATTGAGGCTCGCGCTTGCATCCTGAAAGATCATGGAAATCTCGGCCGAGCGGATACCGGCAAAGGCCGCATCGCGCTGCGCGGGCATCGACGTGCCCTGCCACGAGATTTCGCCGCCGGTCACAGGCAGCGCCGAGGGCAGCATCCCCAGGATCGCTTGGCCAATGACGGATTTGCCCGAGCCGCTCTCACCGACAAGGCAAAGCGTCTCGCCTGGCGCGATGTCAAAGCTCACCCCTGAAACAGCCTCGGGTCGGTCCCCGTCGGGCGGGAGGGCGACCGTCAGCCCAAAGACGGAGAGGAGCGGCGAAGGCCGCGCCGCCCCAGAACCCTGTTCAGCCGCCATAGCCGGTCATGTAGAGGCTGTCGAAGATGGTGACGGCCGAATTGCCCGGGTCCCATTGCAGGTCGGCGTCGACGGCGTAGCTCACGACGTTGCGCCACATATACATGCCGGGGGTGACCCGCTCCCACTCGGCCACGAGGTCGAGATAGGCCTGATACCGCGCGTCAAATTCCTGCGCTTGCTCGAAAGCTTCGCCGAGGCGCACGAAATCCTCCGTCATGTCCCAGGTCCGGTGCGAGGCGCGGAAGCGGCTGGAGAGTGGGCCCCAATCCATCCAAAGCGGGCGGTAGGGATCGCCGGAAAACTCGCTCGACATCGACATGTTGAGAAAGTGGAACGGCCGCTCATAGGCAAGCGAGAAATTGTCCTTGAGCTCGATGCGGACATTGATCCCAAGCTCGGCCCATTGTTCGACCATGAACTCCGCCGCGATCTCGTAGTTGGGGTAAAAGCCGCGCGTGATGTGCCAGATCAGCTCTTCGCCGTCATAGTCGCTCTCGGCCAGATAGGCGGCGGCCTGCTCTGGGTCGTAGGGCACGCCGCGGGCGCGGTCGGGGTCGAAATAATCACCATACTCGGGGAAGTTGAAGGGCGTCGGCACAAAGGTCGCGTCGCCCCAGATCGCAGCCGCGATCGCCTCACGGTCGACGCCTGCGACGATGGCGCGGCGGAGGTTGACGTCCGTGAGCGGGTTGTCGGGCAACAGCTCGGTTTCCAGCATGTTGAAGGCAAACATCGGGTAGTTCTCGATGCCCTTCTCCATCACCGTCACGCCCTCGGTGCCTTCAAGCGCGTCGACCTGATCCGCCGGGACGCTAACCACGACATCGTATTCGCCCGCGACGAGCCCTGCGAAGCGGGTGGAGAATTCGGGCACGATCTCAAAGCGGAGCGTGGCCGCTGGCGGCTCTCCTGCCCAGTATTCTTCAAACGCGACGGCATCGACCGCCACCGACGGATCAAACGCTGTCATCCGGTAGGGCCCGGTTCCTATGGGCATTTGGCCAAAGGCCTCGGTCCCCACCGCGTCGTAATGGTGCTTTGGCAGGACAAAACCGATCGGTGTGACCATTCGGAAAGGAAGGTTCGGGTCCGGAAAACTGGTCTCGATCTCGACCGTTCTCGGCCCCGTCGCCTCAACCCGCACAAAGCCGCGCGTATACCGCGTGCCGCGTGGCGCGAGCGGCTCATCGCCCCAGAGCCGCTCCTCAGAGAGCGAAAAGGCGACGTCTTCGGCATCCATAATGTGTCCGTCATGGAACTGCACACCGTCGCGGATCGTAAACTCCCAGACAGAGGGCGAGAGCTGTTCCCAGCTTTCGGCGAGCCAAGGCACAAGCTCTGTCCCATCCGGGTCCTCCCACCGGTTGCGGCGCACCAGCGTGTCGAAAATGTTCGAGTGGACGCGCGCGCCGGTCGTGGAGATGCCGATGACCGGGTCCATCGTCGGCCAGAGGTTGTCGACGGCGATCACCAGATCGGGCCGCTCTTGCCCGGCGGCGGGGAACGCGGCAGCACCGGCGAGCGCGACGCTCGCGAGCAGCGTACGAAATATCATGAATAGGCTCCCGTTGGTGTGTGTTGCGATGTCTCGGAGGGCGGGTTGGCCCCGCTCGATACGCGACAGAACGAATAGTCGCGGGCATTTACGAGATTTGGGATCTGCCGGCGCGCCGAGGTAACCGCGTCAAGCGGCAGACCTACGGTGATTTGCCCCGGCGCGTCACCGCCGAGATCCGCCAAGACCTCGCCCCACGGAGAGACGATGAGCGAATGACCCCAAGTGACGCGCCCATCTGCATGGGTGCCCACTTGTGCGGCAGCAATCACATAGGCGCCGTTTTCGATCGCGCGCGCACGAAGCAACACCTCCCAATGCGCGCGACCCGTCGGAACTGTAAAGGCCGACGGGATGAAGAATACGGTCGCTCCCGAGAGGGCGTAGTCGCGGTACAGGTGCGCAAAGCGCAGATCGTAGCAGACCGACATCGCGAGCGGTCCAAATGGGCTATCGGCCAAAACGGCCTCTGCCCCCGGCGCATAGCGATCTGACTCGCCGGTGCTGGGCCGCCCATCGAGGTGGATGTCAAAAAGATGGATCTTGTTGTAGCGCGCGATGATGTCGCCGCGTGGGTCAACCAAAACCGAGTGATTGAAGTAGCGTCCATCCGGCGCTTTCACCGGGCAGGATCCAGAGTGGATCCAAAGGCCGCGCCGCGCCGCTTCCTCCCGGCACGCCGTGATGTAGGGATCATCCGCTTCTCTTGTAATCTGCGCGCGCGCATGGGCCTTGTCGCGATCCATCAGGCCCGCCGCCTCGGGGAGAGCGAGCAGGGTTGCGCCCTCATCGGCGGCGCGTGCGGCAGCCTCGCGCAACACCTCCACATTGACCTCGTGCGTATTGTGCGAGGTCGTCTGCACCATCGATACCCGAAGCGTCTCCACGGCGTCCCCCGACTTAGCCAGCTTCGTGATATGGCGCCGCAACAGATCAAAAAAAGAACAAAAATGTTGTAATCCGTCTCTTTAACTCACAGGTTTGCGCAGATGAACCCGCAACGCCGCCTGCCATCGCTCAATGCCCTTCGCGCGCTCGAAGCCGTCCGCGAGACCGGTTCTGTCTCCGCCGCCGCGCGGCGTCTGAGCGTGTCGCACTCTGCCGTCAGCCATCAGATCAAGCATTTGGAGGAGTGGATCGGCCGGCCGATCACGGTGCGCCGCGGCCGCACTGTCGCGCTTACCGAAGCGGGCGAAAGCCTTGCACGTGTGGTCAACACCTCCTTTGATGCCATTCGGCACGAGATCGACCTGCTGCCTCTGCGCTTCGTGCGGGCAGTGTCGATCTCGGCGCTTCCGGTGATCGCCGAGGAGGTGCTGCTGCCGCATCTCAAGGCGTTTCGAAGGGCACACCCGGCCATCAGCCTACACCTGTCTCTGGCGCAGGCGGACCGCCCAAAAACACCCCTGCCAGACATCGAGGTCCTGTTCCGGCACAAGACGCGGCTGTCGCCGGGCGATGCTCTCTTTCTTCCGGGCGAGGCGGTGCCGGTCTGTTCGCCGACCTTGCTCGCCGCGGCGGGAGGCGATCCTCGAGAGGCGATCCGAAGCGGCCCATTCCTTTTGGACGAGGACACGAGGATGTGGAGCGATCTCCTGCCGAAACTCGGCATCGCCGCCGGCGCGGAAGAGCACGTCCCGACGATCCACCTCGAAGGGTCGTTCTTGTTGCAAAAGGCTGCCGAAGAGGGGGTCGGCATTGCCATCTGCCGCCGGGCAACAACACGGCGCGCAGTGGCCAGGGGCGCGCTCGTCGAACTCTCCAACGTCGCGATTGACCAAGACTGGTCCTACACCCTGCGGATCTCGCCCCAGCGCGAGATCGAGCCCGAGGTCAAGCTTGTCGCTGACTGGCTGCTATCCATCGCCCACGCGACCGTCGCGGCGGATGTCGATGCCGGCGGCGTCCCAGACCGCTGCGGGCCCCATGCAGCCGATGGATGAGTGTGCTCGGCATCTCGAGAGATGACAGCTCCGCTGCCCGCACCGCGAAGCGCCTTCCTACAGGCGCTTGCGAAAATCGTCCGATCAGTCTTCAACTCTAGAAAATCGCGGATATCCTAGCACGCGAATGACGCGAGCTTGGAGTAGCTTCCGGTGCTGCAACGGATTGCCGCCAATGGCATCGAAATGGAATGCGCCATGGCCGGGCCGGAGATGGGGCCCAAGGTCTTGCTGATCCACGGGCTCGGTTGGGATGCGACGCGGCTATGGTCGGGCACCCTGTCGGCCTTCGCTGCGGCGGGCTTCCGCGCCGTGGCGCCAAACCTGCGCGGTGTCGGCGGCACCGAGGCAACCGAGGCGCCCTACAGCACTGGGCTTTATGCCCAGGATCTGGACGCTCTTCTGGACGGGCTCGGGATCGCCCGCTGCGCCGTCGTCGGCTTTTCCATGGGCGCCAGCGTCGTGGCGGCGATGTTGGCCGGGCCGAGGGCGGACCGGATCGGACCTGTCGTCCTCGCCTGCGGTGGCCTTCCGGGCAGTGCTGAGGGTGCGGCGGCGACCGAGGCCATGCTAGCGCGGGCTCAGACGCTCGGCCCCGCCGCCTTCGCCGCGGAACAGGCCGCCGCAGTCTTTCGCCCGGCTTGGGCCGCCGCACATCCAGAGGCCGTGACCGATTTCAGGCGTTGGCGCGCGGCGATGGATCAGAACGCGCTCTTTCGAGCGTTTCGGTCTGGCTATGGCGTCGATCTCAGCGGGGTCATCCCCGCCGCTGACCGACCGACACTGGTCATCGCTGCCGATGAAGATGCCTTCTGTCCGCTTGAGGATATGCGCCGGATGGCCGAGGCGATCCCCGGCGCGCGCTTCGTTGTGATCGAAGCGTCAGGGCACATGGCCCCGGTAGAGCAACCGGCCGCCTTCGAAGCGGCCTTGCGACAGTTTCTCGATGCGGAATGGAAGGCGGGACAATGTCCGACCGCGTGATTGGGCTAGTGAGCGGCTCCGCCCCCTTTGCGGGCCTGCCGGACAATCCTGCGGCCGAGCTTTTGGCAGAGGTCGACGGTGTCACGTTCGGAGGCGTGACGATGCGTACGGTCGAGTTGCCGGTCAGCCATGCGCGCCTGCCCGACCTCATCGACGCGCTTGCGCAAGAACACCGCCCTGCCTTGTGGGTCTCGCTTGGGCTGGCGACGGGCGAGCCCGTCTTCCGCCTAGAGACGACGGCGATCAACCGCGTCGACTTCGGCGTTGCCGACAATGAGGGCGCGCGCCCCGTCGGCGGTGGGCCGATCGAGACTACGGGGCCAGCGGCCCGCTTTGCGACTTGGGACGCGCCGCGCCTAGTCGCAGATCTGTTGTGCGAGGGCCACCCGACCGTTGTCTCCCACCACGCCGGCACGCATCTGTGCAACCTCGTGCTCTACTGCCTGCTCGGCGCGATGGCTCGCGCTGGGCTCAACGGGCCGGCTGGGTTCCTTCACTTGCCCTACAGCACGGCCCAAGTCGCCCGCTTTCTCCGTGACGGGCCGCCCGACGGCGATCGCGCGCCGATGACGCCGCGCGCCCTGCCAAGCCTGCCGATGGCGACACAGCGCGCGGCGCTGTCTCGCGTGCTAGAGACGCTGGTCATGGATGTATCGGGCGAGCCTGCAAGACGCTAATTCCGTTAGACTATACGTGGTCGAAAAGATCAGTAAGCACACCCTCGAACCACGCGGCCTGTTTCGCCTGCGCGGCTTCTATCAGCGCGTCCTGTTCGGCGCGGGTTTGGCAGCCGGGGCGCTCGTAATGCGAAAGGTAGCGGTCTTGCCAAGCGCGAAACTGTGCGGCGCGCGCCTCGGGGTGAAACTGTAGGCCCACGACGCGTGCGCCCTGGCGAAAGGCTTGGTTGGGAAAGAGATCGCTTTCGGCCAGCCGCGACGCGCCGGGCGGCACCTCAAATCCGTGGTAATGCGCTTGCGTGACAACGAGCGGCTCGGGCAAAAAGCCCTCGGCTCCCGGCAGCGGCCGGATCTCGTAAAAGCCGAACTCGACGCGGCCATCCTCCATCGGACCGACCGCGGCGCCGAGCCGCCAAGCAATCTGTTGGGCGCCCTGGCAAATCCCAAGCATCGGCAAATCCGCGTCGAGCGCCTGGTCGATCCAGCGGCTCTCATCGCGCAGGAAGGGATGCGTGGACGCGTCATCGGCGTTAAATGGACCGCCATACAGGATGGTGCCGGCAAAGCCTGCCGGGGCAAGGGGCAGCGCGTCTCCCAGAAACGGGCGGCGCACGTCGATCTCAAAACCCGCCTCTTGCAGCCAGGATAGGGCACGGTCCGTCAGCGGCGGCGGATTGTGACTAATCAGGAGGATGCGGCCCGGCATGACAAATGATCGTTCCCTGGGTCAAAACAGGCTAGGACAGTCCGCCCGAGCCTTGCAAGGGGCCGAAGCCTGCACGCAGGCCAAGCCAAAAACTTTGAGAAATGGCCTGAGCGCTCCTCCGATTCTGGGAACAGACCAAGCTCACCTCGGCGGCGCGGCGCCTCAAAGCAGCAGTAGCGACACCACGCACCCTTTGCGCGCTACAGCCGAGCGGCAATCTTGGGCCGAACTGATTACCAGAGAGGCATCACGTGGCGCCGATCTTTGAATTTCGTCAAAAATCTCTGGCTGCGTAGAATGTTTGCGTAAGCTTCGACATCTTTTGGTCGGGCGGCAGAGAGAATGCCACGCAAAACGGTATGCGCCGCAACACACCGGCCGCGCCCAAGACGCGAGACCCACAGGGAGACGGACCATGCACTTTACGATGAACGGGAAACCCTTGCCGAGCGCGGTTTTGCGCGCCGCCGAAGACGCACGCCAGCGCACGGACGCGACCACGCGGCGGGAGTTTCTGGCCCTGGCGAGCGCCTTTGGCGCAAGCGCTGCGACCGCCTATGCAATGCTTGGGACAGCGCGCCCGGCCCGCGCGGCGGGCACGCCGCAAATGGGCGGGCAGGTGCGTCATCAATTACCGATCCGCGAGTTGCGCGATCCACGGCTGGTGGAGTCAAACGAGCCGATGAGCTTTATGTCGGGCTGGATCGAACACCTTATCTATTACGAAAATGATGCCACTTTTACGGGCGTCCTGCTCGACAGTTGGGAGGTCAGCGATGACGCGACCGTCTATACCCTCAACGTTCGGCCGGGCGTGACCTGGAACAACGGCGATCCGTTTACCGCCGCCGATGTGGCGCGTAATGTCGCGCGTTGGTGCGACAGCACGATCGACGGCAACTCGATGGCCCAGCGTTTCGGCGTCATGGTCGATGCGCAAACGGGCAAGGCGATCGAGGGCAGCATCGTGGTGTTGGACGACCTCACCGTACAGCTCAACCTGCCCAACCCCGATATAACGCTCGTTCCAGCGATGGCGGAGTATCCGGCGGGGATCGTGCACGAGAGCTTCGACCCCGACGACATCCTCGGCAACCCAATCGGCACCGGGCCCTACCTTCCCGAGAGCTACAGCATCGGCGAGCGCGGGACGCTCGTGCGCAACGAAAACCACACGTGGTGGAACGCCGGAAACGGCGCCTGGCTCGATAGCATCACCTTCATCGACTACCAACAGCAGGCCGACGCGTTCTTCCGCGCCTCCGAAGACGATGAGCTCGACGCGACCTATGCGGTCGAGGGTGAGATGGTCGACCTGTTCCGCTCGCTCGACGGTTGGGCGGAAAACGAGGTTGTCACCGCGGCAACGATGGTCGTCCGTCCGCACCAAAAGACACTGGTCGACGGCGTCGCACCCTATGCGGATGTGCGGGTGCGCAAGGCGCTGCAGCTCGCCATCGATAACGCGACGCTGCTGGAGCTCGGCTATTCCGGCCAAGGCATCGTCGGCGAAAACCACCATGTCTGCCCGATCCACCCCGAATATGCCGAACTCCCCCCACTGGAGCGCGATGTTGAGGCCGCACGCGCGCTGATGGAAGAGGCCGGCATGATGGAGTTCGAGCACGAGATCATCTCGCTCGACGTCCAGTTTCTCATCGACACCGCCGATACCATAGCCGCGCAGCTGCGCGATGCGGGCTTCCTTGTGCGGCGGACGAACATGCCGCAATCGGCCTATTGGAACGCGTGGGACACGCACATCTTCTCGACGACGTTCTGGAACCATCGCCCTCTGGGCGTGCAGACGCTGGCCTTGGCCTACAAGTCCGACGGGATCTGGAACGAGACCGGGTTTGAAAATGCCGAGTTCGACGCGTTGATCGCTGAGGCGCAAGCGACGCCGGATGTGGAAGCTCGACGTGCGCTAATGGCGCGGCTGCAGACGATCATGCAGGAGGAGGCGGTGACCATTCAGCCCTACTGGCGCTCGCTCTACAACTTCACCAAAGCAGGCCTCATGGGCGCCGAACGGCACATCGCCAACGATGTCCGCGTGAGCCGGATGTATTGGACCGCTTGACGCTGGAGCGGGCTCGGGCGGGCGGCGGCGCGCCGCGATGCACCACCACGCCGGAGGACGTGTTACCGCCGGGAATGGTGACCTGCATCGGTGCGCTGCCGCGCCGACGCGGCGTGCCTGCCCTTTAGCCCCGCTGGGACTTATAGAACGCGTCCATATAGGTGCCGAAGTGGATCGGGCCGGTGATCGGATCGCTCCCTGGCTCGATCAGTTGCGGGATGGGCGCGATAACAGCGTCGTAGTCAGGATTGGCGAAATGCGGCAAGGACATGCGCGGCTGCATCTTGCGATTGACCACCCGGTGCGCGTTGGAAACGTAGCGCCCATTCGTCCAGTTCATCATGACATCGCCGATATTGACGACGAAGGTCCCCTCAATCGGCGCGGCCTGGACCCAGCCACGCTCCCGGTGTTTGACCTCGAGCCCGCCGACCATGTCTTGCATCAGGATCGTGAATGCGCCGGTATCGGTGTGCTCCGAGGCGCCGATCTTCAGATCCTTCGGGTCGGTGCTTTCAGGTGCGGTATACCACAGGAGGCTCTGTTGGATGAGCGGCCGGCGATAGAACGGCTCAAAGAACGCTTCGGGCAGATTAAGCCCGAGCGCAAAGCAATGCCGCAGGTGCACCGAAAGCGCCATCATCGCGTCCTGGTATGCCTCGACTGTCTTGCGAAAACCCGGCAGATGATCGGGCCACCGGTTGGGGCAGTGCATCGGCTTGCCCCGCGCCACGTCCGGGTCGTCCCACGGCAGGTCGAGCATCGTCCGAAACGTGCCCATCCCACTGCCCGAAGGGACATAGCCCCGCCACTGCGCCTCCGTCGCAAGGGTAAGGCGGCGGTCCTCCTCGCTCTGCTCAAAGAACCGCCGCGCTTGATCGAAGGTGTCGTCGACGAGTTGCGGGCTCAGACCATGCCCTTCGACATAAAGAAACCCGACAGTGCTGCAGGCCTCGGCCACAGCGTCGGCAATCGCCTGACGCTGCAGCAGCGAGCCACCGTCGAAGCCGGTGATGTCGATCACCGGGATCTCGTCCACATTGAGCGGGGGAGCTTGGTCGTAGACCTCACCGGCAAGGGACATGCTGTGCTCCTCTATGCGTCGTTTTCGAAGCGCCAAACCCGCCTCGGGTCAGTGCCAGTTTGCGCCCCCTGCGCGAAGCTCTACAGAGTACGAAGAATAATCCTAGAAAAAAATTTGGATATGCTAGAATTGTACAATATTGGAAGAAGCGGCAAAGATGCAGTGCAGCGCTGAAGACCGCAGATCCGCGAAGAGGCAGGGCACAGGAGCGCAGTGACGTCGCCGTTTGATTTGACCGGTCAGGCCGTCTTTATCACCGGCGCTGCCAATGGGATGGGCGCCGGGATCAGCCGCGCCTTGCACAATGCGGGCGCGCGCGTCTTCCTCACCGGGCGGGACAGAGCGGCACTGATCGCGCTTGCCGACGCGCTGACGGGATCGACCGCCCTTGTCTGCGACGTGACCGACGAAGGTTCGGTGGAGGCAGCCGTGGCGGAGGCCGTCGCGGTCGCCGAGGGGCTACATTGGGGGCTTGTGAATGTCGCCGGGGGCACCGGGCCCGATGGCAAGACGCTCTGGGAGCACAGCCTAGAGGACGTCGATGCGATCTTTCGGCTCAACGTCTATGGGCCGTTTCTGACGATGCGGCACTTTTTGCCCGTTATGGTTGCCGCAGGGCAAGGCGCTGTTGTCAATATCGGCGGAACGCTCGGGTTCAAAGGCGCGCCGATGCTGTCGGCCTACGGGGCGACGAAATGGGCATTGCGCGGTCTCACGCACAGCGCGGCAATGGAGGCGGGCGCCCACGGCGTGCGGGTGAATTCGGTAAATCCAGGGGGGGTCGACGGACCGCGCCTCCGCCGTCAGCTCGCGCAGAGCGCGGCGCGGCACGGCGCGGACGCCCAGGTGCTCTACGACGATTTCGCCGCGCGCTCGGCCCTCGGCAAGATGAGCACAGACGCGGACGTGGCGCATGCGGTCCTGTTCCTGCTGAGCTCCGCGGCCGGCAACATCACGGGTCAGGACATCCTCGTGGATGGCGGGACCATTGTCTGAGGCGTGCGACCGCGCAGCAGGGGGAAGGGGTGTGCGATGGAGTTGGGGCTGAAGGGACGCGTCGTGCTGCTCACCGGGCCGACCAGCGGCATGGGCCCCGACCTCGCCCGCGCCTTTGCTGCTGAGGGCGCAAGGCTTGGCCTCCTGACCCGGCGGCCGGACGCTGTCGCGGAGCTTGTAAAAGAGCTCTCGCTTTGTGCGCCGCGCGTCGCGCCTTTTGCTTGTAATATCCGCGATCCCGAGACCTGCGAAACGGCGGCGCGGGAGGCAGAGGCAGCGCTCGGCCCGCCCTATGCGCTGATCAACATCGCGGGCGGCACCGGGCCGATCGGCAAGACCGGGATCGAGACGTCGCCCGAGGAATTTCAAGACACCCTCGACCTGAATGCGACCGGCCTGTTCAACACGATCCACGCCGTCGCTCCCGCGATGATACGGGCTGGCACCGGCCGGATCGTCAATGTCGGCGGGACGTTCGGGATGCGCGGGCGCGCCGGGCGGCTGGCCTATTCCAGCTCAAAATGGGCCTTGCGCGGACTGACCAAAAGCTTTGCGCTCGAACTCGGCCCACACGGCATTACCGTCAACACGGTCGCGCCCGGCATGGTCGACGGCCCGCGCTTTCGCGAGAAGGTCTGCGCGCACATGGCTGCCGAGCACCAGATCAGCCTCGAAGAGGCGGCGCGCCGCCACGCGGCGGATTACGCGCTGGGGCGGGTATCGACGGCGCAGGACGTGGCCCACGCGTGCGTCTTTCTAGCCTCGGAAGCGGCCCGTCAGATCACCGGGGTCGACCTGCCGGTCGATGGCGGTTGGGCCGCGCTTTGAGCCATAGGCGTTGCGCGCGCGCTGCCGCGGGTGCGCACAGCTCAGTCGCGCAGGGCGGCACGGACGACCTCGACGGTCCGCTCGACATGGCGCGCAAGAAGTGGCCCCGCGCCGGCGACGTCACGGTTCACCGCGCAGTCGGCCAGCGCAGCATGCTGCTCGGCAAGCCCGGCCTGGGCATCGGCGTCAAAGCCCGCACAGCGCCGGTAGCGGTCGAAGTGATCGTAGAGCACGCTGCAAAAGTGCCGGGTCATGGGCGAGCCGCAGGCCTCGATCAGGGTCTCGTGAAATGCGCGGTGCCTCTCTTCCCAATCGTCGGAGATGTCGCTGACAATGCCGGCGGCGTAGCGTTTGGTGGCCCGGTCGAGCCGGTGCGCGGCCACGATCACGCGCTCTTCCCAGGCCTCGTCCCCGGTTTCGACGGAGGCGCGAAACGCCCCAGGCTCCAGCCGCAAACGCATTGCGGCAATGTCGTCGAACGCCGCGGCGCTGACCACAGGCACACGAAAGCCGCGATTGATTTCGCGGATTACGAGCCGGTCTGCGCTGAGCTGCGCCAGCGCCTCGCGCAAGCGGCTGACCCCTTGGCCGTAGCGCGTCTGCATCTCGGCAAAGCGCAAGGCGGTGCCGGGCGGGTAGACGCCCGCGATTATATCGCTGCGCAGTTGCTGATAGATCGTCGGCCCCTCGGGCGCGGGCGCCCTCCCCTGCTGCGTGTCGCCTTCCATGCCCCAGCCTTTGTCCCTTGGTGGTGCGCCTGGGTTCAGTACCGCCGCGGCGGGGCCAAGCGGCGCCGTCATTGCGGCACAACATTTGCTACTCTAGGCTGATTTTATAACTTCCCGATAGGATGGAAAACCTCGATGGGTCTCGACCTTTTGCTGCGCAATGCTCGCGTCGTCTCAGAAACCCGTGTGTTCGATGCATGTGTCGGCGTTTCGGCGGGTCGGATCGCCTACCTCGGAGCGGCCGATACAGCACCCAATGCAGCACGCGAGATCGATCTTGGCGGTCTCTTCCTCTTACCAGGGTGCATTGATGTCCATGTCCATTTCCGCGAGCCGGGCATGACGCAGAAGGAGGATTTCGGGACCGGCACAGCCGCAGCGGCGGTGGGCGGTGTGACCTGCGTGTTCGACATGCCCAACACGCTGCCGCCGACCGACACGGCCGAGCGGCTCGGCGAAAAGCGGGCGCTCGCCGAGGAAAAGGCGCTGATCGACTTTGGACTCTATGGTCTTTTGGCCGAGCACAATCTCGATCAGCTCCGCCCGATGGCCGAGGCCGGGATGATCGGCACCAAGCTTTTTCTTGGCAATACCACGGGCGACAACCCGTGCCCGTCGGACGGCGCGGTGCTCGAAGGATTTGAGATCTTGGCCGAGCTTGGCCTGCGCTGTTCGATCCACGCGGAAAACTCGCCGATCCTTTTCTGGCGGCAGAACAAGCTGAGAGCCGCGGGCCGGACCGACCCGCTCGCCCATCTCGCCGCGCGCATAGATATCGTGGCGATCGAGGCGCTGAACCGGTCGGCGACGCTGGCCGATTGGACCGGCGCGCGCATCCATATCGTCCACGAGAGCTGCGCGGGCTCGCTGCCGTTCTTGGAGTTCTGGAAGGGGCGTGGCGTCGACCTCACGGTCGAGACGCTGCCGCAATACCTCTACCACGATGCCGAGACGATGGCGCAGCCGGGCGGACACGTTCTGCGAATGAACCCGCCGATCCGGCAAAAAAGCCATCAGGCGCCGCTCTGGCAGGGGCTGCGCGACGGGCTGATCGACTTCGTGGCGACCGACCACGCGCCGCACACCCCGGCCGAAAAGGAAGGTGCCACGATCTGGGACATGGCCTGCGGCTTTCCCGGCGTGCAGACCTCGCTGCCGCTGATGTTGGAGGCGGTGAGCGCCGGCCAGCTGAAGCTGACCGATGTGGTTCGCGTCATGGCCGGGGCGCCGGCGCGGGCATTCGGCCTGTCCCACCGCAAGGGGTCCATCGGGATCGGGATGGATGCGGATCTCGTCGTCGTCGATATGGAGCGGACGGAGACGCTCGGCGCCGAGCGTATGCTCTCGCGCGGTAAGGTCTCGGTCTATGAAGGCTGGCTGGTGCGCGGGACGCCCGTCATGACGTTCTCGAACGGGCGACTGGTGGCCGAAGAAGGTCGGATCGTTGAGACGCGGCCCTTAGGGCGTATGGTGCGGCCCGAAATGCCGCCGCCCGCGCCGCGCAATCGGGCGACGACGATGGCCGCGGTCCTGGTGCCCGGCGCTACTCCGTGGGAAGAGGACGAGGCACGCTCTCACACCGCGGCCGAAACCTAAGCGCGCACGCGACGCTTTGACCCGCGCCCCATGGAGCTGCCCGCGCCGCCCCATGGGATTGAAACGGCAATGGCAAAGCGGCCTGCGTTTTGCTCTGAGCATAGGGGCACCGCGTAGGCGTGCTTTGGCGAATACCCAGCATCGAACCAACGCCAACCGGGTAGGGCGGCGGGCCGCCGGTCCCCCAGAGAGCCCTTGCCGCGCGCTCTAGCGTCCGCCAGCTGATGCGCTGTGCTTGAGTTTTGTGGAGCGGCGTGTCTCGAGAAACGCTTCAAGGTCCCGCGGCGCGATCCGCCATTCGCGCCCGACATTGATTGCCGAAAGATCGCCCGCATGGATCCAATTGCGCACGGTCGCCTCGGTCACCTTCAGAAGCGAAGCGACATCGCCGACGCATAGAAAATCGCGACTGAGCATGGCTCGCCTCTTTGATTGCGCCCCTGGCCAGACTCTAGCTGAGCATGTTTGAGCGAGGTTTGACGTGGGTCAAACACGTTGAGCAGGATTGATGGCAAGTACAATGTAACACATGCCTGCGCTGCAGCCGCCGCGCAGGACCACCAACGTAAGGAGCCCGAGACGTGGACGTCATGACCCAAGCCATTGAGGGTTATCTCTTTTACGAGATTGCGGCGCTTCTCGTCTTGGCCGCGGGCGTGGGCTTTATCGGGCTGATGCTGCGTCAGCCGCTGATCGTCAGCTTCATCGCTGTGGGGATCCTGGCGGGGCCGTCTTTTCTCGACATTGCTCAGTCCGATGCGCAGATCGACCTTCTGGCCGAGCTCGGCATCGCCGTGTTGCTGTTTCTTGTCGGGCTCAAACTCGACTTCAACCTCGTGCGCACCCTTGGCCCCGTCGCCCTCGTGACAGGTCTTGGTCAGGTCGCCTTCACGACGGTTTTTGGCTTCCTCATCGGTTTGGGCCTCGGCCTCGACCCGCGCTCCGCGTTCTACGTCGCCATTGCGCTCACGTTCTCATCGACGATCATTATCGTCAAACTTCTGTCCGACAAGCGCGAGATCGACAGCCTTCATGGCCGCATTGCCCTGGGGTTTTTGATCGTGCAGGACATCGTCGTTGTCGTCGCGATGATCGTGCTCTCGGCGATCGGCGTTGGCGGGGGCGAGGATGCGGCGCTGACCGATATCCTCGTCGTGCTCGGCTACGGCGTCGCGATGCTCGCGGCGGTCGCGCTGTTCATCCGCTATTTGGCCGATCCGCTGGTGGAGCGACTGTCGCGGTCGCCGGAACTCTTGGTGTCGTTCGCGATCGGCTGGGCCGCGCTTCTGGCCGCGCTCGGGCATTACCTTGGCTTCGGCAAGGAGCTTGGCGGGCTCTTGGCCGGGGTCTCCCTTGCCTCGACGCCGTTTCGCGAGGCCATCGCCGCGCGGCTCGCCAGCCTGCGTGACTTTCTGTTGCTCTTCTTCTTCATCGCGCTCGGTGCATCGCTCGATCTCTCGGTGCTCGGAGCGAGCGTTGGCCCGGCCATTGTGCTCTCGCTCTTTGTGCTGATCGGCAATCCGCTGATTGTGCTCGCGATCATGGGGGCCATGGGCTATCGCAAGCGCACGGGGTTTCTGGCGGGCCTAACGGTCGCACAGATCAGCGAATTCTCCCTTATCTTCATGGCGATGGGCGTCGCAATCGGGCATGTCGCTGAGGACGCGCTGGGGCTTGTCACGCTGGTGGGCCTCGTGACGATTGCGGTCTCCACCTATATGATCACCTATTCGCACCGGCTCTATGATGTCTTCGAGCCGGCCCTCGGCATCTTCGAGCGCCGCCGGGCGGAGCAGCCCCGGGAGGATGCGCAACGCGCCGTCCGTCCCCATGACGTTATCCTCTTCGGGCTGGGGCGCTACGGCATGGGCATCGCCGCGGCATTGCGCGACGACGGGCTCCGCGTGCTCGGTGTCGATTTCAGCCCTGAAGCCGTCCGTGCCGCCCGCGCGCAAGGCTTCGACGTTGTGTTCGGCGATGCGACCGACCCCGACTTTCTGGCTCATTTGCCCCTTGAACGCGCGCATTGGCTCGTGATGGCCGTGCCCGAGCACGACACCGGGCTGACCCATGACGATCCGCGCTTTTCGCTCCTGCGGGCGATCCGCGGCTTGGGCTTTCAGGGCAAGGTCGCGGTCGCCGCCCAGCGCGACCGTACCGCGGAGGCGTTGAGCCGCGCCGAGGCGGACCTCGTGCTCATGCCCTATCGCGATGCAGCCTTTGCTGCGGCGCGCATGATCACAACGGCTGTGCGTACGCCTGCGCCCCTTGCGGAGGATGCCGATGGGCAAAAGGAACTGATCGCGTGAGATCGCAACGCGTCCTGGCCGTTCTGGGCGAGGACGAGACCGCCCTTCGGACGGCGGCGGCGTTGGCCGAGCGGCATGGCGCCGCGCTCCTGGCTCTCGCGACCGTCGAGCCACCCCATGACCTGGCGATCGCCGCGCGCATCGCCGGGCAGGCGCCCGAAGCTCTGCTCAATGCCCTGGCGGAGCGCTGTCGCGCCGATGCAAGGGAGGCGCTGGCGCACGCCGCTCTCGACCGAGAAGTGACGCTCGAGATCCGTGTTGGAAAGGCCTTTATCGAAATCATCCGCTTCGCCATCGAACGGGACTGCGATTTCGTGGTCAAAGCCGCCGAGCCGCTTTCTGGGATCAACCGGTTTCTCTTTGCGAGCACCGATCAGCACCTCCTGCGCAAGTGTCCCTGTGCCATTTGGCTGCAAACCGGCGGGGCTGCGCCCGCGCCGCGTCGTGTGCTGGCTACGGTCGATCTCGACACATGGGATGCGGCGGAGCCCGAGACGCTGGGGGATCTCAACCGGCGCGTGATCGACGCGGCTCGGTCTATTGCGGCGCCAAGAGGGGCCGAGATCGTCGTGCTCCACGCCTGGGAGGCGCTCGGCGAAGGCATGGTCTGGGCCTTTTCGGGCGGTCAGGATGCGCGCGTCTCGGCAGAGACCTATGTCAATGAGATTGTCGATACCCGACATCGGGCGATGCACCAGCTCCTCGCCGAAGCGGCGCCGTGTTCGGGGCTCACGCTGATACCTCGGCTCGCGCGCGGCACGCCAGAGGCGGCGATTTGCGAAACCGCGCGCTCATTGGAGGCCCATGTCGTCGTGATGGGAACGGTGGCGCGGACGGGGTTAGCCGGCGTGTTCATCGGCAATACTGCCGAAAACATCATCAACACGCTGACTTGCCCGGTCCTCGCCGTTAAACCGCGGGACTTCGTTAGCCCCCTGGACCCAATCACGCACTAAGGCCGTATCCGGGGTCCAAAGGTCCATGCTGCCCCGGTGCCGTCGAGCGCGGCCGCATGCAAAACGCGCTCCTTTACGTTTGGCAAATCTATCAAGGATTTTGCCTGCGGCCAAACGCTAAACCTGCGCGAACGCGGCACAGTAAGCCGCGCAAAGCCGTGGGTCGGCGGCTTCGCTTTAGGGAAACCCGTCGAGTTGATCCATGATCTGCTCCAGCCGCCGCGCGCTCATATAAAACGGGTCGAGCGCAGAGCGGAGCGTGTGCGCCCACGACGCATCGCCATGCATTGCGCGTCGGTGTGTCCCTGCCGACCGATCCAACTCCGGACGCTGATCCGAAACGCGCGCCGGCAGGGACAAGGCCGATCGGAAGGACATCTCTGTCAGCCGATCAGACCATCTGGGGGTGGAACTCCTCCACCGCGTCTGAAGATACGCCGGGGTCAACCGTTTTGGCCAAGGCCGCCATGCGCATCAAAAACCGATCTGTGTTGTTGCCCTCGCAAAGGAGCATCGCAAAGGTCCGCGCCAAGCCGACTCGGTTGGACCGCACCGCTTGGAACACGCTCATGAATTGCCGCTCGTGCTCGCCCACGACTTGCGAGCAGCAGGGGCAGTTGGGATTGTTGAACCGAAAGTTCGAGGTCCGGCTCACCCGCATCGCCTGCACCGTCGCCAGCGTCTCTAACGCGATCTCGCCGCCGTGGGGCCCCGGAAAGCGCGTCTCGGCGCATTGCAGTGCACGCAGCCAAGATTGTGTCTCGGGCATCGCGAAGGTCTGCCAGTAATGCCGGGCGACCTCTAGGATCGTCACCTCGATCAGGTCGTACTTGGCGTCGGCAAGCGTCGTGTCTTTGGGAGAGGTGCAGCGACCGCAGGGCTCATCTTCGCCCCCGATCATTGCACTGGCCCCAAGGCGGTCGAAGTAACGGAAGCGGTGCTTGAAGGGGCTTGCAAAGCCCCTTTTGCGGTTGTCATGGGAGCGAAATCCTGCGTCCGAGATGTGGCTGGGCGGTGTGCGCTTGCGATCGGCTGGGCCCCTCGCGGACCTGACGTGAGATTAAGCTGACTATTATTGTCGGTTTTGTCTAGGCCCGGAATGCCGCATCTAGGCTTTGACGCTTGGAAACGGAGAGGGCGCGGCGTCTGGAGGGCGTTCTTGCTTGCAAATCCAACTGTTTTTGTCAGACTTTGCAATGACCGCAATCGAAGGGCATAGACCAATGGCATCGCCCCCTCCCACACCTCCGAAACGCGTTGGGCACACGCTCCGTGTGGTGCGCAGGGCCCGGATCACGCCGAATATGATTCGGGTGACACTGACCGGGCCTCACTTGGCGAGCATCCCGGCGGATTGCGCCGGCGGGCATTTCAAGCTCTTCCTACCCGAAGCGGGCCAATCCGAGGCCGATTTTGCAGGGCAGATGGCCGAGGGCCCACGCCCAACCGCAAGAACTTACACGGTCCGCCACGCGCGGCCCGAAGTGGCCGAGATCGACGTCGATTTTGTGGCCCACGGTGATGAAGGCCCAGCATCGGCCTGGGCCGAGGCGGCGGAGACCGGCAGCTTTTGCGGCTTTGCCGGGCCGGGCGCACCCAAGCTGATCGACTTCGACGCCGATTGGTACCTGATCGCCGCCGACATGTCGGCCTTGCCCGTTGCCGCCGCGAGCCTGGAGGCGCTGCCCGCAGATGCGCGCGGTCTCGCGGTCTTTGAGATCACGAGCGCGGCAGACCGCCAGGAGATCGAGGGGCCTGCCGGCGTTGAACAAAAGTGGTTCGTCCATGACGATCCGCACACCCAATCTGACCAACAGCTCGATCTGATCCGCGCGTTAGACTGGCCCGCAGGGTCGGTGCGCACGATGATCGCAGGGGAAACCGGCGTCATCCGCGCGCTGCGCCTGCTGACGCGCGGCGAGCGCGGCGTAGATCGCAAGCAGAGCTATGTCTCGGGCTATTGGCGGATCGGGCTTGCGGAGGACGAACACCAGAAGGTCAAGCGGCAGGAAACGGAGCAAGACGAACGCACGTTGGGTGCGGCCTAAGGCTCTCGGCTGCCGTTCGTTGGCGGGGTACGCGCCCGAAGAAATCGCCCCGTCTCGTACGCGATGCGCCTGACTAGAGCGAAACGTTCCAACATGGGAGAACATGCGATGTGGAAAGGTGTCTCGACCGCCCTCGCGCTCAGCGCCCTCGCTGGGCCGGGCATGGCGGCGGATTACATGCTGTCGATCGTCGATAAGGGTCTGCGCGAGTATTACTGCCAGATCACCGTGACGCTCGAAAACACGACGGACGAAGAGCTCATCGAGATCAGCGGCTTCTTCTACTCCTTTGTCGGAGAAGAGGAGGTCGGCCGGAGCAAAGGTGCGTGGTTCATGAATGTGCCGGCGGGGGAAATGGCGACGGCGACGTTTGAGACGCCGAACGCTCCCTGCGACAAGGTCGAGACCTATCAGTTTATTGTCGGCGCCTGTCGGTTCGGTCCGAGCTTCGCCGACAAGTCCGAATGTGCGGCACGGATCGGCGGCGCAGGGATCATCAACGCGGTCGCTGGGAGTTAGGCGCGCTCCACGGGTTCTCGCGCGGTCCGGTTGAGCGGTCGAGACGCTCGCCCCATTTGCGGCGACTGGGGCGGACACCCAGGCACGCGAGAATTCGCCGCTCCGAGCCTGAAAACGGTCTTTTAGTTTTGCCCTGACGCAGCCTCCGCGTGCGCTTTCGGCGCTGTCGACAGCGCCCATGCACCCAACGCGATCAAAGCGCACCCAAACAAAGCATCGCCCGTCGGACGCACGCCGAAGAGCACAAAGTCGTAAAAAGCGGCGAAGGCCAGCGTGCTGTAAAAAACGGGGATCACGGTGCTCGCCGCCGCGCCTTTCATCGCCTGTATGAAATACGCTTGCCCTGCGACCATTACCACGCCGATTGCAACAAGAAGCACCCATTGCGGCAGCGTCGGCCAAGACCAGACGAAGGCCGCGGCAGTCAGCGAGAAGGCCGCGCCGATCACGTTGTTGATCACAAGGATCCGCATTGGTGGCTCGCGGTCGCTCAAGAGCTTTATAAAAATCGCCTCTACGCCGAGGAGCGCCGCCGCTGCCAGTGCAAGGAACGCCGCCGGCTGAAACGCGTCGGTGCCGGGCTGCAAGAGCGTCAACGCCCCGAAGACCGCGAGCGCGGCAGCGACCAACTTGCGACGGGTCGCGCCTTCACCCAAAAACAAAAGCGCGAGCGCCATCGTCACAAGCGGGCTGAGAAAGCTGATCGCCGTGGCCTCGGCCAGCGGCATCTGCGCAGAGGCTGCAAAGAGTGCCGTGACGCCGAGCCAGCCACACAGGGCGCGGGCCAGATGATGGTCGAACCGCGCGCCAGACAGCGTGACGCGCAGGCGCGGCCGGAGGCTCAGCACAGCGAGCAGTGCCGACAGCGCAAAGACAAAGCGCCCGGCACTTACGACGAAAGGATGAAGCGCGGGGGCGCCCGCAAGCGGCTGACCCAGGAGCTTTGCAATGAGTGTTGTGACCGCGATGAGCGCGCTCGCAAGAAGCATGGCCAAAACGGCAAACTGGATTGGTGTGGTTCGGAACGGCATTCGGGCTGTGCGCGGTGACGTGAGCGCAGGACTGCGCCCTGGGCATGTGAAAACGACTCATCCCCTCAGGCTGGAAATGTCCAGACCTGCCTATCCAGCAGAGGCGGCGTGCGGCAGCAGATAGGTCCCGCCCGAGGGCGGCGGCGTGTTGACGCGCAGTTTGCAGCCATAGGCCTCTGAGAGCAGCGCGTCGGTCAGAACGTCATCCGGTCGGCCCTGGCGCACGAGCAGCCCCTCATGGATCATCGCGACGCTGTCGGCATACATCGCGGTCAGATTGAGGTCGTGCATCACGGTGATGACGCCGCCCCCGGCCTCGGCATAGCGTTTGGAGAGTTCCATGACCTCGAGCTGATGGCCGATATCGAGGCTCGCCACGGGCTCATCGAGAAAGAGCCAGGAGGGGCGACCGTCGACGACCGGCTCCCACACCTGGACAAGTACGCGCGCAAGCTGCGTCCGCTGTTGCTCGCCGCCTGATAGCTCCTGAAAAAAGCGCCCCTCAAAGCCGCTGAGGCCCACGATATCGAGCGCCTGGCCCACGAGATGCTCGCGCCCCGCCTCGATCCCGGCCGAGAGGCCGAGCCGCACGACCTCATAGACCGTGAAGGGAAAGGCGAGCCGCGTCGCTTGGGGAAGAACGCCGCGCCGGGCGGCCAGCTCCCATGGTTTCAGCCGCTTCACGTCGCTGCCATCGAGGCTAACCGTGCCTTTAAAGGGCACATCTCCCGTCATCGCGCGCAGGAGCGTCGTCTTGCCCGAGCCGTTTGGGCCGACAATCGCCGTCAGCCGCCCGGCATGCGCATAAAGCGATACGCCTTTGAGCACCGGGCGTTTGCCGAGGGAGACCTGGATGTCGCGCGCTTCGAGCATGGCTTAGAGATCCAGAAGCCCGCGATTGCGCAACAGGATCCAAAGGAAGAACGGCCCGCCCAGCGTGGCCGTCACGATCCCGATAGGAAGCTCGGCCGGCGCGATGATCGAGCGACTGATCATGTCGGCCGTGACGAGCAACGCCGCGCCGAGGAGCGCGGAGTTCAAGAGGAGATACCGGTGGTCTGGCCCGATCGCGATGCGCAAAAGGTGCGGCACGACGATCCCGACAAAACCGATCCCGCCCGAGACAGCAACGGCCGCCCCCGTCGCGCCCGCAACCGTCAGGATGGCGACCGACTTCATCCGCTGGACCGGGATGCCGAGATGCGAGGCCGCCGCCTCTCCCAGCGCGAGACCGTTGAGAGAGCGGGCAAGAAACGGGGCAACGACGAGCGCCAGAAGAATGAGCGGCATGGCCGCGGCGACCTTGGCCCAGGTCGCCCCTGCGAGCGAGCCCAGTCCCCAGAATGTCAGGTCGCGAAGCTGCGCGTCATCGGCCATGTAGACAAGGATGCCCGACAGCGCGCCGGCAAGCGCGCCGAGGGCGATCCCGGCGAGGAGCATGACACCAACCGAGGTACGCCCGTTGCGCGTCGACACGCGGTAGAGCACCAGTGTCGTGATCCAGCCGCCGAGGAACGCCGCCACCGGTACCGCGTAGTTGCCCAGCGCCACGGCGAGGCCGGAGGGGAGGGCGGCCCCCAAAACGATGGCCGCAATCGCGCCAAGGCCCGCGCCCGCACCGACGCCGACGAGGCCCGGATCGGCCAGCGGATTGCGGAAGAGGCCCTGCATCACCGCGCCAGACACGGCGAGGGACGCGCCAACGAGGAGACCCAGGGCCAGGCGCGGTAGGCGGATATCGACGAGGATGATCCGTTCAGTCGCGTCGAGCGCCTCGCCCGAGAAAAGCGCGCGCAACGTCTCAAAGATCGAGGCCGAGGCGGCGCCGACATTGAGGCTCGCGATGCTGACGATCACCAGCAGGACGATCAGCACCGACATCGCGCGGGAGGCGCGCCGGCGCCGGTCCCCCGCGACGGGAGCTGAGCTCGGGCGCGCGCCGAGGCTCGGATCTATGGACGCGGTCAAGGCGTCAACCGGCGCCGCTCAATGCGTTGCTGAGGCGCTCGACCGCCTCGGGCGTGCGCGGACCGAAGCCAAGCAGAAGGAGCCCGTCGATACGGACAACCGCCTCGCGCGCAGCGGCAGGCGTCGCCGCAAGACCGGGATGCGAAAAGAGGTCGTCATTGCCGGCAGAATGGTCGCCCCCCCGGTCCATCATCAGGATGACGTCGGGCTGGGCGGTGATCGCGGCTTCGTCGGTCAGGGGCTTATACCCTTCGTAGGCGGTCACGGCATTCTCGCCCCCCGCCAGCCGAATTATCCCGTCCGCTGCGGTGTTGGTGCCCGAGGCCAGGATCCGCCCGCCCTGCATGGAGAGCACGAACATGACGCGTTTGGCCTCGCCGTTCGATGCGTTGCGAACGGCGGCGGCCAGCCGGGCGTCGACCTCGTCTGCGAGTTCGGCGCCCTTCGCATCGACGCCAAGGGCCGCCGCGACCGCTTCGATCTTGGCGCGCACGGCGGCGGGGTCGTAGCCGTCGGGCACGCTGACAAACGGGATGCTTGCCGATTGGAGGACGGCGATGGCCTCGGGCGGCCCTGCCCCCTCTTCGGCGATGACGATATCTGGCGCGACCGAGAGCACGCCCTCGGGCGAAAGCGCCCTGAGATAACCAACGTCGGGCAGGTCTTCGACCTCGGGCGGGAAGCTCGACGTCGTGTCACGGGCGATCAGCCGGTCCTGCTCGCCAAGCGCATAGATGATCTCGGTGACGGACCCGCCGAGCGAGAGCACCCGGTCGGATGCAGCGGCTTGTCCGGCAAAGGCGGCTGCGAGAGCGGCGATTACGGCGAGAAGTGCGCGGGTCATACGGCTACCTCTGCGATGGGAAGGGTTTCGGCGATATTGGCGAAGGCTGCACTGTAATCTGCGTCGGACTTGCGCAGGCCAAAGACCTGCAGGATCAACTCTCCGTCACCGTCGAACGCCTCGACGGACAGTGCCATGCCGCGCTTTGTCGGCTTTTGGACAAGCCAGGCTTCGGCAATCCGGTCCTTGCGCAGGTGCAAGTTAAAGCGCGGGTCGAGCACGTTTTGCCAGGGACCCATGGGCTTGAGCGTCTCGATGGTACCGCTGTGGATCTGGATGCAGCCTTGATTTCCGACAAAGAGCATGATCGGCGCGCCAGCCTCGGCGACTTGAACCAGCGCGCTGTTGACGGCGTCGGGTGCGAGCGGTCGTGCGAACGGCGATCCGGCGATCCGGTAGGCGCCCAAACGGTTCATCTTGAGTTTGGAGACGAGGCGCAAAAATTGATGCGTGTCGGTCATCCGGCGCCATTCCTCGCGCAGTGCATCGGCCTTGGCCGGCTGGCTGCGCGCGCCTTCGGGCGCAGGCGCAGGCGCGACATCGAGCCTGTCGGAGACATCGCCCAGACTGAGCGCGTCAACCATTCTGTCCCAGGCTTCGAGATCGGTGCCGGCGCGGGGATAGACCTTGTGGACGGCAAGGCCCGTGGCATCGAAGACTTGGATGCTCCGCGTTGGCCCATTGTCTCCTGCCGGACGGCGGATAGCAAAGCCATGGACCCAGTGCTGCGGGAAAATCCGCAGGTCGATCTCGGGGCCGAGGATCATTGCGGCATGGCTCCCCGGGTGCCATTCGTCATAAGATCCGGTCCGCTCGTGCACGGCGCTTTCGTTGCGCGTCAGCGCCATGACATCGCCGAGCCCGCAGAGCTTTGGCATCAGCTGATCCGGTTGCGCGTCGATCCGCTCTGCCGTTTGGCCGACAGTCGCCGCAACGAGTTGTCCTTCGGACAGGCCGAGCGACGCTGCGAGGTCGCGGGGCCGGACATCGGGGCTGTCTTGCAATGCGGCGCGAATGGCCGAAGGGTCGAGCACGTTCATCAGCGGTCCTGAAGGAATTTGGATCTGGCTCGCGTACGCCGAGAGGGCGCCGCTCGCTTTCCCGATTAAAACTATCGGAAAAATGGCGCAAGGCAAGATGCCCCGATCGCGCCGGGGCCTGCGCGCAAGGCTTTGCCAGGATGGTGTGCGCTTGGAGAAACGCAGGTTCTGAAGATGCTGACTTTCTGGGCCTCGCCCCAGCGGCGTCACGGTGCGGGGTTGTTTATCGACGGGTTGGCTACGCTCTGGCGCCGCGCGGTGTGCTGCGCGCCAAGCCCGTCGCAACGCTTAGACCATGCGACGGCCCCTACCCATTGGTCCGCACGCGGAGTCCGCGAGTACTATTCAGCAGAAGGTGGCCGGCGCAGGCTGAACGACCTTGATGTCGTGCCTTGCCGCGGTATGCGCACGGTTGCGGCGACGGAAAAAGTTCTGCGTCCGTGCCCGAGCGCCACGCCGCAGGTCTGCCGAGGCCCCAAACACGTAGGCAAAAAGCGCGCGCCCCGACGGACCGAAAACACGCTATGGGCGAAGCTGCGGCACATCGTGCGCTCTGCCCGATCCGCGTTGACTTGGCCCCGGCGTCCCGGGACATTGTAACCGCCAGCTCCAATAGTGCATCGGCGCCAGCTCCTTCACCTGATCCACGCTGTAGGAGCTGGCCATGTATTCCCCGACCCTTGGCGCGTGCGCCCTGTCCCTCACTTTGCTCGGATCCGGAGCGCTGGCGCAGTCCTCGGGCGTCGGCGAATCTGGTAATCAGGTCGAACCTGCGCGGTTTTTGAGTGCGACCAACAACGCTGGTCCGAAAGAGGCGGATCGGCTCACGCTCGGTATGTGGGTCCGCGCGGGGAACGTCACGACCTACACGATTGGAAATAGCTGGAACGATTGGGTGCTATGGCTGGTCTATGACAAGCTGCGCGAGCCGTCGCCCTATGTCGGCAACTCGCAGGATTGGCTGGCCACGGCGATTGAACAGGTCAGCGACGACGCGCGGGTGTGGGACATCACCCTGCGCGAGGGCGTGAAATGGCACGACGGGACGGACTTCACCGCCGAGGATGTCGCCTTCACCTTCGAGTATTACCGAGAGGGCCCGCCCAACCGCTGGACGCACCACGCGTCGTCCGTTCCGCGTATGGTCGGGATCGAGGTTTTGGACACCTACAAGGTCCGCCTGACCGCCGAGATGCCGATGCCGAATTTCGACCGGATCACGGCAGCGGATCTGCCGATCATCCAGAAGGCGCAGTGGGAAGGCGTCGAGAAGCCGCGCGAGTTCACCGACATCGGGATCGGCACCGGCCCCTACCGGCTCGTCGAATACGTCGCCGACCAATTCTACCGCTTCGAGGCCAATGAGAATTACTGGAAGGGCGCGCCGGTCGTGAAGAACCTCGATCTGGTGATGATCAAGGACCCGCAGGTGATGTTCACCGCGCTGAAAACGGGCGAGATCGACGGGGCCGCGCGGCCCGTTCCGCCCGAGCTTGTGCTGGAATGGCAGGACGACCCGGATCTCGAGCTCATCAGCGCGCCGACGCTTTGGGGCGCCTGGCTCGACCTCAATGTCACGCGGGAGCCCTTTGCCGATCGCGATCTGCGGCGCGCGGTGACGCTGGCCGTCGACACCGCACCGATGCTCGACCGCATCATGCTCGGCCAGGGCAAGCCCGGCACCCATGCCTGGCCCCATGTCGACAGCTTCTGGACGAAGCCCGACCTGGAAGCGCCGCATGACCCCGAAGCGGCGGCGGCGATCCTCGACGAGAAGGGCTACGTCGATGCCGATGGCGACGGGATGCGCGACCGGCCCGATGGCAGCCCGCTTGTGCTCGATATGAAGATCGCGTCGAACCAGCCGCTCTTTTTGCGCGCCGCCGAGATGATCCAAGGCCAGTTGGAGGAAGTCGGGCTGGACATGAGCTTGGAGACGATCGACCCAGGCACGCTAGCCTCCCTCTGGCGCGGCGGCGATTTCGACATGCGCATCGCCGATATCACGCCCCACGGCATCGCCGATCAGGACATGCTGATCATTCTCTATCGCGGGGACGCGCGGCGCGAGATGGTCGTCGATGAAGAAAAGGAGGCCATTGTCAATCGCTGGCTGGAGGCGGAGACGCGCGAAGAGCGGCTCGCGATCAGCTATGAGCTGCAGGAATACCAGACGCGCTATCCCAACCGCGTCATGCTCTGGTACCCGGAATCGACCTTTGCCTATCGCTGGGAGGCCTTCGACAATTACGTGCCCTCGGCGGGCTACGGCATCTTCCACAAATACTCGTTTCTGCCAGAGACAGCGCGTGGCGGCGTTGCAGATCCGCTCGTCGGGAACTGAGCCATGGTCTGGCTGCGGATTGCGGCCGCCTATCTCGGCGTCCTCGTCCTTGCGCTGACGATCAACTTTGCACTGCCCCGCCTCGCGCCCGGGGACCCGCTAAGCTTTCTGTTGCCGGAGGACGTGCTGGCGGAGATGTCGGAGGCGGATCAGATGCGCGTTCTGGCCGAGTTCGGCCTGGATCAGCCCGTCCCTGTCCAGTTCGCCGCCTACGCCGCGGGTGTCGTAACGGGCGATCTCGGCATCTCGCTCACCTACGGCGCGCCGGTCTGGGACGTGGTGATCGGCCGCCTGCCCTGGACGCTCCTTTTGATGGGTTGGGCGCTCGCTCTGAGCGCGTTGCTGGGCACAGCACTTGGGGTGATGGCGGCGCGGTTTCGGGGCGGCTTTGGCGATGTGAGCACGACCGTGGTCGTCCTATTTCTCGGTTCCGCGCCCGTCTTTTGGATCGCGATGCTGCTTATCACGCTCTTCTCCGCGCGCCTCGGGTGGCTGCCTTCGTTCGGCGCGGTGCCCCTGGCGGCGATGCCGGGCTCGCCCGCCTATTACTGGGGGGTTGCCGAGCGGTTGGTAATGCCCGTGGCGGCGCTGACCCTCGTGCAGACCGCCGGTGTTTGGCTCACGGCGCGCTCGTCCATGGCGGTGGCGCTCGCGCGGGATTACGTGACCTTTGCCCATGCCAAGGGGGTGCCGGAGGCCCGCGTCTTTCGCGCCCATGCCCTGCGCAACGCGATCCTGCCGATTTACACCAACGTCATGATCGGGGTCGGCGGCCTGCTCGGCGGGGCGCTGGTGGTCGAGACGGTGTTCTCATATCCTGGGATTGGAACGCTCATCGTCGAGGGCGTGCAGGCGCGGGATTACAACCTGCTGCAGGGCGTGTTTCTGGTGGCCACCCTCAGCGTTATCGCCGCCAACCTCGTCGCAGATCTCAGCTATCCGCTGCTCGACCCGCGGGTCCGCCGGTGACCGCCGCGGCGGATCTGCTTGCTGCGCCACGCCAGGCGCGCCTCGACCTCACATCGGTCCAGACCACCGGGCTTTTGCTCCTTACGCTGCTCGTTCTCGCCGTGTCGGTCGGACCGGCGCTGACGCCCTACGAGGCCGGCGAGATCGCCTGCACGCCATTCGAGCGACCTTCGGGCCAGCACCCGCTGGGCTGCAACGATGTCGGGCAGGATCTTTTGACCGGGGTGCTCGCGGGCGGGCGGATCTCGCTCGCCGTTGGTCTGGTGACCGCGCTCATCGCGACTCTAATCGCGACGCTGGTTGCCATCGGCTCTGCCTGGCGGGGCGGCTTTGCCGACATCATCACGATGCGTCTCGTCGATGCCGTAATGGCGCTGCCGTTCCTGCCGCTCGTAGTCGTCCTCAGCGCGTTCTTTGGCGCGTCGTTCACCGTGCAGATCGGCATCCTCTGCCTGGTGCTCTGGACGCAGCCCGTGCGGGAGCTGCGCGCGCAAGCGCTAAATCTGCGCCGCGCGGATTACACCGATGCCGCGCGGGCGATGGGCGGCTCGGGCTGGCACATCGCGACGCGGCACATCCTGCCCGAGTTGACGCCGCTCATCGTCCCCCAATTCGTGCGCATCGCCCATGCCGCAATCCTGACTGAGAGCGCGCTCAGCTTTCTTGGCCTCGGCGACCCGACAGCCAAAAGTTGGGGTACGATCCTCTTTCACGCCAACGCCCGCACGGCCTTCCTGACTGATGCCTGGCTCTGGTGGATCTTGCCGCCGGGCCTGCTCATCGCGCTCTCCGTCCTGGCGCTTGCTCTGGCGGGCCATGGCATCGGCGACCGGCGGGAAGACGGTACGCTCCCCTCGACCAAGCGGGACGGGCTGGCAGCTGCGCGAAAGACCGATGCGCAGTTCGAGGCGGCTGGCCTCTCGATGGCCTATGGCACGCGCCCCGCCTTGAGGAACCTCTCATTAGACGTGCTGAAGGGCGAGACCCTCGGCCTGATCGGCGAGAGCGGGTCTGGCAAGTCCACCGTGGCGATGACGGCACTTCGGCTTTTGCCGCCCGCGGCGCAGATTTCAAGCGGATCGATCTGGGTTGGCGCGGCGGACCTGCTCGGTGTGCCGCCCGCCGCTATGCGCCACATCCGCGGGCGGCGCGTGGCGCTCGTGCCCCAAGCAGCGATGAACGCGCTTGATCCGGTGCGCAGCGTCGGCTGGCAGATCGCGGAAGCTGTCCGCGTCCACGGTTGGAGCAAGCAGGCCGCCCAGGCGCGTGCGGCCGAGCTCATGGGTCTTGTCGAGTTGTCCGTTGATCGCCTCGGCGCCTATCCCCACGAGCTGTCGGGCGGAATGCGGCAGCGGGTGGCCATCGCCATCGCGCTTGCCGCGGAGCCCGAGGTCCTCATAGCGGACGAGCCGACAACGGGGCTCGACGTCCTCGTCCAGAAGAACATCCTCGATCTGATCGACGCGCTCGCCGCGCGGCTCGATTTGACGGTGCTCTTCATTAGCCACGATCTGCCGATGATCGCGCGGCGGGCGGACCGGCTGACGATCCTGCAAGATGGCCGCGTCGTCGAGACCGGACGACCGGCGGACCTTGCCGCGCGCCGGTCCCATCCGCACACAGCGGCGCTCTTCGATGCGATACTGCCGCTGACGGACGACAAACGGTGGCAAAGGCCCAAGCCCACGGGCGCGCCCGTGGTCGTGGTCGAAGACCTTTCGGTGATCTTCAATGCCGGTCTCGCGGGGCGGTTGCGGGGCGCGCCGGTCATTACAGCACTGAATGACGTTTCCCTCAAACTCCATGCGGGCGAAGTCCTGGGCCTCGTCGGCGGCTCGGGCTCGGGTAAGACGACGCTGGCGCGCTGCATTGCCGGGCTGACGTCGCCGACGGCGGGTCAGGTCTCGGTCTTTGGCGGGGCGCCCCGCCGCGGTGGCCTGGCTGCGATGATCTTTCAAGACCCCTATCAATCCATGCGCGCGGCGATGCGGGTGGGCGATGTGGTTGCCGAGCCGCTGCGTATTGCAGGTCAAAGCTCGGTTAGCGCTCAGGCGGCCGTGCGGGAGGCGCTGAATTCGGTCGGCCTGCCAGGCGACGTCGGGTTTCTCGACCGGCGGCTTGGCTCGCTCAGCGGCGGGCAGCGACAGCGTGTGGCGGTCGCGCGGGCGATCGTGCCCCGCCCGCACATTCTCGTGGCCGATGAGCCGACCTCGATGCTCGACCAATCGCTGCGCGCGGATCTGCTGGATCTCTTCGAGGGTTTGCGAGCCGATCTCGGCCTTGCAATCCTCTTTATCACGCACGACCTCGCCCTCGCGCGCCATTTTTGCGACCGGATCGCGGTGATGCGGGCCGGCGAGACCGTGGAGACGGGGAGTGCGGACGCCATCGTCCGCGCTCCGAAGCATGCCTACACCCATGCATTGATCGAGGCGGCAGCGTCATGATGTTTCGCGCGGCACTTTTCTTTCTGGTCCTCGCCCTACCTACGAAGGCGCACCATGTCTCCGAGGCGTTGACCCGCGCGCTCACCATCGACGACGTGGACGGACATATCGAGGTCACTGTCACGCTGCCGGCCACGCTGCTCTATGCGAACGCGGCCAACGCGCGGTCCGGTGCGAACGGCGAGGCACTGGCGCCGTTTTTGCGGACATCGGCCTTCGACGGGCAGATTGTCTATCTCGTCGATACGGCTGGGATGGCGGAGGCACCGGAGCGCCTCGCACAGCTTCTCGGGCAAATGGTGCCGCTTAGCGCCGCGCATGGGGACGCCCCCGTTCCCGCCGCGGTCACCGCCTATGAGCGCGTGTCGACCACCGTTGACGGGCCACTCCACGTTGCCGAGGCCGAAATCCGCGCGACCTTTCGCTTTTCCGCAGGTGCCAGCCTGAGCCTTGTGCCGATTGCCGCGATGCCGCGTCTGCCGCCGGATTGGCATATGGAGACGCTGATCCTCGACCGGCGGCACAGCCCGCCCGTAAATCATCGGCGGATCGGGCCGCTCCTGTCGCCAATCCCGCTGCCCGCGCCCTGATGGCGCGCTTTGTCTACCTGCTCAACACGGTTGGGCCGCCGCGCAGCATCGCAGAGCCGCCCGATGGCCATCTGACCAGCATCGTCGATCAATACGACCTTGATGCGGTGGTACTGGAGGGAGCGCAGGGCGTGCTCCTCAGCCAGCACCTCGACGAGCGCCATCTGGGCGAGCACGCCGCTTTGCTACGCGGGTTCTTGGAGCGGGGCGGGGCCGTCGTCCTTAACGGACCGGTTGCGCGGCCATACCTTGATCCGCCCGGCGCCTATACGCCGCTCGCAGCGACAGGGGCACGGGACTGGCTCTTGGAGATCGGTGCAGCGCATCCAATCATGACGGGCGTCCGGGCTGAGGAACTCTCCTACCGTCGCGGCGTCATCGGCTTTTGGGCGCGCGGCTTCTTTGCCCCACCGGAGCAAGCGGTTGTGCTGACGCGCTTCGCCGCCTCCGGCCACGCGGCTGATTATGTGTGGACCAATGCGGCGGGAGGGCGCCTCTTTGTCCACCCGGGAAATGACATCTGGGGCTATTCAGGCGACGGGACGACGGCCGCGCCGATCTTTGCCCGGGTGCTCGATTGGTGCGCCGGAGCGCTGGCTTGAGTATCCGTGCGGCGCAGACGATTGCCGCGCTGGATGGCGGCCTCGCTTACCACACGCGGACCCTGCGCGCGCCGCCCTTTGCCGCGCATTTCGGGCCGCTGATTGACCTTCGTGCGCTGGGCGAGACAGATCTTTCGGGCCTGCCCTGTCTCATGATCCCGTGCCGGACGAACGGCGCCCGCCTTGCGGCCCACAAGGCGCAGCTCGCGACCTATCTGGAGGCTGGCGGCGTGCTGGTCGTGATGGGCGAGACGCATCCCGAGCGCTTTCTCGACGGGGTGCATGTGGCGCCGGAGCCCACCAATTTTTGGTGGTGGCTTGAGGCCGGCGCAGAGCTTGGCGTGCGCATCGCGGCGCCGGACCACCCGCTCATGGTGGGGCTGAGGGAAAGCGACGCGACGTGGCACATCCACGGTACGCTCACATTCGACGCGCCGAGCCAGACGCTCCTTTCCTGGGACGGCAGCTCTGCCGTCGATGGTTCAAAGCGGTGGGGTGGTGCGATCCTGGCCGAACAGCGGCGCGGCGCAGGGCAACTCGTCGTGACCACGCTCGACCCGATCTATCACCACGGCTCTGGTTTCATGCCGGCGACGACGCGCTTTCTGGAGCGCTTCCTTCCGGCGCTGCGCGCGGCGCTTTAGGGCACGCCTCACGAGGGAGAGGGCGTCGCTGACCCGTGCCTGGTCGACGAGTGCCCCGGGGCGGCCCTACACGGCGGGCATCTGCTGGGTCGCGCAGTGGATCCCGCCCCCGAGCTCGCCCAACGGGTCGACATTCAGCGAGACGATTTCGCGGCCTGGATAGTGCCGCGCCAGCGCCTCGACCGCACGCGCATCCGCCGCCCCGTCGCCAAACTCGGCGGCGATGACGGCACCATTGCAGACATAGTAGTTCACGTAGGACGCGACGAAGTCGATGCTGCGCACGCGCCGTTGAGTGGGCTCGGCAATGATATCGAGGTGGAGACCGGCCGCGTTGAGGATATCGCGGGTCGCCAGCGCCGCTTTGTGAAACGGATCGCGCCGATCCTGCCGTTTTGGCAGGTTCATCAGGACACGCGCCGGGCCGGTAAAGCGAGCCAAACTGTCGATATGATAATCGGTGACATCCTCGCCCCAGAGGCCAGGCGCCCAGATCATCCGCTCTGCCCCATAGGCCCGCAGGAGCCGCGCTTCGATTTCGCCGCGCGCGAGCCCCGGATTGCGGTTCTTGTTTACCCAGCTGCTCTCATGCGCCATCAGCAGGCCGTGCCCGTCCTGTTCGACGCCGCCGCCCTCGCCGACAAGGCCCGAGGGCAAAAGCGGCAGGTCTAGCCGCTGGGCTACCCGGCGGGCGATCTCGGCGTCGTTTCGGTGAACTTGCTTGCCGCCCCATCCATTGAACGCGATGTGCGTCACCACGAGGCTGTCGCTGTCATCGACGGCAAAGATCGGCCCGGAATCACGGCACCATAAGTCTTCGGTCGGAATGTCCCAAAGGGTGACGCTGTCCGACAGCAGGCGTCGCGCGTCGCTGTGATGCGTCTGGGCGGCGAGCATCGTCACCGGCTCGAACGCGGCGATGGCGTTGGCGATGTCGGCAATGGTCTCTTGGACGGTGCGCCGAAAGCCGCCGCGCGGGTAGACGCGACGGCTGACGGGCCATTGCATGAAGGTCCGCTCGTGCGGGGCCTCCTCGGCGGGGACGTGGAGACGTCGCGTGCCCGGCGTGGCACCGACGGGGACCGCCACCGCGCTCAAGGCGCCGCCCGACAACAAAAGATCTCTCCGCCGCATGTCACGCCCCGCTTCGGCGCGCAGCCCTTACCGGCCGCGCAGCCCCATAGGGCCCCATTGCGCTTTCAGCAGCAAGCTCGGCATGGCGTTTGCGCCGCTGGTCAGGCCGGAAACCAGCCCCCATGCGTCCCGATCGGGACGTATTGCTCAGGAATCCAAATGCTTGCGACGGGATCGGCCTCGAAGTCGCGCGCATCGAGGATGACAAGGCGCGACCGTTCCTGATCCGGTTGGAAGACAAAGCCCATCAGCCAGCCATCGTCCTCCGCATCGCCCTTTGGGATAAAGGTAAGCTCCGAGGACATCCCGCCGTCAAACGCCTGATAGAGCGCCTCGCCGGTCTGAAAATCGAGCTTCACAGCGCGATTGAAGGACGGCTCAAGCGTTGCCTCGACCGAATAGCCGTAGCGGTAAGCTCGGCCCTCGACCGTTGGGCTGATCTTCGGAAAATCGAGCGGCAGCGCGAAAACACGCTCCTCGCGGGCTTCGGTGGCGTTGCCGGACATCGGCAAGATCCAGCGGTCAATCGTCGGCTCGGTATCGCCGAGCGGGCCGTACATATCCTTCTGGCTGGCGCGCGCATAGCGGCTCACATCGACGACGACGTCGCCGCCCTCCGTCTCAAAGGCATTCATCGCATGATAGGCGTAGCACGGCGCCACCGAGAACCAGCGCACGTCCTCGGCCCGCCCGCCCTTAGGGATAACGCCGATGCGGGCGTCTTTCTTGCCATCCCACTTGATCGGAAGCGTCGTTTGGAGGAGGGCCCAGGCGCTAAACACAACGCTCAAATCGAGGATGATCGCATGGTTCTCGGTGATCGCCATATCGTGGATCTGCGTCATCCCGCTCAGGGGAACGGTGATCTGGTTCATCAACCGCCCATCGCTGCCCAAGCGCTGATAGAGGGCATTGGCGCCGATCTTGCTCGAATAGGTCACCGCGTGGATGTCGTGGTCGACGGGGTCGACCTTGTGATGTCCGGTAAAGCCATGGTTGAGGGTGCCGCCAAGGTCGCTGCGCGCGACGGTGTCGAGCTCCCGGGTGATCTCGACCATGCTGGCGCCCGCCTCAATCGTGGCATAGAGCCGATCCGCAAACTGCACGATGTTGGTATTGGGCGAGACATCGAGGCCGTTCGTTACCGGCCCGCCGGGATCGGGCGCGCCGAGCCTCTGCGGCACGTCGCCCGCGCGCACGAAGCGGTTGCGATACCACTTGGCCTGGCCGCTTTCGAGATGCACCCCGTGCAGCATGCCATCGCCGCTGAAATAGTGCTGATGCAGGCCGATCTCACCCGCGGGATTGGGCCCATTACGGACGTAAAGCCCAGACAACTCGGGCGGTATCTGTCCGTCGACTGCAAGGTTTTCGACCGTGATCTCGGCCTGCACCGGAGAGAAAGGGATCTTTTGGTAGCGCTGATTGGTGCCTGAGCTAACGACGCGGCGGACGAAATCGAGCATATGGCTTCCTGCGTTTTATGGACAAAGTCCGTTAACGCCGAGTTAAGTATGTCGCCGTAGCAGAGCGTCAAACCATACGCGCGGCATGCCGCGTCAGGCGTAGCCCAGGAGTTTTCTGTACTTAGCAATAAAGAGGTCTTTGCCCTTCATGGTCTTAGTTAACCAGTCGCCGAACGTTCCGATGATGACAAAGGAATTGCCGCGGTCCGGCCCGAGCGGCACGAGGATCGGCGGCGACTTCCACGGCGTGTAGGCCTTGAGCGATTCCAACGGTTTGTCTTTTGCCAGCGCCTTTAGGGTCTTGGTGAGCCAAGGTTGCTGGCGGCTGGCCGCGACAATCGTCATCCCATCCCCGGCGTCGATGGCATCACCCGCAGCAAAAACGTTGGGCCAGCTCGAGGGGCGCAGATATCCGTCGACCTTGACCCGCCCGTCTGCGGCCTTGCTGACAGCGGGGAGAGCGTCGAAGAGGGCGGTCTGCGGCTTGGAGCCAATTGCAGGGATCACAAGATCGGCCTCGAAGGTGCGGCCATCGTCGAGCGTCACCGTGCCGGCATAGGGCTCGGTCGTGCTCTTGAGGTCGGTAACACGCTGACCGAGTACCAGTTCGACACCCATCTCGCGCAGCTTACCCGCGAGGCCCGTGCCGAGTTTCGTCGGAAACGCGGAAAACAGCGTTTTGTCGGCGGAGACGAGCGTCACGGCGGACTTGGGATGCGCGTTGGCGATCTCGCCCGCAAGCTCCACCCCAACGGCGCCCGCCCCGACAATCACCACTGACTTCGCCGCCGCAATCTTGCCGCGCACCGTAGCTTGAGCCGACTTGAACGTGTCGACCCCCTCATCGCCGGGCTTGAAGATCCCGCCATTGGAGGCCCCGGGGCAGAGGACGATGTAATCGGCCGGGAGGGTCTCGCCGGACGCGGTCATGACGCTGTCGGCGTTGATCTCGGTCGCCCGGTCCTTAACCAGCCGCCCGGTGGTCAGCAACCGATCGTAGGGAATGAGCGCTTGCGCCTGAACCCGCTCATCGACCATCGCGCGTAGCATCGCCGGCGCGTGCACGAACGCATTCCGCGGCTCCACAAGCGTCACGTCGAGATCGGCCTCCAGGCCTTTGGCGAGTTCGATACCGACATAGCCACCGCCGACAATTACCAATTTACGCTTTGCCATTTATGTCTCCCGGCATTTCAGCGCGGCGACGCTCTTGCACCCAGAGCCCCGTTACCGCAAAGGTCTGGCCCAGAGCGTCGTGAAAAATATAGACTTTGTCCATGAAATAATGGCCATTCCGTGAGCACCTCTGATCTCGTCGAGCATCTCGACCGCGTAATGCGCAGGGTCGATGCAGAAATGCACCGTTTGATGCCCGTGCTCGATACCCAAGGGATCGGACCGCTGGGGACGATCACGCTCCATCGCCTTCACTCGATTGCACCGGCGCCGGTCCATTTGCTCGTCGATGCGATGGGCCGCGATGCCTCTCAGGTCAGCCGAGTGATCGGGCGTCTTGAGGCTAAGGGCCTCCTCTCAAAGGAGAACAGCCCGGAGGACAAGCGCGTAAGCGTTCTCACTCTAACGCCGGCTGGCAAAGCTCACGTGGCGAAGGTCGAGGCGACCCTCTCTCGCGTTATCACGGAGGTATTCGCACCGCTTTCAAGCTGTGAGAACGAGCAGCTTTTGGTGCTGCTAAAAAAGGCGTCTCGCTGAGACAGGCGTTGTCATTTCCACGCTCGGAAATTGGGCGCATTTCTGCCGATCTGGCGCTGGCGCGCATCCTTGGTTTATGGACAGAGTCTTTTTGCGAGCGAATTGAGAACCGCTTTCTCAATAAAGCACCCAGGCTTTGCATGAAACACGGGGTTTTCGTTTTGCGACCGCAGAGGCCGCGCGTGACAATGAAGGCAAACGCCCAAAGGGTCTTTAGGGGCCGCCTCGAGTGCGCTGCCCTGCACCACTCGTCTCTTCCGATGCAGGGCGTGCAGGTCCTTGATTATTCGTCGTCGCCGCCGCGGCGCTGCAGCGTCAGAGCGCCGTCGCCGTCGCGGTCCATCCGTTCGACGAAGCGGTCGACAATACGGTCGACCTCGACGGATGTGATGGCGCCGTCGCCGTCGCCGTCGAAGTTTTGGAAGGCATCAACCATCTGCGCGCGTGTCAGTTCGCGGTAAAGTGTGTCGAACTCCTCGATTGAGAGCGCGCCGTCGCCCGAGACGTCGATCCGCTCAAGGGTCGCCGCGCGATAGGTGTCGATCTCGGTGCGGGTCACGCTGCGATCGCCATCGGTATCGACTGTGTCGAAGAGATCGCGACCTAGGCCACGCATAAAGCCGCCCCGGCCGCCATCGCGCCGGCTCGCGCGCCACATGCGGGCGTCGCCGTCGTGGGCGCCGCGCGCCGCGGGGCCAGGGCGCCCATCGGCTTGCGCCGCGACGACTGGCGGCTGGGCTGACCCGCCCTGCGCATGGGCCGTTGCGATGCCAGTCCCGACAAGTGCGACGCCCAGGATCGCGACGGGCAGGTAAGATACGTTTCTCATCTCTTTGTCCTCTCAGGGTCCGGGAGGCGACATTGCCTCCGCTGAGACCGATATGGACGGGCGCGGCCTGCGAGGTGTGTCAGCCAGTCGCCCCGTTTGTCGCGAAGTGTCGCGCGCCAGGGCGCTGATACAAATTGCGACAAAGAAGTCGCGACAGGGCGGGCAAAGGGGCTGGGCAGAGTGCGCAAAACCGCGCACGTCAGGGGCGGAAGCCCACCCAAACCCTCCTAGGAGCCCCGCCTTGCATGCGCCCGAGCCGCATATCCTGATCGTCGACGATGCGCGCGACATTCGCGAACCACTCGGGCAGTACCTGCGCAAACAGGGCTACCGAACAAAGCTCGCTGCTAACGCTGGCGAGGCGCGCCGCATCCTTGGCGAGACGACACCGGACCTCGTCGTTCTAGACATCATGATGCCGGGGGAGGATGGGCTCAGCCTGTGCCGCTGGCTCGTGGTTCAGGGCGGGCCGCCGGTCATTCTCTTGACGGCGATGGCCGACGAAACGGACCGGATTGTGGGGTTGGAGCTTGGCGCCGACGATTATCTCGTGAAGCCCTTTAATCCGCGCGAGCTCTTGGCGCGGATCAAGGCGGTACTGCGCCGGGCGGGGCCGAGCGAGCCGGTCGTTGCGAGCGGGATTCGCGCCTTTGGCGACTGGGAGCACGACCCCGCGGCGCTGACGCTGACCCATGCAGCGGGCGACGTCGTTGAAATCACCTCGGGCGAGAGCCGCCTCCTCACGGTTTTCCTCGATCACCCGCATGCCGTTCTAAGCCGCGCGCGGCTGCTCGATCTGACGGCAGGCCGCGACGCCAAGGCCTATGACCGCGCGATCGACAACGCGATCAGCCGCCTGCGCCGCAAGATCGAGGCCGACCCGAAAGCCCCCCGCCTCCTTGTCACCGAGTGGGGCGGCGGCTACTGGCTCGCCGTCGACGTGCGAGAGGTCTGATGGTGCGGCTGTTGCCACGGGGACTTGCGGGGCGGTTCGCCCTCCTTTTGGGCGCGGCGCTCGTCTTCGCCAATCTCGTCGCGATGGGACTTCTTTTGCTGGAGCGGGCGCAGCGCAACAGCGCCGCGGCCATCGAGCGCGAGATTGAGCGGGCCGTTTCGCTCGTCCCCGCCATTGAGGCGACGGCGCCCGCAGGCCGAAGCGGGATCGCGCGCTCATCGTCTACCCCGCTCTCGCGCCTCTCGATCGACCCCGAGCCGATCATCGAGTTGCCGCCCACGGCTCCACGTTCAGCGGCTCTGTCTCGCGCTTTGGCAGAGGTCTTGCCCGGGCGCGACGTCCGCGCGGCCATCGTCGTGCGTCCGGCGCGCAATCCACAGGCGCGGCCACGCGAGACGGTCGCGGTGTCGGTTGCGCTGCGCACGCCCGAAGGCGCCCCGGCGCAGTGGCTCAACATCATTTCCCGGAGGGCCCGCAGCATGCGCCCTAACGTTCCCGAGGAGATCTTTCTTCTGATCTTGGGCGTATCGCTGCTCTCCGTCCTCGGAGTTGGCTTGCTCTTTGTGCGCCGCCTCACGCGCCCGCTGAGCGAATTGGCTGAGGCCGCACGCGCGGCGGGGCGGGGCGACAGAAGCGTGCGCGTGGCCGAAGCCGGGCCGCTTGAGCTGCGCGAGGCGGCCGCAGCCTTCAACGATATGCAGACCCGGATCGGGCAGTTCGACGCCGAGCGCATGCGCACGCTCGCCGCTGTCGGTCATGACCTGCGCACTCCGATCACGTCATTGCGCATTCGGGCGGAGCTGTTGAGCGAGGCCGAGGCGGCGCCGATGTTGCGCACGCTCGACGAGATGGCTGTCATGGCCGATGGGTTGGTCGCCTTTGCCAAGGGCACGGGCGAGGGCGAAGGCGTGCAGGAGATCGCGCTGCACCCGTTGCTCGCGCAGGTCTGCGAGGCCCGCAGCGCGCAGTTCCTCGGCGGAGCGGACGCGCGCGTTTTGGGCCGTCCGGTCGCGCTTGGCCGCGCCGTTGGAAATCTTATCGACAATGCCCTGCGCTATGGCGGGGCGGCGCGCGTCTCGACGCGGCGCAACCGCCAGAGCGTCTTGATCAAGATCGAAGATGACGGACCGGGGATCGCCGAGGACAAGCTCAGCGAGATCTTCGAACCATTTGTGCGCGGGGAGGACAGCCGCAACGCCGAGACCGGCGGCGCCGGGCTCGGCCTCGCCATCGCGCGCAACATTGCCCTAAGCCACGGCGGCCACGTGATGTTGCAAAACCGAGCCGAGGGTGGGCTGCGGGCGACGTTGGCGCTGCCGATTGTCGGCGGAGGCGCGTGGTGACAACCCCTTGCGCCAAGACCGCATCGACGGGCGCGACAGACGCGGGATGGGGACATTTTTCTGGCCCCCCCCAGACAAATTGCCGACGAAGTACTGCGCTTTCGTACCCTTGTCGACGCTACGGAACCGGCGCAGTAAGCCGCACGATTGCCTACACGTTCGTAAAGAGGAATGAGGATCCCAACACATGGGCAAAGAAACCCTGACCATCATCAAGGCGGATGTCGCCAACGAAGTCATCCGGACGGTGAAGCCGAAATTCGTCAACCTCGGAAAGATGACCTTTGTCGCGACTTGCGCGGTCGACAAGAGCGCCGCCAAAGAGCTCGACACCGATGCGCGCTTTGTCGCCAAGCTCTATGACGATGCGACCAAGGAATACAAAAAGATGCTGACCGAGGTGAGCTTGCGCGTACAGGCGGCGAACAACCTCGGCTCCGTGATGCCCTTAACGGCGAAAGAGCTAAAGGACATGGACGCGGATGTTGCCAAGATCTTTGCCAAATACAAAAAGTCGATTGAAGCCGTCACCAATACCCATTTCAACAAATGGAAGCAGGCCAATAAGGACCGTATGAAGTACCGCATGAAGGTCGGTTGCGCCATCGTTCTCGGCTCGGCGAGCGCCATCGGCGGTGCGGTCTCCTTGGGGGCGGGCGCTGTCACAGGCGGCGTTTCGATTGCTGCGAGCGTTTATGCCATCGCGCAAAGCGTCGTGTCGGTGGCACGAGCAATTCAAAAAGTGACCTCGGACATTGTGAAGGTGCATTCGGATCTGGAGAAAGCGCTAAAAGAGCTTGTTTCGGCCTATGAGAAACAGTCGAAAGCGAAGGTCAAAGCGAAAGAGATCGGCAAAGAATTCCTTGCCGACTTTCTGATGGTCGAGACCTCAGGGTTTAATCGGGTCGACAAGCACTTGGAGACGTATAAGGCGAAGCTCAAGAACATCGACCTCGATGTGGCCAAGCTCGGCAAAGAGCTGAATAAGCTCCTCGATCAACAGAGCAAGCTCGACAAGGAGATCGAAAAGAAACTTGGGAAGATGGTCAAGGACCGCAAATACAAGAGCAAAAAGATCGACGGACTCTTCGCATCGGTGGAACAGGCCCGCAAGGCGACTGACAAGCTCATCAAGGACATCGAAGCGTATCACGTAATGCTGAAGCCGGCTGAAAAATTCCGAGATGATACGCAAAAGGCGGTGGATGCACTGCGCCACAAAGATCCGACTTGGGCGAAATGGGCAATCTGGATCGGCAGCCTCGGCCTCGCCTCAAGCGTGACGACCATTGCGTCGGGAGGGGAGAACCTTTTGAAAGCCGCCGAGGCAATCGATAAGGGCTTTAATGCGCTGTCGGCCGAACTTGCCTGAAGACCGCAAGTTCAACCCGTGCTGCCATAAGTAATCGGCGCCGGCGTTTTGGGGTCCTCCCAAAAGGGGCCCAAGCGGAACGGTCGGCTAAGCGCGCCTAGTCACGGCTTGGCCTCAAAGCCTCCGCGGGTCGACGGGGTTGCTGCCGCGTTCCAGCTTACCCGAAGCGCTCAGGGTGACCTTCCCCCTCGATAAGGGCCGGTTTGATCTGGAACCTTCCGGTTGGTGCGCCTGCCCCAATTTAGGGCCACCCGGCGTTGGGTTTTCCGGGCTTGAATCACTTTGGCGGGTCAGTTTCGCCTGTGTGATTTCGTAGCGCTGACGGGACCTTGGATCCGATGGCGCTATGGGGTCGGTCTTCATTGTAAAACCTACGCCAAGTCTCCATCCTTTTGCGAGCGTCTGCAATCGACATGAATCAGTGCGCGTTCAAACACTGGGTCTTAGGTAGCAAATGCACCAAGTTGCCGGGTCGACGGGCGCATATTTCTCGGCTGCAATAGGGCTATGAGCGATCCTCTTGTCATTCAGACCCTTACGGCCAAGCGTGCCGAGATCCTTGGGCAGATCAAGGCGTATGAGGCGCAAATTGCGCACGCCAAGCACGATCTGGCGCATCTGAATGCGACGATGGAGTTGTTTGCTGCACCGGAGCGCCAGCGGGCGCGGTATCTGGTGAGCCATGGGTTCTTTAAGAAGGGCGAGATTGCCGACATCTGTGCCCAGCACTTGGCGGCCGATGGCGAGATGACGACGCGGGAGCTTGCTGAGCGGGTGATGGTCGCGCGCGATCTGGAGGTATCGGACACCGCGCTGCGGAACTCGGTGGTCTTCAAGGTCGTGCAGGCACTGCGCCACGCTAAGCGGCGCAAACTCGTTCGGATGGTCGAGAAGCGCAAGGGCATGTGCGTCTGGGGCGCCGGCGACGCGGTCACGCTGCGCGTCGTTGCCAATAGCCCTTGCACGAACGGCTGACCGGGGATGCGAGGGCGCCACCGATCAGGCG
>JBCDLH010000010.1:0-160031 GCA_038745585.1 Pseudomonadota bacterium
CACCGATGACGACTTCACCAAGAAGGGCGCGTTCGAAGTTCTCAGCTTCGAAATCGGCGCGGAAAACAACGTCAATATCGGCTCGATCTCCGGCGGTGCCGGCGCTGGCAAGGCGTCGTTCAAGGAATTGAACTTTACCAAGAAGACCGACACCGCATCCTGCGCGATGTTCAACAAGCTCTGCGTCGGTGAGCACTTTGCCGAGTTCATCATCGAACTGCGTCGTCAGTCCGGCACCGCCGCCGGCAAGGGCGCATCTGGCCTGACCTTCCTTAAGTGGGAGTTTAAGCTCGTAATGATCCAGGACATTGCATGGTCCGGGTCGGATGGCGACGACGTCTGCGAAGAGACGGTCGTGGCGCAGTTCGGCGCGATGAAGGTCACCTACGTGCCGCAGAACCAGGACGGCTCGCCCAACTCGAAGGACAAGAAGGTCACCGAGTGGAGCCGCGTCAAGAACAAGGCGACCTACGCGGTCTGATCTGGCCTGCTTTCGATACGCATTGGCTCGGTGGGCACTCTGTGCGCTTGCCGAGCCAAACCCACGAGATCAATGGAGTTGTCCTTGCAAGCCGAAGAGCTTTTGAAATCCGGCGACCTCGATGGCGCGCTCAACGCTTTGCAGGAACAAATCCGCGCAAACGCCGCCAAGGCCGACCTGCGGATCTTTCTCTTTCAGCTTTTGAGCGTGCGCGGCGAATGGGACAGGGCGATCCGGCAGCTTAAAGTCTCGGCTGAGCTCGACGCCTCTGCGACACCGATGGCGCAGACCTATCGCGAGGGCATCATTTGCGAACTCTACCGCGAAAAGGTCTTTGCCGGAGAAAAAGACCCGCTCATCTTTGGTGAGCCGCAGGAGTGGATTGCGCTGATGCTCGACGCGCTCAAGCTTCAGGCTGCGGGCGAGCCCGAAAAGGCGGCCGAGACCCGCGCGCGCGCTTTCGACGCCGCTCCGGCCATTGCAGGCGAAGCCAACGGTGAGCCCTTTGAGTGGATCGCAGACGCGGATATGCGCATCGGGCCGCTGCTCGAAGCCGTGGTCAACGGCCGTTATTTTTGGGTTCCGTTCTCGGCAATCCAGTCGATCCTCATCGAAGAGCCGGCCGATCTACGCGATGTCGTCTGGACACCGGCGACCATGAAAGTCGCCACCGGTGGCGAAGTCGTGGCGCTGATCCCGACGCGCTATGCGGGCACGGCGCGCCTCGGCGGGCCGGCCGAGAAGCTCGCGCGCGCCACCGAGTGGCGCGATCTCGGCGCCGAGACCTTTGCCGGGCTCGGCCAACGTCTGTTGACGACCGATACGGGCGACCTGCCTTTGATGGATCTGCGCACGCTCAAGCTCGATGTACCCGATATCGTGCGGGAGGCGGAGGGCGCGGCCGACAGCGAGGCCGACAATGTCTGACAAAGCGGTCACCGAGCGGCTGCAGCCGTCGCTTCTTGACCGGCTCACAGACGACGACCCAACCGAGACGAAAGAGCCGCGCGACGCGCGCGTGATCGACGTCAAGCGCCTGCGCGAAATCATCCAGCGCGATTTGGCTTGGCTTTTGAACACGAGCGACAATAGCGGCCTCATTGACGAGAAGCGCTATCCCAACATCGCGAAATCGGTTTTGAACTACGGCATCCGCGAGGTTGCCGGCGAGCATTCGACGGTGGAGCGGGCCGAGCTCATTCGCCAGTCGATTTTGCGCGCGGTGCAGGACTACGAGCCGCGCATCCATGCCGGATCGGTCGCTGTCGAGCTGCGCGCGGACAAGGACGAGCGGCGGTCTGTTGTGAGCTTCGACATCCGCGCGGATATGTGGGCGCAACCGATGCCGCTGGAGCTTTATCTGCGCTCCGAGGTCGATGTCACGACGGGACAGCTCGACCTGCAGCGCGTGAATTGAGGGGCCGATGGATACGCGGCTTCTGAAACACTACGAAGAAGAATTGGCCTATCTGCGCGAGATGGGCGCGGAGTTTGCCGAGGCCTATCCTAAGGTCGCCTCCCGCCTCGGCATGGATGGCATGGAGGTGGCCGACCCCTATGTTGAGCGGCTGTTGGAGGGCGTCGCGTTTCTGTCCGCCCGGGTCCAGCTCGAGTTGGAGCTGCAATACCCGGCTCTGACGAGCCACATCCTCGAGATCGTATATCCGCATTACCTGGCGCCGACGCCATCCATGATGGTGGCTGAGTTCGAGCCCGACAAGAAGGGCGGCGTGCCCCCGAACGGCCATCTCCTTGCGCGCCACAGCGAACTTCGGAGCCGCCTTGGCGATGGCGACACGACGCCCTGCGTTTTCCAGACAGCCCATGATCTGATGCTCTGGCCGCTGGAGGTCTCGGAGGCCGAGTATCTCGATGGGCGCGGCGAGCTGGTCGCCGCCGGCGCACCGCGCGAGACCGAAGCCCGAGCCGGGATCCGTCTCCGCCTGCGCTGCTTTGACGATGCGCCGATCGCCGAGGTTGAGGCCGATGCCTTGACGATCTTCCTTTCTGCTCAGGAAGGTAAGAACTGGGACTTGCATGAACTCCTGTGCAGTCAGGTCACCGGCCTTCTTGGCCGTTCGACCGACCGGCGGGAGGATTGGATCGCTGAGTTGCCGCAAGGCGAGATCGTCCCGAAAGGGTTTGCGCCCGAAGAAGCGCTTATGCCTGTGCCGGACCGGTCGTTCGATGGGTACCGTTTGCTCCAGGAATATTTCGGGATGCCGGAGCGGTTTCACTTCGTCGAAATGCGCGGCATCGGCCTGGCGCTCAGCCGCGCGAAAGGCAGCGATGTCGACATCTACATCCTCCTGCGAGAGGGAATGCCGGACATCGCCCCGGGCGTGACGCCGGGCGCTTTCGTCTTGCACGCCACCCCTGCGATCAATCTCTTTCACAAGCGCTGCGACCGCGTCTTCGTCAAGGAGTCCGATGTCGAGCAGCACGTGGTCGCTGAGCGCACCGCGCCGCTCGACTATGAGGTCTACGCCATTGAGAAGGTCACAGGCGTCAAGGGCGACGGCACCGCAGATGTGCCCTTTCGCCCGTTTTATTCCTCAGACGATATGACGGCCGCCGGCGAGATCCACGAGGCCTATTACACGCAGCGGCGCAAGATGCGCGAACGCTCGGAACGTGAGCGCCTGAAGGGTGCGCGCACGTCGTATCTCGGCTCCGAGATCTATCTCTCGCTTGTCGAGCAAAGCCAGGCGCCCTATGCCGAGAACCTCGATCAGCTCGCCGTTTCGGCAATGGTGACCAACCGCGACCTGCCGCTTCTTCTTCCGACGGGCAAAGCGGATGTGTTCTACCTCCCCGACGGCGCGCCGGTGACGCAGGTCACGACGCCCGTGGCGCCCACGCGCCCGCGCCCGACCCTGGCACAGGGCGATACGGCGTGGCGCCTGATCTCGCATCTTAGCCTGAATTATGTCTCCCTGACCGACACCGAGGGCGGCAGAGGCGCAGCGGCGCTGCGCGAGCTTTTGGGGATCTATGCACCGGTCGGAAGCCGTGTCCTCGAAAAGCAACTCGAAGGCCTCGTCGGCGTCTCCTCGCGCCCGATTGTGCGGCGGATGACCGATGAAGTTCTCTCGACGGCGGTGCGCGGGCTCGAGATCACGGTTACGCTCGACGAGAGCTTTTTCGAAGGGTCGAGCGTTTTTCTGCTCGGCGCAGTGCTGGAGCGATTTTTCCGCAAATACGTTACGATCAATTCTTTCACCGAAATGGTTCTTGTCACCCCACAACGCGGAGAGATCATGCGATGGCGCCCAGAGACGGGTCGGGGGAGGCTCATCTGAGCCATCTCGCGCGTCTCCGCGCGGCCCCGGAAAAGCACCACATTTTTCATGCGCTTCGCTTGATCGAGGCAGCCCATCGCGATGCGCCGCGCCACGGGCGGAGCCGGCGCCCGCGGGAAGAGCCGATGCGCTTTGGACAGGAGGCGGAACTATCGTTTCCGCCCTCTTCAATTGCGTCCTACGAAGCGCCGGAGGCGGGCAAGCCCGGGCGGCTGATCAACCGGTTTTTCGGCCTGTTCGGGCCGCATGGGCCGCTGCCGCTGCATCTGACCGAATACGCAAGGTCGCGGCAGCGCCAGCACCGGGATCCGACCATCGTCGCCTTCGCCGATATGCTGACGCACCGGCTATTGACGCTGCTCTATCGTGCCTGGCTTTCGGGCCAGCCCGCGCCGAGCTTCGACCGGGCCGACAACGATGATTTTCAGCGCAAGGTCGCCGCCATTCAGGGGCGGCTGGGCTTTGGCCTCGACGCGCGCGACGCGTTCGATGATGTGGCAAAGCGGCACTTTGCCGGGCTCTTGGCACAGGGGCCGAAGAACGCCGAAGGGCTGGTCTCGATCCTGCGGGCCTTTTTCGGCGCAAGGGTCGAATTACAGCCCTTCATCGGCACTTGGCTTGAGCTCGAACCGGACGATCAATGGCAGCTTGGCGCGCCCGTCGGCCTCGGCCAGACGACGTCTATCGGGTCGCGGGTCTGGTCGCGCAGCGCAAAGTTTCGCCTGCGGATCGGGCCGCTTAGCCGCGAAGACTATGAGCGACTGTTGCCCGGCGGTGCCTCGCTCGAACGGCTCAAGTCGATCGTGCGAAACTATGTCGGCGATAGCCTCGATTGGGATGTAAACCTTGTGCTGAAGCGCGAGGAAATCCCCAAGGCCGAACTAGGCAATGGCACGCGACTGGGTCAGATTAGCTGGGTCGGCTCATCGGATGACAGCAAAGATGCGGACGACCTCTTCCTGGAGCCCGGGCTCTGGGCGGCGACCGCGCAGAAGGAAAGCAAGGAAGACCTATGACCGAGATCAGCCGCGTCGCTCTGTTCGGCAAACTCAACAGCCTTGGCTATAAGGCGATCGAAGGCGCGACCGTCTTTTGCAAGATGCGCGGCAATCCGTATGTCGAGATCGTGCATTGGATCCACCAGATCCTGAATGGACAAGACAGTGACTTGCACCGCATTATCCAGCATTTCGATCTCGACCCGGGCAAAATCGCGACCGAGATGACGGCGGCGCTCGACGCGCTGCCGCGCGGGGCCTCCTCGATCTCGGACCTGTCGCAACACCTCGAAGATGCAATGGAGCGGGCCTGGGTCTGGGGTTCGCTGCTCTATTCGTCGAACCAGGTGCGCACCGGGCATATCTTGCTCGGCATGCTGGAGACGCCAAGTCTGCGCACGATCCTCAAAGGGGTCTCGCCGACGCTCGCGTCGATCAAGCCCGACGATTTGGCCGATGACTTTCACAGCATCACGGACGGCTCGCCCGAGGATCACCTGAAGCCGCAGGATGGCTCGGTGACGGGCGGCGGCGCGGAGCCCGGCGAAGCCTCCGGGGCGCGCGCGCCCGCGCAGATGGGCAAGGAAGAGGCGCTGGAGCAGTTCTGCACCGACCTTACCGAACAGGCTCGCAACGGCGAGATCGACCCCATCGTCGGCCGCGACGAGGAGATCCGTCAGGTTGTCGACGTGCTGATGCGGCGGCGGCAGAACAACCCGATCCTCACGGGCGAGGCGGGCGTCGGCAAGACCGCCGTGGTCGAGGGCTTTGCGCTTCGCATCGCGCGGGGCGATGTGCCGCCAGCGCTGCAGGATGTGCGGATCCTGACGCTCGATGTTGGCCTGTTGCAGGCGGGCGCGTCGATGAAGGGCGAGTTCGAGAATCGGCTGAAGCAGGTGATCGAAGAGGTGCAATCCTCGACGACGCCCATCGTGATGTTTGTCGATGAGACGCATACCCTCGTGGGCGCGGGCGGTGCCGCGGGCACGGGCGATGCGGCCAACCTGCTGAAGCCTGCGCTGGCGCGTGGGACGCTGCGCACGATCGGCGCGACCACCTGGGCAGAGTACAAAAAGCACATCGAAAAAGACCCGGCTCTGACCCGGCGTTTTCAAGTGGTTCAGGTCGACGAGCCTGACATTCCCAAGGCCGTCCTGATGATGCGCGGCATCGCGACAATGCTCGAAAAGCACCACCGCGTGCAGGTCCTCGATGAGGGGATCGAGGCGGCGGTGACCCTATCCGCCCGCTACATCCCCGCGCGGCAATTGCCCGACAAGTCGGTGTCGCTTCTCGATACCGCCTGCGCCCGTGTCGCGGTCAGCCAACATGCTGTGCCCGCCGAAGTTGACGACAGCCGACGACGGATCGAAGCGCTGACGACCGAGCTCGACATCATCGACCGGGACGAAAGCGCGGGCCTCGACGTGGCCGACCGACGCGAGGCCGTCACGGTCGCGAAGGAGGCCGAGCAAACGCGCCTCGACGAGCTGACCGTAAAATGGGACGCTGAGAAGAACACCGTCGAGGCGATCCTCGACTTGCGCGCCAAGCTGCGCGAAGGAGCTCAGCCCGTCGACGCGCCACAGCCCGAGGGCGAGGAGAGCTCAGGTTCGCTAACCGAAGAGGAGCGGGCTCAGCTCCTCGACGCGCTCAAGGCCAAGAACGCCGAGCTTTCGGAGCTACAGGGCGACAGCCCCCTGATCTTGCCCATCGTGGACCATCAGGCCGTGGCAAGCGTCGTCGGCGATTGGACGGGGATCCCCGTGGGCCGCATGGTCAAGGACGAGATCGAGACCGTGCTCGAACTCGAAAAACACCTGGCCAAGCGCGTCATCGGCCAGGACCACGCAATGAAGATGATCGCTAAGCGCATCCAGACGAGCCGCGCAGGCCTCGACAACCCCAACAAGCCCATTGGCGTCTTTATGCTCGCCGGGACCTCAGGTGTTGGCAAGACGGAGACGGCACTTGCGCTGGCCGAGGTGCTTTATGGCGGTGAGCAGAACGTCATCACGATCAACATGTCGGAGTATCAGGAAGCGCATACCGTCAGCTCGCTCAAGGGCGCGCCGCCGGGCTATGTCGGCTATGGCGAAGGCGGTGTGCTGACCGAAGCGGTGCGGCGCAAGCCCTATTCGGTGGTGCTGCTCGACGAGGTCGAAAAAGCCCACCCCGATGTGCACGAGATCTTCTTTCAGGTCTTCGACAAGGGCGTGATGGAAGATGGCGAGGGCCGCACCATCGACTTCAAGAACACGCTGATCCTGCTCACATCGAACGCGGGCACCGATATGATCATGGATATGTGCGCCGATCCCGAGCTGATGCCGGACCCCGAAAGCCTCGCCAAATCCTTGCGTGAGCCGCTCTTGAAGATCTTCCCGCCGGCACTTCTCGGGCGGCTCGTCACGATCCCGTACTATCCGCTCAGCCCCGAGATGATTGGCGCGATCACCAAGCTGCAGCTCGGCCGTATCGTCAAGCGCGTGGGTGAGGCGCACGGCGTCCCGCTGACCTATTCCGATGCGGTCGTCGATACGATTGTCGAGCGGTGTCAGGAGCTTGAGAGCGGGGGCCGCATGATTGACGCAATCGTCACCAATACCATGCTCCCGGACATCTCCGCCGAGTTTCTGCGGCGGATGATGGACGGCCACGAGATCCAGAGCGTTCACATCGACGTGAGCGATAAGAACTTTTCCTACGCCTTTGGCGACTAACCGACGCCTTAGAACAGGCTTCGTTTAGGTGACAAGGAGCGCAAAAAATGCCTGACGCTGGGAAGAAACAGTTCAACATCAAGCAGGTCATCTCGCCCTTCGGCGAGGTGAAGGGCAAGGCTGCGCCCGATTGGTTTGACGCAATCCCCGGGATCCATCGGCATCTGGCGCCTGTCCTGATCACCCGCAAGCTGATGCTCGATCCTCGCAAGTGGAAGCAGGCCGATATCGAGAAGGGCATCTATGCCGTTGCCCGCTACGAGCTGCAGATCTTTGCGACAAAGCTCGTGCAGATCGAAAAGAAGTTTGCCGCGGGCCTTCCCCCCGCCAAGGGTAAACGCGATTGGTCCGCCGTCGCCAAGTCATCCGCTCCCCAGGACAAGAAGCTCGCCAAAGTCGCGGAGGAGGCCGTCAAGAAGGGCTGGGCCAGTATCGCCAAAGACATCGAGAACAAGGTCTCGCTCGCGCTCGACGAAGCCGAGGCCGACAAAGGCGACAACAAGCGGGCGCTCGCGGCCGGCAAGGAAGCGATCAAAAAGTTCAACAACCTCGACACGCGCACCATGTTTTCGGGGCCCATCGGAAGCCTTCAGGACGGCGTGGAGATCATGCGCAAGGGCCTCGCGGGCGGCGGCGGAGACAGCGCGGCGGTCGCGAAGGAGGCACAAAAGAAGGTGGTGGAGGCCAAGAACGCCTACGACCGGACCGCCAAAGAGGTCGGCAACGTGCTGAAATACATGCTCGACGCGGGCAAGAAGATGGAAAAGGACAAGAACGCCCATGCCAAGCTTCAGGCCGTCGGCAAGACGATCATGAAGCAGTCCAGCGCGCTCGACCGTCTCAATGGCGCCATCGACCTTTTGGAAAAGACGATCGGGGCTATCGAGGCCTTCATCAAAAGCAAAGACCCCAAAGCCACCGATGCGCAGACCCAAGCGAGCAAGCTGGCAAAGGCGCAGGCGGGCTATGACAAGATCTTGAAGGCGGTGATCGGCACGGTTGCTGACATCGCAAAGGAGTTCAACGCGGCCTCGAAAGAGGTGAAGTCCTGACGCGCGGCTGAGCCTGGCACATGCCGCTGCGCGCGGTTCAACCCAATAGTGCCCGGCCCAAGGGCGCTGCAACCGGAAGAAAGCCGGAAGAGAGATGGTGCAGACCACTGCAACAGACGGGACGACCTTTCGAGCGAGGCTGACGGCCTGGCTCGACCTCCCTTTTGTCAAGAACACCATCCTTGCCGTGATCATCTTCAACTCCATCACGCTCGGCCTTGCGACGTCAGACCGGCTTCAGGAGAGCTTTGGCGGCTGGTTTCGGATTATCGACCGGACGGTCTTGACAATCTTCGTGATCGAGGTGTCGGCCAAACTCTATGCCTATCGTTGGGCGTTCTTCAAAAGTGCATGGAACATCTTCGACCTCGTCATCGTTGTCCTTGGCCTGATGCCGCAGAACGGCAACCTTTCGGCCCTTCGCGGCCTTCGCGTGATCCGGGCGATGCGGCTTTTGTCGATGTTCCCGCAGATGCGCGCGGTGATTCAAGCGTTGCTCAATGCGCTGCCCGGGATGGGCGGGATCATCCTGATGCTTTCGATCATCTACTACGTCTTCGGCGTCATGGCGACGTTCATGTATGGCGATGCGTTCGATGAGTGGTTCGGCACCGTCGGCCGCTCGGTCTATTCGCTCTTTCAGATCATGACGCTCGAGAGCTGGTCGATGGGGATCGTGCGCCCGGTGATGCAGGAGTTCCCAGGGGCTTGGGCGTTCTTCGTGCCATTCATCATAATCACGGCGTTTTCGGTGCTGAACCTCTTTATCGGCCTTCTGGTCAACACAATGCAGGCCGCTGTCGAGGAGGAGACGCAGGAAGAAATCGAAGAGCTGCACACGCTCGTCAAAGAGGAGAACGAGCGGTTGTCGGGGCAGGTTGAGAGCCTGCGGGACGAGATCAAAGCATTGCGCGCCGAACTCTTGGATGCGCGGGACAATCGCAAATGAGCAGCAGTCAAAAATTCATCGCCCGCAATCGCGCGCCGAGGGTCCAGATCGAATATGATGTGGAGCTCTACGGTGCCGAGAAGAAGGTCCAGCTCCCGTTTGTCATGGGTGTGATGGCCGATCTGGCCGGCAAGACCGCGCAGCCGGCGGTCAATGACCGGAAGTTTCTCGAAATCGATGTCGACAATTTCGATGAGAGGATGCGGGCGCTGGCGCCAAGTGCACAGTTTAGCGTGCCGAACACGCTGACTGGCGATGGAAATCTGGCGGTGGAGCTGACCTTCGAGCGGATGTCCGACTTTAGTCCGCAAGCGATTGCGGCGCGCGTCGGTGCGCTGCGCCCGCTCCTCGAAGCGCGCCAGAAGCTCGACCAGCTCATGGCCTACATGGACGGCAAGGCTGGTGCGGAGACGCTGATCGAGACGCTGCTCTCGGATACGGCGCTGCTCTCCGCCTTGGCGGGCCCGGCCGCGCAGGGGGCAGATGTCGACCGAGCGCTTGCGAGCCTTCGCGCGAAGCACCCTGATGCGTGGCCCGCGAGCGACCCGAGGGCGAGCGTCCTGTCAAACCTGGCGCAGCAAGGGCTCCCCGATGCGCCGGCGGGGCCAACGGCGGAGGACATCCTTAGCGCCGTCGAACCGCGCGACCTGCCCGCGCCGCCGAACGCCGATGCTGCGCAGGACGTGGCCCTCGACGGCCTGCGCGGGGCGGAGCCCGCAGCAGAAGCGGCCGGGCCGTCCACCGAAGACGTCCTCGCCAGCATCGAAGCGGTGGAGAACGTGGGGCAGGCCGGCAGCGAAGGCGCCGCCGCGACGCTTGACGCCCTGCGGGAGGCCGACGTGCGCAACGAAGCGATCGGCCCCGCGACGGAAGATGTCCTTGGAAGCGTCAGCGCCGCGCCAGAACGCGCGCCAGCGGGCAATGGCGACGCACAAGAAACCGCACTTGAATCGCTTCGGGATATCGACGTCTCCGACGCGGCGGGCGGGCCCACAACCGATGACATTTTGTCGGGCATCGAGGCGACCAGCGCGCCGGACCCGGCGGTGGACGACACCTCAGACCAGGACACATTGGCAGCCCTGCGCGAAGCGGATATCGCTGCGGAACCAAGTGGCCCGTCGGCCGAAGACATCCTGAACGAGATAGACGCGCCGCCTGTCCCGGAGCCTGAAGCGCCGCCAAGTGCAGCCACGGCAACGCTCGGCGCCTTGCGCGAGACGGAGGTTCCTGATGCGCCAAAGGGCCCATCGGCCGAAGACATTCTGAGCGGGATCGATGCACCGGCCGTCTCGGCATCGGACATGCCCGCCGATGCTGCGGCAGAGACACTGGGTGCATTGCGCGGGACAGAGGTTCCGGATGCGCCAAGGGGCCCAACGACAGAGGATGTCCTTAGCGGTATCGAAGCCACACCGGGGGGCGGACTGGGGGACGGGCGCGACGGCACGCGGTCGGCCGCGGACGCGGCGCTCTCTGCGCTGCGCGAGGCAGAGGTCTCCGAAGCGGCGACGGGTCCGACGTCCGATGACGTACTAGCCGGTCTCGAAGCGCCGGAGGCGCCCCAGCACACGGAGCCGGACCGCGCGCAGGACAGGGCGCTCGAGGCCTTGCGCGATGCAAAGCCCACCGACCCCAAGCCCACCGAGCCCAAGCCCGAAGAGACCAGCAGCACTGTGCTAGAAGGGCTCTCGGAGATGGCACCGGCTGAAGAGGACACGGCAGACGATGCGGCAGACGTCCTCGTCGGTCTCGCGGCGCGCCCGCCTCGCGATGTGGAGCCGCAGGAGGACGCGATCTCGGACATTTTGTCGGGTCTGCCAGAGACGGAGGATGATACGCCTGCTGCCGACGACATCGGCGACGTGCTTGCCGGGCTCGAAGCGCCCAGCGGCGCAAGCGATGACCAAGACGCATCCGTCGATATCGATGACATTCTCGGTACGCTCGACGCACCGCCCGAAAAATCGGAGGATGGCGCTTCTATCGCACAGGTGATTGCCGGGCTGGAGGCTTCGGCGGACATGCCTGCGCGCGAGCGCGAACACGCCAAGGTCGCTCATGATACGGTCGACGCCGTGGAGGAGCCCGACGTCTCCGCAACCGCACAAAGCGCTCCGACCTTTCCGAAGGAGGCTGCCCCCGAGATCGATGACGCGCTGGGCGCGCGCGAAGACCACCTGATCGCCTACGATCAAGTAGACAGCTTTCCAGATGGACAGGCGCCTGATGTCGCAAGAGAGGCCGCGCGCTTATCGGACGATGAGCTGTCGGACGATGAGCTGTCGGACGAACTCGACGATCTTCTTGGGGGGCTGGAAGAGGACGAAGTCAGCGAGACTTCGGCGCCCGGCACAGAAACTGAGCCGACGGACGTGGCGGCGGTGAGGGCCGAGGGCACCGAGGAGGATGTTTCGTCGGATCTTGATGATCTGATGGCGGGTCTGGGCGATGAAGTTGCGGAGGTTGCCAACGATCCGGAAGAGGATCTAAGCGAGGAAGACCGTGCCGCAGGGGAGGTGGCGTCCGACTTGGATGACCTCTTGGCGGGTAATGACGAGACCGAGGCGGGTCCGGCGGCTATGGGGTCAGAAGACAGCGACCTCGACTATTTGCCCAGCGACCTCGATGACGATGCAAGCCGCGTTGATGGGATAGCGGGGGCTCAGACTGCATCCGATGCGGTAGAGCCCGAACGCTCCGATGGGGCGGTCCCGGATACGCAACGCTTCGCAGGGTCCAATGCGCCTGCGGCAGAAGAGCCGATCCTGTCGGAAGACGATCAAGCCGACGATCTAGTGTCGGATCTTGATGACCTTCTCGCTGATCTTGAGGAGCCTGACGAAAAGGCGGTCTCGGAGGCGAGCTCGGTCGACACGCCTCAAGCGGTCACCGCTGGCGCCCAGATTACCGCGCCCAACGATGCGGTTTCCGAAGAGAACGGCGCGGCCGACGATATGATGTCCGAGCTCGATGATCTTCTCGCCGATCTTGATGCACCCGACGAGGCCGAGGCTGACGCCCGTCCTGTGGGCGACGCGGGCGTTGGCACGAGGGATCTTGGGCCCAGCGATGCGGATCAGGTTCTGGCGGACGACCCGACCGACGATCTGATGTCGGACCTCGATGAGCTTTTGGCGGATCTCGACGCCCCGGATGAGCCGCGAGAAGATGCGCTCGCGGCGGGGGCCGATGCCCTTACAGCGGAGCTCGACGATCTTCTCGCGGATCTCGAGGACGACACAGACACCGCTAGCCGCCCAGCGCCTCCCGAAAAGGCCGAGCCTGCCGCGGTACCTTCGAAACCGCCCGCAATAGTTGCGGAGGATGTGGACGCGGACGGGCTCGACGATCTCTTGGAGGAGGCAGATATGGCCAGGGATGCACCCAAGGCACAGGCTGTCGCGGGTTTCGGGACTGTCGGCGCCGCGCGCTTCGACAGAACCGCGCTCAACCGAAAGTCGTTTCGGATCGCCGTCTTTGGCGACTTTACCGGCCGGTCGTCCCGTGGCGTGATTGAGACCGGAGAGGCGCTCGCCACCCGCCCCTCGATCCCGCTCGACGTCGATGACATCGAAGAGATGATCGAGGGGTTTGCGACGACGCTGACCCTGCCGATCGGCAAGGATCGAGCGGGGATCGAGGTCAAGCTCGGGGAACTCGACGACCTTCATCCCGACGAGCTTTTCGACAGTGTCGAGATCTTCCAGGAGCTCTCTGGTCTGCGCCAACAACTCGACATGGGCTCGATGGCCTCGCAAGCCGTCAAACGGCTAAAGGATTGGGGCGCGACCTACGGAACGCCGGTACGCGTGCCCAAGCGGTCGGCGAGTACAGCCGTGCCGGCCGACAGGAAGCTCAGCGACTTTCAGGCGCTGATCGGCGACACCGAGGCACGATTGGTCCAGCCGAGCCCTGTGGAGGAGATGATCGCGCGGATCGTGGGGCCCTATGCCGTCAAGGCGCCTGATGCAGGCGTTGACGCGATGAAGGCGGCGGTCGATGAGGCGCTCAGCGCGGCGATGCGGCTCATTCTGCACCACCCGGACTTTCAGGCCGTCGAGGCGCAATGGCGCACGCTCGATCTCCTCGCGCGGCGGATCGAGACCGGCGCCGATCTCGAGCTTGTGCTTTATGACGTCTCCGCCGAGGAACTGGCGGTGGACCTTTCGGCGGGGGAAGACCTTGCGCAAAGCGGCTTCTTGCGCCTTCTGACATCGGTCCTCGACCCGGAGATGGGGCCGGGCGGGTTTTCCGCGCTCGTCGGGCTCTACACGTTCGAGGAGACGCCACCCCATGCCGAGCTCTTGGGCCGGATCGCCCAGGTCGCAGCCCACGTGGACGCGCCCTTCCTCACAGCGCTCTCGCCAGCCTACCTTGAGACAGCCAAGACGGACCGGCATCCGCTGGTCGCTCAGGCTTGGGAACGGCTGCGCGGGCTACCAGAGGCGTCCTACGTCGCGCTCGCCTCACCGCGCTTCATGCTGCGCCTGCCCTATGGCAAGACGTCCGAGCGGATCTCGACCTTCAAATTTGAGGAGTTCACGCCGCAGGAGGGGCTATCGGGGATGCTCTGGGCCAACCCGGCCGCCCTCGTTGCGATCCTTCTCGCGCAGACCTACACGCAGGCTGGCACGGTCGACGCGATGTCTCTGGGTTCTGTCATGTCGCTCGACGACGTGCCGTTTTTCTATATGACCGATGGGTTCGGCGATCAGGTCGCCCTGCCTTGTACCGAACGCAACCTGACCGCCGACATGGCCCAGTCGACCCTCCTTCGCGGTGTGATGCCGGTTTTGTCGATCAAAGGCCGCAACGAGATCCGCCTTGGCTCGTTTCGCGCTGTCTCTGGCCAGGAACTGGCCGGCCGGTGGTCGGATGCGCAGGCAGCCCCCACGGGCAAGGGGACTGCGCCAACGCTTGAGTTTGAGGTCGACTTCCCAACGGAAGCGGCGGAGAGTGCCGCCGCGCGCGGCGCCGAAGGATCGAGCTTGGGCGCAGAAGCGTCCAGCAACGCCGCTGACGACGACATGTCGCTCGACGATCTACTTGCGAGCTTTGGCGATGACACCGACGACGATGGCGGCGACGACGACGATATGGACCCGGAACTCGCAGAACTGCTTAAGGGATTGTGATGAAAGATACCCATGACGAGCCGCAAAGCGGCGGTGACGCAGAGCCAGAGATCACGCTGATCGCCGTGGCCGACGAGACCTTTTACATTGTGGAAGGCGACGAATACCTCGACCAGATCTTGCTCGTCGACGGCATCTATCCGACGCCGATCCTCTGCATTCACTTCGAGACGATAAACGATATCCGTGAAGCAATGGGTGAAGCTGTCGATATGTCCGAGTATTGGACAATCCATCCCAAGATTATCAAACGCTTTCGCGACTCCAAGATCATGATCGAAAAGGTGGGCTGATCCCACCCGGTTGACTGCCAGTCTCATAAGGAGACCTATTATGCCAAGTAGCACTGTTCCCCCCGAGTTTCAGAACCGTCCGATCTTTCTGCGTGGCAGCTATAAGGGCGGCGACAAGGTCGCCCTCAAGGATGCAACGGTCGAACAGGGTCTGAGCCGGCTAACCAAGACGACGGCAGAGATCATTTCCTTCGACAAGGATCTGACAACGGCCGCCTTTTTGGGGGAGCAGATTGTTGTCGTGCATGAGGACAAGGAAAAGAAGAAAGAGCACGTTTTTTCTGGGACATGCATTTCTGTTGAGAATGTCGGCCGGTATATGGGTGGACTGCTCTTCATCGCCGAGATTCGTCCATGGCTCTGGTTTCTAAAGCGGATTCGCGACAGTCGGGTCTATCAGGACATGACGGTGATCGAAATCATTAAGAAGGTCCTCGAAGAGACGGGCTTTACCGGCCGTTTGCTCGACGAAACGACAGGTACGTATCTGAAGCGTGAATACACGATCCAGTATCGCGAAAGCTGCTATGACTTTGTTTGCCGTCTGATGGAACAAGAGGGCGTATATTACTTCTTTAAGCAGGACGGCGATGCCGAAAAGCTTGTTCTGGCTGATGGACAAAAGGGCCATAATCCGACCCCCGATATGCCGATTTACCAATTTTACTACCCCGATGGTTCAAACCGCGATCAAGAGCATGTGTCGCAATGGACCGAGGAGGATCGGGTCCGGACGGGTAAGGTGTCGTTCCGCGAATACGATTTTGAGAAGTCTGAGACGATCATGGAAGCCGTGACGCAGGATAAAAAGGGCAAGCATTCGCATGGGCTCTACGAGCATTACGACTATCCCGGACGCTTCCGGATCACAAAGCCCGGTGCGAACAAGTCTCAAGACAAGGAGCTTGGCCGGGACCGGACTAAAGTCCGTGAGCAGTCGATCTCGGTAAAGGCCCAGATTTCGCGTGGTGTCGCCAACGTGCGCGGCATGGCAGCGGGGCAGTCTTTTCAATTGAAAGGACACGAATATGTAGACCGCGAAACCGAATTTATCATCATGAACGCCACACATTACCTGGGCGTCGAGGCCGAAGCGAAAGAGGACACCGCGACCACGTCGGGTGCGCTGACGCAGGACGACACGCAGTCTAATCCATTGGTCAAAAAGCGCGCTAAACCTGGCGACATCTCGGGCTCAAGCGGGAACGCGGGCAATACGGTCTATCGCTGTTCCTTCGACGCGTTTCTGAAGGAAGTGCCCTATTACGCACCGCAGGTGACGCCATGGCCAGCGATCCCGGGGATTCACACGGCAAAAGTTGTCGGTCCCGACAATGAAGAAATTTACACTGACAAGTATGGTCGCGTTAAGATCCAGTTTCATTGGGATCGGCAAGGCAATAAGGATGAGAATTCATCCTGTTTTGTGCGGGTCGTCATGCCTTGGACGGGAACGGAATGGGGTATGATCAGTATTCCGCGGATTGGAAACGAGGTGGTTGTCCAATTTGAGGAGGGCGACCCTGATCGACCTATGATTACGGGCATGGTCTATAATGATAAGAACATGCCACCCTACACGTTGCCGGACCGGAAAACGGAAACAGGGATTGTCACCCGGAGCACGCTTAACGGCAAGAAGGACACGTTTCACGAACTGATCTTTGATGACAAGATCAAGAAGGAACTTGTGCGCTTTCAGTCAGAGCGTGACTACAAGCAGACGATCAAGAACAACGCCGAGATTACGATTGGTTTGGAGCACACCGATAACGGTGATCTGACGCAGACGATCCATCGAAATAAGACCGAGACGCTGAACACCGGCGATCACACGTTCACGGTCAAAGAGGGCAATGAAACTGTTTTTATCAAGAAAAACCACAAAGAGACCATTGAAGGGAAATCTGACGAGATCATCACAGGGAACGCGACGCAAGAGGTCAAGCAAGGCAATAAGACAACGACGGTGAAGATGGGCAATATCACCCGCAAGGCCAACATGGGTAAAATCACGGAACAAGCGATGCAGTCCATCGAGTTCAAGGTCGGCGCCAATTCGATCAAGATCGACCAATCGGGGATCACGATCAAAGGCATGATGGTCAAGATCGAGGGGACGGCGATGCTCAACGCGAAGGCGCCGATGACGAATGTCAAAGGCGACGGGATGTTGATCCTGAGCGGCGGCCTCACAAAGATCAATTGAGGTAAAAGCAATGTCGGACAAATTCATAGGCCTCAAGAAGATCCCGCCGCAGCCGGCAGCAAAGATGCTGGCCGAGACCAACACGAAGCTCGCCACGAAGCTCAGCGCACCGCCGAGTGCCGCGGTTTCGGTTGTGTTGGAAGAGCTCGACGCGGCGGAGGCCTGGGTCGACATCATGCGCTTGCTCGCGGCGGTCCTTCCGCCGCGCGAGGCGGTGTGGTGGGCCTGTCTGGCCGCGCGGGATATGCTGGGCGAGGACGAGATCACACCCTGTTTGCGCGGCGCAGAGGCTTGGGTCTTTGAGCCGACCGACGATGTCCGCGAAAAGCTGCAAGTTGTTCTGCAAAATGCCGACCCAAACGACATCGGAGCGCTCTGCGCGACGGCGGCCTTTTACGGGACCGGAAATATGGGGACGAGCGACGAGCTAAAGGAGTCTGCGGCTCCACCGAGTGCGATTTGCGGCTGCGCCTTCGGGACGAATATGCAAAGCCTTGAGGACCACGAAGACCCCATCGGACGGATGCAATTCCTGATCGACCGCGCGCTCGATATCGCGCGGGGCGGCAACGGGCGCATTCCGGAGCCGGAAAAGGCTCCGGCCGAGGCCGCCGAAAGCATGGAGACCTGAAGGATGCTTCCCCAAGCCCGCGTATCGGACGTTCATGTAGGGCCTGCCTGCACAGTCGCCGGCCCGATGCCGATCATCCCGCCCTGCGCTGTCACGGTGCTCGTCGGCGGACTACCCGCCGCCCGCCTGGGCGATATGTGCGTCGGCGTAATGTTGTCGCCGACGCCCCCTCCCGTGCCGATCCCTGCGCCAGCACACCCCATCGCCAAGGGGTCGCTTACAGTGCTGATCCAGAACCAGCCTGCAGCCCGCATGGGTGATCTTTGCTCCATGGGAGGCACGATTATAAAGGGCCACCCGACGGTCCTGACGGGAGGGTAGAGAACTCGATGCCGGTCACGCTCAGGTTTCAGTCGACGGGTGCGATCCCGGGCGATGGGCACCCTGTCGAGATGCGGGGCAACAGCCTGACTGTCGGGCGTGCACCCGAGAACGACCTCGTGCTGCCCGACCCGGACAAGACCCTGTCGAAGCGACATTGCGTGATCGAAGACCACAACGGCAATGTCGTGGTGGTGGACATTTCGAGCAACGGCACGTTCCTCAATTACGGCAAGATCGCCCTTGGGGCGACGCCGACGCCGCTCAACCACGGCGATATCCTCACGATCGGTCCCTACGAGATCCTCGTCCACATTCCGACCGTGACGCCGGAGGCCATCATCCCCGATCCTCTCATGGAGGGGCCGGTCTCGCACGGGATCGCCGCCGCGGCGCCGAGTGCGGCCGAGTTGCTCGATGCACCCGGCGATGGCGGTGATTTTCTCGACGATCTCTTGAGCGGGCGCGAAGGGCCGGTCGGCCATCGTGGTGTCGAGCGGGAAGAGCCCGACGAAGACGGGCTGTTGCCTCCGCTCGGATCCGATGACCCGCTGCTGCCGCCGGCGCCCGAGGACACCTACGCCGGTGCGGCGCAATCCTATCACAACGCGTCTCCGACAGACCATTTCGCGGCGCCCGGCGCGGCCTCGGGCGGCGCCGCGATCATCCCCGACGATTGGGAGGACGATCTGCTCGCGCCCCCGACGCCGCCCGCTGCGCCATCAGTCGATGCGCCGCCCGCGGCGCCGTTCGATCCGCCGCCTGGGCGGCCGGGAAGCGCGTCCGATCCTTTCGGCGAAGACGGGGATTCTCAACCGCCGATCCCGGCGACGCCACGACCCGGCATCCCAGACGATTTCGACCTTGGAGACGGCCCTCTGGCACCGCCCGAGCCGGCGACGCCGCCGGCTGCCGAAGCGCCGCCGCGCGCCGCCGACCTGTCGGGTGCTGGCTCCGATACAATCGTCCCAGAGGCGAGACCTGACGAGGCGCCGCCACGCTCCGCCCCTGCCGCTGTCGTCGCCCCGGCAGCAGCCCCTGCGGACACAGACGCGGCGGCGCAGGCGTTTCTCAAGGCGCTTGGCGCCGATGACGTGCGCGTTGACCCGCCCGATCTCGTCCCCACGATGTCGCGGCTCGGGCATGTCTTGCGTATCTTTGTTGCCGGGCTGCGCGAAGTGCTGATGACACGGACCTCGATCAAGTCCGAGTTTCGCATCCAGCAGACGGTGATCACGGCGGGCGGCAATAACCCTCTAAAGTTCTCCATCAGTCCCGACCAGGCGATCGAGGCCATGGTGAAGCCCAAGGCCAAGGGCTATCTCGACGCCGCCGATGCTGCCGAGGAGGCGCTGAAGGACATAAAGGCCCACGAGGTCGCCATGGTCTCGGGGATGGAGGCGGCGCTCAAAGGCGTCCTCCGCCGGCTCGACCCGGCGGAGCTCGAAGGCAAGATCGAGGCTGGCGGCGGCTTGGGCGGCATGTTGAAGAGCAAAAAGGCCCGTTATTGGGAAGTCTACGAAAAGATGTACGCCGAGATTTCCGATCAGGCCGAGAATGAGTTTCACGAGCTGTTCGCCAAGGAATTCGCCCGCGCATATCAAGAGCAGCTGGAAAAACTCAAATGACGCAGACGACGTATAGGACCGAACGCTAATGTCCTGGGACAGCAAGGTCCTCTGGACCGAGGGGCTATTTGTGCAGCCCCATCACTTTCAGCAGGCCGACCGCTACACCGAGAGCCTTGTGGCGGGGCTAGGGCAGCGGATAACCCCCTATGCCTGGGGCGTGAGCAGCCTTGAGATCGACTATGACGTGCTCAAGATTGGACAATTCGCGCTGAAATCCGTCAACGGATTGACGCCGGACGGCACCGTCTTTCGCGTGCCTGCCGCCGAGGATCATCCGCCCGCGATGGAGGTGCCCGAAACGGTCAAAGACTGCGTCGTCTACCTGACCGTGCCACAGCGTCGCCAGGGGGCGCTCGAAGTCGACATGAGCGGGGCGGAGCTTTCGGCGGCGCGCCTTCGCCCGGCCGAGATCGAGGTCGCGGACATTACCAGCACGGGCAAAAAGGCGGTCACGGTCGGCGTCGGCAAGATGCGCCTCCAGTTTGCGCTCGCGGTCGACGATCTCTCCGATAAGCTGTCGATCCCGATCGCGCGCATCATCGAGGTGAAACCCGACAACGAGATCGTGCTCGACACGGCCTTCGTGCCCACCTGCACCGATATCCGCGCTGCCAGCCCCCTCGCTGGCTTCCTGCGCGAGCTCGAAGGGCTCCTTGGGCACCGGATGACTGCGCTGGCCGGCCGTCTTTCCGAAGGCGGCGCGGGTAAGGGCGTGGCGGAAATCTCGGACTTTCTTCTGCTGATCTCGATCAACCGCGCGCTGCCGCTGATCCGGCACCTCGTCAATATTGAGAACGTGCATCCCGAGGCGTTCTACCGCGCCTGTGCCGCGCTGGCCGGCGAGCTTTCGTCCTATATGGCCGAGGGCCGCGCCGCGCCGCAGTTTCCGCCCTATCAGCACGACGATCTGACAGCGTCGTTCAACCCGGTCATCAAGGCGCTCCGGCAGTATCTTTCGTCGGTGCTCGAGCAGACGGCAATCTCGATCCCGCTCGATCCGCGCAAATATGGGATTAGCGTTGGCGTCATCGCCGACCGTAAGCTGATCTCGACGGCGAGCTTCGTCCTTGCGGTGCAGGCCGACATTCCCTCCGAAAAGGTCCGCCGGCATTTCGCGGGGCAGGCCAAGCTAGGCCCTGTCGAGGAGATCCGGCAATTGGTCAACTCGGCACTGCCCGGGATCCCGCTCCGGCCCTTGCCAGTGGCACCGCGCCAAATTCCCTACCATTCAGGCGTGGTCTACTTTGAGCTAGACGGCGACAGTCCGCATTGGGGTAAGATGACCACGTCTGGGGGCGTGGCAGTTCATGTGACGGGTGAGTTTCCGGGGCTGAAGATGGAGCTTTGGGCCATTCGGGCCGGGTAATCCGGCGGAGATTTCGTCCGCGAAAGCGGCACTTGTTGAGGGCGGCGCACAATGTCCAACAACGATCCATTCGCAGAGCCGGATGACGCCGATCGCACGGTGATCAAGCCCAACCTGGGCGGGCGCCGCGCAACGCCTACGGCTCCGCACACGTCACAGGCTGCGCCGGATCCGTTTGACGCGCCAGCGGCGCCCGCGGCTCAGGACCCGGGCTTTGGCGTGCCACAGGCGGCGGCCCCTGCGCCCGGCGCGTCTGCCGGGGGCGGCCCCGGCGATCCGGGCGTCGAGGCGGGCATGACGGGGATGAACCGGCTCAATGCCGCCGCCGCGACGCTCTTTTCCCTCGTCAGCCGCATCCGCAACCGCGCCCAGCACATGGACCCGGACAAGCTCCGCCGATCTGTCATCTCCGAGGTGCGCGGGTTCGAAAACCGCTGCCTGCAAAACGGCGTCGATGCGCAAGAGGTCAAGATCGCGCGCTATGCGATCTGTGCGACGCTCGACGACGTCGTCTTGAACACCCCTTGGGGGAGCCAGTCGAGCTGGGCAATGCAATCGATGGTCGCCACGTTTCACAAGGAAACCGTTGGCGGGGACCGGTTCTACGACCTTTTGGCACGCCTCGAAAAGGAACCCGGCAAGAATATCGACCTCTTGGAATTTCTCTACATGTGCCTCTCGCTTGGCTTTGAGGGCCGCTTGCGCGTCGAGGCCAACGGGACCGACCGGCACATGCAGATCCGTGCGGGACTCGCCCGGATCATTCGCGGCCAGCGCGGCCCGACCGAGCGAGATCTTTCGCCCCGCTGGAAAGGGATCGACCTGCCCCACAAGGTCCTCTCGATCTGGAAACCGGTCTGGATCACGACGGGGACGGTGGCGATCCTTCTGACGGTCGCGTTCATGACGCTCTCCTACCTCCTTAACCGCGAGACCGATCGCGTCCTCGGCCAACTCTCGGTCCTCGACAGCGGGACGGTGGCCGAGCTTTTCCGTCGCGCGCCGCCCCCGCCACCTCCACCGCCGACACCGGCGGCGGTCGAGCAGGCCGAAGAGATCCGCGGCTTTCTGCAGACGGAGGTCGTCGAAGACTTGGTCGAAGTCTTCGACGAGACCAACTCGATCACGGTCCGGATTTCGGGCCAAACGATGTTTGCCTCCGCCTCGGATCAGCTCCAGGAACCTTACGAAGACCGGATCGACCGTGTCGCCCGCGCGCTCAACGACGTCGAAGGTCGCGTGATCGTCGTCGGGCATTCCGACAACATCCCGATCCGCTCTGCGCGCTTTCCCTCAAACACGCATCTCTCGCTCGCGCGTGCCGAAGCCGTGATGAACAGGATGGCCCCGTTGCTGGCCGACCCGTCCCGCCTCTCGGCGGAGGGTCGCGCTGAAAAGGAGCCCATCGCCTCCAACGACACGGCCGAAGGGCGCGCCCGAAATCGCCGCATTGAAGTCATCTTGGTGAAGGAAGACGCGACATGATCCGGATGACAATGCGCGCCCTCGGAACGGGGATCGCGATCACCCTCTTTCTGGCCATCGCGCTCAGCGTCGCGGTTTGGTTCCTCGGCCCGCTGGCCGTGATGGGCGATTGGGCGCCGCTGACTTCGACGGTCCAGCGCCTCACAGCCATCGGCGGCATCTGCCTTGTTGCCCTGACGATTATGCTGATCGTGCTTATCGTCCGAGCACGCCGGGCCAAAAAGATGACCGAGGAGATCGTCGACGCCGTCGATGACGAGATCGACGAAGAGGACGAACTCGTCAAAGCCGAACTTGCCGATCTTAAGGGTAAGCTGCGCGAGGCGCTGACAACGCTTCGGAAATCCAAGCTCGGACGTCGAAGCCTCTATGAGCTGCCGTGGTACGTCATGATCGGCCCGCCCGGGGCTGGCAAGACGACCGCCATCGTCAATTCGGGCCTGCAATTTCCGCTGGCCGAGACGACCGGGGCCGCGGCACTCTCCGGCGTTGGCGGAACGCGCAACTGCGATTGGTGGTTTACCAACAATGCCGTCCTGATCGACACCGCCGGCCGATATACCACACAGGACAGCGGCGCGACCGAGGACAACGCCGCCTGGCTTGGCTTCCTCAACCTTCTCAAGAAGTACCGCAAGCGTCAGCCGATCAACGGCGCCATCGTCGCCATCTCCCTGTCGGACCTGACGCTACAGGACGAAGCGACCCAGCGCAGCCACGCCGCCGCGATCCGCCGCCGCCTGCACGAGCTGCGTGACAAGCTCGGGGTGCAGTTTCCGGTCTACGTGCTCTTCACGAAATCCGACCTGATCGCGGGTTTCACCGAGTTTTACGACAACCTGGGCAAGGAAGATCGCGAGCAGGTCTGGGGCTTTACGCTGCCCGTGCCGAAGAAGACAAAAGGAGAGCTGTCGCCCGTCGCCGCCTTCGATGAGGAGTTTGCCGGGCTCTTGGGCCAGCTCAACGCGCAGACGCTCGACCGGCTCCAGACCGAGACGGATCACCAGCGCCGGAGCCTCATCGCAAGCTTTCCGCCCCAAGTTGCCTCCGTGCGCGCCACCGCGCGCGAGTTCCTGTCCGAGGTCTTCCAAGACAATCGCTTCGAGAAGCGGCATCTCTTGCGCGGCGTTTACTTTACCTCCGGCACCCAGGAGGGCACGCCCATCGACCGGCTCATGATGGGCATGGCGCGGACCTTCGGCATCGGACGGCAGGCGATTGGGACGGGGCGCGGCACCGGCCGCTCCTTCTTTCTCACCCGGCTTTTCGAGGAGGTGATGTTTCCCGAGGCGGGGCTTGTGAGCGCCGACGACAAGGTCGAACGTCGCTATAAGATCTCGAAATACGCCGCAATCGCCGCCGCGATCGTGGTCGCGGCCTGGGTGTCGACGCTTTGGGTGCGGAGTTTTCTCGGCAATTCGGCGCTCCTCGCCCAGGCGGCGGAGGCCGTGGAGACCTACCGCGCAGAATCCGCCGCAATCCCAGGCAGCCCGATCCAGGACACCGACCTGCCCGGGATCGTGCCCGCGCTGAATACCTTGCGCGCGCTGCCGGCCAACCCCGCGGCCGGAGACCCGGACCCGGACCGCGCGCTGCAATGGGGGCTCTATCAGGGCAAGGTCGTCGGCAACCAGGCCGCGCAGACCTATCGCGCCGCGCTCAACGAACACTTGCTGCCGCGCCTGCTCCTGCGTCTCGAAGAACAGATGCAGGCCAGCATGGACCGGCCCGAATTTCTCTATGAGGCGCTCAAAGTCTATCTGATGCTCGGCCAGCAAGGGCCTATGTACCAGGACCTGGTCAAGGACTGGATGAACCTCGAATGGAGCGTGTCCTATGCCGGGCCCGGCCGCGAAGAGTTGCGCGCGGATCTGGCGGGCCATCTCGACGCGCTCCTTGCCGCGCCGATGGACAGGATCGCGCTGAACGGCCCGCTTGTCGAACAGTCGCAGCAGCTCTTGGCGGAGATGCCTCTGGCGCAGCGCGTCTATAACGGGATTATCAACTCGCCGACGGCTCAGGCCCTGCCCCCGTGGCGTCTGACGGATATCGGCGGGCCGGCGATCACCCGGGTGATGTCGCGCTCCTCGGGCAAGCCGATGACAGAAGGGATCGAGGGCATCTTTACCTATGACGGTTTCACGACCGTCTTCCTCGACGAAGCGCTCGGCCTCGCCCGCCGCCTCCAAAAAGAGACGTGGGTCCTCGGAGAAGCGGGCGAAAGCGAGCAATCGGAACGCGCGCTCGCTGCGATGAGCGAGGATGTGGTCGATCTTTACTACAACGACTTCATCGCCCGCTACGATCAGATCCTGGGCGATCTTGATATTGTACCGCTGGAAAGCCTCAGCCATGCGGTCGAGGTGACGAACGTCCTCTCGGGGCCAACCTCGCCCATCGTCAACGTGCTCGAAGCTGTTTCAGAGGAGACGCGGCTCACCGAGGATCGGACTGTCCTGCCGGGCGGCGAGCTGGCCGAAGGCGCGGCAACGGTGGCCGGGCTCGAATTGCAATCGGAGCTCTCGGGCCGCGCCTCGATGTTTCTGGGCATTCTGTCGACGGCGGCGACGGCCGAAGGGCGCCCGCCGCCCGACCCGCCGGGGACCTTTGTCGAGGAGCGCTTTAGCTGGCTCCACGAGCTGGTCCTACCGCGCGAGGAGGGGCTGCCCTCGGAGCTTGAAAACCTTCAGGCCCGGCTGACCGAGGTCTACCAGGAGCTTAACCGCCTGTCGTTTCAGGGCGGCGCGGGGGCCGGCGCGGGCGCAGGGGAGGGCGCAACGGCCCTCGTGCGGTTCCAAGAGGCCGCGCAACGGAGCCAAGGCCCGCTAGAGCGCTGGGCCACGCAGATTGCCCAGGGCTCTTCGGGGATCACCGCAGACGGCACGCGCGCGGGGATTAACGCCCTCTGGCAGAGCCAGGTTTTGCCGTTCTGCGAGCAGGTGCTCGACGGGCGCTACCCGTTTGATCGGGGTGCCGCCGCCGATGTCGCCATCGGAGACTTCTCCCGCCTCTTTGCGCCTAATGGCCTGATCGACAGCTTCTTTAACGAGAACCTGCGCGATTATGTCGATATGCGCGCGCGGCCCTGGGCGTGGAAACGTGTCAACGATGCCGATCTCGGGATCAGCGACGCCGTTCTTCAACACTTCCAATATGCCGCCGAGATCCGCGACGCTTTCTTTGCCGGCGGGTCGTCTCCCGCGGTGAGCTTTCAGGTCACGCCGGAAGCGCTCGATCCGGCGGCCGAGGCTGTACAGCTTGAGATCGATGGCGAAAGGATCCAATTCCGGCACACGACGCGCTCGCCCCGGCCGACGGCTGTCACGTGGCCGGGTGCTGTGGGCCAGGCGCGGGTCGTCTTCGCACCGCTCTCGGCGGGTGCGTCGAACGACATCACGCGCGAGGGCCCCTGGGCCTGGTTCCGGCTCTTGAACGCCGCCGAGATCAGGCGGACCAACGTCTCGGACCGGAACCGCGTCATCTTCAATGTCGGAGGGCGGATTGCGATTTTCCAGCTACAGTCGGGGTCTGTCCTCAACCCGTTCGCCCTTCCCGCGCTGAGCGAATTTAGCTGCCCAAAGTCCTTCTGATGCAAGACGTGTTCGGTGTGTTTGGAAAGATCCCCAGCTTGGGGGACTTTCTGCGTGTGGGCCTGCCAGCGGCGTTCGTGACGGTGTGGGACACCTGGCTCCAGGCTGAGATGTCTGCGGCGCGGGCCGCCCTCGGGGAGCATTGGACCGACGCCTATATGTCGGCCCCGATCTGGCGCTTTTCATTGCCGCGCGGCGCAGCGGGGGAGCGGCCCGTCTCCGGCGTGCTGCTGCCATCGGTCGACCGGGTCGGGCGGCAATATCCGCTGACCCTTGCGGTCGTCCACCATGCGCCTTGTCCGGCCTCTGCCCATTTCGCCAACACCGAGCTCTTCGAGCAACTGGAGACGCTGGCGATTTCTGTGCTCGACGAAGAGATCGACCGGGACGGTCTGATCGCCGCAACGGAGGGGCTGACCTTCGTCATTCCGCCTGCGATTGCCCAGACCGGTCGCACCTATCGCTTCGGCGCCGCCACGCCGAAGACGGCCCTTGCCGGCGCCTATGTGGCCCAGGTCCATCCCGGTGCCGCGCTCTGGACAACTGTGCTCGACGGAGATGCGCGGCTGATGGCGAGCCAGGGCCTGCCCCGCGGTGGCGATGCGCTTGGCCTCTTTACGCTCGCGGCCACCGTTTGGCCGCAGCCCCGGCCGGAGGCTGCGCAATGAACGCGTATCACAGCATCCGCTTTTCAGCGGTGACGCATCGCGGCAAGGTCCGCAAGATCAACGAAGACAGCATCGTCACGATGCCGGAGCATGGCATATGGGTCGTCTCCGATGGGATGGGCGGCCATGCGGGCGGAGATTTCGCCTCCCAGACGGTCGTCGATGCGGTCGCCATGATCGAGCCGGGCCTGCCGCCCGGGGAGCTCCTCCAAGCGCTCCGCGCGGCCATCCTGCACGCCCATGATGTGATCCTGGCTGAAGCCGAGTCCCGCGGGGGGGTGACGATCGGGGCAACGGTCGTCGCGCTTGTCATGGCCGAGGGGCATTTCGCAACGTTCTGGGCCGGCGACTCACGGCTTTACCGGATGCAGCACGGGCAGATCCAGATGCTGACTTTCGATCATTCCTTTGTCGCCGATCTCGTCGCCGCCGGCGAGATGGATTGGGACGAGGCGGAGCTGCACCCCCATTCCAACGCCGTGACCCGCGCAGTCGGCGTCGGCGAGGACCTGATCCTCGACAAAATCCGCGGCGAGGTCCGCTCGGGCGACAGGTTTCTGCTGTGCTCGGACGGGCTAACCAAATACGCGACCTTCGCGATCTTGGAAAAGGCGCTTGCCGCCGAGCCCATAGAGACCATTGCCGAGAGCCTTCAGCAGCTTGCACTGGATGGCGGTGGTGCAGACAACATCTCGATAATTGTCGTCGACGTGATCTGAACGCGTCCGCCCGTGCTCTGGGGCTGCTCCCGGGTCGCCGGAAATGCCCTGCGGCGTTTGGGTCTTCTTGCGCGCGGTGCCTTTTGCTAAAGTCTGAGGATGAAGTGAGCTGCCTTAGGGTTCGGTCGTCAGGATCGCGCCATCGATCGAGCGGATTGAGATGTTTCCCGCATTGCGCGCCTCGACAAACGCATCGACAAAGCTCGCCGAGGATTCTGTCGTTGGGCGCAACTCGTCAAAGAGCGGCGCATCGGTATGCAGAACGAGGATTTGGTTCTTGCCCAGCGGTGTCTCGTCGACCGTGAAGGCGAGTCTGTTGCGCCCCTCGGCCTCCGCAAGGCCGTAGCTTAGGCGCACGATCCCGTCGGGAAACTCTGCCCTAAGCGCGGCCACGCTGTTATCGGGACGAAAGAGGTTCGGCAAAAGGTGGAAGACGACGCCCTTGACGTCGACAACAGACACCCGCAGGAACCCGTCCTCGGCGTCAGGCGGCATTGCAACGTCGATGACCGGGTTTTCACCAACGGAATACGTCGCCGTCCGGTTCATCTCGTCCCTGTCGCCATAGCCAAAGCGGAGCTCGAAACCGCCGGGCAGCGCGCTTGCGGGAAGGACGGCGTCGATCTCGCAGAGCGCCTCGTTGAGCATTTCCGTCTCAAGGCGCACAGGCCGCGGACCGGCGAGCGACGCCAAATCCGCTGAGAGCGCGTCGCGGGCGCCGTCGCTCGCCAGCCGACCCCGCACCACGATCGGATCGTCGAGCCCATAGCCGGTGGGCGGCGGCTCGAGGAGAGAGAGCGGCCCGCAATCGGCATGGGAGAGGAGGATCGGGCGGACGAAATCTGCCGGGAGAAAGCGGGGGCCGAGCATAAGATCGAGCGACAGATTGAAGGCGGGGGCCGCGCTTTGGCGCAGAGACGCGGTAACCGACGAAATGTCCTGTTGCGTCGCGGCCAGGCCAAAGACCTCTGCGCGCGTATCGCTCACATCGATGCGAAACTCCTCCAGCGTCGCCGCGGTGTCGAGCATTTCGAGAAGAGCAGAACCCCAGGGCTCCGGGATGTTACCGGTGGCCAGCGTCAATTCCGCCGTTCCGCCCAGCGCCGCTATCTGGCCCGCGAGCGCGTCCTCGATCTCGGGAGACGGGACATTGCCGACCGCGCGCGCCGCGCCGGACGGCCCTTTTTCGATCGTGATCGTGAACGGATCGGCGACGGGGTAACGCGGGCCGATAAGGCCATCGAATAGACCGGCGAAAAAGCCGCCCGCGCCGATGGTCAGGACTGCAACAACAGCGAGGATCGGCACAAGTGCGCCGGATTTCTTTTTTGTCGCGCTCGCCGTCTTGGCCGCGGTTGCGCGGCTTGGGTTCGCGCGGGCCGGCCGCGCCGGCGCCGCCTCTGCTCCGGCGGCTCTTGGAGGAGCGACGACGACGGTTGCATCGGTCTCGACCTCGGCCAAATCGAGCAGGTCCGTTGCGTCTGCACCAACGCGCGTTGGGTCCTTAAACGCGGCGACGACCTCCTCGGCGGAGGCAAAGCGCTTGTCCGGATCTGGGTCCGACATGCGCGCGATGAGCGCGCTGAGCGGTTCGGGCACGCCGGCCAGATCGAGCGGCTCGCTCTTTTTGGTCAGCATCTCCATCGGAGAGGCGCCGAGATCCGGCTTTCTACCGCGGAACGAGGCGAGAAGCAGCGCGCCCAGCGCGTAGATGTCAGACCGCGCATCGGTGTTGCCGCTCAGTTGTTCGGGCGCGGCATAGGCGTATTTCCCGGCAAATTCGTTGCCGACAATGGTCTGTGCGCCCGGATTGGTGTCTTTGGCGATGCCGAAATCGATGATGACGGCCTCTTCGGGCCGGTCATTGCGCAAAATGATATTGTCGGGCGACAGATCGCGGTGGACGATCCTGTGCCCATGGGCGGCAACAAGCCCTTCAGCCACGCGCTGCCCGATCGTCATGAGCGCGTCGGCCCCGAGACCGCCATTGGACGCCATCTTGTCGAGCCGGGTGCCGTCGACGAAGTCCATCGCGAGATAGACGACCCCATCGGGCATCCGCTGCGTGTCGTAGTAGCGGACAACGGCGTCGTGCCGAATATCGCGGATCTCTTCCTCGCGGGTCATCAGCACCAGGAAGTCTTCGTTACGGGCGTATTCCGCGCGCAGCGCCTTGACGGCGATGACGCGCCCCGAGATCTCGGAGCGCGCTTTGTAAACCTCGGAGGTGCCCCCGCGCCCGAGAATGGACTCGATGCGATAGGTGTTGTTCAGCAGATCGCCGGGTTGAAAAATGTCACCTGGTTGCGACCCGCTCATGGGCTCTCCTGCATCGGTTTTTTTGGGGTTTCTGGCGGCGCCGCTGCCAGATGCTCAGCTCAGCTCAGCGCCTGAAACTCGACGCGGCGGTTTGCGTCTGCGTTCGGATCGTCGCCGTCAAGCGGAAACGCCTCGCCCACGCCGACAGCTTCGAGCCGGGTCTCGGATATGCCGCAATCGCTCACAAGGTGCCGCTTGACCTCCTCTGCGCGAAGGAGCGACAGCCGCTCGTTGTAGCTGGCCGAGCCCGACGCGTCGGTGTGGCCGACGATGCGAAAACCGCCTTCGCTGAACGACTGCATCGCTTCACAAAGCGTCGCGAGCTTCGGCTTTTGATCCGCGCGAAGTGCCGAACTGTCAAAGTCGAACGAGATCTGAATGGCGACCTGATCTTCGACCGGCACTTGCGTGTATTCCTCGGTCGCAGCCACTGTCGTCGCAGCACTATCGTCCGTTGCTGTCACGGCGGCATCGCCGCTTGTCGTCGGCGCAATGCTAAGCCCGCGCGTCCGCTGGTTATTGAAACGCTTCTGCAACTCCTCTGCAGAAAGCGTGCTCGCGTCACCCGACGCATCATTGGTGGTTTGTGCGATCCCGGCATGGCCGACCGTGACCATCGCGGAAACCGCAACAAAGCAAAGAGCCTTACGTATCATCGCTATACCCTCGAAAACTGCTGGCCGTTACCTACACGAGTGCCCCTCGTCAAACAACGGCATTGCGGTTTATGTGGGGCACAAGAACGTGTCTCTTCCTTTGGCTTATGCCCGTCTTGGCGCTCGCGTTGACTTGCCGCTCGGCCTCGCTTTATGTCGTGCCATGACGCTGTGTATGCTGCTCGGATAAAGGATGGAAAGCCGAATTATCCCAGCGATCATCGGTGTGATGGTGATCATTCTGATGGTGATCGGCGGGCTCATCTTCCTGCAGTTGCGCCCTCCGTCCGAGACCGCCGAGATCGCCGACGAGCCACTCTTCGAAGAGATGAGCGGCCCAGCGATCGATAGCGGCGCCCGGATCGAGATCGAAAACCTGAGACGGCAGATTGAGGCGATGAGCGAGCGGATGGAGCGCTTGGAGCAAAACCTGTCGAACCTCGAAGCCGCGCGCCAAGCCGCTACCGCGGCACCGGTACAGCCGAGCGCTCCGATCAACACGCCGATTAATCAGGGGCCGGGCAGCATCGCGGACGCCTATGCCCAGGTCGTGCTGATCGCCAATCGGCGCGAGGTGAACGGCGACCTGCGCATCGCGTCGCCGACGTATCTCACAGGCGTCTTCGGCCTGCCGCGCGAGAACCTCACGGATGAGTGCCAGCCGATGACAAACCCGCGGCTCGCCGGAAAGCTCCGCACCGAGCAGGTTGGCCCGGTCCGCGTGCGCATGTTGGAGCCCGCCCTCGAGTCGCTCCGGCGCGTCTTTGAGCGGATCGAAGAGGCCGACCCTGAGCTTTACGACCGGATCAACACAGCCGGAGCACTTTGCGTGCGCCGCATCCGCGGATCGACGCGGGTTTCGACCCATGCGTTCGGCTTATCGCTCGATCTGAACATCGACGGCCAATTGGATCGGCTCGGCGACGGGCGAACGCAGCTCGGCCTGACCATCCTCGCCGATTTCTTCCGTGACGAGGGTTGGTTTTGGGGCGCAAGCTTTGGACGGGAGGACAGCATGCATTTCGAGGTGAGCCGCGATCTCGTCGAGCAATGGCTCGAAGAGGGCAAACTCTGAGCCGCCATGCCGATCCGAACGAAGCCCGATCTTTCAAGTGTCGACCGCGCCAAGGAGATAGAAGCGCGTCTGAAAGATCGGTTTACCGCGCTCGCGGAGGAACTCGGCAAACCCGCCCATGCCCGCTCTGGCCAGCGGCTGATCGAGCTTTGGAACCACGCCGACGAGCTTCGGCCCGCTCTCGGCACGGCGATGCGCGCGATCAAGGCTGCCGAGGGTCCGCACCGGACGGGTCTGCCGCGAGACGAAAAGCGCGCGCGCAACCTGCTGCGCTCCGCCCGCCTTGGCCTTAAGCGTCGCATGGCGGTCTGGGAGCAGATGTGCGCCATGGTGCGCCGGCACATCGCGCCGGAGCCCGAGCCGCTTTTTCCCGAGGGCATTCCCGTAGAGGGCGATCCGCTGACCGAGCTGCTCGCAAAGACCTTGCATCAGGTGGCCAACCCCGAGAAACAAGGCGGCACGGCCCACGATCACGGTTGTTTTGCCGATATCCCGCTGCCTGTCCGCAAGTTCGACGCGCTCATGCTCGCGGCCTACCGCCTAATGCTCGCGCGCGGCAAACGCGACGGTGTGCGTTTCCTTGATGTCGGCTGTGGCGGCGGGACAAAGCTCGTGATTGCCCGGCGTTACTTCAGTGCTTGCCACGGTCTCGAATACGACAAGGGCTATGTCGAAGAGGGGACCCGCTTTCTGGACAAGCTCGGCCGTCTCAACATGACGATCGAACATGCCGACGCGCTCGCCTACACCGGATATGACGCCTTCGACATCATCTACTTCTACCGTCCGATGCGGACGGATGATCGTTTGGCCGAGCTCGAACGCCAAGTCATGCGCCACGCCCGCCCGGGCACGCTTGTGCTTGCGCCCTATGACGAGTTTCTTGCCGTGCGCCGGGGCTTCGACGGGCTCTTAATCGCGCCGCCCATCTATGGCGTCGGGCTTAGCCAGGCCGAGGCCGATGCGTGGCGCGCGGATGCTGAGCGGACGGATACGCGGCTCGTTGCGCGGTCGCACAAGATCAGTTTCGAGCCGGGCTTTTGGAAGCCGCTCTTTGAGGTTTCTTCCTTTGACTTTCATACGAGCTGAACGGAGAGCCGCGATCCCTGGGGCCGCGTTACGCCAGCGCCGCAATGACCCACGGAATTGCGCGCGCATCTCCCCCTTTGACGATTTCTTCCCTAAATCTGTCCAAACAGCCTGACACGCGTTCAGACGAAAGCGGTATAGGCTGCGGGGAGAGAGGCTCTGATCGCGTGAAGATGCACAAGCTGAAAGAAGCGTCGATCAAGGCAGCAATCGTTTTGGTGCCAACGTATTCGATGGCATACTTTACCGAAAAGATGGTGTGGGTCGTCCCGACGCTGGCCGCCGCCGGATTTTTTGCTGGCACGATCTCGTTTAGCGACGAAAATACGACGCGCCGCCTGGAGGAAGATGTCGATCAATCCCTCGACGAGACGCTCGACAGCGGCTCAATGCTTGACGAGGATGCCGACGGGTGAGGTCTGCGCGCGCGCGAGCAGAGACGTGGCGGTCGCGCGGCGGACTTCAAGCTTGTGTCGGCTTGCGGGCAGCGCCCCCAAGCCGTTTGACGGCGCCGCCCGGCGGCCGTCCTGTGTGCCGGAGGAAAGACCATGGCCCGTAAGAAAAAGCAAAAGCGCGCCCGCGAGTTGATGTTCGTCTCGGGGTCGGCGACGCTGACCGCTGGCCAAGAGCGCTTCATATCGAAGTATCTCGATGGGCGGATGGCCCAGCTTCGCTCGGGTTTGCGCACCAAGATCGAGGCCCGACATGCGGCCGTGGTTGCCAAACTGGCCCAGCTCGAAGACCTCCTCTCCGAGTTTGCGCTGCTTACAACGGACAAGGCGCAGTACGCCCTGCTCTCGGATCTGCGCAAGCGGCGGGGAGATGCGCTCGTCGCCATCGGCGTCTCCGGCAAGGGCATGAAGGATACGCTGCGCAAGCTCGAAGCCGCCGATGCGACGCTTGCAGACCTCGTACGCGACGCACAGGCGCACCGGAGCGCCTTTCTGGCGTCGACCGAGACAGACATCGACCGAGCCGTCTCAGTCAAAAAGCTTCGCATTGCGTCGCAGGGCGTGCTCGGCGATCTCTACACGGAGTGGCAGGGCAAGGTGAATGAGCTCCGCGGCCAGCTCGAGGAAGGCGCACCAGGCACCGCCATGGATCTGCCCAAGGAGGCTGACCTCTCTGCCGCCTTCAAAGCCCATCGCGCCTCGATTGCCGGCGCGGCGGTCGACCCGTCGACGGACGTCAACGCGGCCAAGTCGACCTTCGATGGGATCATCGAGGCGATGCGCCGCGACCATGCTCGCGCCATCGCCGCCGTCGACGCTTTTGCCGCTGGCGCGTTTCAGGAGGGCCTCGCTCGCGCCAAGCTCATCGCCACAGTCAGGGACGCCATGGAGGGCCTCGCGCCGCTGCAGACCAAGCTCGACACCTGGGACATTCCCGAACGTGCTGCCCTAAATGCCGAGGCTGACGCTTTGGTCGAGCGGCTTGATGCAATACAGAGCAATGGGATGAGCGCCGACGCGCTGGAAAAGGAAGCCTCCCCACTGAAAACGGAGATCTTGGCGCTCGAGCGCGAGATGCGTGCCGCCCTGATCCAAGCAAACAAAGACTTTTTAGCGATCCAGGCTCGCCTACTTGAAGCGCAGAAGACGCTCCAGGCAAAGCTCGACGCCATGGACAAGGCCGCGATCCCGGCCGAGCAGCGCGCGCCGATCGAGACCTTCCTAGCCGCGACCCTCACCGCGATCAGCAAACTCGGCGGATCAAACAGCGACGCGTTGCGCGCAGCGAAAGCGATGGTCGTCGAGGCGCGCGAGATGGTGTCCCAAGCGCAGGACATCGGCACAACGAACGCGGAGATCAAAGCCCATCTGCGCCGGGCGGCCTCGGCGCTAAAGCCGCTCAGGGGCAAAAAATCCGCTGTCGCAGCCCCGGCTGGCGAGCTGACCGAGAAGGTTACGGCGTTCGCGGCGGAGTGGCTGACAAAGGCACCCGCCGAGGCCCTGGCGGAGGCGCGCGCGCTCTCTTCCGAAGCGCTCGACCTTGAGAGCCAGAACGCCACGCTCCTGCGCCTGCGCGCCCTTATGGACAAGAAGATCGCCGCCGCGGAGGCGAAATACACCCTCTTTAACGACACGTTCAAGCGGCTCCTCACCTGGCAGGGGTCCGACAATGTGCGCGACTATCGCGGCCCAATCCGCGCCGATCTCGACGGCGTCAAGACGTGGAACGCAACGAAGACGGATATCGGTTTCTACTCGACGATCTCGGCCCGGCTAGAGACGATTTCGGAGGGACTCGACACGCGGATCGAAGAGATGGAAGAGGCCATGACCTCCACGCCAAAGGACCTGGCCGACAAGGCCCTTGCCGCGCGAGAGGCCTATGAGACCGAGCTTGAAAAGCTTCGCCAGCAGGCCGGGTCCGGCAAGGTCGACGAAAGCGCCCTCGCTGCGGCCAAGGCCGAATACGAGGACGCGTTGCGCAAGAATGCGGTGCATACGGATCTCTCGGCCGATCTCCTGGAGGAGGAGCGCAAAGAAGCCGTAAATATCGAAAAGCGCCAAGACTTCCTTACCGAGGCGAAAGCCTGGATGAAGCAGACCGTTGCGGCGATGAAGGCCGCGGGCAAGACAGATGCGCTTTCTCTGCACGCCGACGAGGTCAAGCGACAGCTCACGCGGCTTGAGGCGACGATCAAGGCCGCAACCCAGGACAAGACCGGGCCCACCGGCGCCCGCGGGCTTGCCGAACTCAAAGAGATCACCCGTGTGGTCGATGGGATCGCGCGACGCGGATCTCAGACGCCAAAGGACAAGCTCGGGGAGATCCCTGCGAAGTGGGACAAGGGCGCGGCCGCCTTCTCAGACGGGATAGGTCGGTTGCTCCACGAGGTCGCCGCGTTCGAGGCGAAGATGGAGATGCCGGCGACCGCTTCAGGCAGCTTGCGCGCCACGCTCGCCGAGATCGAAAAGCGGGTCGCGGCCGCCGAGCTGCAAGAGCCCGCGGATGTGCTCGGGGCCGACCCGCCCGAGCCCGCCCAAGCGCGCAAGGCCGCGCGGGAAGCGGCGCTTTCCGAAGTCCGACGGCTGCGCAAGCTCGTGCTCGACGATCCGGTCGTCCGCGCCTGTGTCGCCAATCCCTTTGGCGTCCGAGATGTTGCGACGACCACAATTTCACAGCTCGAACAGATCGAGCTCGACGTGCTGCGCGGGGTATAGGAGCAGGCCATGCCACAGGACACAGATCCACGCGACCAGCGCAAGATCGACTGGCTCAACGATGTGACCGGTCAGATCGCGTTCTCCGAGGAAAACCTCGCCGACCTCAACGATCGCCGCGCGGGCCAGGCCGTCATCGCCTCGCTCGACAGCAAGAAAGCGGAAATTCGAGATTTGATGCGGGCGACGGAGTTCACCGTCAAAACGTCCCAGGGCGGCACAAAGAAGATGCAGCTGCTGAGCGAAGACGGGGACTATCGCCAGGAGATCGACACCGTTCACCATGGCCCGGCGCTGCTCAATGATGTGCCGAACGCCGTGGCCCTGATGGCAGCCTTTGACGAGATCCTCAAAGTGGAGCGGGAACTAAAGAAAAATCCGTACTACGCGGTACCGGAGCCAGACTATACAGAGGTTCCGATCCTCGATCTCGACGGCTTGACCGGCGAAGAGCTCGAAGCGGCGCTCGACCGGATCGAGGCGGCACGGTTGCAACGGGAGCGCGAGATGCGTGCCTATGCCCTCGAAAAGGCAGAGGCCGACAAGCACTTGGCAGAAGACCTATGGCACCCGCTCGTCCGCGAGGGTGTGATCCCCGAGAACCTCGTGCCGCAGCAGCACTCTTCCATCGCGCAGCTCTTTGCGGCCTCGTCGGAGAAATACGACGCGCGACTAGAGGCCTATGCCCGCGACCTGACGAAAAACGATATTCTGAAGGAGAAGTTCGATCTCGGCTTCAAAGTGGCCGGCAGCACGCTCAAGCTCTTTGGCGGCGCCAACGCGCTGACCTCCGAGATCTCCTCGCTCAAGGGCGATACCGGCGCTGTTGAGACGACGGCGGAGATTGCCGAGTTCGTCGAGTACTTTGAGACCGGGCTCGCGCTCAGCGAAGCGTTTTCGACCGCGGCCTTGACCGACAAGGATTATACGGTCGTCGGCTTTGCCCTTGCCGACGCGGTCTTTGAGCAGATCAGCGGCGACATGGACCCGCTGGCCGCGCAAGTCGTCGGCTCTTGCCTCACAAACGGGGCGCGGCTGGTCGACGTCTCCAAAAAGGTCAAGGCAGGCGAATACGAAGACGGGTTCGTCTCGCTTGTCGAGGGCGTGGCCGGCGAGATGGAAAAGTACGACCCGCAGGGAAAGAACGGCCTCATGGGCCAGATCGCCCGCCAGATGGTTATGTCGGTCCACTCCGCGACTGCTGTGAAGAAGATCGCGGTCGTCGCCGCCGATCCGGCGTCAAAGCCCTCGGACGTGATGGATGCGATGCTGGCCGCGGCCAATCAGGTCGGCCATCAGGCGGGCGCCGATGTGCCCGCGAATGCGCTCGAAGCCTTTAGCGATGGCTTTTCGGCCCTCAACGAGCTGGGTCACGAGATCGATGGGTATAACGACGTCGTCGATGGCAAGTTTACCCTGCAGGAGCTCGAGGCCATGCGCGACGCCCGCGCCGCCATCCTCGAGCGCCAAAAGGCGGCCGATAACCGCGGCGCGCAACTCGCGCTCGACGCCGCCGAGGCGCGGCGGGAAGCCGATGAGGCGCAGTTCGCCGTGCTTTTGCGCACCGGGCTGGCCGCACCGCAGGACGACGAAGACGAGGTCGACCTGCAAGAGTATCTCCGCGCCGAAAACATCGAGACCATCCTTGCGATCCAGGCCCGCAACGACGCCGTCTTTAAGATGTGCGGGATGATCGCCTCGAAGGGCATCGGCTTTGTCAAAACGCTCTTTCCTCCTGCGGCGCTTGCTGAGGCCGCGATGACGCTGTCACTCACGATCAAGGATGCCGTCGAAAAAGCCGAGGAGCTTATCGTCTGGCGCGAGAACGTCGAGGACGCTCTGACGGCGCATTCAGCGGTGGCCGATGCGATGCTCAACCGCAAGGGCCTGCAAACCAAGCAGACGATGCTGGCGGGCATCCAGGTCGCGCTCGATGCGGCCAAGGTGGTTGCCGAAGTTCTCGCGCTGACGCCCGCCGCCCCAGCCGCGCCCATCGTGAAAGCGTCGATCGACGTGGCGGAGGCCGCGATCGAGCTTGGTGACCTCATCGGCACTGAGGCACAGCTTGCCGCGGCTTGGAAGATCTACCAACGCGCCAAGGACAACCCCGAAGACCGGTACGAGGCGCGCAAGGCCATGCGAGAGAACCCGACGCTCGCAAAATACGCGATGGCCTATGCCTCGCTCCAAGGGGATCCGATCGCCGTCGAGGGGATGCGGCGCTGCGGCCTCTCCAAGGTCACGCTCGCCAATCCGGAGACGAATGTCGACAAGGTCGTGACCTATCTCGAAACGAAATATCCCGACGATCCGGTGCTGCTGCGGGCCGTGCCTGTGCCCGACAAGTGGTATCCCGGCCCCATCACGCTCACGCCGCGCTGTTGGATGACGTTCTACCATGCCGCAACGAGCGCGGCAGACCTTGCCGATACCGACGATGTCAGCGGAATCGCGGGCGCATTGGCGCTCATTGCCGAGGCCGAGGAGGAGTTTGACGCGGCGCTGGAGCAGGCCGTCGAAGACGCCAAGGTTATCACCCTTGCCGAAAGCGCCGAGAACCCGGTCGAGCTCAACCGGCAAGACTATGCCCCGCTCGTCTCCGCCTGCCTGCGCCTGCAGGATCAGCTCCGCGCCTATAGTCCGAAATCGGCAAGCGACGGCACGCCCCATGCCTCGATGGCGAAATTCGCCGATGCGCTCGCAGCCAAGTCTGAGCAGAAGGTCGCCAGCGTCAATGCGATCCTGAAGGAGAAGCCCTGGGTGACGTTCTACAAATCCGCCAAACCGTCGCCGACGGAGCTTGCCGAACAGGCCGTTAAATCCGGTGAGATCGACGATCCGACACGCGACACCGAAGAGACGGAGACCCGCAGCGAACTCGTCTGACACGGCGCGTCGTTCCGTGGGGCAACGGCAAAGAAAGGGGTCGCGCCCGCCGCGCGCCCGCTGTTAGTCTCGCCCCAGAGGATCACCGCCAAGAAGGGGAAGAAACGTGCGCGCAATAGGAATTGGGGCAGCGCTTGCACTCGGGCTATTCGCAGCCCTCGAATCGGCCGTCTTACCGGCCGTTGCGCAGGACATCGCTGCACCGCTCGAAGGCCCCTTGGTTGTCGAGCTCAACAAGCTCGAAGAGGGCGAAGGGGCCTGCCGGGCGTTCTTTCTTTTCCGCAACGAGACGGGGCGGAGCTTTGAGGGCTTTGAGATGTCGCTCGCGCTGCTCGACACTGGCGGCGTGATCGATCAATTGCTGACCGTTGACGCCGCCCCGCTGCCCGTTGCGCGGACGACCCTCAAGCTTTTCGAGTTTCCAGGCGTGACCTGCAGCAGCATCGCCGAGCTTCTGTTGCACGAGGTCGGCGCGTGCCGGCCGCAAAACGGCGAGGAGATGGATTGCTTCGGCTTTATGGAGCTCGACAGCAAAACGGACGCGGCCCTGGTGAAATAGCATGCCGCCGCTTTCCGAAATGGGCAGCGCCGGCCCTGTCTTGGCGGTGCTCGCGGTGTTGTCACTCCTTTCGCTCGCGGTGATCGTCGCGCGCCTCCTTGCCCTCGGCGGCGTCGCCAAGGGAGTCGCTGGGCGCGACGCGGCGTTTGCGGCGCATGCGAGGGGCGAGGCGGGCGAGATCAGCGGCGACGCGCCGGCGGACCGGGTCGCCCGGCGCGCCTTCGAGATGCTCGAAAGCGGCGCGAGCGATGCTGTGGTGGAGGCCGAGCTGACCGGTCTCGGCAACAGTGAGGCCGCCTCCATGGGGCGGGGCCTCCGGCTTTTGGAGCTGATCGGTCTGATCGCGCCCTTGCTCGGGCTCTTAGGCACCGTGCTCGGGATGATCCAGTCTTTCCGCTCGCTCGAGCTTGCGGCGGGCTCGGCCAATGCCTCGATCCTCGCGGGCGGGATCTGGCAAGCGCTTCTGACGACGGCGGCCGGCCTCATTGTCGCCATTCCCGCGCTCATCGGGGCGACGATCCTCGCCTCCCGCGTTGAGGCGGGCACGCTCGCCATCGAGCGGGTCATCACACGCGCCCGCGCCATCGCGTCCAGGGGCGCGTCGTGACACCGTATGCTGGGGCAGCCGCGCCATGACTCTGGTGCGCCCCCCTCGGCCCTCGCCGCGCGTGTCGCTGGTTCCGCTGATCGATGTCCTCTTTATTCTGCTCGTCTACTTCATGGTGACGTCGGTCTATCTCGATCTCGACATTATCCCCGCGAGCAACACACGTGACGATCCTCAGGACACGCCCGTGCCGACCGCGTCCGCGGGAGCGGCGGAGGCGGCGCGCACGCTCCTCCTTCGGATCGGGGGAGACGGCGTTGCAATTCTCCGCGGGGCCGCCCTCGCGCCCGAGGCCTTGCGCTCCACACTTGCGGCGGAGGTGGCCGCGCGACCAGACCTCACCGTCGTGATCCTTCCCTCGCCCGTCGCCCCGGTGCAGGCCCTGGCGTCGACGCTCGATGCGCTGGCGCAGGCCGGCGTGCAAGACACGCGGCTTTTGCGGATCGAGGCCGAGCCATGAGCCTACGCCGCCCGTCCCTGCCGCCGCGGGGCGAGCCGGTGATCGTGCTCGTGGACATCGTGTTTTTCCTTCTCGTCTTCTTCATGCTGATCGCGCGGTTTGACGCCACAGCCCCCTTCGAGATCTCGCCCCCCGTCGCGGAGATGGGCGCCGATATGCCGGGCGGCGGGGTCACGCTTGCGATATCGGAGGCGGGGGCGCTCGCGGTCGACGGGGCGCCGGTGTCCGAGGCCAATTGGCTGTCCACGATCGAAGCGGAAATTGCGGAGGCGCCCGAGCCGCTCATCCGCGTCAACGCCCATGCGGCGGCCGATCTGCGGTTCCTCCTGCCGCGCCTCGCTCAGCTGGAAGCAGCATCGTTGGGCGACGTCGTCCTCGTCGTCACGCCGTCGGCGCCGTGAGGAGCGCTGGCATGGGGCGACCCGCGTGAGGGCGGGCACTGACTCTTGGGCCCTTGGGACAGGCGCTTCCGTCGCGCTCCATGCGGCCGGGGCGGTCGTCGCGCTGGCCCTTGTTTTGCCCGAAGAAATGCCGCAACAGCCGACGCCCGGCGCACAGTTCGAGTTGGAGACCACGGCGCTCGACCGGTCACGCGCGGAGGAGCGGGGGGCCGAGGGAGACGCAGCAGAAGGGCTCCGGCCCGACGCGGAGGTCGCCCCAGGCCAAAGCATTGCGCGCCGGGCCGCCATAAACGCCGCTCCGCCGAGCCAGAGCCTCGCCGCGGCCGCGCCCGCTGGCGCTTCGCTGGCCGCAGCACCGCCAGAGGGTGAGGCGCTTGCCGCCGAAGCGCCCGAGAGCGCAGCGCTCGCGGCTGCGGCCCCTGCGGCCAACGCATCGGCGGCGATTGCCCCGGATGCTGCCCGCTTCGACGCGCAAGACCCGAGCCCAGTTTCCGCCCCATCGGCCGCGCCGAGCGCGACGACGGTCCGAGCTCAGGACGCCGACGCGCCCATTCTCGCGACGCTCGCGGCAGAGCCCCGCCGCGCGGAGGCGCTGGGGCTTGTCGCAGAGGCCTCTGTCGCGCTGGACGCGCCAAACGTCGCCGCAGCCGCCTTTACGCCGTCCAGCGCCGTTGCGGCCGAAGCCGCGCCCGAGCCGCAAGCCGCCCTGCCAGCCGCTCCGGCAGGGGAAACAGCCGCACCGGCGGATGTCGCTGGCGTCCGGGCCGCTGCCGCCCAGGCCGAGGCGCCGCGAGCCAGCGCGGGGGCTACGAATGCGACGGCAGCGCTCTCGACCGACGCGCCCGCGCGCGAAGCGGCCAGCGCGGCTCTTGACGCGCCAGTGATCGGTGCGGCGCTGGCCTGGGCCGGGCAGGGCGCGCTCGACCCACAGGGCCTGGCCGCTGTGCAAGCGTTCCTTCCGCCTGCGGCGCGGGGGACCGAGGGCGAAGAGGTGCGCGACGATATCGCGGCGCTCATGTCCTCGGTGCCCTGCGCGCGCGTCCACACCGCCTTCAACGCCGAGACCGGGGCGCTCGAGCTGCGCGGGCATGTGCCGACCGAGGACGCCCGGCCGCGTCTTGTCGGCGCGTTGCAAGCGCGCGTGGGCGAAACGCTTCCCGTTCAGGACGCCCTGCGCCTGCTGCCCGAGCCGCAATGCAACGTTTTAGCCGGGATCGAAGCCCTGGGCCTGCCGCCATCGGAGGAGCAATTCACCGATCCCGCGCTGGTGGGGGAGACCGGCTGGGCGCAAGACTATAGCTTTGTCGAGGGCGATGCATTCGAGCTGGCACTCGAGGGGCCAGATTACCCGGCGCATGTCTATCTCGACTACTTCGATGGCGCCGGCAATGTTGTTCACATCGTTCCGAACGAGTTCGTTGCGCTGCCCGATCTCGCGCCCGAAGAACCTTTCGCCGTCGGTCGGGCGACGGGTCTCGACCTGCGAATTTCGCCCCCGTTCGGCCAAGAGATCGTCGTTGCCATCGCGACGGAAGCACCGCTCTATGACGGCGTCCGGCCGATCGTCGAGCCGGCCGCGGCATATCTTGAGTTTCTGCGCGCCCGGCTCGATGCGCTTGCCCCGCTGCGCGGCGAGTGGGCCTATTTCTTTGTGACGACTGGCCCGCGCTGACGTGTGCCAGTTAGCTTCCCAGCACGCGTGAGACGAAGCCGCCGTTGCGCCAGAGGCTGAGCGCGTTGGCAAGGCCCGGGCCCGAGATCCCATCGACTGCGCCGGTATAATGACCGGCAGCAGCGAGGCGCTCTTGCACGGCAACAATCGTCTCGCGCGACCAAGCCTCGGCGTTCTGCGTGAGCTGCGCGATAGAGCCGCCGGCATCGGAGGCGGCCCCCCGGAGGAGCATATCCGCGGCGCGCCCCGGGTCTGGCGGCTCTCCCCGCCCCTCGTCGAGCAGAATGGCCGAAGCGACATAGGCCCGCGGCTCACCCGCCTGGGCCGCGCGGCGAAAATAGTCGAGCGCGTCAGAGACACGGTCCGCTCCGAGCGAGCCGTCCTGGGCGAGAACGCCTAGGTTATAGTTCGCAACAGCGCTGCCGGAGGCGGCGGCCTGTTCGAAAAGCGCAATGGCGCGCGCAGGATCGGCCGTAACCAGGCGGCCATTGAAGAGTGCAACAGCAAGATTGATCGCACCATCCGCACTGCCGGCCTCCGCCGCTGCTTCATAGAGCTCTAGTGCGCCTTGCGGATCGCGGGGGACGCCGTCGCCCGTCTCCATGAGGAGGCCGAGCGATACAAGCGCGCGGAGATCGCCCCGGGCCGCCGCCTCGCGATAGAGCACGATGGCATCGGCGCGCAGCCCACCTGCGGCTTTAGCGCGGGCAAGGAGCGCGGTAAACTTCGGCTGTTCGGGATAGGCGTCGACGGCGGAAGAGCAGACGTCGATGGCGCGCGCGGCTTGGCCTTGCAGGCGCGAAAACGGGACGCCGGCGATGTTTGCGGTCGCGTCGCGCGGATGCGTCGCAAGCTCCTCGCAAAGCCGCCCATCGCCGAGATCGAGATCTTCGGGCAGGCGCGAGACCATCGCCGTCGCGGCGAGCGCGTGGCGGCCTTCGGGGTAGAGCTCCAGATAATATTCGGCGAGAGCACGCAGGCGCGTGCGCTGTGCAAGCAGCCACAGCTGATCTCCCGCGGTATCTTCTTGGACAAGGCTCCGCCCAGAAATCGTCGGTGGCCCGCCGAGGTTTTGCAGGCGCGAGACAACATCTCGGGAATGCGCCCCCTCGGGGTAGCGCTGAATGTAGAGCGCCATAAGGTTGGGGTCCTGCGTGCGGGCGGCGACCTGATAGAGCAGCGTCTCGGGCGTCGCCGCGGGAAGACCCTCGGCGAAGGTAAATTGCCGGGTGAGCGACGAGTTTTCCCACGGGATCTGTTGCCCGCCCGAGGCCGCGATCACATCGCGCCGGACGGCGATCATGAAGTCGGTGAGCGATTGCGCGGGCGTATGGATGTGGCTCAGCACGCTCTCGGTAAAGGTCCCGTTCCGCCCATCTCCATCAAAGGCGACAGCGCCCGGTTGCGTCGCAAACGAGATAAAGTAGTCCGCGTTGGAACCCATCTCGGCCAGCCCACTTTGCAGGCCCTCGGGCGCGGCAACGCCGAGCGGATTGTCCCGGCAAGCATCGAGGAAGATAAGCCGGATCCCATCGGCGCGGTCGAGCGCTTCGAACACACCGCTGAGGTCGACCGTGTCGGCCACGATTTCCTCGGCAGTGCCAAGGCCGAGATCGGTAGGAATGAGGTAGTTGCGCCCGCCAACCTGAAACGCATGCCCGGCATAGTAGAAGAGCGCGACATCAGCGCCCTCGGCGGCATCGCCAAAGGACGCAATCGCCGCGTCCATCGCCGCCTTTGTCGCGTCTGTCTCGGTGAAGACCTCAAAGCCGAGCTCCGCGAGCGCGCTTGAGACATCCTCGGCGTCGTTCAGTGGATTGATGAGCGATGGGACCGTTTCGTAGCCGCCATTGCCGATCACCAGCGCGACACGGCTCTGCGCCCAGACGGGCAGCGGCGCACAGATCCAAAGCGCCAGTACGACAAGCCACGCAAACGGCCGCAGGGCCTGGATTGGACTGGGGAGAACGGACGGGTTCATCAAGGCTCCGGCAGGCAAAACACGAGTCGGTTAACAGTATCGCGGCCCGCATCGGAATGCGATCACAGCGCCGTCAGCGCAAGGGGCGGCGCGGCCCGGGCGCGCTAGTCGGATCTTTTGCGCGCGGGGGACGCGACTGCCCCCCGCCTGTCAGGATCAGAGGCCGACGGCGCGCTGAAGTTCGACCTCGACCGAGTTCAACGCGGCGACGACCGTGTCGGCTTGTGCGCGATAGACACTGGCGAGTTCCGGGTCGTCCGCGCGAATGAGCGCAATGGCCTTGGTGACCTCGGCCTCTGCGAATTGCAGCGCGTTGGTTGCTTCAGCGACGGCGTCGAGCTCGATCTGGCGGCGCACGGTTGGATCCGTGACACCGGCGAGACGGCTTGCCGCCCGCGCCCGCGCCGCATCGACGCCCTGACGTGCGACGATGATCGCGGCCGAGACCTGCGCCAGTTCCTGTGGCAGGTCGAGGTTGCTGGGGTCGAGGGTCGCCGAATAGGCGTCGAGCGCTTCGCTGACGCAGCCGAGGAAGTCCGTCACCGTCTGATCGGACTCGCGGCAGGCGCTTACGGTGGCGTCGAGTTCGCTCGATGCGCGGTCGATGATCGCAAGGACGGACTCGGCGACTTCAATGGATTGCTCGGACCCTGCCACGCCGAGCGTCGTCGGGGCCTCTGTGGCGCCGGAATCGACCGCGTCGCTGCTGTCGTCGCCATTGCCAATGCGGTTGCGCCGTTCCAAGAAGGCCTCGCTGCCGCCCTCGCCTGTGATCGTCGCATCTCCGGTATCGGGGAGGCTCGGCGTTGTCGGCGGAACAATGACCGGGCGATCCTCGGCCGGCGGCGCCCCGGTTGGGACCTCCGTATCGGGCGTGTCCGGCGGATCTGGGGGCTCGGGGAGCGTCCCCTCGGGCACGATGGTCAGCGCACCGACCTCGAACTCGACGTCGTAATTCGAGAGCCCGCTGCCCTGTGGATTGCTGCCGGTGATTGCGAACGGGCTCCCCTCTATCGGAGCGCCGGCCGCTGCGCCGTCGCTTGCCAGATCGATCAGGTCCACCGTGTCGGCGTTGCGCAAACCCGCGGTCGAAAACTCCGTCCCGTCGAAGACGAGCGTGTCGCCCTCCTCTTTGGATCGATCGTTCGGCGTAATCGTCAACGGCGCGGGCGTGACGTCGAGCGCACCGTCATTGGCGAAGGAAAGGATATAATTATCAATGCCTTCTCCAGCTAGGGCTGCAACCTCGACGGCAAACTCTCCGACCGAAGCGGTCGCGGCTTCGCCGGCGCTGGCCAGCGAAACATCGGTCAGCTCGTCGTCAAACAGGAACGCGCCCGTGCCGGTCAGCTCCCACCCGACGCCTTCGGTTTCGTCGAGGGCGAAGGCCGAACCGTAAACCTTGGTTTGATCGAGCGTCGTGATCGTCAGGTCGATGGCGAGCTGCTCAACCGTGAGCTGCCCGACCTCGCTGATCGTGATCAAGTAGTTTTCGAGGCCGACGCCGACCGGGTCGCCATCCTGCACGATGTCATACACACCGACATCGGCGGTGACGGCCTCTCCAGCGCTCGCGAGCGGCAGCACGTCGATGCTGTCACCCGTGACGAGCGCGCCCTCGGTGATTTCAAAGCCTAAACCTTCGGTCTCAGCCAGGGCGAAGGTTTCGTCCCCATAGGTCTTGGTCTGGTTGAGCGTGGTCAGGGTCAGCACGAGTTCTTGTGGCAGGACGTTCAGCACGCCGTCTTCGATGACGGTCACGTCGTAGTTGCTCGCATCCGTGCCGAGAACGGCGCCCGCCGCGATGGGAAACTCGCCGACATCGGCGTCGACCGCTTCGCCAGGACTGTCGAGCACGATAGCGTCGATCTGATCGCCGTTAAAGAGTGTGCCCGAGGAGACTTCCCAGCCGAAACCCTCGGTCTCATCAAGGGCGAAGGCGTCGTCGCCAAAAACCTTTTCCTGGTTGAGTGTGGTCACGGTCAGCGGTGCCGGATTGACCGTGAGAACGCCGGTTTCCTGGACATTGAAGATGTAGTTTTCGACGCCGGGGCCCGACACGGTATCGACCGTGATCGCAAAATCGCCAGCATCGGCGATCGCCGGCGTGCCGAGGCTCGCCAGGCCGACGCCTGTTACGCCGTCGCCATTGACAAAGCCGCCGCCGCTCGTTTCCCACCCGATGTCTTGGGTGTTGTCGAGGGCAAAGTCGCTGCCATAGACCTTCGACTGATCGAGCGTCGTGATCGTAAAGTCGATGGCGCGCGGCTCAACGGTCAGCTGGCCGATCTCCGAAACGACGATGTTGTAATTGCTGAGGCCCGTGCCCGTAATCTCGCCGGCTTCGATGTCGTAGACGCCGACACCCGCCGAGATCTGCTCGCCGATCGAGTCGAGCTCGATGGTCGTGATACCGTCACCGGGCATGAACATGTTGGTCCCGACAACTTCCCAGCCGACGCCCTCGGTTTCGTTGAGCGCGAAAACGTCGCCATAGGTTTTGGTCTGGTCCAGGGTCTCGACGGCGATCTCGACCAGCGCTTGCGTGACGATGAGTTCCCCAAGCTCGACAAAGGTGATGACGTAGTTCTGCAGGCCGGTGCCGATCGCCTCGACCGCGTCGATGGCATAGGTTCCAACCGGGGCGGTGACGACCTCGCCCGCGCTGTCGAGTGTGACGCTGTCGACGCTGTCGCCCGGTTGCAGCGTGCCGCCGGTGATCTCCCAGCCGACGCCTTCGGTTTCGTCCAGGGCGAATGGATCTTGCCCGAAGCCTTTGGTCTGGTCGAGTGTCGTGATCTCGAGGAAGAGCCCTGTCACCGTGTAGACGCCAGTGCCGTAGATCACATCATAGGTAATACCGTCGTCGGACAGCGCAGTCGAAGGCGGGCTCGTCAGAGCGTAGACGCCGGCATCCGTGCCGGGGATGGAAAGCCCGTTAAAGACATCGGCGGTGTCGAGCATGTCGCCCGGTAGATCGAAGACATAGAGGCTCGGCCCGCCGAAGACGGTACCGGTAAAGGGTGGTGGGGTATCACCAACGGCGACTGTTACATCGTCGGGGATGGCATAGACGACCGGGTCGATCGTGTAGATCTGCGGGTAGAAGAAGCCCACCGCGCCCGGGGCCCAAACGGCGGTAAAGTCAAAGGTCGCCGCCAGGCTTTGAAAGCCTTCGGTGTCCTGCAGCTCTGCCGTCGTCAGGCCGATGCCGCCATCGCTGGTCATGAGCCCCGATGTCGTGGTGTCGAAGAAGACGGAGGTCACGCCGCCGCCAAGGTTTTCCGCAATGGCTCCGCCAACGAGCGAGCCGGCGCCTGTGCCCGATGCCACGACCGCGCCCGCAGAGACCGCATTGTCGACCGTGCCGAAGCCCTCGCGACCAATCAGGCCGCCCACAAATTCTGAGCCGGTATCTCCGACGCTGCCGAGGGAGCGCGCGTCGCTCCGCGAATAGACGTCGATGATTGTCGCATCGCTCTCTCCGGCAAAGCCGCCGACGGCGACGTCGATTGTATCAGAGAACACGGTGACGGTACCTTCGGAGGAGGCCCGTTCAATTGTCCCGTTGAACTGATCGCCGACAAAGCCGCCGATGGATGCAAGGCCGGGGGAGGCAGAGCTCGGCGTCGGTCCGATCTCTTCGAACGTAACAGTGCCGGAGGCTTTGGCGTCTGAGATCTCCGGAGAGTCCCCGGCCATCGTCCCGATAAAGCCACCCACATTGGCGTCGAAGTTCGACTGAACGGTTACGTCGACGTTGGTGATGGACGCGTCGGTATCGAGGTCGTTTGACGCCCCGGCAAAGCCGCCCACGGTTGCGGACAAGCCGATGCTTTCGACGAAGATATCGCCGCTCGCGAACGAGTCCTCGATCTCTCCCTCGGCAGCGCCGACAAAGCCGCCGACGCCGACAAGGCGCAAGCCTTCGTCATCGAAGTCGAGGTTCTCGGCAAAAACGTTAATGGCCACGTTGCCGGCGGCGCCCGAAATCTCGCCAAAGTTGCGGCCGACAAAGCCGCCAACTTCGGTGCTGGTCGTTAGAACCGGCGCACCGCTCGTACCAACGTTGATCTCCTGCATGCCGAGCCCTCCTGCGGACGCGGCGTCGACAACCGTAAAGCCGTTGGCGCCGATCAGCCCGCCAACGGCAAACTCCCCCTGCCCGGAAACGTCGATGTCGCCGCCCGTGACGACGTCCGTTACATCTCCGAAGTTGCGCCCAATAAGCCCGCCGACAATCGTTTCGCTGTCGTCGAGCGGTGGGGACGCGGTGACCGTGAGATCCGCGTCGGCATCGACCCCGGCGATGATACCGAAGCTCTGGCCGACGAGCCCGCCCACGGCCTGCGTCAGATCGCTCGTGGTGGTCACCGTCCCGCTAACGGCCTCGAACGACGGCGACGTCAGCGTCGCACTGCCACCCATCGAGCCGGTATGCCCGCCCACCGCGAGATCCAAAATCGCGGTGGCGTCTACCGTCACGTCGACGGTATGGGGTCCGACAACGTTAACTGTCCCGCCGAGGTTTTCCCCGACGAGGCCGCCAACATTGACGTCGGCAAAGGACTCGCCAAACGCCCCGTCGGCCTCGACATCGATGGTGTAGTTCCCGCCGAGGATTTCGATGGGCCCTCCGGCGGAATTGATCGCTCCGATCGCGCCGCCGGCGAAGATATCGGCGCCAAAGCCCATATCATCGAGAACATCGACCAGCACCGTCACGCCAGAGACAAGGCCCGTCATTGCCGGGTTGGCACTGGTCTCGACCCGGCCGAAGACCCCGCCGACCTCGAGGGCGCCGCGCCCACCAGCGCTGAGGACATTAAAGCCACCTGGCGGGGGCAAATCACCCTGTCCGACGCGCAAATCTTCGACCGCGGACATGTTGCCGCCGATCGTGCCAGCGATGCCGCCGACCGAGAGATCGCCGAACTCAGCGTCGGCGACAATCTGGCCGTCAAAGCTCACATCTTGGAGGGAGCCGCCGCTCATGACGCCGACAACGCCGCCGACATCGGTATTGCCCTCGGTGGCGGTGGCCGTGATCGCGCCGCTGACCGAGACATTCGAGATCGTGGTATTGGCGGCATTGGCGACCAGCGCGCCGACACCGGTGACCGCGGTCGGTGCGCCATAGCGGACATCGACACTGGTCAGCAGCACGTCGCGGATCTCGGCGCCGTCTGTAAAGCCAAAGAGACCGGAGGCATCAATCGTATCGACAGTGAGATTGCTGATCTCGAAACCGGCATCTGTCGGGCCGTCCCCGTCGAAGGTGATCGCAACATCGGATGTCGAGAATGTGCCGAGCGCTGCCCAGCCATCGCCGCCATTCCATGCGGCGGTCGGCGAGAGATCGAGGTCGCTGCCCAGCTCGAAATTCGCGCCCGTGTCGAATTGCTCGTTGGGGATGCCGGTGCCGTCGCCTTGGAGCAACTCCGAGCCCATGCCCTGAAGCCCGAAGATGTCGGTCACTTCGTAGGGGTCGATGACGGATCCATTGCCGGTCGCGCGGAGGAAGGTCGCATCAAAGCCGATCTGAAAGTCATTGGCCGAAAAGCTCGGATTGAACGAGCTCGATTGCGCCCAAATCCCACTGTTGAGCCGGAACAGATCGACGGCAACGTTTGCGCCCGGCAGCGTCGTGATCACACCGCCCGCGTCGATGATTAGCCCGCCATTGGTACCGGTGATGCTCTCATCGATAAAGATGTTGTTGTCGGCTTCGAGCTGGAAATCGGTGGCGGCGGTCCAGTCGATATCCGCCAAGATCCGGATATCGCCTGAATCCGGGTCACCGCTCGTCGTGTCGATGATGAAACCTGCGCCCGAGAGTCCGAGCTCAACCGTGCTTTCGAGGATGATCGAAGATCCGCCAAAGCAAGTGGGGTTGCTGTCCGGGCAGACCGTAAAGTTCGTCGGATCGAGGACGAGCGTGCCGAACTCGCCATTGGGGGCGCGGGTGTCGGTAAATCCCGCATAGGTCAGCGATGCGAGGCCGGAGACCTCGACGAAGCCGCCATCGCCGCCGTCTTCCCCGCCCCTGGCGCTGTTGGTGCCGAGAAAGACGGTGGAGGCGTCGGACCAGATAGCGATCGTGCCGCCGTCTCCCGTGCCGATGGCGTCTGCAGATATGACAGTGCTGGCGTCGACGTCGACCGTCTCGGCGCGCGGCAGGGCCGGCCCGCCCTGAAAATCGCCGCCGATGCGGATGCTGCCGCCGCCGCCGATGCCATCGGCGCTAATCGCGGCACCGGCAAGCTCGATGTTGCGGCCCGTGATCTCGACATTCGGCCGTTCGGCGGGGCGGGGCGAGACCTCGACCAACTGTGCCGAGACGCGCGGTGCGGTGCTGACCTGCCCCGTGACGCGGACGGTGCCCCCCGTCCCGCCACCGAGGACGATCCGCCCATTGCGGCCAGAGACACTGCGCGCCTCGGTCACACCAGAGAGGTTGACGACCCTCCGGGCGGCGTCGCGCGCGGTTGCGGCCCGCATCTCCACGAGCCCGCCATCGGCGCGCACGCGCCCTGCTTGATCGATCAGAACCTCGTCATCGGTGTCAGACGGAAGCGCGATCTGGAGGAAACCGTCGCCCGTCAGGTCGATCGTCGCCTGTTCCCCGGCGCCAAAACCGATCTTGCCCATCGGCGCCGTGATCACGCCGGTATTCTCCACCTTGCCGCCGAGTAGCGCGGCCATGCCGCCTTGGCCCACGGTGATCGTGCCGTGGTTTGCCACCCCCGCCGACGCGCCGTTGCCCTCAAAGAGCAGCCGACCGCGCATAAAATCCTCATCATCGGTGTTGAGCGAGGAGGCAACGAAGCCTTGCGCATCCACGCGCCCAGTCGGGCCGACGACGACGCCGCGCGGGTTGACGAGGTACACATGTCCGTTGGCGCGGATCGACCCGTCAATCCGGCTGGAGAGCGGGCCGGTCACACGGTTGAGCACGGCCGAGTTCTTGCCCGGTTGGTTGAACTGGACGGTGTTGCCCTGGCCAACCGAGAAGCCGTCCCAGTTGATCACTGCGCGTTGGCTCGATTGGTTTACATTGAGCTGCGTCGATGAAGGCTGCGCGATTTGGGCGGCGCCCTGGATCACTTGCCCGCCCGTCGGCAAGGCCTCGGCCCACGCCACAAAGGGCGTCAGAGCTGTGGTGGCCACGAGGGCGAGGCGGGTGGCGCGGCGGCGGGAGATCGCGCGGCCGGCCCGCTGCTCAGAACCGGTAGTTTGCCGCGATCGACAGCGAGTCGGTGTCGTCGACGTCGTCATTGCGCGTTCCTCTTCCATACTCGATCCGAATCGAGGTGCTCGAGAACCTCGGCTCGATCTCGTAGAATACATCCAACCCGATCCCGAAAGCGGAGGCGGACGTTTCGTCTTCTTCGTCCTCCGACGGTTCCTCGCGGAACACGGCTCCGGTCGCTGCGAATGCATAGGGGCTCAACGTCAACGGCCTGTCGCTGGCGCTCATGGTGAAAGGTCGGGCAATCTCGCCCCGCAGAACCCAGCCGCTATCGCCGGTCAGCGTGCCGGCATCGAGCGGTGAGAGTTCGCGGGCGGAGGCGAGGCCCATTTGCTCGGCGATGGCGAGCGGGTCGCCAAACGAGGTCTGCATGCGGCCATTGACCGTCAGCAGAAAACTATCCGCGATCGGCGCGCGGTAACGGCCCGTGACCTGAAACTTGGTGAAATCGGCGTCGGTGCCTTCGCGGGAGAGCGGCGCGTCGTCGTCGTCGACATCGCTCGCATTGCGTGCCCCGAACCCATCGAGCCCAACGGAGAGCTCGCCGCCAAGCTCTAGCGCGCCGCCATTCTCGAAAAGCCAGAACGCGTCTGCCGAAGCGCGCAGGATGCGCAGGCGGTCTTCATAGATCGTTTCTGTGCCGGCGGGCGTGTCGATCTCAAGCTTGTCGTCCTGCATGTCAAAGGCGAGTTGCGTCGTAAGGTTGAACGTCCGCGAGCGGACCCACGGATAAAAGAGCCGTGCGGAAACGCGCGTGAAATCGCTCGGCAGGTCCGGGCCGTCGCCCTGAGAATTCGTCTGGCTGTTCGTGCCTTCGAGGTTAAAGGTCAGCCCCTCCGATCCCAGCGGAACGACGGCGCCAAGCGATGCCGTCAGCAGGCGCGGATCGTCAAAGAGGTCTTCGTCGGGGTGAAACGAGAGCCGTCCGTAGATCGACTCGCCAAAACCCAGTAGGCCGTTGGCCTCGACGCCAGTGTCGACCTTGTAGTTTCCAAGGCTGTCGGAAAGCGAATTGTCGAAGCCGACAAAACCCGTCACGCCGCGATACTCTGGATCGAGGATGATGACGGTCCCGCCGGGCTGCGCGCCAGCCTGCAGCGCGGAGCCGAGCGCCACGCCGTAGGTGTCGCCCGCGAGCAGGATGCGCCGTTCAAGCTCGCGCAATCGGAGGCCCTGCTGGCCCACGAGCGGCTCCGTCAGAACCTCGAGCCGCGGCCGGATCGCCTCTGGCACATTGGAGGCGTCGATGGCCTCGACAAACCCGTTGACGACGTTGAGCCGGAGTACGCCGCCATCGCGCAGCTCCTGCGCGGGCAAGACGACACGGGCCAGCACGAACCCTTCGTTCACATAGGCCTGCTCAAGCTCGGAGGCGGCCTCAAAGAGCTCGGACGCGGCGATCCGACCGCGCGTCAGCCGCTGACGCAACGCCTCGGTCGGCACGCGAAGCTCCGGCAGCGTGCCCTCCACGACCACATCGGAGATCGCGATCGATAGGTTTTCCGAGCCGGGCGGCGCGGCGAGACCAGCCTCGCCGGAAAAGACAAGCGCGCCCTGCAGGCGCTGCGGGGGAGGGGCAAAGTCGCGTTCGGTGACTTGGCTCGCGGTCTGCGCGATTGCAACGCCAGCGCTGGCGGCGATGAGGATCGCCGCGGCCAATCGGAGTGCCGCTGCCTTTGAGAGCGGGAAGACTCGCGCCGCACATTTCATCAAGGCGCTCCTCGCGCTTACCCCACGTCGTGCTCGTGTCTAACAAACGCGCATCAAAAACAAAACCATAAGCAGAATCGATCACCTGCGGTACTGTTGCGCGGGCGCCGATGTATCCCGTGTTTCATGCGACGTCAGATACCGCCCGGCGTGCGCTTGCGCTCGCGGAACCAACTCGGGCGTGCGCTTGCGCTCGCGGAACCGGCTTGGATGTGCGTTGTCCCAACGCGCCGATCACCAAAATCATACCGTGAGCCTCGAAAACAGCGCGTCGTCGTCGGGCTTAGGTCGGCTAGGGACTCACTGGGCGGTGTGGAGGAGCCCCTCGATGTCGAGATGCGCCTCCATGTGATCGGCGAGCCCATCAAGCGTTTCGTCCACACCGGCCTCGTATCCGGCCCGCGAGGGCTGTCCGAGCGCTGCGAGCCACGCTTGCCGATACCGATCGACAGAAAACATGCCGTGGAGATAGCTCCCGCCGACCCGGCCATCGGCGCTGACCGCGCCCTCTGGCACGCCCGCGATATGCGCAAAAGGCCGCGCACGGTCCGGTCCATCGGTGTGCCCGATATGGATCTCGTAGCCGGCGAACGCCTCGCCCGTCGCCGCATGGATTGCATCGACGCGGGTTAGCCGCTTTTGCGGGGTCATAACCGTTTCGACGTCGAGCAAACCGAGCCCCGCATCGGATCCCGATGGGCCTTCGATGCCCTGGGGATCGGAAATGCGCCGGCCCAGCATCTGATAGCCACCGCAAAGCCCCAAGACATGCCCACCGCGCCGCACATGGGCAGCAAGATCGATGTCCCAGCCCTGCGCGCGCAGAAAGCCGAGATCGCCTCGGGTCGACTTCGTCCCTGGCAGGATCACGAGATCGGCGTCGGCGGGCAGGGGGCGCCCGGGCCCAAGCATCGTCAGGCGCACGGCGGGCTCTTGAGCGAGGGGATCGAGGTCATCGAAATTCGCGATCCGCGACAGCGCGAGACAGACGATATGCAGGGCGCCTTGGCCCGCGGGCCGGTGCAAATCGAGCGCGTCTTCGGCCGGCAGCTTCCACGCATCGGCAAACCACGGGAGGACGCCGAAGCCGCGCCATCCTGTGCGCTGGGCAATCTCGGTATAGCCTTCGTCGAACAAGCGCGGGTCGCCGCGGAAGCGATTGATGAGAAACCCGTGCACCATCGCGGCATCCTCGGGTGCGATGACGGCTTGTGTGCCGACGATCTGCGCGATGACGCCGCCCCGGTCGATATCGCCCGCGAGGATGACCGGCACATGCGCGGCGCGGGCAAAGCCCATATTCGCGATATCGTTTTTGCGCAGATTGGTCTCCGCCGGGCTGCCGGCCCCTTCGACCAGCACAAGGTCATGGCGTGCCCTAAGGCGCGCGAAGCTCTCTAGCACGGCCTCGAGCAGTCTGGGCTTGAGCGAGGCGTAGTTGCGCGCCTCGGATGTCGCGCGCCGCTGCCCTTGGACGATGACCTGCGCCCCGGTCTCTGTCTCGGGCTTGAGGAGGACCGGATTCATGTCGACCTCTGGCTCAAGTCCGGCCGCGCGCGCCTGGAGCGCTTGGGCGCGCCCGATCTCGCCGCCATCTGCCGTGACGGCGGCGTTGTTGGACATGTTCTGCGGCTTGAACGGGGCGACCGAGGCGCCGCGCCGCCACGCCGCGCGCGCAAGCCCGGCCACAAGGAGCGACTTTCCGACGTTTGAGCCTGTGCCCTGGATCATCAACGCGCGCGCTGGCATCCGCGGCTTAACCCAGTCCGCCGTTTTTCAACGGGGTCGAAGGCGAAGCGTGTCGCCGGACCGTACCCCACAGGATCGGAGCACCCTCAGAACGGCACGCGCCGCGCCCGCCGACCGCCCCGCCGGCTCGGACGCAGCGGCAGCGCCAATGGCATGGGCGAGACCCGGACCGCCTCCGCAAGCAAAGCGCGAAACTCCGCCGTCGCCTCAGACTGCTCTGCCGCGCGGCGCATCCCGTCGAACGTGGTCATCGCGGCGACCGGAAAGCTCGCATCGCCTGGCAGGGCACCGAGCCATTCCATAAAGGCGAGTTGGGCCAGTTCGCGGGCACGATCCGGGTCGTTGGGCGCGTGGCGCAGCTTTTCGATCAAGTGTTTTAGATGCATTGCGCCCTCCGCACAAACGGCAGACGCCCGAAATGGAAGAGCGCCCAATTGCGCCGAGGACAGCCATGCGAGGCCAGTTCGGGTCGTGTCATCGCGTCTCTCCTTCCGGGGCACCCCGCCCGGGCTACGATTTGGCGATGGCAGGTCTCCTGACTTGCGGGTCCTCGCTTTCCCGAACCTTCCCGGGCAGATCTGCCCAGTGGCATTCTTCGGGGGTCGCTCGCCGCTTACAGTTGCGGGGGCAGTTGCGGATTTGGCGAGCCTTCGCCGCACCGCATTCCCTTTCTCAGCCCGACGCCGATCCGCCGGGCACCATCGGCGGTGATCATGCGCGTCAAAAGGGCCCCCGACAATCCCAAAAATTCCGAGCGTGGCGTCTTGCCGTGTTTGGCGAGACCAGGCGCCAGACTTCGCTGTCGGAGGGTTGTGTCTCGCGGAACCGCACGTCGCAGGTCCGAAAGCGCGGCTTTGTGATAGGGTCCGAATACGCGACATACGGAGTAAGCGCGATCGCAAGGGTGAATGCAAAGAAGTGGGGACTATGCGCCGCGGCACTTTTCCTGACCGGCTGCGCGCCGCCTCCACCCTATGCAGAGCGCCCGCTGCAGGCGCCGTCTGCCGCGTCCTCGGCGCCAATAAACGCGGGGTCGGGCACGCCCCGGATCGTCTCCCCGGTCAGGGCTAGTCGGCCCTATATCCAAGACAATCCGCTTGTCCCGCGCCCCAGGCGCCCGGCGCCGCTTCCGCTGAGCAGCGGACCTGGGCCGCGCGCCGAGGCTGCCGTAACGGCGCTTGAGGGTCGCATCGACGAAAACCGGTTCGGAAGCGCCTCAGACTGCCGCGCCGATGGCGGCATCTTTACGGTCACCGGGTGCGCTCCACGGTGAGCCCGCGGACCCTCGTGCTTTGGTGATCTTACGCTCGGGTCGAGAGGCGCCGTTGGCCAAGGTGGCGTCGGCGCCCGCCAGGCGAAGGGGCGCCAAGCGAGCATGGGCGTCCGTGACCGTCGCCACAGCATGAAAAAAGCGGAGCCCGATCGTCGGACCCCGCCTTGCTGTTACGCTTTTCTGTCCGACCGGAGACGGCGAAACACGACCGTCCCCGTCGAGATGTTACTGGGTGGCGACACCCACCGCGTCGGCGGAAAACACCTCGTTCATCACGTTGAAGACGGACGTGTTGTCGACATAGTCGCCGTCCCATCCGTAATGCTCGCCCCAAAGCTCGGCGGCCGTGAGATCGGTCCGCGTGAACCCAGCGAAAAGCTCCGAGCCCGGCCCAAGCGCCCAAAGCGGGACCAGCTCGTTGGTGTGGTTGCGCGAGGAGAACATGAAGCCCGGCATCGAGCCCGCACCGCGGTCTTGAACGGCGAGATACTCGTTGAAAGTATCTTCGGTCGGGTCGAAGCGGGCGGCAAGCAATGCCTCGTCGCTGCGATCTGCCGCGACCGGGCCGCCGACGCCGTTGGTCCAGGTGCCTTCGCCCCAGATTCCGCCGCATTCGTGGTCCGATGTCACGATCAGCAGCGTCTCGTCCCAGCTCGAGTTTTCCTCAACCCACTCGATCACCGCATCGACGGCGAGGTTAAAGTCGATCTGTTCCTCGATGAAGCGCGGCATGTTATTGGCGTGGCCCATCCAGTCGACCGCGCCGCCTTCGATCATAACGAAAAAGCCGTCCTCGTCCTGATTGAGGACGTTGAGCGCGCCGAGGCTCATGGTCGCGAGATCGGGGACGATTGGGTTATAGGCCATGCCGGAGGGCGTGTCCGCATCGGGCAGCCCCTCGCGGCTTGCCTGAAGCGTGGAGCCGGCCTGCGCGATCCCGACGACGCGTTCGGGGAGATCGTCGCCCGCGGCGAGCGCTTCGAAATCGGCCTTGGCATCGACGAACGTAAATCCGTTGAGGCCTTCCTCGCTGGTCAGCGCGGTCAGCGTGTCCGAACCGCCAACAAAGCGGAATGCGTCCTCGTCCTCCGGCTCGATCTGATTGCCGCTGTTATCAAAGAGCGGGTGACCGGCGCCCATGATCACGTCGAGATCGCTTGCCACCATCTCGTTGAAGATATCGACGTAGTTGTTACGCGAAACGTTGTGGGCAATGACGGCCGCGGGAGTTGCATGCGAGACCATGACCGAGGCGACAGAGCCCGCCGCCTTGCCTTGGTCCATGGCGATCTGGGCGATCGTCCGGAAATTCTCTTCGCCGCTCCAATCCTGATTGATGCGGCCGTTCGACGTCTTCCGTCCCGCCATGAGCGCCGTGCCGGCCGCTGCACTGTCGGTGTAGGATGTGTAGCGCTCGCCCACCGGGCCAAAGTCGTTGCGCATTGTGTTCTCAAAGCGCATCCATCGCGTTACTGGATCATAGCCCTGAGACACGGCGCCGGCGGCGAGCCGCACGTCCTCACCGCTCGGAAGCAGGCGTCCGATCCCGTCGATCAGGTTCAGCGCGTGATGGTCGAGCCCGTAGACAACAGGAACCGTCCCGTCTGGCCGTGGCACCTGGTAGGATTGCTGGCCTGCGAGGCCCTGATAGTAGTCCGCGGCGAGCCAACCGTTAAAGCCGATGCCGTCGGAGACCATGAGAATGACGTTTTTTGCGCCTTGCTCTTGCGCTAGGGCCGGAACGGCAAGCGCGCTGGCAAGCGCTGTGGCGAGTAGAAATTTCGGTGCGGTCATCGAAGTACCTCGCTGGTTTGTGGACAGCGGGAGGGCTAAGGCCGGACTGTGACAGGCATGTTACAGCAATGAAGTAGCGCGTGTATAATTTGTGGATATCCCGAAAAGACATCTAAAGACAATTAGATATGGGTTCGCGCTGCCCGCTTTGGGCCTCATCCACCGAGCGGCTCGTGGGGCAGGGCGTGATCTGCAGCGCACCGGCCGCTACTTTTGAGTGAGCGGTTAATGTCAAGCGGCTGAAAGTTACATCGTTGGCATCAATGGTGAGCCCAAGCAGGGCAGTTAGGTACTCCTTTTCAAGGCTTTGCGATATGCTTGCGCAACTGCTCCCCGAACGTGAGGACGTTCGAGCCCCCCCGTGACGTCTATCGCGCGAGGACAGAGGTCACGCTAGACGCTGATCGAGATTGGCCTGACTACCCTTTTTTGCGCAATGGGTGACAGGACGTTTGAGCCGCGGGATGGATTCCTCTTGACCATGTTCGACGGCCGCGCCGATCGCCAGCTCGGGCATGCTTCCATTCTCGTTCCAACGCATCGACCGGCCATAGGGCGTCCTTTACTGGCCGTAGGCTGCGTGAAGGGCAGCCAGCCCACCCCGTGTCTGCGTGCAAGGATTGTCTCTCCCAAGAGCGGCGGGTCATCGACCGCGTCAGTGGCGCCTTGCGGTGCGACTTCAAGGATGAAGGGACAAGCTTTCTCATCTGATGGTCGGTCAGCCAGCAGAGGTCGTCCATGCCGCCGTGCCAATTCGAGAGCCGTGAACCAAGCTAAGCAGGGTTGGCCAACTCACCCCAATCCTTCCGGGTGGCAGTCCGACCTGGATCACGGCGTATTACTCCCGTCACCCTCAATTGAGCAGCTAGGGCCGCCATGTCGGATCGAGCGTCAGCGTGATCTCGAACTCCGGCCACACACTGGGGTCTTCTCCTGAGATGTCGTTCAGGGGACCGCCCTTGGTATCGGATAGGCCGATATCCGCGCTGGACGCGATCTCGATGACGCGGTTTAGGAAGATCGAGCAATCCTCTGTTGTGTCGTCATCGCCGAGCGGATTGTCATTTCCGGCAGCGGTCCAGGTGCGCTGTCCGACCTCCGTCAGGTCTGGATAGATCTCAAAGGAACGCTCGCTGCCATCCACCGTGGAAACCCCGAAGAACTTATCAAACCGCTGGAACACGAAAAACAGCCCGGATAAGGCGCCAGTATAAGCTTTGGTAACGTTTACCGTTGCCGATGTGATTTTTCCAATTGCATGCCCGCCGCCGCGCAGCACCCCATCGCTGCCCATCCAAATCCTAACGACAGACCCCAGCGGGGTGTTTGCCGGATGCGCGTTCAGAGAGACAGCGACGTCTGACCCCGTCATGCCCGTGCACGAAAAGTCCATGCAGGGATGATTGACGGCGCGCACGAACGGCAGAGCGTAGGCCGGAAAGCCCGTGGCATCAGTCCTTATTTCGTTAGCGCCATCTGCGGCTTGATGCATGCCAGTAATATTTGCTCCGGTGGCAAAGCCGTTGGCGTTTTCCAGCATCAGAAACGATCCGGGCACGGCCCATCGCCGCCCGGCCGTGTTGGGACCGATCGTGGCGAATGCTAGCGACGGCGCTGTTATGACCTCGCGCATTGCAAAAGGGCCGTTGGTGAGAGACGCCACGTCGAGCCAGATGTTTTCTCCGTCCAAGCCCGCAATCGTCGCGGTCGCGCCCGACGTCGCCCCCGTGATCGTTTCTCCGATCACTGCAGATCCAACGACCTCGTTCAAGTCGTGCCGCGCCAATCGCAGAGTGCCGCCCACCACTTCAACTCCAGGAATGTCGTCCCCCGTTTGAATTGCGCGGAAGACGTCGCTGACGACGCCAGATGGCGGCAGCACGCAGTCTTCAAGGCTAACTTTCTGCGTTGCGCCATAGCCCGAGACCCCGATGCTGAAGCGCTGTGTGACCTCCGTTCGCCGAATGACCGCCTCGCGGGCGGTTCCGTCGATGCGCCCTGCCTGAGTGTCCTCGATAGTGAGAAGATTGGGCGCGGACGACTGCGTCTGAATGAAACCCGGAGCAGACACATCCGCGTTGCGGATTGTGACGGTCTCGCAGAGCTTGTCGATCTCGATCTTGCGGTGCTGGCCGCCGTTGATCAGCACGGAAACGGCGTTGCCAGGGCCGATATCGTCGGTCTTGCAGTTTTGGTACTCAATGATCTCCTTGGCCATATAGGTCTGGTTTGGGCTCACCCATTCCATGTTTTCCACGGTGACGCGCCCGGGCCATTCAGGGTTCATTGCGTAGAGCGTAGCCGGGCCGCCGTGGTCAACGCCCCCATCAGCGCCGGAGCTATAAAGCGGTAGGTCATCGGAATGGGTGAACTGCGCTGCCCCATCGAGCGTCAGGACACCGGTTGCCGGGTTTGCCGCCGTGACCCGGTGAAACTCGCATTGGCCAGGGTTCGATGGGAACCCAAAGCCCTGCATGTCGTATGAGGTGAGAAACACCGACGAACCGACCGGGAACAGTCCGACCAGATCGGCGAGCGATCGACCCTCACCCGAGATATCTTCCGCGAGCACGGTGAGGCTTGTATCGCCCTGATTGACGGTTGCCAGGCGCACTGAATGATCGTTGGTCTCCCGCTGACCACCGCCGCCTGTTCGGACGCCAGAAAGGAAAGTGGACGTCCAGAGGCCACCGCTTGGCGCCGCTCCACGGACGGTGAGGTTCGAGAAGCTGCGCATGAACCAACTGCCGGCATAGCCGCTGGTCACGTAGTCGCCCGCCTCGATGTTCAGAATGACAGGGCCGGTTTCTGTGCCGTGCTCTGTTGAGAAAGCTTGAAACGCCGAATTCTCATTCGTGGTTCCGTCGCCCGTGGCTCCATAGTCGGCCTGTATCGCCTTTTCGATGGCGCTGCCCCCGCCCCCACCCGAAACCGTTCGCGTCTGCGTGAACGCGTAGAGCGATGCCTCTTGGGCCGTCGTGAGCATGATTCCGAAGGCAAAAGCATCTGTGAAGGCAAAGGCGCCTCTCGCGGTGCCAGAGGTGCTAAGGCTGTCATCGACACCAGCGTCGCGTCGCGTGACCTGCCGCCCGATAACAAAATTGCCTGGGCCTCGCTGGCTCTGATCCGAGCTTTCGCCGCGGAGGAATGCAGAAGGGCTTTCCGAGAGATCAACAGGCGCGGGGCGCGCGCCCGCATTAACCGACATAGTGAGGGTCTGCGCCCCGGCTGCACCGATGGCGTGGCCCATGGCCATCGTATATCCGCCAGGCGCCGCTTCTTCTACGGGGCCGTTGCCGCCCCAGTCGACGCCGAGCGTGTTGTTGTTCGACGTGCGGTAGAGAAAGAGCGCATCAAAGACGTTCTTCCCATAGCCCATGAGGTAGGCCTCACCCGACGATGCGCCGTGATCGTAGACGACGCCGAAGGACACGCCGCTATGATCGCGCTGCCGAATGCCATTAAACCGGCCCCAGCCCAATGCGTAGTTGGTGTTCGCCCCCCCGACGATGGCGGGGTAACCAGCGGCCGTGCCCAAAGTGCCCTCGTTGTTCGAGCCTTGCCATGCATAGGCATCGCCACCCCAATAGGGCCGAAGCGTCGACGCGAGATCTGCGATGCTTTCGACCGACGAACCGCTCGAAAGCTTGACGCCAAACGCCGGATTAACCCATCGCGTAAGCTGGTCTGTTAGCCCTTGAGACGCGAGCCAGGAAATCGCCGCTTCAAGCAGGCCAACGTCCACGCTCGTCATGTCAAAGCCCAGCTTCGCAATGCGCGTCAAGTGGTTTGAGCCCTTGACGCTCGTGGCTGCCCCCGCGAAAACAGAGACGACACGTGAACCTCGAGCAACCCCACCTTCCAGCGTCGTCAGTCGGTAGAAGTTGAGCGTGTCGATGGTCGGAGCATTGTCTACCAGCGTAGGACCACTGTCAGCAACGAGCGTCCACGGCCCGGAGGCAGACGCTCCACGTTCCAGGCGATAGGTGCTCTGAGGCAGGACATCGTTGCAAGACACGGTCACGGCCCGGTTGACGCAGTGCGCCACAACGCCCGAGGGAGCGGCCGCAGCGGCGGCTGTCGGATCATAAACATACGCGTAATAGTCGATTTTTGTGTCGATAGGCTGGGTTAAAGCACCCTGTCCAATACCCAAGAAGTAGCCTCTGTTGACCCAAATGTGCAAAACGCCATCTTCGGCAAGTCCGTGCGCGCTTTGGATGTAATCAGGAAGGGTCGGAAACGATCGGTTGCGATCCTCGCGAAGAACGACAAGGTCGTCTTCGGCCTTCACTAAAGGCTCTGCCGTTTCTTCCACGGGAAACAAGCCCAACATCGTGGTCCATTCCGTGTCGTCGGCAGAGGTTCTATTCTCGATCGTTGAAAATCCGTAGAGTTGCCCGCCGATGTAAAAGGGGTTGGACCCGTTCTGGGCCTGAACCTCGTGAAACACCCCGTCTATGTCTAGGCCGGCGCGATAGGTGCCGCCACCCGAGGTGTAGGCCCGCCGGGTGAAGGTTATGCCGTCGGTGGAAGACCACCAACCATAGGCATTGGCGGCAAGACCGAAGGAGACCCAGTCCCCTGTGCCGCGGCGCCAGATGCGCTGATAGCCGGCGTGCTTTTGATTTGGGGCTACAGGATCGCGGTGGGATACACTGACAAACGTCCAATTGAGCAGGTCCGCTGACTTGTGAAGAAGTGTTTCCTGTCCATACGCCCCATCCGACACGCTGTTGCAATGGGAGTACAACCAGAACGGCGTCGATGGATCATCGGGATTGTAGACAAGCCAAGGCGTTTCGTTCTGACTGTAGAAACCATCCGCCGCATTGCTCACGCCCGTGTAATCAAAGCGCTCGGGCAGAATGCGTCGAACGTTCTCAGGAAGGCTCGCCGGATCATTGGCAAAACCCAACATGACGCCATACCCGTCGTGCTGGCCCAGGACAGTGTCCGCGCCAAAATGGTCCGACGAAAACAAGATAGCGTACCGGTTGCCGCCGCCAATGCCGTTCCGAACCGCAGCCCCAAGAGCGCCCATTTCCTCCAGGTCATAATGCTTAAACCAATAGACACCGTGCATGTGCATATCGACGGAGCCGGTCCGCCCTTCCTGCACGAGTTTGAGGGCGTCGGGAGAAGCGGGCGGATCTTGCGGCGCAGGAATAATCGACGCCACTGCCGACACTCCGCCGACGCTCTGCACAGTGTAGTTCCCGCTCGTAAGCGAGCCGACGATTTGCGGCAGAGGTGTCTTGGCGACAAATGCGGCGTCTGCGATTGTATCGCCGGTGACACGAACAATGTGGCTCATGGCTTTTCCTCAAAGGGGAGCGGGAAGCGCGGCGAACACGGCGTCTCGCTCGGCATCGGTTAAGGCGCGATCCCAGACGGCCCAGGAGCGCACCTTTGCGGTCCCGGAGCCTAGATCCCGGCGCAAGTCCATCCGGCTCAAATCAAAGCTCGATCCCGGCGCCGGGCGGGTGAAACTACCGATTTGAACCCCATTCTGGTAAAGGCGCGCTTCGCTTGTCGAGACAATCAGCATGTAATGGCCGCTGACCGACGTGATGTTCTCGTCAATGTTCACGGTGTTGGAGAATATCTTGCACCGGATGCGGTTGGTTGCAAAAAGCTCGATTTCGACTTTGTCAGCCGCTACCGGTCCATCGACCGTCGCCACCACCCCCGACGTGTCAGGGTCGACGTCCATCTCCAGCGTGCAGCTATCAAGGGTCGCGGTGGGGACGTTCAATGCGCGCAGACGATCCACGCCAGAACCGCCATATTCAATGCAGCCTTCGGCAATGCGGGCAAGCCATCCGCTCGTATTCTCCTGGATGTAGTGGGCTGCGTTGTCCTGGGCTATCAAGGTGACAACGGAATCCCCCTCTTTATCGGCGGCATTTGATCCAGGATAGCCGTCTTGGAACATTCGCGTCGTGTCATCGCCACGAAACTCTAAAAGCCGTGCCGGGATCGTCGCCGACGCTTGCTCAGTCACCGCCACAGGCGAGCCCGACACCGCGGCGAAGCAGGAAACCGTCACCTCGCCGTTCGGCCAGCCCGACAGATCCACAAACTGAGGATAGGTGCCCGAGAGTGCAATCTCTGCCTCAAGCGTGCCATTGGTCAGATAGGCATGGGTCGGCGCGACTTGGATTTCCGGCGCGCTCAACGTCAGCTCCTCGACGCCACCAGCGACAGACGTCGGCACGGCGATCGTGTCAGGCACCGCGAGGATGTTGATGCCGCCCACGGCCGATTGCACTGCTAGAAGGTTGGCGGGAACGGAAACCGATGTATTGCTGTCCGACCACGCGGGCGCCTGCCCGTTGTCTAGGCTTGCGGTAACTGCAATCGGCGTCGCAGACGCGCTGGACGGCGCCACAAAAGTCCAGGGGTCCCCTGCCGTGCCTGCGCCCGTGACAGAGCCGGACACGTCCTGTGCGTCCGCTGTGAAGGCGGTGAGAGCAGGAGAAGGCGTTGGGGCGCCGGTGATGTCTGTCAGCCAAGCCGTCACCGTGCGGCCCGCCAGCGCAACGTTGAGCGTAGCCCAGGGGGCGGACACATACTGATTAAGCTCCGCGCGCACCATCTCGGCGAGCACCGCATGCCCGGCCGCGCTTGGATGCACGTCGTCGAGGTAATAGGTCGTGTTCTCTTCGTCCCCAGCATCGCCGATTAGGGGGTTGGCCGCGAAGTCGATAAGCCCGTCCGCGAAGCTGCTATAGTTCGCGCGAAGCCAGGTGTTGACCGCCTGGCGCTTGGTCTCAAAGTCCCCGGGCGTGCCTGGGTTGGACCGCGGCAGGATGGTGCAGGCAAAGACGCTGAAACCTTGGGCGCGCACGTCCTCGCACCAGCCCTGATAGTTCGCCTGAGCGGTTGCCGCCGTGGCGCCGAAATAGAGGTCGTTGGTGATCTCGAAGAGCACGGCCGCCGTGCCAGGCGCATACTCTGCCGCAGTGTCGTTGGCGGCCCGCCGCTGAACTGTCGTCGCGGAGTTGACGCCAAGCTCGACAACCTCCGCCGTCGTGAGGTTCGCCAAAACTGTCGGGAAGTCCTCGCCTGCGTTGACACCATAGCCATTCGCGATGGAATTGCCGTCGACCACGATCTTGCCTGGGTAAATGCCCGAGGGCGGGTCGTAGGAAAGGATCTGCTCAACAACGTAGACATTGGTCTCGGCGCCAGCGCTGGTGTAGCCGGTCTTTGTAGTCGATCCAGCCTCAACATTCGCGCCGTGATAGAACGTTTCGAGCGCCTGACCAGCATCGCCCCCAAAGGAATAAACCTTACTCGCGTCCAGCTCGAAGGCCACCAGGACGTTGTCCGTGCCATTCGGCGTGAAGGAAATCGGGTCGCTGTCCGTCGTCTCCGACACGCCCTGCGTTACGATTGCTGCGCCGCCAAAGGTGATCTGCTCTGGCGTAGAGGCGAAGTTGAACCGGTCGTCGCCGGTCTCCCCCCTTTGATGGCCGATATACATCCCGTCATGCGGGCCGCGGATGCGCAGGCGCAGGTCGTCCAGCCCGGCAAAGTCCGCCGCCGGAAACCGGTTAACGACCGTCAGCGTGCCGGTGGTAAATGTCTGATCGAGCGAGCGGGAGAACGCCACTTGCGGCACCGTGACCGGATCGACGGCCTGATAGCTCACAATGCCAGATGCAATCGTCTGCCAGCCTGTCGTGCCGTCGTCCGTTCCGCCGGTCTCAACCGCACGCCATTGCGCGGAGATGGTCGCGCCGTCGTCAGCCGCCAGAGGCGTGTAGGAGGCCGCAAGCGTCTCCACGCCGCCAACAAGCCAACGAACCTGGTACGTGATTGCACCGCCGCCGCTGGCGCTCGCGGTGCCTGGCGTGATGGTATGCTCTGCGCCGATCTTAAACGTCGAAATGTCGACGCTGCCGGGGGCCGTGATGTTCGGGCCGCTCCTTGCCCGAAGCTGAAGGTTGCCGATCTTGAACTGAAACGGGTCGAGGGCAAAGCTCATGCTTACGTGTCCTCGCGTGCCGCGACTTCCTCGGCTGCTGCCGTAAGCCAGAGCTCTTCTAGCTCCGGCAGCGGCACACCGCTGTTCATCTCACTGATCCAGTAGGCGAGGCCCTCAGCATCCGGCGGTCGCCGGAGATGGATGTAATAGAGCGCGACGATTGGGTGCAGCGGTTGTTCTAGGGTCGCATTGAGGAGTACCGCAGCGGCATCCTTCGGCCACATAAGGCGACGACTGTCCGCATCGACGCGCCACTTGCCCGGGTTCCAAGCAGCCATCACCTCGTCGACGGACTTGCCCGTTGCTGCGGCAACCTCTGCTGCGTCGACACTGCGATAGTGCTGTCGCTCTCGCAGCTCGGCCGCAATACGCTTGCGCTCATACTCCAAGATCGGATGCGTCATCCTGGGCCTCCATGCGTTGATCTTGTTGCCAGCGCTTCTCGCGCGCTTCGAGTGCCGCCTGGCACTCGCGAGCCGTTACCGCCTTAACCTCTCAAGCTTACTTAACGCTCCGTTCGATGCCCCTGCGAAGCTGCGAGCAGCCTCACTGTGCCGTGGCGTGGTGTCGCCGAGCAGTGCCCGGGCCGTTGTCACGCCGTCAGCGCAGCTTGATGGTGACGCATCGGGCTGCCGCGATGCGTGCGAAAAACCAAATCATCCGCTTGAGGTCTCGACTCTCGTCTGCGCGAAAGGCGTCCTGCCCATCAAGTTCAGCGACGGGCGGTGTTATCAGCTACTGGCTGTACTTGATCGGGACAAACCGCAGGCGTTGAGGATGGCGGTCTGGTCGAAGAGGGACGCAGACCATAGCATGCAAGCGTTTTGCTCACCCCGCGTGCTTAAGGACCCGCCAAAGTACAACACGATAGGGAATGGTTTGCAGGTCGCGGGAGATGCTATGCCAAGATGGCGATACGTCAGCGATATCAAGCAGATCCCGATCGATCCAGCTTCGCTTCGCGAGAGCTGACGAAATAGGCGGTTCAATGTGTCGTTTAGCTATAGGGTCCGCCATGCGACGTGGTTCTCAACAGCAAAGCGGTGCAGATCGCCGTCATTCGCTGGTTCAAACAGCGCAACCAGCCGCGCCGCATATGGGCGTTCGACAGTACCTGAAACTTCGTGAGACCCTAAGTTGATTGCTGGCCTTGAACTGGGTGTTAGCCAGGTTTGTCGCACGCTGTGGGGCCTGCGTGCACGTCGCAAGTTGCTCCGGCAGAAGGTGCGGCGACGGCAAACAAGATCTGGGCGTGGTGCAGTCGCAACAGCCTATAGGACATGCGGCATCACGCTGCCGATGCGATCTGGCGAAACGCAGTCATTGGCGCGGCTGCGGAATCCGAGTTGCAGCCACCGTGCGACGCGTTCGCACCTCCGGTGAAGACATTGCTTGATAACACTTAATTCCGAACAGCGTATGGCGACCCTGACAGGACTCGAACCTGTAACCTGCCCCTTAGGAGGGGGCTGCTCTATCCAGTTGAGCCACAGGGCCGCTTGCGCCGGGATACAGGCCGCGGCCTGCCTTGGCAAAGGCTTCTTCCGGCGCGCATGTCTCTCACACACTGCGTCCCCCGAAACGGAGCCAAAGCGCCGCTTGGACGCCTCGGCGAAATGCGCTTAGCTTGGTGAAGACGACGGGGGATAGCCCCAGGGAGCCCGTATGACTGAACCGCGCCGACCGCTTACCTTGCGCGACGTTTCCGAAGCCTCAGGGGTCAGCGAAATGACGGTCAGCCGCGTGTTGCGCAACCGCGGCGATGTCAGCCATGCCACGCGGCAACGCGTGCTCGCGGCAGCCAAACGGCTCGGCTATGTGCCCAACAAGATCGCCGGAGCGCTCGCATCGAGCAGGGTCAACCTGGTCGCCGTCATCATCCCGTCGCTGTCAAACCTCGTCTTTCCCGAGGTGATGAACGGGATTTCGAGCGAACTCGAAGACACCGGCCTACAGCCCGTGCTCGGAGTGACGCATTATCGGCCCGAGCGGGAAGAGCAGGTGCTCTACGAGATGCTGTCCTGGCGTCCCTCTGGCGTCATCATTGCAGGGCTCGAGCATACCGAAGCCGCGCAAGCCATGCTTCGCAATGCCACGATCCCGGTTGTCGAGATCATGGACACCGACGGTCAGCCGATCGACGCCATGGTCGGCATCTCGCACCGGCGCGCCGGACGGATGATGGCGCAGGAGATTGTCAAGGCGGGCTACCGCAAGATCGGTTTTATGGGGACCAAGATGCCGCTCGACCACCGCGCGCGCAAACGCTTCGAAGGCTTTACCGAGGCTTTGGCGAAAGCGGGAATCGAAGTCGCAGATCGAGAGTTCTACGGGGGCGGATCCGGCCTTGCCAAGGGCCGCGAGATGACCCGGGCCATGCTCGAACGCTCGCCAGACCTCGATTTTCTATATTTTTCCAATGACATGATTGGCGCGGGCGGGCTCCTTTACCTGCTCGATCAAGGGATCGACGTACCCGGGCGGATCGGCCTTGCAGGCTTTAACAATATCGAAGTGCTCGACGGCTTGCCGATGCGGCTGGCCACGATGGACGCGATGCGCCTGCAGATCGGCGAGGCAGCCGCTCGAATCGTCGCGGCGCGCACGGCGGAGGAAATCGAGCCGGTCGGGGAGGTGCCGATCGGCGGGGGGGAGCGGGTCGAGCTTACGCCAACGCTGTCGCTCGGGGAAACGCTCTTGCGCGCGTGAGCCGTTATATGGACTTCGCGCGCGCTCTCCTGCAAACCGGAGCGATGCAACGCGGTGCGGTGCCGCCGTTCCGAGCAAAGATGCCCCATGTCAGACGCGAACGACTTCCTTCCGGATGAGCGCAGGGCCCCTTCCGGGCCCGTGCCAGCGGTTAGCGTCGTTGTTCCAATGCATGACGAGGCAGAGAATGTAGCACCCCTTCTCGACGGGATTATTGCCGCCTGCGCGCCGATGGCTTTTGAGGTGATCGTGGTCGATGACGGCTCGCGCGATGGAACGGCGGCGGCGGTGCGCAAGGCAGCCGCAGGAGAGCCCCGGATCCGCCTATTGCGGCACCCGAATGCGGCCGGGCAGAGCGCGGCGGTCCATTCCGGCGTACAATCCGCACGGGGGCGCATCGTCTGTACGCTCGATGGTGATGGTCAAAACCCGCCCGAGGAGCTGCCAAAGCTCTTTACGCCATTGCTCGACTGTGCCGATCCGACCCTCGGCCTCGTCGCCGGGCAGCGCGTTGGGCGGCAGGATACGGCGTCCAAACGCCTCGCCTCGCGCCTCGCCAACGGTCTCAGGGCCAGCATCCTGAAAGATGGCACGCGCGACACGGGGTGTGGCCTCAAAGGGTTTCGCCGCGATGCCTTCCTCAGTCTTCCCTATTTCGATCATATGCATCGCTACTTGCCCGCACTGTTTAAGCGCGATGGCTGGGCGGTGGAGCTCGTAGATGTCAGCCACCGAGGCAGAATGGCCGGCCGTTCGAAATACAGCAATCTACGCCGCGCTGTCGTCGGCGTGTCTGACGTCCTTGCCGTTGCGTGGCTGATCCGACGCCGCAAAAAGGCGTCGGCGTCCGAAGAAGTCCTCCCTCTCACAGATGCAGGTCCTCCCGCCCGGGCCGGGGGCGACTGATGGTTGAGCCGACCTTTTTCGCTTGGCTCGGCGTTCAGTCGTGGACGGAGTTCTGGTGGGTTGTGATCGGGCTCGGGGGGCAGCTTCTCTTCACCGCCCGGTTTCTCGTCCAATGGATCGCCTCCGAGCGCGTCGGACGGTCGATCGTTCCGCTTGCGTTTTGGTATCTCTCGATCGGCGGCGGTGTAATCCTTCTGGCCTACGCGATCTATCGGCGCGACCCGGTCTTTATCCTGGGTCAGTCCATGGGCCTCTTTATCTACCTTCGCAATCTGGTGCTAATCCATGCCGAACGCCGCCGCACGCCCGAGTAATTGGCTCCCCCAAGCGCTCGGCATCGTTCTCAGCGTGACGGCCTACCGCGTCCTCATGCTGGCCTTTGACAGAACGGACTTGTTCGTCGACGAGGCGCAATACTGGCTTTGGGGGCAGGACCTCGCCTTTGGCTATTATTCCAAGCCGCCGCTCATCGGCTGGGTGATCCGCGCGTCGACCGAGCTCGGCGGCTCGGACGCCCTCTTTTGGGTGCGCCTTCCCGCGCCGCTCCTCCATATATTCACGGCGTTGATCCTCGGCTGGGTCGCGGCCGAGCGCTTTGGGCGCGAGGCGGCGCTCTGGGTAACGGCGCTCTACATTACGCTGCCGATGGTGACGGTCGGATCCTACATGATTTCGACCGATACGGTCATGTTCCCCTTGCTGGCCCTCGCCCTCGGGTTCTGGCTCAAGAGCCTCGACCGGGGCGGGTCCGCGGGCCTTTGCTTTGCCGCCGGGCTTTGCGCGGGGCTTGGGTTTCTGGCAAAATACGCGGCGATCTATGGTCTCATAGGCGCCGGGCTTGCGGCGCTGGCGATGTGGCAGGGCCGGCCTGGATGGCGCCCCGCTCTGGTTGGGCTGTTGGGCTTTGCCATTGCGATCTCGCCGAACGTGCTCTGGAACCTGGCGAATGGGCTGACAACGCTGCAGCACACGCTCGACAATGCCGATTGGGTGCGCGATCCGAGCGCTCGGGCGGGGTTCAACCTTGCGGGGATCGCGGAGTTCTTCTTTGGGCAGTTCGCCGTCTTCGGGCCAGTGCTCTTCGGCGCGCTCCTCTGGCTCGGCCTGCGGGGCGGCGACGGATCGGACGCGCGACGGCTCCTGCTGTGGTTTTCGCTCCCCATCGTTGCCATTGTCTGCGTCCAGGCTTTGCTGTCAGAGGCCTACGCGAATTGGGGCGTATTGGCCTATCAGGCGGGGCTGTTGATCGTCGTGCCCTGGCTTTTGACCAAACCACGCGCCTGGCTCTGGGGCACTCTCGCGCTCCATGGAGCCTTTGCCGCGCTCATCCCGTTTGCTGTCGTGTTTGGCACCGAGTGGCGCGCGGGGCCGGCTAGTCCGCTGCTTTTGGAGCGGTATCTGGGCCGAAGCGCAATGAGCGCCGACATCCTTGCGCTCGCCGAGGAAAACGGCGGTGTCGTCGTTGCCGATGACCGCGACATCCTGGCCGACCTCTTCTACACCGGGCGCGACGCAGCGGTCACAATCTGGGCCGTGCCGAGCCCGGGCCGACCGCCGCATCACTACGCCCAGACCCGCGCGCTCCCACCCTCGGACGGCCGGATCTTACTCGTGACGCGGCGCGATGCGCCTCCACCCGGCTGCCGCGCGAGAGCCGAGCCTTTGGGCGATCTTGCGCCGGAAAGCGGAGCATATCGCCGGCGCGCCCAAAGCACATGGATCGTTGATGCCCCATGTCTGCAACCTTGACATGGTCTATGATGCGGCGATGCCCGAATTCCTGCCGATCTTTGCGCATGGTCTGTCCTCTGCGCGACGAGCCGTTATAGTCGCGCCGACGGTGGGGAAGGAGCCAAAATGAGACTGCGCGTGCGAAGCTTGCGGGCTTGCCATTTGGCGACGGCAACCGCAGCCTCGATCACGGCTAGCGCCGCGATACCCCAATCGCTTGAGACCAGCAGCTACACGCTTTATGGGACGCCCGGCCTCATCGAGATGCCGACAGCAGAGATGGCTCCCGATGCCGAGCTTGGGCTGAGTTTCAGCTTTGGCGCGGACGAGCAGACCCGCAGCACGCTGACGTTTCAGATCGCGCCATTCCTCTCGGGTTCGTTCCGCTACGCTCGCCTGCCCGATTTTCAGCCGGACGGAGACGACCTCTTTGATCGGAGCTTCGATTTGCGTCTGCGGCTCTTGGAGGAGGGCGATTGGTGGCCGGCCGTTGCGCTAGGCTTGCAGGATTTTATCGGCACGGGCGCCTATAGCGGCGAGTACATCGTCGCGACCAAGTCTTTCGGCGCGGGGGGTCAGATCCGCGTGACAGGCGGGATCGGCTGGGGCCGGTTCGCGAGCGGCAATACGATCGCGCGCGAGGATGCCGAGCGCGAGACCGACTTTGTCGAAACCGGCGGAACGGCCAATCTCGATCAGCTCTTTACTGGGCCAGTCGGCGCTTTCGGCGGCATATCCTGGCAGGCGACCGAGCGACTGCGGTTTTCGGTCGAGTACTCTAGCGACGGCTACGCCACCGAAGAGGAGCGAGATCTCTTCGAGCCCGAGAGCCCGTGGAATTTTGGCGTCGATTATCGCATCGCGCGCGGAGTCCACCTGTCGGCCGCATCGCTATACGGCACGGATATCGGCGTGCGGCTCTCATTCACGCTCAACCCCAACGATCCGCCCGCAGGCCCAGGGCTGGAGACGGCGCCGCTGCCTGTCGGGGTGCGGGCGCCGCGTTCCGCTGATGCCCTTGGCTGGTCCGGTGATTGGATCGAGCGGCCAAACGCGCCGGCGCAATTGCGCAGTGTGATTGCAGATGCGCTCGCCGCGGAGGGGATCGAGGCCGAGGCCATCGCGCTCAGCCGAACGCGCATCGAGCTTCGCATCAGCAATCGCCGTTGGCCTGCGCAGGCACAGGCCATCGGGCGCACGGCGCGCATCCTCTCTGTGGCCTTGCCTGCCTCAGTCGAGACCTTCCGCATTGTTCCAGTGTCAAACGGTGTGCCGAGCGCCGCCATCACGCTGCTCCGGTCCGACGTGGAAGCGCTCGAACACGCACCGGCCCAGGCAGTCATCAACCGGGTGGTCATCACCGGCGGCGCCGAGGGGCGCCCTGCTGATCTCGTTACGCTTGATCCCTATCCGCGCCTTTCCTGGGGCCTGTCGCCCTATTACGAGCTTGGTTTCTTCGACGTGGACACGCCTGTCCGGGCCGAGGTCGGCGTCTCGCTGGACGCGGATCTGGAATTCGCTGCGGGCCTCATCGCCTCCGTCGATATCGAGCAGCCGATTGTGGGCAATCTCGGCGATCTGGCGTTTGATCCAGAGAGCGAAATTCCGGTCGTTCGCTCCGACTTCGCCGACTATCTTGATACCAACGCCCCACGCCTTCGCCGCCTAACGTTCGCGCATTACGGCCGCCCTTCGGATACGCTCTACTCTCGGGTCACCGCGGGGTATCTTGAGCTGATGTACGCTGGCGTGTCGGGCGAGGTCCTGTGGAAGCCGGTTGCGTCGCGCCTCGCGCTCGGTGCAGAGCTGAACTATGTCGAAAAGCGAGATCCGGATGACCCGTTCGGCTTTGACGATTACGACGTCGTGACGGGTCACGTGTCGGCCTACTACGACTTTGGCAACGGCTATTTCGGACAGGTCGATGCGGGGCGTTACCTCGGCGGCGACGTCGGCGCCACCTTTGCGTTCGACCGCGCGTTCGACAACGGTTGGCGCGTTGGCGCATTTGCCACGTTTACGGACGTGCCCTTCGATGATTTCGGCGAAGGGTCCTTCGACAAGGGCATCCGCCTGTCGATCCCGGTTGCGTGGCTCGCCGGACAGCCAACGCGTCGTGCGTCGACCACCGTGCTGCGGCCATTGACGCGGGACGGCGGGGCGCGCGTCTCCGTTTCGGGGCGCCTCTACGACCGGGTCCGCGACTCCCATCGTCCGCAGATCGAGGCGCGTTCGGGGAGGTTCTGGAAATGACCGTTCGCCGTTCGTTGTGCTTGGCGTCCGGGGCATCCGCGCTTCTGCTTGTCACGGCGTGCGGCAACGATCCTGAACGGGAGAGCGACTTTGCGCTGGCCCAATCGACACTGAGCTCGGCCCTAGGCCCCGCGCTCAGCCGCGGCGCGGGTGCGCCACCGCAGGCCGCGAGCACGCCAGAGGCATTGGCGGCGGTGTTGCCGCAATTTCCGCCGGGGCCGGTGCTGCGCTTCGAAGTGCCGGAGATCGAGCAATCCGCACTTGCGTTCCAGAGCGCACGGAATGGCGACTACGTGACCTTTGCGACCGTAACGGCGCAGACTCTGACGACGCGCGGCGGCATTGTCACGTCGACGCGTGGCTTTGGCTGGGATCTTATGTCATCGGCAACCAACGGCGCGGCTGACCTCGTGCGCCGCCGCAGCGCAGGCACTGTCGACCGGATCTACCGGCACTTGTCCGCTATGGACGATGAGGTCGAAACGGTCGCTTCCTGCCGCATCATCCGCGACAGCAGCGAAACGATCACGGTCGCTTCGGGGACGCGGATTGCAACGACGCGGATACGCGAGGCCTGCACAGCGGGGGAGCTCAGCTTTACCAACCTCTATTGGGTGACATCCAGCGGCACCATCTTCCGCTCCCGGCAATGGGTAAGCCCCGAAGTTGGGTCGCTCGAGATCGAGATCGTTCGCAATTGAAGCCGCTGTCAGGACCGCAGCCATGAGCCGAACGGCGCTCATCACCGGGTCCGCGGGCTTCATCGGCTATCACCTCAGCAAACGGCTGCTTGACGAGGGATGGCGCGTCATTGGCCTTGACGCGATGACAGAGTATTACGATGTCCGGCTCAAGCGTGCGCGTGTCGCGGCGCTCTCGCCGTCCAACCAATTTACTTCGGTAGAAGCCCGCCTGGAAGAGCCGGGACGGGTGGCGGCGCTCTTGGCGGACGAACGACCCGAGATCGTCGTTCATCTCGCGGCGCAAGCGGGGGTGCGCTACTCAATCGATGCGCCGCGCTCTTATGTCGAGGCCAACTTGATCGGCACCTTCGAGATCCTCGAGGCGACACGCGCCCATCCCCCCGCGCATCTTCTGATCGCGTCGACCTCATCGGTCTACGGCGCCAACCCGGAGATGCCCTACGCCGAGACGCATAAGGTCGACACTCAGATGTCCTTCTACGCGGCGACGAAGAAGTCGACAGAGGCGATGGCGCAGACCTATGCGCATCTCTACGGCGTCCCGACGACGATGTTCCGCTTCTTTACCGTCTATGGGCCGTGGGGGCGCCCGGATATGGCGCTCTTCAAGTTTGTCAGAGCGATCCGCGCGGGGGCCAGCATCGACGTCTACAATCACGGGCGAATGAAGCGGGATTTCACTTACATAGACGACCTAATCGAGGCGGTCCGGCGCCTGATCGACGTGTGTCCGCCGGGGCCACACGTCGAGGCAGAGATTGTCCCGGGCGACAGCCTGTCGCCCATTGCACCGTGGCGCGTGGTTAATCTCGGCAACGATGCGCCGACCGAACTCTCCGCGTTCGTTGCCGCAGTGGAAGACGTGCTCGGCCAGCGCGCGGAACAGCGGCTCCTTCCGATGCAGCCCGGCGACGTGCTGGACACTTGGGCTGATACGCGGCTCGCTCGTGCTTTAGTCGGACCGCTTCCGCAAACGCCGCTTTCCGAGGGCATCGCCCGGTTCATCGATTGGTACGATCAGGTTTACGTGCCGACGTGCAAGGTCGATGGTCGCTAGGCTCCGTCCACCGACGACAAGACAAACGAAAAGCCCGCGCGCATGCACGGGCAAATCTTAACGCGCCAGGCAATACAGCCTTACTGTGTAACTGTTACGCTCGGCGAGTCGTCGTCATCGTCATCGTCGTCTGCAAGCGCCGCTGCAGCAACGCCGACGGCAAGAACGCCGCCAGCCGCCAGCGCGGCAGCCGAAACACCGCCTGCAGCCGCGCCAACGCCGAGCCCCAGTGTGCCCACCGGCGCGATCGGCACAGCGATGTCGTCGTCTTCGGTCCCGGCGGCATCCAGGTTGCCCGCGTAAGCAGCAGACGCTGCCAGCGTTGCGGCGGCCAGGCCGGCGATGACGGTGCGCGTAAACATAGGAAATCTCCCGAAAGGTGTGTCACCCCGTGGGGCATACCAGGACTATGTGCAAATTGCTTGGCGTTCTGCAACACGGACTTTCGCTCAATTGCGAGTTCTTGCCACCCGCGCATGCCAAACTGCCACAAGCCCCGCCATTGTGCACCAAACGGGTTGGAGGGTTCGCGCCGACGCTGATGGCCGCACATTGACAGAGCCAGTGCGATGGCTCATGCGCAATTTTGATCACGATAGCGGCGCAGATGAGGGTTTGATGCGGATTGCAATGATTGGGACAGGCTATGTGGGCCTGGTCTCCGGGGTGTGTTTTTCGGATTTCGGGCACGAGGTCATCTGCGTCGACAAGAACCCGGAGAAGATCGCAATGCTGGAGCGTGGCGAGGTTCCAATCTTCGAACCAGGCCTCGACATGCTGCTGGCGCGCAACGTCGAAGCGGGGCGGCTATCCTTTACAACCGCGCTGCCCGATGCGGTCGCGGGAGCCGACGCGATTTTCATCGCGGTGGGGACGCCGACGCGGCGCGGAGACGGCCATGCCGATCTGACCTTTGTCTATGCCGCGGCCGAAGAAATCGCGCGAGAGCTCACGGACTATGCCGTTATCGTCACGAAATCGACCGTGCCCGTTGGGACCAACCGTGAAGTCGAGCGGCGGATGCGCGCGGCCAACTCTGACGCTGTCTTTGACGTTGCTTCAAATCCGGAGTTTCTGCGAGAAGGCGCCGCGATTGACGACTTTATGCGTCCTGACCGCGTCGTTGTCGGCGTAGAGGCCGAACGCGCCAGAGAGATCATGGGAGATATCTACAAGCCTCTCTTTCTGCGTGACTTTCCAATCGTTTACACCGATCTCGAGTCTGCGGAGATGATCAAGTACGCCGCAAACGCGTTCCTGGCGACGAAGATCACCTTTATCAACGAGATTGCAGCCCTGTGTGAGCGGGTCGGCGCCGATGTCAAATCGGTGAGCCGGGGAATGGGTCTCGACGGCCGGATCGGCAACAAGTTCCTCCATGCCGGGCCCGGCTTTGGCGGCTCGTGCTTTCCCAAGGATACGCGCGCGCTTGCGCGGATCGGCCAGGATCATTCGGTGCCGCTGGAGATCACCGAGGCGGTCATCCGCGTGAACGAAAGCATCAAGCGGCGAATGATCGACAAGGTGCTCGATCTTTGCGGCGGCTCGGTCAACGGTAAGACGCTCGCTGTCCTCGGGGTTACGTTCAAACCGAATACGGATGACATGCGCGAGGCGCCCTCGCTGACCATCGTGCCTGCGCTGGTGGGTGCGGGCGCCCGGGTCCGTGTTGTCGATCCACAGGGCAAGCGCGAGGGCCAGGACTTGCTTCCAGGTGTGACCTGGCATGACGATCCCTATGCCGCGGCCGAGGGGGCGGATGGGCTTGTCCTGCTGACCGAATGGAACGAGTTCCGCGCGCTTGATCTGGAGCGGCTCGCACGCGCGATGCGCGAGCCCCGGATGGCCGATCTGCGCAATATCTACCGCGATGCGGATGCGAGCTCAGCTGGCTTTCGCGCATACACAGCCGTCGGCCGCTAGGTCCGGCCCATGCGCCGCTCGTCACGCCTGGCCAAACGCGCCTTCGACCTTTTCTTCGGGGTGGTGCTTCTGGTTCCCACCCTGCCGCTGATGGTCTGGACCAGCGCGAGGATCCTGCGCCATGACGGCTGGCCGGTGCTCTATGCGGCGGAGCGGATCGGGCAATACGGGCAGCCTTTCGTGCAGTATAAGTTCCGCACGATGGTGCATGCGGCGGGGCCAGAGCAGGGCGTGTCTGGCGGCGACAAGGCGCACCGGATCACGCCGCTCGGGCACCGGCTGCGCGCAGCGCGGCTCGACGAGCTTCCGCAAATGTTCAATGTTTTGAATGGGACGATGTCCTTTGTTGGTCCGCGCCCGCCTGCCCCGCAATACGTCGCGCGCTTTCCAGAGACCTACGCAGATGTTTTGCAGATGAAGCCGGGGATCACCGGGCTCGCGACCGTGATGTTCCACCTGCATGAGGAATGGCTTCTCAAAGATACGAGCTCGGCAGCCCAGACGGACGACATCTACGTTCGTCGCTGCGTGCCGCGTAAGGCGATGCTCGACCGGCTCTATGCCAAGAGCTGGTCGATGCGGCTCGATCTCTATTTGATCTACCTCACCCTTGGAAAAGGCTTTCGCTGGCCCGGTCCCCGGCTCGACCGGATGCGCCGGCGTGCCGTGCGCGCGCGCGCGCCCGAACAGGGGGAACCCGCCCGGCCCCGCCGTGCGCTGCCCACCTCCGGTTGACCCTCCGCAGGACCCGTGGCTTATGGGCTCGGGGCGCGCTGCGCGCTTCTCAATCCTGCGGGGAACGTGTGATCGTACTCAGATGGATCTTCCTTGGTCTGTGCCTTGGCACACTGGCGGCCTGCGCCTTGCCAAGGAGCGCGGCCGTACAGCAGGAGATCCTCGCCGGTGCCAACGCCGAGGTGCCTCAATTCGCGGTCTACCCCGTTACCCGCGCCTTCATCCCGGTCTTGGAAGGCTGGCCCGTACCCGAAACGCGGCCCAACGACGGCTGGGTCCCGCACATTCACCCGCGCGGCAGTAGCGACGTCCGCATTCGCGCGTTCGACACGGTCGACCTGACCGTCTGGGACAGTGAGGCCAACTCGCTTTTGACGTCGGAGACCGACAAGGTGGTCGACATCACAGGTGTGCGCGTGACCGAAGCGGGGACAATCTTTGTGCCCTATATCGGCTACCTCAACGTCGCCAACCGCACGCCGGATAGCGCGCGTCGCCTGGTGGAGGAGGAGATGGCGGCCATTGTTCCGTCCGCACAGGTCCAGCTTTCGGTCATCCCCGGCACGCGCGGATCGGTCTCTCTCGTTGGCGGGGTCGCGAGCCCGGGAACGGTGCCCCTACCAGAGGCCCATTTCACGGTCCTCAACCTTATTGGGCAGGGCGGCGGGCCAACGACATTGCGCAATCCCCAAGTTCGCCTGATCCGCGACGGGCAGACCTATCTCACGTCCTATGAGAGCCTCCTCGAAGATCCGTCGCGCGACACAATCCTTCGCGGGGGAGACCGGATTGCGCTTGTTGAGGATGACCGGTTTTTTCGTGCCCTCGGTGCGGCCGGCGAGCAAAGCCTGATCTATTTCGAAGCCGATGAACTGACGGCGCTCGACGCGCTTTCGCTTATGGGCGGGGTAAACGAGCGCCGCGCCAATCTGCGCGGCGTGCTGATCTTAAGGGAGTACCCGCCAAGCCTCGTCCGCCCCGACAGCAGCGGGCCCGAAAATACGCGGGCGGTCTTTACGATCGACATGACCTCGGCCGATGGGCTCTTCAGCGCGGGCCAGTTTCAGATCCTGCCAGGCGATACGGTCTTGGCTACCGAATCCGCTATCACGACGGCGGAGGCACTTGCCGTTCTCGTCGGCTCTTTTGTCGGACTTTCGCGAACCGTTGCCAATTGATCGCGCCTCCCCGAGCCTTGCCGCTCTCGTCGTCACCTACCAGCGCAAGACGCAGATTCGCGCGACAGTCGAGCGCCTGTTGGCCACGCCGATTGCGCGGGTGCTTGTCGTTGATAACGGCTCGACCGACGGGTCGCGGGAGTGGCTTGCTTCGGTGGAGGACGTGCGGCTGAGGGTCGTGCTCGCACCCAGCAATCTCGGCGGCGCTGGCGGTTTTGAACTCGGCCTGCGAAAGCTCGTTTCCGAAGACGATCCGGACTGGATCGTGCTGATGGACGACGACGCACGGCCCCTGCCCGGCACGATTGAGCATTTTATGGCAAACGGCCCGTGGGACTATGACGCGGTGTCGGCGGCTGTTTATATGGCGGATGGCTCTATTTGCGAGATGAACCGGCCTACGGTGAATCCGTTTTGGAACATTGGTATCTTCCTGCGGACGTCGCTCGGCGCGGTGCTCGGCCGCTCTCGGCAAAGCTTTCACATCCCCGACAGCGCCTATAACGGTGGCAGGCCGAAGGAGATCGATGCAACCTCGTTCGTCGGCCTATTTCTAGCGCGGGAAACCATCCGCCGCGGGGGCTATCCCGACGGGCGGCTCTTCATCTATGGCGACGACGTGCTCTATACGCTCTCGCTGCGCAAGCGCGGCATGCGGATCGGTTTCGTGCCGGATCTGAGGTTTGAGCATGACGATCACCCTGCGTGGCGCGACGGTGTGGTCCGCTACGTCCCATTGTGGAAAACCTATTACAACGCGCGCAATGGCTTGCGCGTTTGTCGGAGCGCGGCGGGGCTGATGTTTCTGCCTGCCATGGCGGTCATGCTTGCAAAGTGGCTCTTGGCCGGGCGGCACTACGGCGCTGAGAAAAGCGTCTATTACCGCCTGCTCTGGCATGGCTTTTGGGATGGTGTAATGGGTCGGCTGAGCCGTCCGCATTCCGAGGTCAGGGGGCTCGCACGCGAGCGCTGAGGCGGGCCTACTCCGCGGCGCGAGCCCGCTCGTGCTGAGACAGAACGCGTCTGACCCAACCGCATTCCCGCCACGGCACCGACACGCCGGGCTCGAAGATCCTGTCACGGCCTTCGGACATCAGCGCGAGGTACTTCCGGTACTCCTCAGCGTCGTTGAAGTGTTGCCCTCGCGCGGTCTCGACCCGTGCGCGTTCGTGAAAGGCTGCATGGTACTTAAAATGCGCGAATACCAAATCCTGTGCAGCAACGGTCGTCTCCGCCGCCGCGTGCAGGCCCGCCGTGAAGCGCATCCACGGCCTGTAGCGGATGAGTGCATATTTCTGCGCGACGTAGAGCTCTCGGCGAGAGCCTTCGAGCAATCGATGCCGTACGGCGCTCGTCCACGTCTCTGCGTTCGCGTACTGGCCCCTGGACCAGGCGCATATAAATGGCTCACGGTCGCAATGGGTGAGCTCAGCAAAAGGATCGCCGCTGTCGAGCGTCGCCTCCGAAAGGCGACCCTCAGGATAGAGATCCAGCATGAAGATCCGTGCGCAATCGGCCGAATGAAAGCCCGGGGTCTCTAGGAGCTGCGGCAGGCTTGGTACGCCATCCGGCAAGACTAAGAATTCGTCAGCATCGGCAACGAGGGACCAGCGGTTCATCCGCAGATTTGACAAAAGCGCCTGTTGCCACGCCACACCGTACTGTGTGGTGCCATAGTCTGCTTCCGCCGAGAACGCGACAACGTCGGGCTGCTCCAGCAGGAACTCGAGAGTGCCATCGTCGGAGCAATTGTCAGCAATGAGAAACCCTCGGACCCCCAGTGCGCGGTAATGCGCGAGAAACATAGGCAGCATATCCCGCTCGTTGCGCATGCATGCAATGACGCACAAAGCTTCTGAGTTGATCGAGTTCAGCCGTTCGACCGAACTCAAGAGTTCGACTTGAAGGTTGTCGGGCCCAAGCTTGACGCGGGCATAACCCGGCCAGACCCGCTTCGGAAGAAGCTCGTGGGCCTCCGTCGTCTCAGACGCAACGGCCTGCAGGTCGCTGCGGTCGAGATGCGCGATGAGGGTAGGCGAGGATTTGCTCGGCAGAAAGGTGTTCTCCCACCGGCTGACAGACACGCCGTCCGCCCGGTTCCGGCGTAGGACGCAGGCGTGATAGTCGCGGTTCGCGATGCGGATGCCGGCAAGTGCAAGCATATCCCCAACGAGCTTGTCCTCAAAGATCGAGACGAGCCGCAACCATGCGCCATGGCGACTGCGGGCGGTGTCGATCAGGCTCTGCATTGCTTCTCGATTGAGCAGGTAGCCCGTACTGCCATCGCCATACTCGGCCGGTTCCGGTGACTTATCGAGCTCAAGCGCAGCTTTGCCGCGCACATTTTGGCTGTGGTGCCATGCACGCGCCGTCCACCCCACCGGCCGCACAAGGCGGCGGCCGTAATAGGGATACTTCTTATAGCTCAGCGAGCCGATCGCTTCGGCGGGATTCATGAAGCAATCGTCGTCAATCTTGTAGATATGGGAGTAGCCCGTTTGCGACAGGGCCCACTCGGTCATTGCGAGGGTCTTGTGCGGAAGGGACTCATAGCTGTCGGAGACATCAAGATGGACGACGTCGCCCTCGCGCCGCCCGTCGCCATCGCCCACAACCACGACATAAGAAATGCCCCAGGCTTCGAGGTCCTTTAGCCACCAATCCCGCAGAGCATTGATCCGCGTCTCAAGGTAGGGCTTGCACGAGTAGATCACGACGAGCACGCCAAAGAAGGCTTGAATCCCCGTCTTTGGGAAAAGCGACCCCTCTTTATCCTCGAAGGGCGCCGGCAAGGTCTCAAGAGCTGCCTCAAAGAGCGCGAAAACGGCGCCCGCAGCGTCGCTGCGCGAGGAGCCAGGCGCTTGGCGGAGGTCCCAGAGCGCGTTGCGCAACGCAGGTGCCGCGGTCAAGCTGTCGATCTCGCCCTCACGCAAGGCCACCATCATTTCTACGATGCGACCGGGGATCGCGTCGGCGAGCGAACGGTCCTGATTGGTTAGCGCCCCAGTAAGGAGCGACACGGCCAGCGCATAGCCCAGATACTCGTCCCGCCAAGAGCTGAGGATCGTGCAATCGATGAAAAACCGATCCAGCATCTCTTCGCGCGCGGCCGCGTCGCCTAGCGCCTCTCCCAAGAGCGCGCGCGCGTGCCTTCCGGCGGAGGCTTGCTGATCCGGGTGTAGGCCAACAGGCGTCTCCGACGAACGCTTACGGATCGCGCGTCTGCTGCGCGTGGCGAGGTCCGGTGCTTCCGACGCCTCGCTTGGAAAGGCGAGATGGCGAAGGAGGGCATCGTCGGCTTCGTGAGACCCGACAGGTGCGCCGTATTCGGCGGCCGCCAAAGCGTCGTGAAGGTCGGTCCCCGCTGCTCGGGAGGCTGCAGCAAGCTCGCGGCGAAGGCGCAAGGCTTCAGAGTGCCGCCGTAAGAGCTGCGATGTGGCGCGGAGCGGTTCGCCCTCCTCTAGGGCCGCCAACATGTTGTTGAAGCGCCCTCGGGCATCTTCCAACGGGTAGGGGAGGCGCCGCATGCCCCCCTCCGCCTCTATCTCGGCCAATCGGTCCCAAAAGGCTGGCGAGGTCGCATAGATGCGGTCAATCGTGTCAAGGATACGGTCCTGCAGGTCTTCAGAAAAGCGTGTCAGTTCTTCGATCAGGGCGACCGCACATGCCGTAAACTGCACCGACGGCAGCTGCGAGTAGTAGTTGCCCTCCAGGGCAAGCAACAGGTTGAGAAACCCGTCTACGACTTCTTCGTGCTGAACTTCCGACAGACATGGGGCCCTTCGCGCGATGACCTGACGCACAGTCCAGCCAACGGCACAGGAGTCGATCCAACCGTCAAATTCCGCAAGTCGAGAGACGCGATAGACCACTGCATCTGCCTGGGCACGCAACAGACAGAAGGGCAGAGCGACAGAAAGGGCCCATTCTTGCGCGCCCCCATTCATGTCGGCGACGCCGTAGTCCTGCGCGAGGGCGTAGAGATCCTCCATCCGGTCGGCGTCGCAGAAGTTATGCGCCAGAGTCAGCATGAGCGTGCGAAGGTCCCGCTCGGAGAGCGCATCGAGCCCCATGGAACGGACAACCGAAGCGAGATCTTCTGGTGGCACGTTTTCCATGCGTGCAGAAATCGCCTTTAGCATCGCTTGTGCAGGTGGAAGTACGAGGTCAATGGCGTGGCCCGCTTTTGTGATCGGCCGCTGGGCTCCGGTCGCGCCACGATCTCGGCGCGTGCTTTGGGTGCCCCGCGCCGTTTGCGTGTGTGCGTTGTCTTGCGGTGAGTAGAAGTCCGTGACCTTGTAACGCGCAGCGACGTCCCCCAGCACTCGCACTGCCTTAGGGGACAAATCGCTTCCGAGGGCGGCGAAGCGGGTGTGTTCTAGGGCCGTGAGGACTTCAAGCGAGTTGCCTTCCGCACCTTGCTCGCAAACCCTCTCAATGGTCTCGATAATCTCATCCCGCGTCAGTACGAAGCTCGGGCCACAGGCGCGGGCGTTCGACATGAGTTGCAGGGCGACGGATGCACCTTCCACCGCGTCGCTCTGCCAGACCCAACCGGGGATGAGCGCCATGATCCCGATGTCGTCAGACGGGCTTCGCTGTTCGGTCGCGCGCTCCGGTGCCGGAATCATCGCCGATGGCAGCGGCTCTCCCGTCTTGGCGAGGATCACGCGCAGGTCTTGGCGTACTGATCCGGGGTCAAAACCCCAGCCATCGAGGAGGAAGGATCTTTCCGAGGAGAGCAAGCCCCGCCCGCGGCGCGCGTCATGGCTGGGTCCGGACAGAACGACATCTTCTACGCCGCCATTTACGGACACCCAGTGAAGCGCGGCGTGGGTGCCATCGGTCGGCTCGGGCAGGTCGTACGTTCCGGTCCGCGCGCCATTGACGTGCAATACCGCTTGGCTCTCCGAGACCTCGACCCGGATGGTGTTGCCGCGCTCTTTGAGTTCGACGGGTGCCGAGCGCTCCGGCCCCCATGCCCTTGAAAGGAATTGGTTGTACACGACGATTTGGCGCCCAAACCGGAAGGAGAGGTGAAACGGGACGTCCTGACGCGCGAAATCGTGGAAGTTCAAGTTGGCGTAGTCGTAGGTGTTAAAGGCTAGGTTGCATTCAAAGACTGAGCCGCTTGCGGACGTGAATGCCAGTTCCATCGTGCCGTCCGTCCTGTTTTGTGCCGCTTTGCATTCCCTAGCTCAGGTGGTCGCCGGAGCACAACGGTGCCGCCTCAGCTCGATATCTCTGCCGCAACGCTGGCGGGAAACAGCGCGCGGATATCAGAACCGATGTAGCCATCCACGCAGGTCGCGGGATCGTCGTCGGCGCAATGGCGCGCGACAAGGTCTGCAGCCTCGCTGAGAAAGGCGCGCTTTTCAGCGCCGTTCGGAAAGTCGGCGAAATGCGCTTTTTCCCAGAGGGCGCGCGAGAGGAGCCGCGGATACCAGGACGATCGCGGCAAGTGCGCGTCTAAGGCTGGCGCCATTGCCATCAGGGCCGCATGAATGCTCTCGGGGCTTGCGCGCCGGCGCCAAAGGCGCCGGTCGATCGCAGCATCTGACAAAAACAGGCCAAGCGGCCGGAGAGCCACGGCGCGTCCCGTTGAGAACGCGGCCTTAGTGGTAAACGCCCAGCTCGAAAGCGGCTCTGGCGCAAATGTGAGGCCGTGCGCGCGCAAGAAGGCCGTGCGAAAGATCTTGGCAGCGGGCAAAGCATGGAGGAGCGGGACGCGCATGTGCGGGATCCTCGCAGCCTCGCGCTCAATGTCGCTGAGCCAATTCCCCGCCTGCGCATTGTTGACGTTTGGCCAAGGGCGGCCGAACGGATCTCGCCCGTCGTGGGATCCGGCATGAACGTGCCCGGGCGCCGGGCTGAAACGGGCGACGCCGAGATCCGCACGCGCTCGGATCATCGCCTCGACCCACAGCCAGAGCGTCTCGGGCGCAAACACGTCCCCTGCGTCGAGTACAACCGTGAACAGGCCTTTCGCGGCCGAAAGCCCGCGATTGCGCGCCTCGGAGACAGAGCCTGTCCCGCCTTCATAGACCCACGCGCCATGGACGCCCCAGACCGCGCGTTTGAGCCGGTCGTGCGCGTCGAGGCCCGGCTCCGTTGTGGCAACGATGATCTCGAGATCTTGGAGCGCCTGTGCACGGAGGCTCGCCAGAGAGCGTTCCAGACCGAGGCCGACCCCGTCGGTCGCGATGACAATCGAGAGTGGCAACCGCCCGTGCAACACCTCGGCAAAGGCGCGGGAAATCGCGTTGTCCGAGCCGGGCGACCAGGCGGTGTCGTGCCGGGCAAGAAAGTCTCGCGTGCGCGTGACAAAACGCGCCCGGCGGGCAGGGTCACGCAAGGTGCTTGCACGTTCGTGGAGCGTGCGCGTGGCCAAGCGCGCAAAGCCTTCGCGTGCGCCGGCCTTCTTGCTGTTGCCCAGCCGATCTGCAATCCGGTCAAGGACGTCAAACTGCTGAAAGACGCGTTCAGAGCCGTCCGCCGTGATCTGCCCCGGGCGGTTTCGGCGATAGATGTAGAGCGGCTCGGGCACGTAGGCCAAAACAGGCGCGCGCTCGGCCAACTCCTGAAACCAGGCGTGGTCTTCATAGGCGAGCCCCTTGGGAAAGCGCGCCGCTCCGATGAGATCGCGCCGGTAAAGCTTGTTCCACGCTGAGGGCCAGTGACGCACGATCTCGCGCCAATCGTCGAGCGCCATCGCCGCCCATTCACCACGCACTGCCGGGTGCGTCGCGCCGTGGATCGCGGGAGAGACGTCGCTCGTGGCGCCCTCTGAGAGATCGACGGCGCAGGCCGCCCAAGGCGCGTTGCTCGTCTCCAGAACCCCCAGAAGGGTTTCAAGGAATGTCGGGGCGAGGCGATCGTCGCTGTCTAGAAAGCCAATGACGGGCGCGCGCGCCGCGTCGAGCCCCGCGTTGCGCGCCGCCGAAAGTCCTTTGTTTGATTGACGCACAAGAACGAACCGCGGATCGCCTGCAACGGCCTCGCATGTGCGCGCGAAACTGTCATCGGTCGAGCCGTCGTCGACGATGATGGCTTCGAAGAACGCCATCGTTTGAGCGCGCAGGCTGTCGATGGCTTCGGCGACGAAGTCTTCGACATTGTACACCGGCACGATGATCGAGACGGCGGGCCTTCTTCCATCGACGGCATCCGCTTGGTCGTTTCTGAGGGCCACCTCGTGCGTCCGTGATCACATCGGCGCGCCGGCAAAGACAGGGCGGCGGTGCCCGCTCGCGCTTGTCTCGATAAAGGCGCGGGCTGCATCCAACGCTTCGCGGATTGTGACGTCCATGTCGAGGTAGCGATAGGTGCCCAAGCGACCGACAAAGGTCACGTTTTCCTCGTGTTCGGCGCGCGCCATGTAGTCGCTTAGCATTTGCTTTTCGCGGACAAGGCGGATCGGGTAATAGGGCGTATCGCTGGGCTCGCAGGCGCGCGAGTACTCGCGGTAGCAGACGGTCGCGTCGTGGTTCTCCCAAGGCGCAAAGTGCTTGTGCTCGGTTATCCGCGTATAGGGCACCTCTTCGTCGGTGAAATTCATCACCGCGCAGCCCTGGTAATCTCCATTGGAGATGAAGCGCTCAAAGTCGAGCGTGCGATAGCCGAGCCGACCAAGCTCATAACCAAAGTAGCCATCAAGCGGGCCCGAATAGAAAACATGGTCATAGGCCGCGGCATCCTGTCGGCAAAAGGTCGTCTCTAGATGGACAGAGATCGAGGGATGGTTGAGGATCCGGTCCACCATAGCGGTGTAGCCGTTCTGCGGCATCCCCTGAAACTGGTGGAAGAAGTAATTGTCGTCGTAGTTGAAACGCAACGGCAGGCGCTTGAGGATCGACGCTGGAAGCTCGGTCGGGCTGCAGCCCCATTGTTTGCACGTGTAGCCCCGAAAGAATGCTTCGTAGAGATCGCGCCCGACAAACCGCAGCGCTTGTTCTTCGAAGGTCTGCGGTTCTGCGATGCTTGTATCGGCGATCTCGGCGATCCAGGCGCGCGCCTCGGCGGGACGCATCGTCTTGCCGTAGAACTGGTTGATCGTGTGCAGATTGATCGGAAGCGAATAGACGGAGCCCCCCGTTGTCGCCTTCACGCGGTTTTTGTACGGCAGGAACGTCTCAAACTGATTGACATAATCCCAGACCTCGGCGTCGTCGGTATGGAAAATATGCGGGCCGTAGCGGTGAACGAGAATGCCGGTGTCACGGTCGCGCTCCGTGTGGCAGTTGCCGGCGACATGGTCTCGCGCATCAACGATCGTGATCCGGTGGCCCTCTTCCGCGAGTGCACGGCCTAACACCGCCCCGGAAAGTCCGGCACCGACCATAAGTAGTTCCATTGAAGTCCCTGCCTTTCGCTTCTGTTGCTTATGCCTGTCGCGGTCGCTGCCCCTGACGCTGCGCTAGGCTCTCAATGCGCGCATGGCGTCCAATTCAATCGGCATGTCCAGGTTTGGCTCGTTCGTCTCGGCCGGTTCGTCGTATTGCTGAATTCCCATAATCGCGTTGTAATGCGCCAAAAGGCGGTCGCGGTGCGTGTCCAGCGAGACCGGCGCTCGCGCGCCGAGCCAGTAGGTGTCGAAATCAACACGTTCCGCGAGTACATCTGAAATGACCTTTCGGAAAGCGTGTATGTTCCCGGCCTCGAATGTCATCGGCGGAGAGTTGCCGAGCTCGGAGGCGCCGCCAAGGTTTGCCGTCACAAGCGGGATATGGCGGGCATGCATCTCAATGGCGACCTGGGGGAGATTGTCCTCCCACATGACGGGAATGAGACCCACATCGACGCGCTCAAGGACCTCGTCAAGCGTCGCATGAGAGTAGCCATCGGCATGGCTGACGGAGGCAAAGCGCCCGCCGAGCGCCTTGAGCCGCGCCATGATCTCGGGCGCACCTGCGCGCGCGGCGAAGACGAGATGAAGCTTTGCAGCCATCCGTGACGGAAGGTCTTCGAGCGCGTCGAGCAGAAAGTAAAACCCTTTATCGCGGCGCATATAGCCCAGATAGCCGAGCGTGAGCGTGCCGTCTTCCGCGAGAACGCGCCGTGCCGGGCGCGTGCGCCGGAAGAGCTCGGCGTGCTTCGTGCCGATGTACTCCACCGCAATCTTTGAGCGGTCGAGCCCGAAGCGAGAGGCGACCTCTCCCGCCCTCGTGCTGACGGCGAGGATCAGATCGGCGTTGGAGTTGATCAACTGCGTGATCTCTCGCCGGCGCCGCTCGTAGCGCGCATGCGCTGGTTCGAGACGCTCAAACGGACCCTCCTCTTGCGGAGGCGCCGTCACCCGCTGGGGAAAGGCGGCGACGTCGCGCGCGCCCGGACTGGCCAGAGCCGCGAAGGGAAGCGCAGCCTTTGCGAGCCTTGTGCCCAGGCGGAACGCAAGATCGAAGCCGCGCTGCCCTGGCTTAAGCCCCGCTGATTTGAGCGTTTCGGCGACTGCGAAGGCACGGCGGACGGTTTCGGCATCGGTTCGCGCTTCGCGCGGCAGGCAAGTCGCGCATTTTAAGCCGCCCTCGAAGTCGACACAGGTCTCGCGTTCCTGATGCCAAAGGTTCACTTGCGGACAGGCCGCGTAGTAATTGTGGATCGAGTAGACGATGCGCGTCTCTGGAAAGCGCTCCTTGAGCGTCATCACCGAAGCTGGGAGCCCTTCGAGGTTGTTGAAATGTACAATGTCGAATGGGCCTTCGGCCTCCAGAAAGGCAAAAAACGCCGCGCGTGTCTCTGGATGGTCGACTTGCGCTTCGTGTCCGAAGGAGTTGTGGCTTGCGGCAAGCGTGCCAGAATTGACCAATTCGAACCGCCGCGCAGCGTGGCTCTCACGGCCCGGCGGGAGGGGTTGCCAGCGGGGGGCGGTCGAGACCGGGTCATGCGAGAGGCCGGCGCAGAGAAACGTTAGCTCGATATCTGGCGCGCCGCTCAGGCTCTCGATGACATTGCGTTGATAGATCGAGACGCCGCCGCCGCGCCCCTCAGGATCGAGATAGTCGACCCAATTGAAGTATAACAGTCTCATCGCGAGATCGCATCCTGCGCGGCGGTGTGTGCCGTTCCAGTGGCGCATGCTCTGCGTCACCCTTTCGGCGCATCTAGCAGCCTGGCCGCGGTCCAGCAACGTTGCAGCGGTCAGATGTGCGAAAGCCCGCCAAAACAGAGGTTTGATGAGCGCAGTTCGATCCACTATGCGCTCAATACTACCGCATCAGGGACCTGTAGAGGCGCAGCAGCGCGTCGGCATGCGTTGCAGGGCTGATCGGGGTCAGCGCCCCGTGCCAATAGGCCGTTAGGTCGAGGCCCCGTTCAAGGATCCCGCGCAACCGGGCCTCGAGCGCGGCCGCGTTCCCAGCTGGAAAAACGAGGCGATTGCAATTGCCCAGCTCGCGCGCCCCTCCGCGGTCGGAGGTCAGAAGCGGGATGTGGCGGGCGTGCAACTCAATGGCGACCTGGGGGAGGTTGTCCTCCCACAGCGATGGCACGATCCCGAGATCGACGCCCGCTAAAATCTCGTCCAGCTCGTCCCGCCTATAGCCCTTGAAGAACCGCAGATCTGCTAACTGCAACGCCAAAGCTTCGACGCGGGCCGCCGTGGCCGGGTCGCGCGGTGCGGCAGCGATGGTAAGGCGCAAGCGCCGGAGGAGGTCGGGCGCCATCGCCTCCAAGGTGTTAAGGAGAAAGAAAAAGCCTTTGTCGCGGCGCATATAGCCAAGAAACGCAAGGCCCAACGTTCCATCCGGTGCCGGCAGCCGCGGTGCCGGCTGCGTTTTGGCGAATAGTTCGGCGTGGTCGGTCCCGATGCGGCTTACGGTGAGGTGAGCAGAGCAGATGCCGAAGCCGCGCGCGATCTCAGCTGTTCTGTCCGAGACCGCGAGCACGCTATCGGCATAGGTGTTGAGCATTTCGACGAAGGCGGCACGTCGCTCGGCAAAGCCTGCTGCCGCAGAGGGGCTTGGCTCGGGTTCGGAGAGTGCGACGGCCTCGGCCACGCGCGCACGGCGCCGGTCGGAGGCACGGCGGAGTGTTTCGGCGCCGAGACGTGCAAGCGGTTGAACCACTTGATCATAACCTGCATTGCCACGCCGCAGGCCCACGCGCTCGAGCGCGCGCGCGGCGCCGTAGGCGACGCGAAGCCGTGCTGGGTCGCGACGGACGGGCAAGCAGGAAACGCACGCCCGCCCATGCTCGAAGTCGGAGCAGTGCGCCCGCTCGCTTTGCCAAAGGTTCACCTGGGGACAGAACGGATAGTAGTTGTGCAGGGCCACGACAAATCGTGTCGCCGGCCAGCGCGAGCGCAGCGCAAGAACGGCTGCTGGAAGTCCTTCAAGCGAGTTAAAATGAACGACGTCAAAGGGCCCTTCCGCCTCGACAAAGCGCGCGAACGCCGCCTCGGTCAGCGCGTGCCGGACCTGTTCGGGACAGCCAAAAGCGTGGTGGGCGGGCGACAGCGGAAGGGTGTCGATCATTTGAAACCGGCGCTCCCCCGGCGCGTCGGGATGGTTTCGCAGACGCTCCCAGCGCGGCGGGCCGGGTTTGAGCGAATGTGCAAGACCTGCGCAAAGAAACGTCGCCTCAACGCCGCTGCGCCGCGCAAACTCGACCATGAGAGTGCGCTGGTAGACTGTGACGCCGCCCCCGCGCCCCGCCGCATCTCGGTAGTCGGCCCAATTGTAGTAAAGGATGCGCACCGTCCGCCGAACCTAGCGATTCAGGAAGTCGCGGTGAAAGCGATTTAGGAACAAGAGGCCAAAGAACAGGGTGATCGCGCTGAGCAAGCCAAGATAGAGCGGCGACGCGTAGCTCGCGTCATAGCTCGGATAGAACCCGCGCCGCATGATGCCAACGACATGGATGATCGGGTTCCACCACGCGGCATCCTGAAACTGCCGTGGGATCTGCTCGAAAGTGAACATCACGCAAGAGACAAGGAACAGCGGACGCGTCAGCACATTCCAAATCCGCTGATAGAGAGGAAAGACCTCAATCAGAAAGCAGTTGAGGGTGCCGATGCCAAGCCCAAGGAATGCCCCAAGTGCAACGGCGGAGAAGATCGCGCCGAGATCGAGGATAGAGGATAGATCGAAGAGGATGTGGATACCGAAGAGGAGGATGTAAAGCACGAGGACTTGCGTCAGCAGCGTAAGCACAAAGCCGGCGATGATCGTGTCGGTAAAACGTACGCCGGGATAGAAGAGGAGGGGTCGATTGCTCTCGAGGCTCGATGCGACACGGCCCGCTATGGAGAGGATCAGGCTAAGCATGAGTGTCCCGGTGGCGAGAAAGAGCGGGAAGTTGGTGCCAAGTGCCGGCTCGCGCACGCGAAAGCCCGTGGAAAGGATAAAGGTCAGGAGCGCGATGCCGCCGATAGGCTCCAGCAGCGCCCAGAGGTAACCACCGGGGCTACGGCCATAGCTCGTCTGCATCTCGCGTAGGATCAGAGCGCCAATCGTACGCGGCGTCTTGAAACGCCGAGGCTGCTGGGCGGGGCGTAGCGGCGGCGTGGCAGGAAGCTGGGGCGTGTCCGTCATTGCGTGCTGGTTGATCTTTCCGGAGCGGATTTCAGTCGGCGGAGCCCAAAGGCGCGCGGATCCTCGCTCTTCCCAGGCCGCGCATGACTGGAGGAGGTGTGGATTATTTCATGCACATTATGTAGGGAGATCGGGACATGATCCATCACTTTGTCTTTTCTCCGACGCGCCCGATGTCCGGCATTTGTGCCGCCGCTGCGGACGGCTCGCGTGGCGCGCGGTCGGCCGGGCCCCGCAAGACGGCGCGGGAGGAGTTCGACGGAGCGGACGGTCCGAACGCCGCGGATCGGGCGCAAAAAAAACCGAGGTCGGCAGAGCTCGAAAGCGCCAAGATCGGTCCGGCCGGGCTGCCACGCTCTGTCGAACGTGCCAGCGTGGGGCGTTGGCCGAGCGGAGAGGGCCGGGTCGGTGCATTGCGCCCCGCTGTCGAGCCAAAGCGTGAATGGTCGGCGGCTGCGATTGCTCCTTCGCCGCCGCCTTCCCCAACGGAGGCTGCTAAGCCCGAGATGACAGGGCAAACGCAGATGTCCTTGCCGCCCTGGCTTGCCGCAAAGACCGGGATGCAGCTTGCCACCCCCGCCGCTACGCCGAGCGCAGTCCCGCCGCCCGTTGCAACGGCGCGCCCGCGGGCCCGACACGGAATGCTGCTGGTGGCCCTACTCCTTATGGTCGTGGCCCCTGTCGCCGTTTCCGCCTGGTACCTCTACGCGCGCGCCGCCGATCAATACGCCTCGACGTTGGCGTTCTCGGTTCGCAAGGAAGAGGGGCCGAGCGCATCTGAACTACTCGGCGGGTTGACCGGTCTTTCCGGCGCAAGCTCGTCCGACACCGACGTCTTGGCAGAGTTCATCCAGAGCCAGGACCTTGTGCGCCGGATCGACACGTCGCTTGACCTGCGCAGTATCTACACCAAGCCCAGTGGCGATCCGATTTTCACGCTGAAGGAAGACGCCCCCATCGAAGACCTCGTGGTCTATTGGAACCGCATGGTCACCCTCTACTACGACGGTGCGCAGGGTCTAATCGAAGTGCGCGTGCTCGCGTTCGCGCCGCAGGACGCGGAGGCCATCGCTAACGCGATTTACAATGAAAGCTCGCTTATGATCAACGCGCTCACCGCCATTGCGCGGGACGACGCGACGCGCTTTGCGCGGGGCGAGCTGGAGGCAGCGGTCGACCGGCTCAAAGCTGCGCGGACGGCGCTGACAGAGTTTCGCACCCGCACGCAGATCGTCGACCCGAACGCTGACATCCAAGGTCAGATGGGGCTGTTGAATACATTGCAGGCGCAGCTTGCAGACAGCCTGATCGAGCTCGATCTGCTGCGAGAGACGACGCGTGAAGGCGATCCTCGGATCCGCCAGACAGAGCAGCGCATCGCCGTGATCGAAAAGCGGATCGAGGAGGAGCGCGCAAAGTTCGGCATCGGCGGAGGCGGGGCTTCAGACGAGGCGTTTGCCGATCTCGTCGGCGAATACGAGAGTCTGATCGTCGACCGCGAGTTTGCCGAGCAGGCCTATCTCACGGCGCTGACAAATTTCGACTCCGCCCAAGCCGAAGCGCAGCGTCAGAGCCGCTATCTCGCGGCGCACATTCAGCCCACCTTGGCCGAGAGTGCCGAGTATCCGCGGCGTGAGATGATCCTTCTCGCGATCGGCTTTTTCGCTGTCGCGGCCTGGGGCACGGCGCTCCTGATCTATTATTCGATCAAGGATCGGCGGTAAGACACAGCGATGATTGAGCTAAACAAAGTTTCCAAAGCCTTCTACACGACCGGACACCGCGAGGTTGTCGCGGATGAGATATGTGCGGTTATCCCGACGGGCCGGCGCCTCGGCCTTTTGGGACGAAATGGCGCCGGAAAGTCGAGCCTTTTGAAAATGATCGCCGGTACGATGGATCCCGATAGCGGCACGATCAGCTCCACGGGCACGATTTCCTGGCCCGTGGGCTATGCCGGCGCGTTCCATGGCGAATTGACCGGCGCTCAGAACGTCCGCTTCATCGCGCGGGTCTACGGCATCGACACCGACGACCTGATAGCTTTCGTCGATCAGTTCGCCGAACTCGAGCATTACTTTCACCTGCCCTTGCGCACCTATTCGAGCGGGATGCGTGCAAAACTCTCGTTTGGGATCTCAATGGGGATCGCGTTCGACACCTATCTGGTCGACGAAAGCACCGCGGTCGGCGATGCAGCGTTTCGAGCAAGAAGCCGCGCCTATTTCCTGGATCGGATGTCGCGCTCCGGCGCGGTCGTTGTCAGCCATGGGCTCAAGATGGTCCGGGATCTTTGCGATTGCGGAGCGGTTTTGGAAAAAGGAAAGCTGACCTACTACGAGGATGTCGAGGAAGCCGTCGACCACCACAACTATCTGATGAGTGCGAGCCGTGCCGACGAGGAGGAGGTGTGAGCTTGCGCGTCCTTGTCACCGGCGGCGCCGGCTTTATCGGGCGCGCGCTCTGCCACAGGTTGGTTGCAACGGGCCACACCGTCGCGGTCCTCGACGATCTTTCCAGCGGGGATGCGCTTGCGCTGCCGCAAGCCGTGCGCTTCCATCGCGCCGACATCTGCGACCGGACCGCCCTGCGCGAGGCGCTGCTCGGCGTCGATGCGGTTTTTCATCTCGCGGCTGTATCCTCGGTAGAGGCCTGCCTCGCGGCACCCGCGGCTACGAGCCGGACCAATCTGCAGGGGACGGTCGTCCTGCTTGAGGAAGCAGCGGGCCGGCCCGTCATCCATACCTCCTCGGCCGCGGTCTATGGCAACCAGAAACGGCTGCCGATCCACGAGACAGCAACGCCCAACCCGATTTCACCTTACGCGGTCGACAAGCTTGGCAGCGAGTGGCACCTGGCGCGAGCGGCTTCGCTGAACGGCGCGCGCACGGCTGCTCTGCGCCTCTTTAATGTCTACGGACCCGGGCAGCGCATGGGCGCGCCCTCTGCCGGCGTCGTCGCCCGCTTTGCCGAGCTCGCGCATCTGGGTGCGCCGGTGGTCATCCAGGGCGATGGCGGGCAGGTCCGCGACTTTGTCCATATCGACGATGTCGTCGAGGCGCTGGTGGCCACGCTCGGCTACGTCTTGCGTGCGCCAGCGGGACACCACCTGTGTGCCAATGTTTGTAGCGGAACGGCTGTGACGATCCTTGATCTCGCGCGGCAATTGTCTGACCTCGCCGGGCGCTGTGCGCCTCTCCGCTTTGCGCCGAGCCGTCTCGGCGATATCCGTCGATCGCTGGGGGACCGGTCGCGGGCGGAGGCGCTGATCGGTGTGACCCCGCAGCAGAATTTGCACGCGGGCTTGCTTGATGTCCTTCGCGCCTATGACGACCAAACTTTCAGCTTGAGAGCGCTCTAGCCGCGCCGGGTCGCAGAGGTGCGCGTTGCGCGTGCAACCCAACCGTTATGGCATCCGAGGGCTGCTAGGAGGCTTTGCGATCGCCCCTGCGCTGCCGGGCTGCGCCAGCGTCGAGACAGCTCGCAAGCTCGGCAAATGCTGCGTCCGGTCCTTTCGCCGAGGCGCCTGAAAAGAAGGCGTCAAGCGCGGGAAAGCTGCTGACCGCGGCGTCGATCTCGGGGTCGCTTCCGGCGGTGTAGAGGCCCGACTGCACCATCAGTTCGGCACTGTCCCACGCGCCAAGACGCCGCCTCGCAAGTGCAATGGTCGAGTTCTCAGAGGGGCTCGCACAGCCCGGGAGCGCGCGGGAGACGGAACGCAGCACATCAACCGCCGGGTACCGGCCCCGCTCGGCGATCGCGCGGTCGAGGACGACATGCCCGTCGAGCACACCGCGCAAGGTGTCGGCCACGGGTTCCTCCATATCTGCCCCGGCGACGAGGACAGTGAAGACCGCCGTGATGTCTCCCCCCGAGGCGACAGTCCCCGGTCCTGCCCGCTCGGCCAGCGCCATCATCGTATGTGCAGTCGAGGCCGGAAAGCCGCGCCACGCCGCGCTCTCGCCCGAAGCCACGGCCACCTCGCGATGCGCCTCAGCAAAGCGCGTGACGCTATCGGCAAGGAGGAGGACATGGGCACCCTCGTCGCGAAAGAACTCGGCCGTTGCCATCGCCGTCCACATCGCGCGCCGGCGGACGATCGGTGGTTGATCCGACGTTGCAACGACGACGATGGCGCGCTTGAGGCCTTCGGGCCCGAGCACGTCGTCGATGAAGTCGCGAACCTCGCGCCCGCGTTCTCCTACGAGTGCAACGACGCAAAGATCGGCATCGACGCCGCGCGACAGGGCCGCCATGAGGCGCGATTTGCCGACGCCCGATCCGGCGAAAACGCCGAGCCGCTGCCCGCGTACGAGCGGGAGCATCGTGTCGAAGACGTTGAGCCCGGTCGCCAGACGCTGGCCAAGCCGTCTGCGCTGCGTGGCAGGCGGCGGCGCGGCGCGGAGCGGGCGTGGCTCGACCCCAGGGGCGAGGGGCTTGCCGTCGAGCGGGTGCCCCGCCGCGTCGACGATCCGTCCGATCCAGCCAGCATGGGGGGCAATGCGCGCAGGCCCAAGGTGGAGAACAGCGCCGCCGATGCGAACCCCCTCGCCCCCGCCCTCGGGCAGGATCACCGCGCCGCCTGCATGGAGCTCGACGATCTCGCCCCCCGTCCGCCCGTCGCCCGCGTCGATCTCGACACGATCGCCCAGGGCTGCGGCGTCCGAGAGCCCGGTGACATGGACAAGCCCCGCCCCGGCGCGCGCGATCCGGCCGACCGCGCGGGTCGGACGCATGGCGCGGAGTTCGGCGCTGAGCGCGGTGAGACTTTTGTCCTGCATCCCGGATCCTCCGTTCGGATGCACCGTTTCTAAAGGAATCGCAGTTAAGCCCACGTTGAAGCCGGTGGGAGAAGCCCCGAATGTTCGATCAGCTCGAGATCATGAAAGTGTCGCATGGCCTGTCACGCCATGCCGCGGCCCGGCAGGCTGCCGTGGCGCAAAACATCGCCAACGTGAACACGCCCGGCTACCAGCGGGTCGCGGTACCGAGCTTTGCCGAGCTGCACGCCGCGCGCATGCCGGGCGATGCCCTCCGTGCGACGCGGGCCGGGCACCTGGAGTTCGAAGCGTCTTTTGCGCCGCCTGTGCCCCAGGTCGTGCGCGGCGGCTCGGCCGGCCTCGATGGCAACACGGTCTCCCTCGAAGATGAGATCGTCAGTGCCGCCGAATTGCGCCAGCAGCACGATATGGCGGTCAGCGTCTATCAGACAGCACTCTCAATCCTCCGCACTTCGCTGGGGCGGGCGTAATCCATGAGCGATCTCGTCCAAACCCTCGCCCTGTCCGCCTCCGGCATGAAGGCCCAAGCCGCGCGCTTGCGGCATGTCTCAGAGAACATCGCCAATGCCGACACGCCAGGCTTTCGCAGAAAGCTTGTGTCGTTTGAGACCGCGGGCTTTGGGGCGCCGCAAATGCCCGCGATGGTTGCGGCGGGGCCCGTTCGGCTCGACAGGTCCGAGTTGCCGCTGGTGCACGACCCGTCGCACCCGCTGGCCGATGGGGACGGCAATTATCGCGGCTCCAACGTCGATCTGGTGATCGAGATCGCCGATGCCCGCCAGGCCCAGCGTAGCTACGAGGCCAATCTCAAAATGTTCGACCAGGCCCGGCAAATGACGTCGAGCCTCTTCGAGATCTTGCGCAGCTGACGCAGGACATGGAAACGCGACACTGACGGAGGCCAGAATGGACGTTCGCAGCACCCAGGCCGCGCGCCTATACCAAACCGCCCAGCCCGCCACGCGCGCTGCCGAAGGCGCGGCAAGCGCTCCCGCCCGTACCCGCTCCCATGGGGAAGATGGCAGCTTTGCCGCCGCCTCGGGGGCCGCCTTGTCGGACTTTGCGGCGACGCTGCAGCGCGCCGAGCGGACCGCCGGCGACGCGATGGTCGGCCGTGCTGACCCCCATGCCCTGGTCGAGGCGCTCAGCCAGTCCGAGCTTGCGGTACAGACGGCGGTCGCTGTACGCGACAAGGTCGTTGAGGCCTATCAGGAAATCCTCCGGATGCCGGTCTAAGCCGATGGGAGAGGCCGTTTTCTACGACACGCTTCGCCAGGGGCTCTGGATCTCTGTCATCATCTCGGTGCCGATCCTAGCAATGGCGCTCGTCGCCGGCGTCGGTGTCGGCCTCTTTCAGGCGCTCACCTCGGTGCAGGAAATGACGCTGACTTTCGTGCCGAAACTCCTGGCCATCATCCTCGTTTTCTGGATGTCGATGGGTTTCATGACCGAAAGCCTCACCTCCTACTTCCAAGATGAGCTGGTGCCTCTTATCGCGGGGTCGCGCCGATGAGCATCTCATCGATCACGCTGTCCCGGCAGGTCGGCCTGTTGGCCGAGATGAACACTGTGGCCAACAACATCGCCAATGCAACGACCACGGGGTACCGGCGCGAGGGCGTTATTTTTACCGAGTTTGTCAACGCCACGGGGACGGGCCCCTCCGTATCCCTGGCGGCCGGGCGTGCGCGCAACATCGATCTTAGCCAGGGCATTCTAACGGAGACAGGCGGACGCTACGACCTCGCGATCCAGGGCGAAGGCTTCTTTCTCGTCGAGACCCCCCAGGGTGAACGCCTCACGCGCGCGGGAAGCTTTACGCCGAGCCCCGCCGGCGAGCTGATGACACCGGACGGGCACCTTTTGCTCGATGCTGGTGGCGCGCCCGTCTTTGCTCCGCCTGACGCCGCCGATGTTGCCATCGCCGCCGATGGAACGGTCTCTGCCGACGGTGCACCGCTCGGTCAGATCGGGCTCTTTCGCCCGCTGGATCTAACGGCGCTTGTGCGCGAGCCCGCCGCCCTCTTCCGCTCAGACGGAGGTATTGAGCCAGTCATTGAAGGCAGCACGATCCTCCAAGGCCGGCTCGAAGGCGCTAATGTCAACCCAGTGCTGGAGATCGCACGCATGATCGAAGTGCAGCGCGCCTACGAGCTGGGCCAAGCCTTTCTCGAACGCGAGAGCGATCGGCGTTCAAAACTCATCGACACCCTGACCCGCTAGCCCTCGGACCTCACACAAGGAGCCCCGATGCAATCGCTGAAAATCGCCGCGACCGGCATGAGCGCGCAGCAGATGCGTGTCGACGTCATCGCCAACAACCTCGCCAACATGTCGACCACCGGCTACAATGCGCGGCGGGCGGAGTTTGCCGACCTGCACTATCAGCAGGTTGCCCGCGCCGGCACGGTCAACGCGTCCGATGGAACGGTCTTGCCGACAGGCGTTCAGGTTGGCCTTGGCGTGCGGCCCGCGGCGGTCTCGGTCAACCTCGCGCAAGGGGCCCTGTCTCAAACGAGTGGCGACCTCGACGTCGCGATCGACGGGCGCGGCTACCTCGAGGTCGAGCTTCCGTCCGGCATCTCGGCCTATACGCGGGATGGCGCGCTCAAGCGCTCGGCCGAGGGGCGGATCGTGACCTCCGATGGGTTCGGCGTCATTCCCGATATCACAGTCCCGGACGACGCGCGCAGCCTGTCGATCAGCCCCGATGGTGAGGTCTTCGCGTTCTTTAACGATCAGGTGGAGGCCCAGAGCCTGGGACAGTTTACGCTGGCTTCCTTTTCCAATGCCAAAGGGCTTGAAGCAGCGGGCGACAACCTCTTTTTGGAGACCGAAGCGTCCGGCCCGCCCGTTGTTGGCAATCCCGGAGAGGACGGACTTGGAACGATCCGTCAAGGCTACCTCGAGGACAGTTCGGTCGACGCGGTGCGTCAGATCACCGAACTCATCGAGGCGCAGCGCGGCTATGAGCTCAATGCCAAGGTTATCACCGCCGCAGATCAGATGCTGGGCGCGACGACGCAAATCCGATGATGAAGCCGCTCGCCATTGCCCTTGTCCCGCTGCTAGCTGGGTCCGCCGCTGCCGAAACGCTTGTCGCTGCGACCACGATCCGGCCGGAGACGGTGATCGCCCCGCATCACCTCGCGCTCGTACCTGACGAAATTCCCGGTGCGCTCGACGATCCCAGCGCCGCGCTCGGGCTCGAGGCACGCGTTGCGATCTATGCGGGCCGCCCAATCCGACCCGACGATCTGGGCCCTCCAGCGATGGTGGACCGTAATCAGATCGTCACACTCATCTTTTCGCGCGCCGGGCTGGCGATTCAGACTGAGGGCCGCGCGCTCGACCGGGCTGCCGCCGGAGAGACAGTCCGGGCGCTCAACCTCGCCTCCCGCAGCACCGTGACAGGGATTGTGGACGACATCGGCCGGGTGCTTGTGGGCCCCGCCCTTAGCGCAGAAAGGAGCCGCTAGTGCGCGTATTGGTTTTGATGTTGGTTGGCGCGCTCGCGCTTGCTGGCTGTGGCCGGATAACGAATGTTGGCCAGGCGCCTGGCTTTTCCCCCAATACCGGCACGAATGAACAACGGGCGATGTCGGTCTCGCCTTTGCCCAACCGGCTCGACCCGAGTTTGCCTGGTGACGGGGCGTCGCTTTGGAGCCGCGACCGACAATCGCTCCTAGGTGATCGGCGTGCCTCTACCCGCGGCGACATCCTTACGGTCGTGATCGAAATCGACGACAGCGCCGAAATCCAGAATAACACCGAGCGGTCACGGTCGAGTTCGCAAACGTTGGGTGTACCGCAGCTTTTCGGCATTCCGCAACGCCTCGGGCGGGACCTGCCACCGGGTGCTACGATCGACCCTGCAGTTTCGACCAACAGCAGCAGTGCATCGGAGGGCGAGGGATCGGTGCAGCGCAGCGAGGAACTCACACTGAGGGTCGCCGCAACCGTCGTCGAGGTGCTGCGCAACGGTGTCTTGAAGATCCAGGGCAGTCAGGAGGTTCGGGTCAACTTCGAAATCCGCGAGCTTCTGGTGACCGGCTATGTGCGTCCTGAAGACGTCTCGCGCCAAAACGAGATCACCTATGATAAGATTGCCCAAGCACGCATTTCCTATGGCGGGCGTGGTCAGATTACCGATGTGCAGCAACCCCGCTACGGCCAACAGATCTCCGATATCGTTCTGCCGTTCTAGGCTGTGGTGAAGCTGCTCCTCCCACTGCTCCTGGCGCTTCTCGGGGCCGGCGCTGGCGTCGGCGCAGGGCTCTATCTCAAGCCGCCAGCGCAAGACGACGCGGCCGGCGCAGAGCAAGGCGACGCGGCCGGCGCAGAGCAAGGCGACGCGGCCAATATGGAGACCGGCCCACAGACCGCAGACGAGACCGAGCCCACGACCGCGCCGATGCCGGATCGTGACCGACCGCCGCTGGAGGAACGCGACTTCGTGCGGATCAACAACCAGTTCGTCGTGCCCGTTCTCGATGACGGTCAGGTGAACGCGCTTGTCGTCCTGTCGATCAGCCTTGAGACGCGAAGCGGCATCCGCGACGTCGTCTTTGCGCGGGAGCCCAAGCTGCGTGACGCCCTACTTCAGGTTTTGTTTGATCACGCCAACGCAGGCGGCTTTTCCGGGAATTTCACGAGTGCAGACCAGATCGCGGTTCTCCGACGCAGCATGTGGGAGGCCGCACGGCCGATCCTTGGTGCCGATGTCTTCGACGTTTTGATCACCGACATCGCACGGCAAGACAATTAAGCGGCGAAGACCTTCCGCAAGATGAACACGGCCATAGGGCTGCTTTTCTCGGCGCGTGATGATCTGTCCGCGGGGCTTTCCGGCTCGACGCGCTTACGTGGGCCGCTTGAGGAGTGTCTCAAGCACACGGTGACGGGCGATGGCGCGCGCGGCCTCCGCGCGCGCGGTTTCGCTGCGGGCACGCAGGGCTGCGCGCTGGATGTTGAGGCGGCGCAACTCGTCTTGCGACGCGCGAAGCCACGCACCCGTCGCACGAATCATCGCGAGATCGGGTGCGGCTTCCGCCGCAAGGGCACCGGCCGCGTCGGCGCGCCGAGAGTTGAGGCCTTGGGCCTCGTCCGCCAGCCGGGCCTCGCTGCGCACGGCACGTGCAACGTGAAGACGCTCCGCATCGGCGACAAGACCCGCGAGCTTTTCGAGCCGCTCGAGCCGCGCATCCCGTGCCATGCGCCCCTTCACAGAACGGATCGCTGTGCTTTGGCCTGCACGTTTTCGGCGAAGCGGATCGCCGCGGCAACTTGCAAGAAGTGATCGCGCCCGATTTCTTCACCGATTTCGACCGTGGCATAGAGCGCGCGGGCCGTCGGCGCATCCTCGTGGATCGGGATGTCCGCCAGATCCGCCGCTTCACGGATGCGCAGGGCAACGGCGTCGACCCCTTTAGCGAGGCAGAGCGGCGCGCCGGCCGAGGCCCGCGTCCATTGCAGAGCGATTGCGTAATGCGTGGGGTTCGTGATGACGACCGTCGCGTTGGCGACATCGGCGATCATCGGGTTTTGCGCGATCTCCCAGCTCTTTTGCCGCCGCCGTTCCTTTAGGTAGGGATCGCCCTCCGTCTCCTTGGTCTCGTCGCGCAACTCCTTGTGGCTCATGCGATTACGTCGCCGATGATCCGCGACCTGCCAAATGAAGTCGACCGCTCCGATCACGAACGAGATGACGACTATGATCGCCATGAATTCCAGAGCAAGCCGGCCAATAAGGAGCGACGCCTGGCGCGGCTCCAGCATTGAGGAGAGCACGAGCCCCTCTAGCTCGAAGGCGAGGTAGACCCCGAGCGCCGCAGAATAGGCTATGAGCTTTACGAAGCTCTTGGCAAACTCGACGAGGCCACTCAGGCCAAACTTTTGTTTGGCATTCTGGATGAGCGAGATCCGCGAGAGCTTCGGCATAAGCTTGTCGGGGGTGAAGAGGAGCGCGCGCTGTGCCAGGAGCCCCAGGACGACAAGGACGAAGGGTACGGCAAAAAGCGGAAGTGTCGCCAGTGTCGTCTGCCGTAGGAGAGCACCGGGCAGGCCCCCCGCATGGCCGGAAAAGAGCATCGGCGCGAGCGTGTGTGCTTCGCCGATCAGGGTCGCACTTGCGGCTCCGATCCCTTCGACGACAACGCCCCCGGCCACAACGCCGGCCAGTAGGACGCCAAGATAGCCGATGGCGGCCGTTAGGTCTGCCGAGCGTGGGATGTCGCCCTTTTGCCGAGCCTGTTCGAGACGCCGCGGCGTCGGCTCGTGGATCTTGCTTTCGCTCTCGTCCTGACTTTGCCCCTCGGCCATCAGAGCGCTCCGAACGGATCGTCGAGGGTCGCGCGCAGAGTATCGAGCCAGACCTCAAGCGCCAGCGGAGCGACCAGCGCGAGAAGCGCTAGGCCCGCGCCCGTGATTGCAGGTGCGCCGACGAAGGCGACCATCAGCTGTGGCATCGCCCGGTTGATCGCGCCGAGCGCGAGGTTATAGACCAACGCGCCGATGACGAAGGGTGCGGCGAGCGTGAATGCGAGCGAAAAGGCACGTCCGATATGGGCGATGCCGAGCTCCGCCACCGCCCCTGCGCCCGGACGTATCCCAGGCGGCAAGAGCGCGTAGCTTTCAATCAGGGCTCTGGCGACCAGGATGTGCAGGTCGGCCATCGCAGCGAGCGCCAAGCCTGAGACGACCAGCAGATGGCCGATGGCAGGCAACGGCTCTGTCGCGGCGCCGCCGAAGAGCTGGGCGAGCGAAGTCGATTGCGCAGCGATGGTGCCAGTGATCTGCAGGGCATGGATCAGCAGCCGAAGGAGGATCCCGAAGGTCAGCCCGATGAGGGTTTCGCTCCCCAAAAGGCGGAGGAGCGTGGGCCAGGTGAGCTCTGCTGCGGGCTCGAAGGCCGGGGCAACAGCCGGGGCAACGAGGAGCGTGAGCGCGATCGCGGCGCCCAGGCGGAGGCGCACCGAAAGGGTCTGCTCGCCAAAAGCGGGCAAGACGGCCATCGCCGCGGCGATGCGTAGAAAGACACCGATCCCAGCGACGAGGCTCGCCTCGCCGATCTCCAAGAGCTCGGCAAGCGCCTCCATCAGGCGGCGACTTGGCCGACCATGGCCGGGCGCGCGTCAAGGCCGATCTCGTCAAACGACAGAACCGGCGCCGAGAGCCCCTTGGCCGCCACGAGCGTCGTCAGGAACCGCCGGCGCAGCGTCGTCGTCACCAAGGCGGGATAGACGCCGTTGCCTGCTGCATCCGAGAGTGTTTCCGAAATCCCGCCAATCAGTCGAGAGAAGTCGTCCGGCGGCAGGGCCACGTCGGAGCCCTCTGTGCTGTGTCGGCGAAAGGTCTCCTCCCATTCCGGTGCGAGCTGAACCAGCGGCAGCGTGCCGTCCTCGCGCTTGAGATCGGCGATGAGCTGAAACCCAAGCCGCTGGCGGACATGCTCGCAAATCGCCTCTGCGGTGTTGAGGCTGCCGCGCACCTCCGAAATCGCCTCCAGGATCAGCGGCAGGTTGCGGATCGACACGCGTTCTTCGAGGAGGAGCCGCAGCACGGAGAGCAGCAGATCGACGGGGACTTTGTCTGGCACCAACTCGTCGATCATCTTGCGATTGGCCTCGCCGCGCACCGGGTCGCTCACCTCCGTCAGCGCGGCGAGGAGGCGGCGCAACGTCTTCAGCGTCATCAGGCGCGGGAAGTTGCGCTTGATCACTTCGAGCAGATGCGTGGCAAGCACCTCGGTCGGCGACACGATGGTCGCTCCGCCCATCGCCCCGCGCTCGCGCTCTTGCGGCGGGATCCAGCGGGCCGGCGCGCCATAGACTGGCTCGGCCACGTCCTCACCCTGGGGCAGGTCGGCGCTGCCCTCGGGCATCAGGGCCAGAAGCCCCTCCGGGCGGAGCCGATCGCGGGCTTGAGCCACGCCCTGGATGCGGATGATGTAGGCGCCGGGCGGCAAGCTCGCATCGTCGGTCAGGCGAATCTCGGGAAGGATCAGACCATAGGTGGTGGCGACATGGGTGCGCATATTGGTGATACGCGCGTCCAGCCCCGTGGCCGGGTCGAGCACCATGGCGACGAGATCGGGCGCGAATTCGAGGTGAATGTCGTCGAGGTCGAGAACGTCGCCCATCGTGGCGCGTGGGGGCTCAGCCGCCTCGTTGCTGTCGTTCGCCGCGTTGGCCTCGTTCCGCGCGGCGATGCTTTGGGCATAAAGACCGGTGCCGATCAGGATGCTGGCCAAGAGCAGGAAGGGCAGAAAAGGTAAGCCAGGCACGAGGGCAAAGAGGCCCATGAGAAGGCCGACTGTAAAGAGTGCGGTCGGGTTGCGGCCGAGCTGTGAGGCGAGCGCCAAATCCGTCGCCCCGGTGGAGCCGCCGCGCGCCAGGAGGAGGGCCGAGGCGATCGAGATGATGACGGCGGGGATCTGCGTAACGAGCCCGTCACCGACCGTCAGGATCGCGTAGGTCTGAAACGCCTGGCCAAACGCCATGTCATGCATCGTTATGCCGATGATCAACCCCACGACGAGGTTGAGGAGCGTGATCAAGAGCCCCGCGATCGCGTCCCCCTTCACAAATTTCGAGGCCCCGTCCAGCGAGCCGAAAAAGGTCGTCTCGGCCTGTTCGCGCTCGCGACGCTCTTTGGCCTCCTCATGGCCGATGGCCCCGGCGGACATGTCGCTGTCGATGGCAAGCTGCTTGCCGGGCATCCCGTCGAGCGCGAAGCGTGCGCCCACCTCGGCCATCCGCGCAGCACCCTTGGTGATCACGATGAAATTCACGATCAGAAGGACGGCGAAGATGACGAGGCCGAGCACGGTCGACCCGCCCATCACGAACATGGCAAAGCCTTCGATCACGCCACCTGCAGCATCCGTTCCGGTATGGCCCTCGCCGATGATGAGCTTGGTCGACGAGACGTTGAGCGAGAGGCGCAGCATCAGCGAGGCAAGCAGGATCGTCGGAAAGGCCGAGAAATCGAGCGGGCGCTCGATGAAGAGCGTGACCGTGAAGATCAGGATCGCCAGCGCGAACGAAAGCGCGAGCCCGACATCGAGGATCCAGGCAGGCACCGGCAGGATCATCATCACGATGATCGCCATAAGCGCAACGGCAAGAAGGACCGGCGGCTTGAAGAAGGCCGCTGCCGAGAGCTGTGCCATTCCTAGCGCGCGCCGAGCGGGGCGGCGGCGTGCGTAAGCGCGCCGAGCGAAACGCCACCGGGTGGACGAGGCCCCGACTGCGCCGGTGGCACTGGTGTCTCCAGAGGCGGCGCGGGGTTTGCTGAAGCAAAGGCGCGTATGAGGGGATCTGCTGCGGAGTTCGTGGACGCCGTGTTGCGTTCTGCCGGCGCCGAAAGGGACTGCAACGCGGCGTGCAGCCGGACGACATAGGCGCGGCCGAGCGCGGGCGTGCGTGAGTGATAGGCGGCGGCGGCCCGCGTCCAATCGCCAAATTCTGTGTAGAGGTGCTTGAGGAAGCGGGCGGCATAGCGCGCGTTGCGGGCGGGCTCGATCATTTGATCTGCAGAAGCGAACGCCCGCGCGTGCCATTTGACGTTGAGCTGGAAACAGCCGACGTCGATCTGAGGGGTGCCGTTTGCGATCTGCGCGTCAATAAAGGCGACAGCCTGCGCACGTGTGGTAAACCAGCGGCCCTCGCCGCCCGCATTCACAGTCCAAGGCCAAGGCTCGTGCTGCGCGCCTGCCACGGAACCGCTGCGCCCGGTTTCGACCTTCGCAATGGCCAGGAGAAGGCGCTCGGGGACACCCGCCTCTGCGGCCGCTATGCGCGCCCAGCGGACACAGACCGGCAGTGGTTCGGCTTCATCAAGCCGGGGCGACGCGTCGGCTGTGCTCAAGGGCAACTGCGCAAGCGTGGCTAGGGCGGCCAGGAGTGCCGCGGCAAACACCCATCGTTTGGCTGCCGCGCGCATGCTGGCAAGAGGGAAACGACCGTGGAAAGCACGCGTCGGACAAAGCATCGGCACACCATTCTGGTTCGGCTGACCAGGCCGTACCAGCGACGCCTTAAAGAGACGTTGCTATGAAACGGCTGTGCGCGCGAGGTCGTGCAACCCCCGAACGAGAGCTTTGTGTGCGTGTAACGCGCATTGCCAACCAGCCATTCCGATCTGCAACTTTTCGCTCTCCAAATCCACGGGCGAGAGCCTCTGCTGCAATATCGGGCAGCGCGTCGCACGCTTGGGCAACCGAAAGAGCGCGTATCGAATCTGCCCACCGTATGGGCAGATGCCGCAAAAAAGCACATTCTCGCCGCTCTCGCCTATCGCGCGGTTCCCTGCCGGTCGCGCGCGTTACGAAAGGACTCCCCCTCCCCGAAGCGCACTGCCTGATACGGCGCTGAGCCCACCGCTTTGGGGGCTAATGAAGATGTGCGGCGGCGAAAGCACTGGGCGGTTCGGTCGCCACCGCACCGTGCACCAACAAAGCTGCACGCGAGACAGACGAGGGGGCGCAATGCACGGTGTTCAACCGGCTCTCCCGCTGTTTCGCAAAGCAGCGACCTAAAGGGGATGCTGATGAAAAAGCTGCCTTCGCTACTTCTCGCCACCACCGCTGCTCTCGGCACCTATGCGTTGCCTGCTGCAGCACAGGACGCCTGTCCGATCAAGGTCGGCGTGTTGCACTCGCTCTCGGGGACAATGGCGATCTCTGAAACGACGCTGAAAGACACGGTCGAGATGCTTGTCGACACGCAGAACGAGGCCGGCGGCCTTCTGGGCTGCGAGATCGAAGCGGTTGTCGTCGACCCGGCCTCGGACTGGCCGCTCTTTGCCGAGAAGGCCCGAGAGCTGCTGACCGTCCATGAGGTCGATGTGATCTTTGGCTCATGGACTTCGGTGTCGCGAAAGTCCGTCTTGCCGGTCTTGGAGGAACTCAACGGGCTGATGTTCTACCCGGTCCAGTATGAGGGCGAAGAGAGCTCGCGTAACGTCTTCTACACCGGTGCCGCGCCGAACCAGCAGGCGATCCCCGCAGTCGACTACTACTTGGAGGAGTTGGGCGTCGAAAGTTTCGCGCTTCTTGGGACAGACTACGTCTATCCTCGGACAACGAACCGTATCCTTGAACAGTACCTGAAGGACGCGGGGATCCCAGAGGAGGACATCTTCGTCAATTACACGCCCTTCGGCCATTCCGACTGGGCGACCATCGTGTCCGATGTCGTTGAGCTCGGAGCGGGGGGCAAACAGGTTGGCGTGATTTCGACAATCAACGGCGACGCCAATATCGGCTTTTACAAAGAACTCGCAGCACAGGGCGTCAGCGCTGACGATATACCCGTCGTCGCCTTCTCCGTGGGCGAGGAAGAGCTCTCCGGCCTCGATACGACCGATCTCGTCGGTCACCTTGCCGCCTGGAACTACTTCCAATCGGCCGAGACCGACGCCAACGAGGAGTGGATCACTGCGTGGAAGGCCCGCATGGGTGATGACCGCGTGACCAACGACCCCATGGAAGCCCATTACATTGGCTTCAACATGTGGGTGAACGCAGTGACCGAGGCGGGGACGACCGATGTCGACGCCGTCCGCGAGGCGATGTGGGGCCAGGAATTTCCAAACCTCACCGGCGGAACGGCCGTCATGCTGCCGAACCATCACCTGACGAAGCCGGTTCTGATCGGCGAGATCACCGAAGTCGGTCAGTTTGACATCATCAGCCAGACCGAGCCGGTCGCGGGCGATGCCTGGACAGACTTCCTGCCCGAATCGGCGGTTCTCACCTCGGATTGGCAGGCGCTCGAGTGCGGGATGTACAACACCGAGACCGAGACCTGCGTCCAGATCGAGTCGAACTACTGATCGCAACTTGAAGATCTGGAGGGGCGCATGCCGCCCCTCCTTTCCAACCATTTGGGGCAGGTATGGTTCGGATCCTCTTTGCGTTTTTTGCGTCGCTTCTTGTCACGAGTGCCTCCGTTTCGGCGCAAGACCTGAGCCCCATCCAAAGGGTGCTGCAGGAGCAGCGCGAGTTGATCGAAGCCAGCTCGCGCCGCACCATCGGCCCCGCGATCGACGCCATCGCGGCGACCGGTTTGCCCCAAGTGCCGGACGTCCTCACCCGCTGGCAAGCCCGCGAGATGTGGCAGCGCGCCTCGGACGGCCTCTTCTTTTATGCAGAGGAGGCGGGCGAGGATGCCGAGGGTGAAGACCTGTTGCGCGTTTTTTCATTCGATGACAGCGCGGAGATTGGCCTCATCCGTGAGGACGATATGGAGCAGCTGCGCCCCAATGGCGGCGTGCGCAAGCTCATCGGCTCCGCCCTCGTCCAGTTCCGCCTCAGCGATCCCAACCCCGAGGCACGTCTTGAGGCGCTGACATCCATCGGGCGAGATCCCGATGCCTCGCACCTCGGGCCCCTCCTCGCCTCCATCGGTGACGAGACCGATCCCGCCATCGCCGCGCAAAAGGAACGGCTCGCGCGCCTCCTCACCGTCCGCTTCGGCGAGCGCGAGGAGGATCGGATCGACGCCATCCGCAGCTTCTCCGGCGATCTCGGCGTCGACGTCCGCGCAACGCTCAACCCTCTGGTCGCCACCGAAATCGAAGCGGTCGAGGGCGCGGCTCCCGAAGCGGACGACATCGCCCGCGTGCTGACCCCCGGCAGCGATGCTCTGTCCCAGGCAGACGCATATGCGATCCTCGTCGAAGCGGGGCTCGCCGCGCCCCGGATCGACCGCGATGCGCAAAAGGCCGCACTGATCGCCAATATCGACGGTGACACGGTCGCCGGCATCGAAGTCGCCACGCTCGACAGTGATGCCGCCCGCGACCTCGCCTACGCCGAACTCGCGCGCCTCGGCGCGGTCGAGCCGCTCGCAACCGAAGCCGATGTCGACGAAACCCTCGCCGCCTTCACCTTCGTCGAGCGCTACACCGCCGCGTCGCCTCCCGTCGTCGCCGCGGCTGTTGAAACGCTCGCGACCATCGACCGGATGGTCGGGCTCAACCAAGCCGCAGATCTCACGCTCGATGCGCTCTCCCTCGCGTCGATCTACTTCCTCGCCGCCATCGGCCTCGCCATCACCTTCGGCGTGATGGGCGTGATCAACATGGCCCATGGCGAGTTCATCATGATGGGCGCCTATACCGGCTATGTGGTTCAGCTCTTTATCCCGGATTACACGATCTCGATCCTCGTCGCCCTGCCCCTCGCCTTCGCCGTTACCTTCGGTGCGGGCGTCGCAATGGAGCGGCTGGTGATCCGCTGGCTCTATCACCGCCCGCTGGAGACGCTCCTCGCGACCTTCGGCATCTCGATCGCGCTCCAGCAACTCGCAAAGAACATTTTTGGCACCCAGGCGCGCCCCCTCACCTCGCCTGACTGGCTCTCTGGCGCGCTCGTCATCAACGATGTCGTCTCGATCAGCTACATCCGCATCGCGATCTTCGTGATGGCGCTCCTCTTTCTCGTGCTCTTCTGGTTCATCATGAACCGCACGCGCCTCGGGCTTGAGGTCCGCGCCGTTACGCAAAACCCGCGCATGGCTGCCTCGATGGGAATCAACCCCGACCGGATCAACATGCTGACCTTCGGGCTCGGTTCCGGCATTGCGGGCATCGCGGGCGTGACGATCGGGCTCTACGCCAAGGTCACCTCTGAAATGGGGCAAGACTATATCGTGCAGAGCTTCATGACGGTCGTCGTAGGCGGTGTCGGCAACATCTGGGGCACTCTCCTCGGCGCGACGATGGTGGGCTTTCTGCAAAAGGGGATCGAGTGGATGAACCCCTCCAACACGCTCGCGGCCCAAACCTATATGATCCTCTTCATCATTCTCTTCATCCAGTTCCGCCCCCGCGGGATCATCGCCCTCAAGGGCCGGGCGGCGGAGGCGTGAGGATGGATTTGTTGTTCACCGAACGAAGCGCCGAGGCGCGGGATCAAGGCCGCAAGACCGCCGCGCATCGCGTCGCCATTGTCGCTCGGACCGATGGCGCTCCAACGGCGACCCTCCCACGGCCCGGCGATTTGGTGGGGCCAACGCAACGCTCATTCGACTTTAGGATGTGTCACCATAAAGCACTTCGCACCGCTGTCGGATCGCCGGTCCAGAGCCCGTCGACGCGCGTCTCCGCGTTCCAAAGGCCAACCGCATGACCGATGCGACCCTCAATCCCCCGCGCCGCCCCTTCGTGATGCGCTACCCCTCGGTGCTCGTCTTCATTGGGTTCCTGGCACTCTTTACCCTCAGCGTGACGGTGATGTCCGAGGCGTTCGGCGTGGGTGCCATCTCCACCTCCTTCGTCAAAACGCTTGGCAAGACGCTCTGCCTTTGCCTTGTCGCGCTCGCGATGGACTTGGTCTGGGGCTATTGCGGGATCCTAAGCCTCGGGCACATGGCGTTTTTCGGGATTGGTGGCTACGCGATCGGCATGTGGCTCATGTACGCTCGCACTGAGATCATCGTCCTGGAAAGCCTTGCAAATGCGCCGATCCCGCCGACGCCGACCGAAGTGACCGACGCGATTGCGGTGCAGATCTTCGGTGTCGTTGGCGCGTCGGAGCTGCCGCCGATCTGGTCCGTTGCCCATTCGCTTCCGCTTCAACTCGCCGCTGTCGTCCTTGTCCCTGGCCTTCTCGCGCTCGTTTTCGGATGGCTGGCGTTTCGCAGCCGGGTCACGGGCGTCTATCTTTCGATCTTGACCCAAGCGTTTACGCTTGCCATCGCGCTTTGGCTTTTTCAGAACGACAGCGGCTTGCGCGGCAATAACGGTCTCTCGGGTCTGCAGAACCTGCCAGGTCTTAGCGACGTCTCGCAGGACTATGTGTCGGTTTGGTTTTTCTGGGCTTCAGCGCTGGCGCTGGGCGCGGGCTATGTCCTCTGTGCCTGGGTCGTGTCAGGCAAGTTCGGCTCGGTGATCCGCGGGATACGCGACGACGAAGCGCGCGTGCGGTTCCTCGGCTATCCGGTTGAGGCGTTCAAGCTCTTCGTCTTTACGCTCTCGGCCGTCATCGCAGGGATCGCGGGCGCGCTCTACTACCCGCAAGCAGGCATCATCAATCCGGCCGAGCTTGCGCCTATCGCCTCGATTTACCTCGCCGTTTGGGTCGCCATCGGCGGGCGCGGGCGACTCTACGGCGCGGTGATCGGGGCGGCCTTCGTATCGCTGGTCTCAACCTATTTTACCGGGGGTCAGGCGCCCGATGTTAACCTTGGATTTTACACGATATCCTGGGTCGATTGGTGGACGGTGCTCCTCGGCCTCTCGTTCGTCATCGTGACGCTCTTTTTTCCGAAAGGGATTGGCGGCTTGGTCGGTCTTATCGCCGAGCGCCGAAGCCCGGACCGGCACGGCGCGGATCTGGGGCCGGACCAAGGCGCGCTAAAGGAAAAGGAGGCGGAGAAATGAAGCGCGTCGATTTGAGCCGTCCGCACGGCGGCACCGCCGGGCAGCCCCAGACCGTCCGCCCGGGCGGGGGCTTCTCCCCCACCCGCGGTCGCGGGCAACCCTCAGCATCTACGCGCCAACATGGTAAAGAGCTCTCAGCCTTTGGTTGGTCCCACCTATGAGCGCCCTCCTCGAAGTCTCCGGCGTGTCCGTTTCCTTCGACGGCTTCAAGGCGATTAACAACCTCTCGTTTTCGATCGACGAGGGCGAGCTGCGCGCCGTGATTGGGCCGAATGGGGCCGGCAAGACGACCTTTATGGACATTGTGACCGGCAAGACCAAGCCCGATGCCGGGCGCGTGACTTGGGGCGAGCGCTCGCAATCGCTCCTTAAGATGTCGGAAAGTCAGATCGCCCAGGCCGGCGTTGGTCGCAAGTTTCAGCGCCCTACCGTGCTCGAGGACCAGTCGGTCTTCGACAACCTCCTGATGGCACTGAAACACGACCGCGCGCCCTGGAAGGTTGTCTTCTTCAAACCTTCCGCCGAGCACATCGCAAAGGTCGAAGCGCTGGCCGCCGAGATCGGGCTCAGCGGGGCGCTCCGTCGTAAGGCGGGCGAGCTTTCCCATGGGCAAAAGCAATGGCTGGAAATCGGCATGCTTCTGGCACAAGAGCCGCGGCTTTTGCTGGTCGACGAACCCGCCGCGGGAATGACCGTCGCCGAGCGAGAGCACACAACCGATCTTCTGAAGGAGGCAGCGAAGACTCGTGCTGTCGTCGTGGTCGAGCACGACATGGAGTTTGTGCGCCGGCTCGATTGCCGGGTGACCGTGCTGCACGAGGGGGCGGTGCTTGCCGAGGGCTCGCTCGACCATGTCACGAAGAACCAGAACGTCATCGACGTGTATCTTGGGCGCTGACATGGTCGCGACACTGACAAGACCGATGTTGGAGACGCGCGGGCTCACACTCCACTACGGCGGCAGCCAGATCCTCTACGGGATCGACATGGAGGCGCGGCTTGGTGAGGTCACCTGTGTGATGGGGACGAATGGCGTCGGCAAAACCTCTTTGCTGAAGGCGATTTCGGGCACACATGCGCGCTCGGGCGGAACGCTCGCCCTGGATGGGGAAGAGATCGGCCGCGCGCCGGCGCAGGTTTTGGCCCGAAAGGGTGTTGGCTATGTGCCCCAGGGGCGAGATATCTTTCCATTGATGACCGTGCGGGAGAACCTTGAGACCGGCTTTGCCTGCTTGCCAAAGGCGGAGCACCGCGTGCCCGACGAGATCTTTGAGCTCTTTCCGATATTGAAGGAGTTCCTCGCTCGGCGTGGGGGTGATCTTTCGGGCGGGCAGCAACAACAGCTTGCAATCGCGCGTGCCCTCATCGCCAAGCCAAGCCTCCTTCTGCTCGACGAGCCGACCGAAGGCATTCAGCCCAACATCATCCAGCAAATCGGGCGTGTGATCTCCTACCTGCGAGACCGGGGCGATATGGCGATCGTGCTGGTGGAGCAGTACTTCTCGTTCGCTTACGATATTGCCGACCGCTTCTATGTCCTCGAACGTGGGACCGTGAAGATGGCCGGTGCAAAGTCGGAGCTTGAGCGGGAGAGGCTCTTGGCGGCGGTATCGGTCTGAGGGACCCGCGCCTGACTGCGGGTGCGGGCCGGCTTTTGCGCTAAGGCCGGGGGCCAGCCCCCAGACGCCCCTAAGACATTCGAGAGTATCTCTGCCAAGATGAGGGGTGCGCCGTCAGGTGCTTTGACGTGGCCCGCTCAGTGTCCAACGCTCTGGTCGCGTGGCACGGCTTTTGGCGCAAGATGGCGCCTGGGTGCGGTCTTCGCGGCTTTCGATCCGCTGGATGGCGCCTATGGCGCTTTTGGTCTTTGTAGGGCAGCGGCTTGGGCGGAGAGGTCGCAATTGCGTTGCATCACACGCCCTTGACCCTGCGCAAAGGGCCGCGCAGTCTTTCTCAATCGCCGCGAGACGACGGCGGAACCGATTGGGAGAACATTCATGAACATGCGTTTCGCTGCCTCCCTCGCAGCGCTAACCATCGCGGCCGCCCCCGTTGCGGCCCAGGACCAGACCTTTATTGCCATCGGAACAGGTGGCGTCACGGGCGTCTACTATCCGACCGGCGGCGCGATCTGCCGGCTCGTCAACCGCGGTCGTTCGGAACACGGCATCCGCTGCGGTGTGGAATCGACCGGCGGCTCGGTCTTTAACATCAACGCGATCCGCGGTGGCGAACTCGAATTCGGCGTGGCGCAGTCGGATTGGCAGTTTCATGCCTTCAACGGCACCTCGCGCTTTGAAGAAACCGGCGCGTTCGAGGGGCTGCGGGCGGTCTTTTCGGTCCACCCCGAGCCCTTCACCGTCGTCGCGCGCGCCGATGCGGGCATTGAGACGTTCGAGGACCTGCAGGGCAAGCGTGTTAATGTGGGCAACCCCGGCTCGGGCCAACGCGGCACGATGGAAGTCCTGATGGCTGAGATGGGCTGGACGATGGACGACTTCGCCCTCGCCTCCGAGCTGCAAGCGGCCGAACAGTCCCAAGCGCTCTGCGACAACAATATCGACGCGATGATCTATACCGTTGGGCACCCTTCAGGCTCGATCCAGGAGGCGACGACGGCGTGCGACTCGGTCCTCGTGGAGGTCAGCAACGACGCTACGGCATCCCTCGTCGAGGCTAATCCGTTCTATCGGACGGCGACGATCCCGGGCGGGATGTATCGCGGCAACGACAGCGACACGACGACCTTCGGCGTCGGCGCGACCTTTGTCACCTCCGCCGACGTGCCCGAAGACGTCGTTTATGAGGTTGTCTCTGCGGTCTTTGAGAACATCGATCAGTTCAAAGGCCTTCACCCGGCTTTTGCCAATCTCGACCCGGCGGAAATGGCAAACGATGGCCTCTCGGCCCCCCTGCACGCGGGTGCAGAGCGCTACTTCCGCGAGGCCGGTCTGATCGAGTGATCGGCTAGGCGGATATCGGGCGGGGCGCTCTGGCGCCTCGCCAGTCTCGCAGCGAGGCGCAATTTCAAGACGGCAATCTCTACAACAAAAGCGGGGGCACTATGTCCGATCCGGCGAAAAGCCCCGGTGAGCGCACATTCACCGATGAAGAGCTGCAGGACCTTGTCGCGAGCACGGATTCGGGGGGGCGTAACCCCACCAGCCAGAGCGTCGCGCTGCTGATTTCGGTCACGGCGCTCGTCTGGTCGCTTTTTCAACTTTGGATCGCGCAGCCGCAGTTGTGGTTCGGACAATATCTGCCGGTTCTGAACTCGTCGCAGACGCGGCCGATTCACCTGATGTTCGCTATCTTCTTGGCCTTTCTGGCCTATCCCGCCTTCAAGGGATCGCCGCGGGATCGGATTCCAATGGTCGACTGGGCGCTGGCGCTCATCGGGGCGCTTACCTGTCTTTACGTCTTCTGGTTTTCCGATGTGCTGGCGATGACGGCGCGCTCGGGCCTGCCGACGCAGTTTCAGGTGATCCTCGGCGCGGTGGGCCTTGTGGTGCTCTTGGAAGCGGCGCGGCGGGCATTGGGCCCGGCACTGACGATCGTGGGCTCGCTCTTTCTGCTCTATGCCTATTTCGGGACGGGATGGCTGATCCCGGAACTGATCGAGCACGAGGGCCTGAGCTTTACCGCGCTGATCAATGCGCAATGGCTCGACACGGCGGGTGTGTTTGGCATCCCGCTGGGCGTCTCTACGGCGTTCGTCTTTCTATTCGTGCTCTTTGGCTCGCTCCTCGATAAGGCGGGCGCGGGCAATTACTTCATCAAATTGGCCTTTGCAGGGCTCGGGCATTTGCGCGGCGGGCCGGCGAAGGCTGCGGTCGTCGGTTCGGCGATGACGGGGCTGATCTCGGGCTCTTCGATCGCGAATGTGGTGACGACCGGGACCTTTACTATCCCGCTCATGAAGCGGGTGGGCTTTACCTCGGAACAAGCCGGGTCGGTCGAGGTCGCGTCCTCGGTCAACGGACAGATCATGCCGCCCGTCATGGGTGCGGCCGCGTTCCTGATGGTGGAGTTCATCGGGATCTCATACCTCGAGGTGATCAAGCATGCCTTCATCCCTGCGGTCATCTCCTACATCGCGCTTGTCTACATCGTGCATCTCGAGGCACTGAAAAAGGACATGCCGGCGCTCGGCGAGGCCAAGTCCTTTGCTGGGATGATGCTAAAGTTCTTCATCGGTTTCGTTGTGGCGGGAATCGGCTTTACCGTGCTGATCTATGCGATGAACGCGCTGGAAGCGGCGCTGCCCGAGATGACGGCACTCGTGTCGATGGTCGTCCTGCTGGCGGTCTATGTCTGGCTCGTCGCCATCGCGGCGCAAAAGGCGGATCTCGAAGTTGACGACCCGAACGACCCGGAGATCAAGCTGCCGACGGTGGCCGAGGTCTATGCCACCGGCCTTCATTACATCCTGCCGATCGTTGTGCTTGTGTGGTTTCTTATGGTCGAGCGGCAAAGCCCGGCGAAGTCGGCCTTTTACGCAACCTCGCTCATGCTCTTCATAATCGTCACGCAAAAGCCGCTGAAGGCGCTCTTCCGGGGCCAAGGCGGGCAGCTTGCCGCGGAGTTCATGCAAGGGATCGACGACCTCAAGGAGGGCCTCATCGCGGGCGCGCGCAACATGATCGGGATCGGCGTGGCGACCGCTGCGGCGGGGATCATCGTCGCGACCGTGACGAAAACGCCGATTGGGACGGAGCTTGCCGGGCTCGTGGAGCAGCTTTCAGGCGGCATCCTCTTCCTGATGCTGGTCTTCGTCGGGCTCTTCTCGCTCGTCCTGGGAATGGGGCTGCCAACGACGGCCAACTACATCGTCGTGTCCTCGCTCATGGCCTCCGTCGTGGTGTCGCTCGGCGCGCAAGAGGGGCTGATCGTCCCGCTCATCGCGGCGCACCTCTTTGTCTTCTATTTCGGGATCATGGCGGATGTGACGCCGCCTGTGGGGCTTGCCTCCTTTGCCGCCGCGGCGGTCTCTGGAGGGGATCCGATCAAGACTGGGTTCACGGCGTTCTTCTACTCGCTCAGGACCGTCGCGCTGCCGTTCCTCTTCATCTACAATCCAACGCTCATCCTCTACGGCGTCGATCTCGGCACAACGGCCGGGATCATCCAGGCGATCACCGTCTTCGTTGTCGCTACTTTTGCGATGCTTCTCTTCGCGGCGGCGACGCAGGGCTATTTCCTCGCGCGCTCGCGGATCCACGAGTCGCTCGCGCTGCTGGTGGTGGCGTTCACGCTCTTTGTCCCGAATGTCTGGCTCGATCTGCTCCAAAGCCCGTTTCGTGAGATCCCACCTTCCGAATTTGAACAGGCGGTGGGCGAGGCCGGGGAAGGAGAGCAATTGCGCCTGCTTGTCCAAGGGCCGGACTTTAACACCGGTGAGATGGCGGAGACGACGCTTGTCATGGATATCTCGGGCGGGTCGCCGGCGGAGCGCGTCACCAATTCGGGGTTGATGCTCTTTCAAGATGGCGAAGACGTGCGCCTCGATGAGCCGATGTTCGGCACCGTGAGCGCCGAAAAGCTCGCCGATTTCGACTTCTACGCTGACACGCCCGTGACGCTTGCCGCGATCCAAGCACCGGCGAGCCGGCTGCCGGCGCAGGTGTTCTATATCCCGGCGCTGCTGCTTTTGGGATTGGTCATCCTGCTCCAGCGCCGCCGCCAGACCAAACCGGCGTTTTGAGGGAGGCAGAGATGTTCAACTCGATCCTCCTGCCGATTGATCTTTCCTCGAAGGAGAGCTGGCAAAAGGCGGCCCCGCTCGCCGTCAAGATGGCGCGCGACGACGGCGTGCCGCTCCACGTCGTTACAGTGATGCCCGATTACGGGATGACCATCGTTGGAACGTATTTTGAGCCCGACTTTGAGGAGAAAGCGCTCAACGCGCTCGGGGACGAGCTCAGGACGTGGGTCGCAGCGCATGTGCCGCCCGAGATCAACGTCCACCCGCATGTGCTTCACGGTACGGTTTACGACCAGATCATCCTGGCCGCCGAACGGCTCGGCGCGGATGCGATCGTAATGGGCTCGCACCGACCAGAGCTGAAAGACTATCTTCTTGGTCCGAACGCGGCTCGGGTCGTGCGCCACGCGCCGCAATCGGTCTTTGTAGTGCGAGGCGCGTAGGCCGTACAGGGTCTAGCGGTGGTGCCTAGATCTGGATCCGGCGCTGCGAAGCTATGCCTCACTTGAGCGAAACGCGGAATGGCCGCAGCATTCCCCAACCAACACGCGGGCGCGTCGGACGAGCGCCTGGCTGCAACCGTCCGAGAGACCCGCTGGTCACATTGCCACGGAGGCGTGACTTGCATTTCAATGCTGCAAAATGTATACCGTGGCATACCAAGCGTCCGATCCTGGTCTGACGCTCCCGAGAAGCATATAGCCGTCGAGATCGCCATGAGCTTGTACACTACTTATCTGGAAGAGATCGAAACCCGCCGCGAGCAGGGCCTCCACCCCAAGCCCATCGAGGACGGCGCGCTGACGAGCGAAATAATTGCCAACATCAAGGACATCGACAGCGTGCATCGCAGCGCGTCGCTGGAGTTCTTCATCTACAACACACTGCCGGGCACGACGAGTGCGGCGCGAGAAAAGGCGCAATTCCTAAAAGAGATCGTGCTCGGGCAAAGCCTCGTTGAGGAGATCTCCGTTCCGTTCGCCTTTGAGCTTTTGTCTCACATGAAGGGGGGGCCCTCTGTCGAGGTGCTTCTCGATCTCGCGCTCGGCGATGACAGCAGCATCTCGGCAAGGGCGGCAGCCGTCCTCAAGACGCAGGTTTTCCTATACGAGGCGGATACCGACCGGCTTAGCGCCGCCTTTGAGGCGGGCAATCCGGTCGCCCGCGACATTTTGGAAAGCTACGCCGAAGCTGAGTTTTTCACGAAGCTTCCCGAGATCGAGGAAGAGATCAAGATCGTGACATACATCGCCGCGGAGGGCGATATCTCGACCGACCTTCTGTCGCCGGGCAATCAGGCGCACTCAAGGTCGGACCGCGAATTGCACGGCAAGTGCATGATCTCCGAAGCCGCACAGGCCGAGATCCAGGAGCTGCAGCGCCAGCACCCTGATAAGCGCGTGATGCTTATTGCCGAGAAAGGGACGATGGGTGTCGGCTCTTCCCGGATGTCGGGCGTGAACAACGTCGCGCTCTGGACCGGCAAGCAGGCGAGCCCCTATGTGCCCTTCGTCAACATCGCGCCTATCGTCGCGGGCACCAACGGCATTTCGCCGATCTTTCTGACGACCGTCGGCGTGACCGGCGGGATCGGCATCGATTTGAAGAACTGGGTAAAGAAGCTCGACGGCGAGGGTAAACCCATCCTCAACAACGACGATAACCCAATCCTCGAACAGGTCTATTCGGTAGACACAGGCACGGTGCTGACGATCAATACCAAGACCAAAAAGCTCTATGACGCGGCGGGCGACGAAGAGCTGGCCGACGTTGCGTCGTCGTTCACGCCGCAAAAGGTCGAGTTCATGAAGGCGGGAGGGTCTTATGCGATCGTCTTTGGCAAGAAGTTGCAGACCTTTGCGGCAGAAACGCTGGGCGTCCCGCTCCGGTCGGCCTTTGCGCCCTCGCGCCATATCTCGCATGAGGGGCAGGGTCTGACGGCGGTGGAGAAAATCTTCAACCGTAACGCGCTTGGCGTCGATGAAGGCATTGTGCTCCATGCCGGCTCCGATGTGCGGGTCAGCGTCAATATCGTCGGATCGCAAGATACGACCGGGCTGATGACGTCGCAGGAGTTGGAGGCCATGGCGGCGACTGTGATTTCGCCCACGGTCGACGGGGCCTACCAATCGGGCTGTCACACCGCGTCGGTATGGGACTTAAAAGCACAAGCCAACATTCCGAAGCTCATGAAGTTCATGAATGATTTCGGCCTGATCACCGCGCGGGACCCGAACGGCGTCTATCATGCGATGACGGATGTGATCCACAAAGTGCTAAACGACATCACCGTGGACGATTGGGCGATCATCATCGGGGGCGATTCCCACACACGCATGTCGAAAGGCGTCGCCTTTGGCGCGGATTCGGGCACGGTCGCGCTCGCTCTGGCCACCGGCGAGGCGACGATGCCCATCCCGGAATCCGTCAAGGTCACCTTCAAAGGCACGATGAAGGAGCATATGGACTTTCGCGATGTTGTCCACGCGACGCAGGCGCAAATGCTTAAGCAATTCGGCGAGAACGTCTTTCAGGGTCGCGTGATCGAGGTCCATATCGGCACGTTGCTTGCCGATCAGGCCTTTACCTTCACCGACTGGACGGCCGAGATGAAGGCCAAGGCTGCGATCTGTATTTCCAACGACGATACGCTGGTCAAATCCCTCGAAATCGCGAAAAGCCGCATTGCGATTATGATTGACAAGGGCATGGACAACGACGCGCGCGTTTTGCAGGGGCTGATCGACAAGGCCGATCAAAGGATCGCCGAGATCCGGTCGGGTGAAAAGCCCGCTTTGGCGCCCGACGATACGGCCAAGTACTTCGCCGAGGTTGTCGTCGATCTCGATGAAATCATCGAGCCGATGATTGCCGACCCCGATGTCAGCAATGTCGATATATCAAAGCGCTATACGCACGACACGATCCGACCCATTTCCTATTACGGTGCCGAGAAAAAGGTCGATCTGGGCTTTGTCGGCTCGTGTATGGTTCACAAAGGCGACGTTAAAATCGTGGCGCAGATGTTGCGCAATCTCGAAGACCAACTTGGGAGTGTCGAGTTCAAGGCGCCGCTTGTCGTCGCAGCGCCGACCTACAACATCATCGATGAGTTGAAGGAAGAGGGCGATTGGGCCGTGTTGCAAAAGTACTCTGGCTTTGAGTTTGACGACGATGCGCCAAAGCACACGCCGCGCGTCGAATACGAAAACATCCTCTATCTGGAGCGGCCAGGCTGCAACCTGTGCATGGGCAATCAGGAGAAGGCGGAGAAAGGCGATACGGTCCTTGCGACGTCGACTCGGCTCTTCAAAGGCCGTGTCGTCGAGGATTCCTCTGAAAAGAAAGGCGAGTCTCTGTTGGCATCGACCCCTGTCGTCGTCTTGTCGGCCATTCTGGGTCGGACGCCAAACATGGACGAGTACAAGGCGGCCGTCGACGGGATTGACCTTACGAAATTCGCCCCGCCCGTCGAGAAACCGCTAAAGTCTCTGTCGGTTCATTACTGATCTTGCAGGACACCGGCGCTTGATTGCGCGTGGTGCGGTCTTTGATCATTCGGCTGAAAGCTGGTGCAGATCGAAAAAGGACCCACGCGCAATCGGCGCTCCCAAGATGGACGCATCCGGCCGCTCTTTTTCGGGATCGAAAAGGATCAGAACGTGGGTGTAAAAGCTGCGCCAATCGTGCAGGTAGCTGCCATCGTCGAAGAGGCTTAGGCCGGCGTGCTGCGGACGAAGGACGCGCCAGTCGAGCGGGAATGGCTGCGTGTGATCGCGCGCCGCATAGTCCGGCAGAGGCGAGAGCGAATTGCCACCGGTAAACATGCCCGTCCAGTAGGTGCCTTGGTCGCGCAGAATGTAGGACGCCGAATGGGAATGCAGAATTATCGTGTGTGCCATATCCGCCCGGGCGACAAGGAGGCGATCAGACGGTGAAAGGCCCGATGTCGCTTCCCTTACTTCGCGGACCTCGCTTTCATGGGCCCGCCATTGGTGCGACAGCCAAAACGTTTTGACGGCGAGGGCGGCGATGATTGCCATGGCAAACGAGAGCGACGCTCGATGCTGAAGGTCGATCCGAGTGGCAGCGATAAGGGTTGCCACGACGAGTACTGGAAACCGAATGTTCGAGAAATAGACACCCGAAAAGTTGTAGGGCGCGACCAGGGCGATCGTGATCAGAAATGGAGCAATGGCGCGGATGCGCGGGTCGATCCGAATAGCGTGACCGGTCTGTTTGAGCCCTGCTATGATCGCGAGGAAGGCAGCAAGGCTGAGTGCGGCAGCGATAAGGGCCGTTCTCGACCAAATGATATTTCCGAACCCGGCAAAGGGCGACAGCACTGTCATAAGCAATTCGGGCAAACCGCCATAGGCGAAGAGTGCTGTTTCGATTTCGGGCGAGGCCGCAAGCGCGGACATCGTGTGCCACGCCGGGATTGCGGCGAGACCGAGCAAGAGCAGGCCGGTCAAGAGCGTCTCGCGCGCGTCGCGGAGCCGCCAGAGCCGCTCCAGTTCAAGCAGGCCGATGGTCAGCAACAGAAACCCGAACGCGTAGAGATGGAGCAGGTATAGGACAAGTATCGCTGGCCAGAGGGCGATGAGGCGCAGTGCCGTGCGACGCCCAGCGAGCGCAAACCAGGCGGCGAGAACGATGAGCGCCGCAGGGATCGCCAGCACGAAATTCTCAAAGCCGTAGGCCCATGCCATGTGGTGCATGATCAGGGCAGAGATCAGCGGCCAGACCGAGAAGCGCCCCCAGATCGCGCGGTGGAGTAGGAGCGTGCCGAGGACGACGCCGACGCTCGAAACCTGGATCAGGACCTTTTGTGTGAGGCCCGGGTCGGCGCAGGCCAAAGGCAGGGTATGGATCAATTCGGACGCGAGGTTGGGCACCAGTTCCAATGCATAGGCGTAATAGCGGCCGATCTCACTGGCACCTACAGCGGCGCATTGCAGGATGTGCCTTGCAAGATGGTTAGGCCAGTCAACGAGGGGCGGCGTGTCATGGGCCCAGAGCTGGAGGTTGAGACCAAGGATCGCGGCAAGCGCCAGGACGACAATCCAGGGCTCAGCGTAGCTCTTGGCCCGGCTTTGGAGGCTCGTCTCGCTCATCGGTTCTAGCCGCGGGCCTGCTTAGGCCGCACCCTCGGCAGCGAGGTAGGCCTGCTCCAAGGCGAGAAGATCCTGTCGACGATCCCGCAGCCGCCGGGCGGGGCAGCCGGCATAGATCCCCCAGGGCTCGGTCGAGCGCGTGACCAGAGACATCGCGCCGATGGCGCAGCCCTCGGCCACCTCTACCCCCGGCAGAATCACGCTGTTCGTTCCGACAATGACGTGCCGCCCCAGCGCCGACCTTGCCTTGATCTCGCGCTTATACGCGGCCGGGACGGTCGGGCCCGTCATCGTGGCGCCGGTGTAGTCGTCGCTCTGGCTCATGAATTTGACGCCATAAGCCAAGGTCGCGAAGTCGGCGAGGTCCACACCCGGCATGCCGCCTGCGACATGGCACAGGGCGGAGATCATGACATTGCGCCCCATCGTGACGCGGCCCGAAAGCGTCGAGAAATCATCAACCCGGCAATTGTCGCCGAGTCTGATCAGGGGCGCGTCATAGATCGCGGCCTTGTCGCTGATCCTGACATTGGCGCCCAAGCTCGCAAAGCCCATTGCGTCGAGCGCCTCTCTGCTCAAATAGCCCATCGGCCTATTCCACGACGGAAAGACCGGAGAGCCGCGAGGCAGGCTCTGTCACGGCAGTGCGGGCCTTGGCCGGCGACAGGCGTTCGCGGGTGACATAGCCAGGCCTGCGCTTTACCTCTTCAGAGATGCGGCCAACATAGAGACCTACCATGCCAATCATCACCATCTGCACGCCCCCGAGGAAGTAGATCGAGACCATGATGCTGGCCCAGCCTTCGATCGCGTAACCGAAGAAGAACGCGCGGAATAGGATCACGCAGCCAAAAAGCAGCGCCGCGACCGTCACCACGAGGCCGATGGAAAGCGTCAGGTCGAGCGGCTTTGTCGAAAATGACAGAACGATGTTTTTGGCAAAGCGCAGGCGCTTGAAAAGGTTGTAGGATGGTGCGCCGGCGAAACGCGCACCATGCTTGGCGCGGATGCCCACGCGTTCGAAGCCGAGCCAATCGACGAGACCGCCATAGAACCGCCCGCCTTCGGAGAGCTCCTGATAACGGGTAAGCACCGTGCGAGAGATGATGGAGAAGTTGCCATGGGCGCCGTCATAGGCGGTGTCGGTAAGGCCGCGCAATGTCCGGTAGAACATGCGCTGCGCGGCCATGTAGAGCTTGCCCTCCGGCCGGTCCTCCCGTTCCACAAAAACGACGTCGTGGCCCTCTTGCGCTTTGGCGTAAAGATCGGGAATGACTTCGGGCCGATCCTGCAGGTCTCCGTCGAGAACGACGACCCAGTCGGCGTCCGCCGCATCGAGGCCCGCTGTAATCGCGGTGTGTTGTCCGAAATTGCGGGACAGGCGGATGCCCTCGATCCGCGGATCGCGCGCGGCATGGGCCTTGAGACGCGGCCAAGTCTCGTCCCTGGATCCGTCATCGACGATGAGGATCTGGTGGTCGGGGCTGATCCCTTCGAGCGCAGCGCTCAGGCGCGTGACGAGTTCGTCGATGTTGGGCGCCTCATTCAGAACGGGCACAACGCAAGCGATATGGGTCATCTCCCTGGGCGCCTCACAAAAGCCGGCCGTTGAGCTCGACCTCTTGAAGGATCGACTTGGCCTCTAAGAGATGGCGATACCAGCCGACCGTGGAACACCGCGGACCGTTCTCGATCTGGCCGAGCTTGAGCCCTTCGTAGATCTCGCGCACGCCGTACTCGATGTCGAACTCTGCCTCAAAGCCCAGATCGCGCTTCAGCTTGGTAAAGTTCACCGCGTAGTTCCGGCGGTCAGGGTCGTCCGGCGCGATCTGGAGCTGGATCGGGAACGGGAGAACCTCGCGCACGATGGCAGCGATGGTCTTTACCTGGAAATTGCCGATGCCGACATTGTAGGCCCCGCCGCCGACCGTCTCCGCCTCGGCAGTGGCGAGCGTGATGAGGGCGCGGGCGACGTCCTTGACGTGAACAAGCGGCCGCCACTGCCGTCCACCGCCCATAACCGTGATCTGACCGTTGTCGAAGGCCGATAGCGTCATCAGGTTGACCACCAGATCGAACCGCATGCGGCGGGAAAGGCCGAACACAGTGGCGTTGCGCAAGGCGCAGGTGACAAACCCGCCCGAGTTCATGTCGCGCACGGCCTCCTCACACTCAAAGTTTGACTTGGCATAGATGCTGAGCGGATTTGCAGCGCTCTCCTCGTCGCAAAGGCCCTGCTCGGCGGCGCCGTAGATCGAGCAGGTCGAGGACATGACGTAGCGCGCGACGCCGGCCGCTTTGGCCTTGGCGGCAAAGTGTCGGCGACCGGAGGAGTTGATCGCCCAGGTCAGCTCCGGCTCGAGATCGCCGGAGGGGTCGTTGGAGAGCGCGGCGAGGTCGAGCACGATGTCCACCCCCTCGAAATCGCTCTCCTGCGCGTCGCGAATGTCCTTTTTGACGAGGTGCAGGTCGTCATCTTGTGGGCGGAAGCCGTTGATCAGGGTCTTCTCGCCGAAAAAGAAGCGGTCGAAGGCATGAACCTTTGCGCCCTGCTCCAGCAGCATGTCTGTCAGCACGCAGCCGATATAGCCTCCGGCGCCGGTCACCAGAACGGTTTTGCCAGTGAGCGCTCTGCCGGAGCCATTGACGACCCCATTGCCATTGCCGTTGCCGTTATGGGTGCCGGTCATGTCGCGATCCGATCTTCTGCTGAGAGGTCAAGTGCGCCGAAAATCGCGGCGACGGCATCGATCACGCGCGCTTGCTCGGCCTCTGTCAGGCCGGGGAAGAGGGGCAGGCTAAGCGTGCGTTCGCCCCAATTGTAGGCATTGGGGAACCGCTCCGGTGGGTGAGCGTACTTCGCCTGGTAGTATCCCATCGTCGGGACCGCGCGGTAGTTTACGGTGGCGCCGATGCCCGCGGTGTTTAGCCCATGCATGACGCGGTCGCGCGCTCCAAACGGCGCCGCGATGGCGAAGAGGTGGTGGGCGGATGTGCCGCCAGAGACGGGGCGGACCATCGTCATGCCTGGCGTCTCGGCAAAGGCGGCGCGGTAGCGGGCGACAAGCGCTTCGCGGATCTCGCGCCGTTCGCCGACCGAGGCGATCTGATCGGGCAGGAGGCAGGCGAGGAGGTCTGGGAGGTTCGCCTTGGTGCCGAGACGCTCCATCTCCCAATGGCGGTAGAGCGCCCCCTCGAACCGCTTGTCGGCGCCGGCGCTCATCCCGTGAAGGATGGTCTGGCGTATCTCGGCCATCAGAGCGGCGTCGTTCGAGATAATCGCACCCCCTTCCCCGCAGGTGACGTTCTTCGTGGCATAGAAGGAAAAAATCGCCGCGTCGGACAGAGCTCCGGGACGTGCGCCCTTTAGTGCGCTCTCAAAGGCATGGGCGCAGTCTTCGATCAAGAAGATCTCTGGCCCGGCGATGGCGCGCAGGCGGCGCATATCGATCATCTGCCCGTAAAGGTGCACGGGAATGATCGCCTTGGTCTTCGGTGTGCGCGCAGCGGCGATCGCGTCGAGGTCCATCAGCAACGTCTCTGGGTCCACATCGACAAAGACTGCCGTGGCGCCGACAAGCTCGACGACGTTCGCGCTCGCAATAAAGGTCATCGCTGGTACGATGACCTCGTCCCCTGGCCCGATGCCAAGAGCGAGGAGGACGGCAACCGCTCCGTTTGTCCAGCTATTGGTCAGCTTGGCGTGGGCGGCGCCGAAATAGTCGCAGAGCTGTGCCTCGACGTCGCGCCCGACCTGTCCCGAGGTCAGTATCGGTGTTCCGAGCACGGCGGCAACTTTCTGCGCCTCACCCGCATTGAGGGCGTGCCGGAAAAACGGAACGCTCGGTGGCGCGGCTTCGGCTATGTCCGGCGGCGAGGTCTGCTGGTTCATCGGGTGTGCGGCCCTGCGGTGGTCTGTCCTGGGGGCAGATGCGCGCAAGCGCGCAACGCAGCCCCTGCGCGTCTTTTTGCTGCATGACTGGCAAAGAAGGTCTGAAGATGGCAGAAATTGTGACTTCGAAGGGCACAATCGACTGCTGCGGGAGACCTTTGGTCGCGGATCGAGAACATCGCAATCCGACCTCCAAGCTCAAGGGAAAGCGGAGCGCTGTGCCTCAGAACGAGCAAGCCGGGTGGTCTGCGCACGGCTCCATCGACTGGAGCCAAAGCAGAGACTCATTCGACCAATACGCTCGGCAACGCACGCGCATGGCCCGCCTCTTTGTCATATGCGCGCACATCGCCCTGCGCGGAACCGCGGCCATGAACTGTCCTGCCGCGTGTGGCGGGTACATGTTTCATGGTATCACCGCAGGGGGCGATTCACAGCGCGGGAGAGGGCTGATGGTGCGCGATCTGGTCCGGTACTCCCGGGTCCTCGAAATCGTGGGAGATACGATAAAGATCGCCGTGCCAGAAGAGCAAGCCGGCGCGACAATTGTCCGTTTCGGCGACCTTGCGGTGATCGAGGCGCAGGACGGGGCAAAATCTCTGGCGCAGGTCATCCATATCGACCGGAGCGTTGTCACGCTCCAGGTGTTTTCAGGGACCAAGGGTATCTCCACGCGGGCGACGGCCACGTTCCTCGGGCACCCGATGCAAACGCCCTACTCCGACAACATCTTAGGGCGCGTCTTCGATGGGGCGGGCACCCCGATTGATGGCGGGCCGGACCTGTCGTCAGAGCCGCGCTTTGACATTGGTGGACCGTCCGTCAACCCGGTGGAACGCGTCGTGCCGAGGCGGATGATCCGCACCGACGTGCCGATGATCGACATTTTCAACACGCTGGTCGAAAGCCAGAAAATCCCGATCTTCTCGGTGTCTGGCGAGCCGTTCAACCCGTTTCTCGCGCGGATCGGGATCCAGGCGGATGCCGATATCGTCGTCTTTGGGGGGCTCGGCCTGATCTTTGACGACTTCCACACGTTTCGGCAGAGCTTCGAGGACGCCGGTGTGTTTTCGCGGACTGTCATGTTCGTCAATCAAGCGTCCGACCCGCTGGTCGAACGTCTGCTTGTGCCGGACATGGCGCTTGCCGTCGCTGAGAAGTTTGCCGTCGAGGAGGGCAAGCGCGTGCTCGTCTTGATGACAGACATGACCGCGTATGCCGATGCGATGAAGGAGGTCGGCATCAGTCAGGAGCGCGTCCCGTCGAACCGCGGCTACATGGGTGACCTCTATTCGCAACTTGCGCGGCGCTATGAGAAGGCGTGCGACTTTGCTAAGGGCGGTTCGGTCACAATCCTGACCGTGACGACGATGCCGGGCGATGACGTCACGCATCCGGTCCCCGACAATACCGGTTACATCACCGAGGGGCAGTTCTATCTCCATGGCGGCGTGATCGACCCGTTCGGGAGCTTGTCGCGGCTCAAACAGAACGTCATTGGCAAGGTCACCCGCGAGGATCACGGCCAGATCATGAACACAATGGTCCGGTTTTACTCGGAAGCTCGCGATGCCGCGCAGAAGCAAGCGATGGCATTCGAGCTGTCTGCCTATGACGAGCAGGTCTTGAAGTTCGGCGCGCTCTTTCGCGAACGTTTCATGGATATCGAAGTGTCCTTGCCGCTCGAAGAGGCTCTGGATCTCGCCTGGCAAACCCTCGCGGAATGCTTCGCGCCCGAGCAACTCCTGATGAAACAGTCGATTGTCGAGACATACTATCCAAAGGGCAAAGATGGCGCGCTTGCAGCTCAATAAGTCGTCGCTCGCCCGGGAGAGAGGGCAGCTTCGATCCTATGAACGGTTCTTGCCCTCGCTCGACCTTAAGCGTCAGCAATTGATGGGCGAACGGGCGAAGGCGGAGGCTCATATAGCGGCGTTGGAGGCGCAATTGGAGGTGCTTGCCAAGCAGGTGGGAGACGACCTGCCCATGATGGCGAATGAGGACATCGACCTCGACGGTCTGGTCCGCCTCAAAGACTACACGCTCGGCGAAGAGAACGTTGTCGGCACGCGACTCCCGGTTTTGGAAGGGATCGTTGTCGAGGTGGCGCCCTATTCCGCGATGGCAAAACCGCATTGGGTCGACGATGTCGCGCGGTTTTTGCGCGATATGCTTGAGGTGCGGGTTCGGGTGGAGGTCGCGAAAGCCAGGGTCGCGTTGCTCGACGCCGCCGTAACAACGATCACCCAGCGCGTAAACCTCTTCGACAAGGTGCTGATCCCGACGGCGCGCGCCAATATCAAGCGCATTGCGATCTATCTTAGCGATGAAGAGCTTTCTGGTGTCGTTCGCTCCAAGATCTCCAAGCGAAAGCGCGCCGTGGGATGAGTATTGCGGCGCTGAAGAAAGTGACGCTCGCTGGCAAGCGCGAGGATAAGCGCGCTGCAATGGCACATTTGCAAGCGCTCGGTTGCGTTCATGTCCTGCCCCTTGCACAGGAGCGGCCTGTTCCAGAGGAGGCGCAGACCCGCCGCGCGGACGAAGCGTATAAGGCGCTGCGCTTTCTGGCGGAGGTCGAAGGCGAGCGGCGGCAGGTCACGCGGGACCCCGCGTTTGATGTGCAAGCTTTCGTCGAAGAGGTGCTGGACCTGCGCCAGAAGCTCCGCGAGGTCGGCGACCGGCGGGACTTCTTAGAGCACCGGATAACGGCGCTGGAGCCTTGGGGCGACCTCGTTTTCCCCGACAAAGCGGATCTGGGCGGCACTCTTTTCTGGTTCTACGTGCTGCCGCGCAAGGAGCAGGCGGCCCTCGACGCGCTTTCTTTGCCCTGGGAGATCGTCGGCGACGACCCGAGACACCTCTACGTCGTTGTTCTGTCTGCCGAAGAGCCTGATGCCGATCTGCTTCCGGTGCCTCGCGTGCGAACGGGCAGTGCGCCGCGCGCGCGCCTGATCGAAGAGCTGGAAGGCGCGGAAATCCAACTTGAAAGCTTGCGCGCAGAACGCATCGCGCTCACGCGGTATCTCACGCTCTTTCGCGCAAACCTTTCCGAGGCCGAGACCAAGGCGGAGCTCGTCTTCGCCTTGGGCCAGACCTGGGATGACGACGCGATCTTCGTCGTCCAGGGCTGGGCGCCAGCGAGGCGTGTCAGCGCAATTGCCGAGTATGCGACCGGCGCCGGGCTCGCGCTTGTGATCGACGAGCCTGCGTGGGACGAGACACCGCCGACGCTCCTCGATCAGCCCGAACAGGCTGCGGCAGGTGTCGATCTCGCCATGTTCTACCAAGTTCCGGCATATCGGTCGTGGGATCCGAGCGTGCTTCTGATCGCCTCCTTTGCTGTGTTTTTTGCAATGATCGTCGCGGATGCAGGCTACGGCCTTGTGATCCTGTTAGGGTTTCTCCTCGGCTGGCGCCGGCTGAACGCGACACCGCGCCAGAGGGCATGGCGCAGGCTCGGGCTGGTCCTGGCGGGCGGCACCATCGCTTACGGCGTTCTCGTCGGCTCCTACTTTGGGACAGCGCCGCCGGCGAACACGCTCCTGGGGCAGATGGCTGTCATAAGTCTCACCGATTTTGACACGATGATGCGGCTCTCGATCCTCATTGGCGTGGCGCACATCGTCTTTGCCATCGCCATGAACGCGTGGTCGATGTGGGGGCGGCGCGCATCGGTGGCGCAGCTCGGCTGGATCGGAGCGATCCTCGGCGGGCTCCTCCTCTGGCTCGGCGAGGAGGGCAGCGCGACCTACCTACTTGGCGTAGTTTTCTTGGCGGCAGGGCTTCTGGCGGTCGTTCTCTTCACGAGCGAGCGACCGGTCACGCGACCTTTGGATTGGCTCTGGCGCGCGCTCGACGGCCTACAGGCATTGAGTGGGGCAATGGGGGCATTTGGGGACGTCCTGAGCTATATGCGCCTCTTCGCGTTGGGCCTCGCCTCAGCCTCGCTCGCACTGACGTTCAACGACCTTGCTCTGCAGGTGATCGATGCGGTCCCCGGGATCGGCCTTCTTTTGGGGCTCGTCATCCTGTTGATCGGGCATGTGCTGAACTTCGGCCTCGCGATGATGAGCGGCGTCGTGCATGGGCTGCGGCTCAATTACATCGAGTTCTTCAAATGGGGCTTGCCGGGGGAGGGCGTGGCCTTCCGTCCGCTCGCTCGAAAGGAGGTCCAGGAATGAGTGAATTCGTCGTGGCGTTGGGGTGGCTCGGGATCTTTTCGCCGATGGCTTTCGGTGCCATCGCGAGCGCCATCGGCTGCGCCATCGCTGGTCAGGCGAGCATCGGCGCGATGACAGAAACGGACGGTGGATACGGTCGCTTCGTCGGGATCTCGGCCTTTCCCTCGACCTTCGTGATCTATGGCATCGTCATCATGTTCACACTCAATCGCGAGGTGACACCCGAAAATGCGGGCGGTCTCTTCGGGGTCGGCCTTCTTGCCGGCGTTGCTCTCCTCTATTGCGGGATCTGGCAGGGGCGTGCCTGCGCGTCGGCGATCAATGCGTCAAAGGAGAAGCCCGAGATCTTTGGCCTGTCGCTTGCGCCTGCGGCGATCATCGAAGGGTTCGGCGTCTTCGCCTTCGTCTTTGCGCTCGTGATCAGCGCAGGGATCGCCTGATGACAGGGTCCGAGACCACATCGCAGGGCGTCGACGCGCTGATCGCCAAGCTGCGCGACGAGGGCGTTGCGGCGGGGCGGGCGGAGGCCGAGCAGATCGTCGCCGAAGCGCGGGCAGAGGCCGCGCGCATTGTCGAGCGCGCAGAGAGCGAGGCCAAGGCGCATATGGCAGCGGCGCGCAAATCGGCCGACCAGTACAGGTCGGCCGGTGAGGAGGCGCTCAATACGGCCATGCGCGACGCCGTCTTGACGATGAAGGCGGGGCTGATGGCGCAATTCGAAGCGGATGTGCAGCGCATGGTCTCGGCCACGCTCGCCGAGCCCGAAATGCTCAAGCAGATGATCCTAGAGCTTGTGGGCTCGGCGCGGGACGCCGGCGGTGTCGAGGCGGCGACCGAGGTGATCCTGCCGGCCGAGGTCGTCGGGCCTGACGCGATCAAGCAAAACCCTGAGGACATTCAGTCAGGCAAGCTCACAAAGTTCGTCCTCGGCCTCAGCCAGGACATGCTGAAGGCGGGCGTGACGCTCTATGCTGCGGACGATCTCCAAGCTGGCATTCGCGCGCAGATCCACGACCGGGACCTCGCGCTTGACCTGTCTGACGAGGCGATTGCGTCCTTGCTGATGCAACACCTGCAGCCCCGTTTTCGGGCAGTGATGGAGGGGGTGATCCGGTAGGCGTGTCTGATCGCGACAGCTACATATCGCTCGTGACGAGCCTACCCGGGCCGGAACGCCTGTTCTTGGCCAAGCAGCCGCCGCTCTCGCGGTTGCGTCTTGAGAAACGGCTGGCATCGCTGGAGCCGGAGGATCGGACGCTTTTAGCCGAACTTGAGCATTTCATGGCTTGGGGCAGCTATTCCATGGGCGACAGCGACCAGACGTCGATCACGCGGGCAAAGGCGCTGCTTTCGCGGCTCGAAAGCTCGACGCTGTGGAAAATCGTGACCGAGCGGTTGGACTTGCGCGCGGCCATTGCTGGCCTGCGCATGCGCCGGCGGGGCGATCCGGCGCCCACCGCACCGTGGAGCGCAAGCCGGCTTACCCGGCACATCGTGCAGCATTGGACCGACCCGACCTTCGAACTCGACGCGCGCCTGCCCTGGATCGGCGAGGCTCTCCGCCTCCTTGAAAAGCAGGATCCGCTCGGGTTCGAACGCTTCGTTCTCGACGTGACTCACCGTCAGCTCAAGCGCCACGGCGCGCGGCACAGCTTCGATTTCGAAGCGGTCGTCATTTATGTCTTGCAGTGGAGCATCTTCGAGCGCTGGGCGCGGAGCGACGGGCGCGGCGCCTCGGCCCGCTTCGAAAGCCTGAACCGCGCCGCGCTTGCCGACTTCCAAGCGCTCGACCTGGAGGCATTCTCCCGATGACATCCCTCTCACCACATCCCAAGAGTGCCACGGCCCGTATCGTCTCGGTCCAAGACGATCTGGTGCAGATCGAGGCGCAGGTCGACGATACCGGCACCCCGGCGACGCTCGTCAAGAACGAGGTTGTTTACATCCTGCCGACGCGGCCCGGACCGGGCAACCGGCAAGAACGATTGAAGGCGGAGGTGCTGCGCGTCCGCGGTCGGATCGCGGATGCCCAAGTCTACGAAAGCACGCAAGGCGTCGCCGTGGGAGACCCTGTCGAGCAAACCGGCGCGCTGCTCTCCGTTGATCTTGGCCCCGGGCTTCTGGGTCAAGTCTATGACGGCCTCCAGACGCCTCTTGCCAATGTCGCGGCGCAGTACGGGATCTTCCTGCCGCGCGGCGTGACGGTCGAAGCGCTTGATCCGAAAGCCAAGTGGAGCTTTACGCCCCAGGTGCGGCTTGGCGATCATGTCGTTGCCGGTGATGTGATCGGCACGGTTCCGGAGGGCCGCTTTACCCACAAAATTATGGTTCCTTTCGGCTGGAGCGGGCGCTACCGCGTCGCATGGGTTCAAAAAGGCGCGGCCCGCGCCTCCGACCCAATTTGCAGGCTCGACGACGGCTCTGGCCATGAACACACTCTAACACTGACCCAAAGGTGGCCCGTGCGCCGTGCGGTGCCCGCCGGTTTACTGCGACGCGCCACGTCACGACGAGAATTCCCGAGCGAACCGGTGCTTACATCGCAGCGGCTGATCGACACGTTCTTTCCAATCGCGCGCGGCGGCACGGCCTGTATTCCCGGACCGTTCGGCGCTGGAAAGACCGTGTTGCAGAACCTGATCGCACGGAACGCAAAGGTCGACATTGTGATCGTCGTTGCCTGTGGCGAGCGCGCGGGTGAGGTCGTCGAGACGATCCGAGAGTTTCCGGAGATGACCGATCCGACTTCGGGCGGCAGCCTCATGGATCGCACGATCATCATCTGCAACACGTCGTCGATGCCCGTGGCCGCGCGTGAAGCTTCGATTTTCACCGGGATTACGCTGGGGGAGTATTATCGACAGATGGGGCTCGACGTTTTGCTCATCGCCGACAGCACCTCGCGCTGGGCGCAAGCCATGCGCGAGACGTCCGGCCGCCTCGAAGAAATCCCAGGGGAGGAGGGGTTTCCTGCATACCTGCAGAGCTCGATCAAAGGCCTTTACGAGCGGGCTGGGGTGATCCGCTGCAATGACGGAGAAACCGGCAGCCTCACAATGATCGGAACGGTCTCGCCGGCGGGTGGCAATTTCGACGAGCCGGTCACGCAGTCGACGCTTTCCACCGTTAAGTGCTTTCTCGGTCTTTCATCTGAACGCGCCTACAAGCGGTTTTACCCGGCGGTTGACCCGCTCATGTCCTGGTCTCGCTATCTCGATCAGATGACCGCTTGGTACGACACTCATTTAGAGCCAGGATGGGTCGCACAGGTGCAATCCTTGCAAGATGTTCTAGAGCGAGGCGCGCAAGTCGAACAAATGATGCAGGTGACGGGGGAAGAGGGCGTCACGATAGTGGATTTCATTCTGCATCAGAAAGCGCTCTTTATTGACATGGTTTATCTGCAACAAGATGCCTTTGATCCGGTCGACGCGAGCGTGTCATTAGACCGCCAGATGCTGACATTCAGACGCATCTACAGGATTGTTGAAAGCGAGTACGATTTCACTGACAAAGAGGATGTCCGCTCGTTCTTTACAACGCTGACGGGGCTCTTCAAAAATTTTCATTACACTGCGGCAAGTACACCGGAGTACGAAAAGCTATTGTCAGATATTGATACACATACCGAATCCAAAATGGGAAAAGTCGAAAATGCGGCAGGACATCAAAGCCTTGCGTCGTAGTCCGCGCATTCGGCCTTCCAGCCGAAAAAGATCGCGCTGACGCGATGGTTCCTTCAAGCGAAATGATTGCGTAACGATCTTGTTTAGAGAACTCTTATCTGACCGCGATCTGAAGGCGTCCACTCCTCTGCGCGATCACAGGAAATGTCTCTGTCCTTGGCCGCTGGATCGCCTAAGTGATCGGTAGTATTCAGAGAATAAGATTAGGATAAGGGCTTGGCAGAGATCGGCAATCGCGACGGAGACGTTCCACTGCACTCTGGCCCATTGGGGCGGCTGCAGGCGTGGCTGGGGCGACGCGCAATCGCGCTGGCAGTACGGGTTCGGCGTCCGGTCAGCCTCGGTGTGCGGTTGTTGGCTTTAAATGCACAAGGTGAAATCTTGCTCGTGCGGCATACGTACCTCCCTGGCCTCATGTTGCCGGGCGGCGCAGTCGATCCAGGAGAGACGTGCCGTGAGGCGGCTGCGCGCGAGGTCTTTGAGGAAGCGGGGGCAGTGATAGAGAGCCCTCCAAAGCTTTTCCACGTCTACCTTAATCGCCGATTGGCTAATCGCGACCACGTTGTTCTCTTCGTCTCACGCGATGCTCGAATGGATAAGGCCTTTAAGGCCGGGATGGAGATCGTATCCGCCGAGTTTTATTCCGTAGATGCGTTGCCGGAGGACGTTACCCCTGCGACCCTTGCGCGACTCTCCGAAGTTCTTGATGGCGTCGAAGTCTCGGATGAATGGTGAGAAACGCAGAGCGCGAAAGGAAACCAGCTCCATCAAACGCACTACGCACAGTGTCGGAGTTTCAGATTACGCGCGAACCTGATCTGCATCCACGCGCTTTCGCCCACGCGCACCTCCAACACCGCTTGCGTAGGAAAATATGCGAACCTCATTCAGCGGCGGCCAGGGGACCAACGAGACGCAACTTGAACGCGTCGTAAATGTTGCCCATTACGACCTCATCGGCATTCTGGATGTCCCGCATCTGCGTGTTCGCGCCGGGGAACGCAACGGTGTAGAGGCCGGCGGCGCGGGCCGCTTTAACGCCCTCGGCGTTGTCTTCGATAGCGAGGGCGCTCGACGGCAACACACCGAGCTGGTCAAGCGCGTGGGTGTAGAGGCTCGGCGCCGGCTTTGGTGAAAGGCCGAGCGCGTCAGAGGTCACGACATCAAACGGAGGTCCGGCTCTTCCGCTTTCGAGGCCGTGATCCGCAAGCGCAGATACGATGCGCGTTACGGTATCGGCGGACGTCCCGCTCACAAAACCGAGCCGCAGGCCGACGTCGCGCGCGGCAGCCAGGAGACCCAGGGCACCGTCACGAAAGGGAAGGTCGGCCTTGCGCAGCATCTCCTGAAAGAGCTCCGTTTTCCGCCGGTGTATCGCCTCGGCGTCGACCGTTGAACCGCGCTTGGCGGCATACCCCTCAATGCGCTTCCGCCCGCCCGACTGGCGGAGAAGATCGCGATAGGTGGCTTGATCCCAATGCCAGCCCAGGGCGCGCTCGTCGAACGCAAGGTTGAAGGCGCGGCGCTGAAGCTCCGAGCTTTCGATCAACGTTCCAATGGAGCCGAGCAGCAATGCACGCATGTTGGATCCTTTCTGGATGGGGCGGACGACGCTGCGCTGAACATGGGTCCCACGTCGGGCATGGAAAGGGCGGAGCGGAGTTTCGCCGGCTCAGGCCTCCGCTGCCGTAGGGTTAGCAAGGCCAATTGTAGCCTACGGTCTTTGAGCTTTACACACGACGCCAGGCGCATGGAGATCCGCCGCCCCGCGTCCCGGCCGAGCGCAGTCCTTTCGGTCCCGTACCTGGACAAGCATTCTTGCGATGCTGGTTGGGTGCAGGAACTTTGAAATCTGCGGATTAAGACGGTGCGGCCTCTGGTTCTGTCCAAAACGCGGAAATCCGAAGGTCGCCCGACGCCCACCCAGCGGCTTTGGCGGCGTCGCGGACTTGTTTGGCCTGTTGGCGCTCCCCAGCAAACCAGATCTTTGCGCCTGCATGCTCGGGGAGGGCGTCAACGGTTGCTGTGCCCAACACCTCGCCCTTGGCCCGTGAGAGCCATATCAGCTCAACGCCCTCGGGCGCGTCGATCGGGTAGGCGCAGTCCTGACCGTGCTCCGCTTCGACAAACACCCGACCGGTCGCCCCCTTGGGCAGGTTCTCCAGCAAGCGCGCGGCGGCCGGAAAGCCGGTCTCGTCGGTCGCCATCAAAACGCGGTCGGCGTCAAGGAGTCCGCCGCCCGATGGGCCGAGGACGCCCACGACGTTGCGACCCCGCTCCCCGGAACGCGCCTCTTGCGCCCATTCGGTCGTCCGTCCGCCCTCATGGAGGAAGACGTCGGTCACCAAGATCTTCTTGTCGTGGTCGACATGCCGCGTGGTATAGACCGGCTTATGCGGGGCGCCAGGCCCTTCTGGCCAGACGATGGATCCGTTCGCGGCGACGGTCGGCCACTGGGCGTCGGCGTTCTTCGGCGGCTGCACAAGTCGGAAATGGATCGCGTCGCCGCGGTGGGCGGAGAGATCCTCGCCCTCCAACGTCACGCGGAGAAAGACCGGGCCAAGCTCTTCGACCGTGTGGACGCGCACGAACGTAAAGTTCGGCGGGAGCGATCCCTCCGCCCCGCCATCGGACCAGCGCATCGCCTCGGCCACATCTGGCATGACATGGCGCATCTGTTGCAAAACGGCGTTCTTCATCACGAAAAGCCAGCGCTCATCGGCCGCGGCGACCATGCCGGCCGTCTCTGCAGCAACGCCGGGGCGCAGACCGATCAGGCCATGGGCCGTCTCGACCGTCAGGCGGCCCCCCGCATCCTCCAAGACTTTCAGGCTACTGGACTTGGCTTGCGCCAAGATCATTTGGCGCATTGGCGCGAACGCAACGCCAGGCAGGTCCGCCTGAGCCTCATATCCGTAATTCATGGTTGCATGCCTCGCTTCGCTGGACCGATAGAATTCGCTGGCGCGGGCGCTGGCCTTTCAAACATAAGTCATTACGTCTTGCGACAAGTGCCCACCTAACTGCTCGCCCGCCATCCTTAGGCGTTCCACCGCGGTTCGCGGCAAGGCCAAGCACCTCAACCAAGACCTAGGGGAAAACCATGACTGCCCATACTGCAAGCCTGATCAACGCGGCCACGCTGATCGTCTGTTCGATCTGGGCCTACGCCGCTATCGGTGGTTCGTCGATCACGGCCCTTATCCCTGCCGCTTTCGGGATTGCGCTCATCCTATGCTATCGCGGCGTGGCGGCGCAAAACAAGGTCATCGCCCATATCGCCGTCGTTCTGACGCTTGTCGTGCTGATCGCGCTCTACATGCCGCTCTCTTCGGCCTTGGCGAGCGGCGATGCGGGCGCCCTGATCCGCGCCGTCGCCATGATTGTTACGACGGTCTTCGCGATGGTGTTTTTCATCAAAAGCTTTCGCGACGCGCGGCGGGCGCGGGCGGAGAGCTAGCCGAGCTTGAGACGCGCGAGATCGACCAAGCGGGCTTTCACCTCGCCAGGGCCGGCGAGCGGCGGGTCGAACCAAAGGCGCAAGGATTGCGCTCCGCTGGACAGGTCGAGGCCCTCGAGATCGAGCGTCGTCATCCGCCAGTCGCCCGGTGCGGCGCCGAGGAGATCTTGGGCATAGTGCGCTATGGCGTCGAGATGATCGTCGTTCATGTGGTCGACGGCGCGCCGCTCCATGGTGGCAAAGCTTTCGTCCCCGGCTGAGAGTGCGCCCACATCGAGCGGTTCAGACCCGGCAAGGGCGCCGACAATGCGAAACTGAAAAAGCGGGCCTTCTGCCGCGCCCTGGTGGGCCGCATAGCGGGCGAGCGCCTCTGCCGAAGGCGCGGCGGCGGCAGAGCATGTCAGCGTCAGACCGCCCTCGAAGGCGAGCGTGCAGTCCGGTGCGGCAGCAAGGCCAGCGGCGTCGCGCCCGTCCAGGACGGCGAGCGGATGCCCGGCCAGGCTGTGCGCAACGGCGATGCGGCGGGGCCTAAGAGCGGGGTGGGAGAGCGTTGCCGATCTGGCCATGCGCAAGGTTGTCTTGGCCGCAGCGACGGCTTTGGGAAGACTGGCGGGCGGATGATGTGAATAGCTCAAGGAAGGGCTCCCATGGTGTCCCCAAAGAGGGTAGAGTGCACGTCGAGAGGTCAACGTCCTCATAGGCTGATTGCGCGGTCCCGTAGCGCGGAGCATGCGCCAGCCCGGTGTGAGGAGACGTGTCCGGCAATCGGCGGCCGGCTTATCGCGGCTCCGACCAGCGCGATCGAACATCGAAGGAGTGTTGAATGTCGACCCGCCTTTCGCGCCGTGCGGCGCTTGGCCTTCTCGGAGGTGGTACGCTTGCTGCGGCTGGCCCTTGGGCGCTCCGCTCGGCGGCGGCCACGGGGAGCGCTGAGATCGATGTCCGATCCGCGCGCTACTCCTTTTTCGAAGGGTCCGTGACCGAGGGGCTGGTTTCCACCCTGCCGGATGCGCCGCCGCCCGTGATCCGTATGCAGCGGAACCGGACGTTTCGCGCGCGGGTAACGAATCGGCTGCAGGACTACACCACGATGCATTGGCACGGGCTGCGCCTCGATAATGCGATGGATGGCGTGCCTTACCTGACCCAAGTCCCCCTCGCGGAGTGCGACGCATACGACTATGAGCTTTTCTCGCCGGATGCCGGCACGTTTTGGTATCACCCGCACTGCATGACGATGGACCAGATGGCGCTCGGTCTGACCGGTATTCTGGTCGTCGAGGAGGATGAAGATCCCGGCTTCGATGCCGAGATCCCGCTCAACCTCAAAGATTTCCGGCTCGACGGAGACGGCGATTGGCTGGAGCTTTGGACAGCGCGCGGGGCGGCCCGGGGCGGCACCTACGGCACGGTCATCACGACCAATTGGAAGGTCGCGCCCGCCTATGACGCGCCGGCCGGTGGCCTCGTGCGCCTCCGCATCGCCGCGACAGATACGACCCGGATCTACAAGCTCTTCGTACCGGATGCCGTGGCGAAGGTTATCGCGCTGGACGGGCACCCGTTGCCAACGCTTTCCGACATGCCCAAGGCGGAAGAAGCGGCGCTCGTCCTGGGGCCTGGGCAACGCGCCGACATCGCTGTCTTGATGCCCTCGTCTGAGGGTCAGCACGTCACGCTGATGGCCGATACCCCAGGCGCGCCGCGGGCTCTTGCGACCTTTGTCGCCAGCGGACCGAACGCGGCGCGCACCGTGGACGAGGTCACGCCGCTGCCGCCCAATCCCGTGCCGGAGCCCGATTTGGCGGCGGCGCGGATCGAAGAGTTTGTCTTCGGCTGGTCGCCCGAGGGGGATCTGCCGAATAACGGCCTCTGCGGGACGCTGCCCTACACGTTTTGGTCAGTCAACCGGACGCCTTGGGCGGGCGACGCTGCGCCCGGTGTCGGGCCGCTTGCGACGTTTCGGCTAGGGACAAGCGTCGTCCTACGCTTGCGCAACGAAAGCCCCAACGATCATCCAATCCACCTCCATGGCCTCGCGTTCCGCCCGATCCAGTCGAACAAGCGGCGACTGCCGCCACACTGGACAGATACAGTGCTGCTGCAGCGAGAGGAAACAATCGATGTGGCATTTGTCGCCGACAATCCCGGCGACTGGGCCTTTCATTGCCATGTCATTGAACACCAGAAGACGGGTCTTGCGGGCTATATCCGCGTGTTGGACGGCTAGGCGCGGCCGGACACTTGGGCAATCGGTTGGATGGCGCGCTGATCGCCGAACGCCACGCGGGGTCGATCTCGGAAATCAAACGGCGCTTTTGGTCACTTTGGTATCTCTGAGGGGAGCGGGGGTTGCGCCAATGCAATCTCGTCGCGCAACAGGCGCCGCGCGCGGGACATACGAGACTTCACCGTGCCGACCGGGCAGCAGACAATCTCGGCGATGTCCGCATAGCTTAGCCCATCGCGATAGCTCAGCTCGACAATGGAGCGCAGATCCGCTGAGAGCCGCCCCAATGCGGCGCTTACTTGGCGTTGCTCAAAGCGGCGTGCGAAGCTCTCGGTCCGGTCGCATTGCATGTATTGCGCAGCGTCAATTTCCACATGCTGCTCTTCGAAGCGGAACCGGCGGCGCGTCTTTAGTGCCTTGCGGTAGGCGATGCCGTCGATCCACGTCGACACGCGTGACCGGCCTTCGAAGCGCGAGGCGCTACACCAGACGGCGAGCATCGTGTCGTTGGTCACCTCGTCGGCCCTATCCGCTTGACCAAGGATGCGCTGTGCGAGCACGTGAACGCGCACGTGAAACCGAGCATGCAGCGCCTGAAACGCGGCAGCATCGCCACAGGCGCAGGCCGCGACAAGCCGGGCATCTTCACGCTCGGACTTGCCGGACCGGGTGCCGTTTGCCGGCAGTCTGGCGTCAAGCTCGGTCACCAGCCACTCCTTCCAGATTGGGGTTGGGTCGGCTAAGGGGCCGGCTTGGTTCAACGCGAGAGATAACGAAAGCGTGAGCCAGGCGCACATGCGCACCCATAGCCCGGCTCACGCGACAGATCAGACAAACTCGAAGTTGTCCGCGCTAAAGCTGCCGAGCACGTCGACCGCGTCCTGCCCCGTCAGATCGGTATGGCGCGACAGGATCTTGAGATCGGCCGACGCATCGTTGAGGTTTTCTGAGTAAACGAGCCGGTTCTGCTCCAGATTGGAATTGTGATAGATAAAGAGTCCGGCGCCGTCGCTGTCGACGAGTTCGGCGATCTGGTTGGCCGCTGTGCCGGCGAGAAAAGGCGTCGACGGGTCATCATCGTTGTCGACACTTGTGAGCACGATCACGTTGGCGCCCTCGGCCACCTCCGCACCTGGGGCATTTCCGTCGAGCGCGGTAAAGATCAGCGGGGTGTCGATGAGAAAGTCTGCAGCGTCGATCTGATACCGGTCCTCCTCAAAAGTGAAGTCGGTGATGAAGTCTTCTGCACCAATGATCTGACGCCCCTCGTCGGAGACATCCGCTCCGTCGAACGGATCGCCCGAAAACGCGAATGCATCGGCCCCGTCGCCACCGGTCAGCGTGTCGCTACCGCCGCGACCGTTGAGCAGATCGTCATCGCCGCGGCCATTCAGGTCGTTCCCGCCCGCGTCACCAAAGATCACGTCGGCGCCGTTCACTGAGCCGAGCACGTTCTCAAAATTGACAAAGGTGTTTGGCCCGGCAAGCCCCGCCGCGAGATCCACGTTGATGCCGGTTGCCGCCGACAGATTCAGCGTATCGGTGCCGGCGCCGCCATCGACAAAGTCCGTCCCGCCAAAGGGATGAATGTTGTCGTCGCCATCCCCGCCGAAGATCACGTTAGCCTCGTTGTTGCCAAAGAGCGTGTCGTCAAAACCGGTGCCGATGACATTCTCAATGTCTTTGAGTTCGACAACCGCATCTCCCTGGCTGAGCACGCCAACTTCGCTTTCGGGGAGGTTGTTGAGCGCCCCTTGGTTGGAGGCATCAAGGTCGACATTTACGCCATCGGACAGCGCTGAGAGGTCAATCGTGTCGCCAGTCGCGATGTCACCAGCCTCGGTCGCCGTCGCGCCGTTCGTGTCGGTACCGCCGTCGATGACAGTACCGTCGACGACATCGGTGAGCGCAAAGACATCGTCGGTGGTCTCGACGTTCACAAACTCAAAGTTCTGCGCATCGAAGGCGTTCAGCGCCTCGATCGCATCCTGGCCGGTGAGGTCGGTTTGACGGGAGAGGATCTTGAGGTCGGCCGAGGCGTCGTTGAGGTTTTCCGAGTAGACCAGACGGTTCACGCCAAGAACCGAGTTGAAATAGACGAAGAGGCCTGCCCCGTCCTGGTCGACAAGGTCCGCAATCTGTGCAGCGGCCGTCCCGGCCAGGAAGGGAGTCGTGGGGTCCGCGTCGTTGTCAGCGTTGGTAAGGACGATGACGTTGGCGCCGAGTGGGATTTGCGCGGCCGGGTCCGTGGCGTTGACCGCAGCAAAGCTCACATCGCCACTGATGCCGAAATCCGCCGCATCAATGCGGTAGCTGTCCTGAGTGAAATCGAAGTCGGTGATGAAGTCTTCGTTGCCGATGATTTGCCGCCCTTCAGCCGAAACATCCGCCCCATCAAAGGGATCGCCGGAGAATGCAAACGTGTCGGCGCCCGCGCCGCCCGTTAAGGTGTCCGACCCGCCCGCGCCTTCGAGGACGTTGTCGCCTCGGTCGCCGTTGATCGTGTCGGCGAAGTCGGAGCCGGTGATGTCTTCGATCTGAAAGAGACGCTTGTCGCCGTTCTCCGTGTCCGCTTTGCGCAAGACAAGGTTCACGCTGACGGCGGCGTCCTGGCCGCGGAACGACACCGCATCCTGGCCCGATCCGCCGAAATAGCTGTCTTGGCCGGTGCCGGCCTCGATCAGGTCGTTGCCATTGCCAGCGAACACGGTGTCACGCCCTGCGCCGTCGCGGATCAGATCGTCACCGCCGCGCGCAAAGATCGTGTCGCGGCCCGCTGTGCCGTCGATTGTGTTGGCGTCATTATCGCCGAAGACAAAGGTCCGTGCGCCAAAGGACAGCGCGAAGGGGACTTTGAAAAAGCTCATGGAAGGCTCCACATCCTGGGATCCGCCGATTTCGGCATCGCACCCCCGGATCCGTTCCCTCACAGGCGCAACAAGGATGGGTCGCTCGGGGCGCGGATCCGGTTCGATTTGAGCACACAAATGATTGTGACCAGGCGAAGTGAACCTTTTGGGCGGGTCAGGGAACGGGCAGGGCGCGGGTAGCGAGCCTTGCCCCGGGAGCGCTTGCGATGCTGCTAGCGCAATGCACCGTACGAGCTGTTGCGATCCAGCGGCGTGAGCGACCCGAAACACCCTCGAAGCGCTCGCAGGCTGGGTCTGGCGCGCGCTGGCACCGCGCGATGTCACGCGAAGCGTGTATGTTCAAACGAACGAGGGCGGAGATGCGGCGTGGCCGGAAAACCGGCGGTCGAGGTCCAGGCCGCACCGGCTGAGGACGCGCATCGGCAGATCTGCGACCACGCTCGCTTGGGTCGCGTAGCTCATGGTCGCCGAAGCGGCAAACCAAACCGATCTATCGGCCGGAAAGAGGGCGCTCCAACTCTGTCGTGGAGAGACCAAACAGTTGCAAAGCGCCTCGAACCTACAAGTGCGGCAACGCTTGTCTGAAAGTAGGCGCTCTCTCGGGTGTTTATGGAAAGAATAGTTCCACGGGTCGAGCGGCATGGCTTGGGCGCCACGGTGTCGCCCGATCGACGCAGGCTTTCGGCGCAATTCACAACGAAGGAGCCTTCACGTATCCGTAATTTGTCGCAACAGCGGCGTACGATTTCAAGACCAACTGCGCGGTGATGGCAGTTTCCAGATAGTCCTGTCTGCAAAACACCAAGCTTCGATCAATTCGGCGCTGCTCGCCTTGAGTAAGGTAAGCACATTAGAGTTGTCGCCCCTCGGAATTTGAGTTTGTCGTGTAATACAATCCAAAATGTGACCGAACTGAGGTCTCACTACCGCTGACAAATCGCAATGCAACGCCTTGGGCGACGCGCGACATTGGCTCGCCCTTGGTCCATCGCTTGATCGTAGTGGCACGCAGATCGCTTCGATTGAAGAAGGCAGAACCTCTGACGGCAAACAGTGCAATCTGCCGACCGCGCCTATAGCTTTGCGCCTCAGTGACCGTATCCATTCCTGCTTTGCCCCCGAGCCAAATGGGCTTTGCCGAGCACCAGCGCCACGGCATGTTGCCGACGATGAATCTGCTATATGGCTGCGGCACGCGGACACACGCGTAGACCGAATTTCGCATGCCACCTGGCGCGTCCCATTGATCGATCGGCAAAACACGCGCGCTTGCAGTGAGATATCCCGCAGCTGTGTCACGCGGGCTGCTCCCCGAGACGCCGGCGCCGATCACCACAAGATCAAACGTCTGGTCGATAATGTCGGGTGGTATCGAGGGCCTCTCGCCCGTGGCTCGGTCGCACATTCCGACACGTCCTCGTTCGCACAGTGCTTGTGTTAAGACCCTTGGTCGCGGTCTTAGAAACGAGCTTGGCAAGTCCAAGCATGCGCCATGTGGCACGCCTCGACGTATGACGCTCTCGGTTGGCTCGACAGAGTGTGGTTTGGATCGTGAGTGGAATTAATCCTCACACCTTGTGGGATATCCCATCGGCTGCACGCGTCCGGCCCGGGCCTAGACAAAATCGCCAATCAGGGCCATGTGATGCAAAAGATGGATCTATTTGAATTTCAAGAAAGGAGCATTGTGCACTTTTATTATCGAAGAGAGGCTGAGCATACATTCCAAGTGCCGACTATGTGATCTCTGTCTTTGGTTGACTTAAATCTATCACACTGGGAAATGACGCACGAATATTTCGCGACCGTGCAACGGGTGGAATCGCAATGCATGATCGTCTTCCCAAGACTGCGATGAAGTACAAAGAGACTCGGGAATTCACGGAGAAAACCGTTCCGAAAGGATTGCTGGCAGATCACAGCACGGCCGAGGGCGTTTTGGGCTTAATCGTGATCCTTGATGGTCAATTGGAATACACGCGGATCGGTCAAGGGCGGATCGCCGTGACGCCGGACCGACCGGCCGTTGTCTATCCTGCGGAAAAACATCATGTGACTTTCAGTCGACCCGTGCGGTTCAAGGTGGAGTTTTATCGCGTTCCAGAGTAGCGCAAAGGGTTCGCGTCGTTGCGATGTGGTCCAGCATAATCATCGTCCCGCTTTCACGGATAAAGGTCTCCGCCGCCTCCGGGTCGAGGATGACCGCGCCGAAGATCTCGTCCAGACCATGGTCGAAGAGTAACGGTGACGCCGGGCAGCTCGGACCCACCAAAATGCGGTAGGGGACCAAGCCGCTCAGGGCAAGAATGGGCGCGAGGCTGCCATTCATCAGGGTTTGCGCTGTAACGGCGAGGAGAGACGCGCTTTGATAAGCGGCACGGGCCTCCGCCAAGGGGATGTCCCCAGGCTTCGGCTCTCGCTGGACGATCCGGGCTCGGGGAAGACGCTCCAGCGCCGCTCGAAACCCGCCGACAATCACGGCGTTTTCTCCTGGCGCTCGGATCGTGGCAAGCCCGCCGCGCGGAGCGAGATAGGCCGCGGCCGCGTCCGGCGGGTCGATCCGATTGCAATACGCATTGACGGCAGCAAGTCCGAAGGAGCGGCGGAGCGCGTCCATCGAATTCAAGTTGCTTGCCAGATCGCGGACGTCTTGCCCGGCAAAGCCCTCCGCGGGCCGGATGGTTCTTGCGCCTTCGGTGCCGCGCGCTCGGCTGCGCGCAATCCCGTACAAATCGCCGGTGCGTACCAGCGTCCAATTGAACCCGACAATGCTCTCGGCCACCCGATCCATCAACGCGGCACCGGCGGCACAGAGGAGAAAGCCGGTGACGGCCGGGCTCAAGGCCGCGACCTTGTCTAGGGTCAGGACCCACTGATCGGGTTCTAACGTTCTGATTCACTGTTCGAAAATCGAGCGGTGACATGAGCAATCTCTTCTGGCCGACGGACGCGCAGATGGCGCGTTTGGAGCCCTACTTTCCGAAATCCCATGGCAAGCCTCGCGTCGACGACCGGCGCGTCCTGTCTGGCATAATCTTCATCAATCGCAACGGGTTGCGCTGGTGCGACGCACCCAAGGAGTATGGCCCCCACAAGACGCTCTACAACCGCTGGAAGCGCTGGAGCGAAAGGGGCGTGTTCGCCCGCATCCTGGTGGGGCTGGCTGCCGAGGAGCCCGAGGAAAAGACGGCGATGATCGACGCGACCTATCTCAAGACCCACCGCACGGCGACCAGCCTGCGCCTAAAAAAGGGGGCGTGGACGGCTAATCGGTCGGACCAAGGGCGGCATGAACACCAAGTTGCACGCTGTCACGGATAGCGAAGGGCGCCCGATCCGGTTCTTCATCACGGCTGGCCAAGTCAGCGACTATGTCGGCGCGCGGGCGCTGTACGGATCCCTGCCAGCGGTCAAATGGTTGATTGCCGATCGGGGCTACGACGCCGACTGGTTTCGAGAAGCGTTGCAGGAAAAGGGAATACGGCCCTGCATCCCCGGCCGGAAGTCCCGTGACAAGGCGGTGCGCTATGACAGACGGCGATACAAGCGGCGCAACCGCATCGAGATCATGTTCGGTCGGCTGAAAGACTGGCGCCGGGTCGCCACCCGCTACGACCGCTGCCCAAAGGTCTTCCTGTCAGCCATCGCACTCGCCGCAGCTGTTATCTTCTGGCTTTAACAATCAATGAGTCTGGATCCTAGGATCGCGACAAGCACGAGACCCGGAGCCAGATGCTGCCGTTCAGCGTGCGGTCGGTAGGGCGAGGTCAGATTGGTCACGGGGACGTTGATCCGCGCGAGGGCGATGCCGAGCAACCCGAGAAAGGCGAAGCCGGCGAGATGGTTGCCCGATCTCCCCGTGAGATGTCTCGGGAAAGGGCCGAGAGAAAGCGGAGGCCTGTTTCGGTCGCATGCGCAGGGACGACGTCGCCTGCGCCGTAAGAAAGACGCAGGATGCTCGCGGTGCCGTCGTGAGCGCGCGTGCGCGGCGTGAGCGTTGCGACATCGCAAACCTCAAACGAGTGAACGGCCGCCACGTTGGTCAAGGTCGGGTCGATCAAGGTCAGGTCGGCCAAGTTCGGGTCGACCAAGGCGGCGTGAGGGTGCGCCAGGGTAAGGGGAGCGAGGACGGCAGGTTTCATGTGGTTCTCCAATCCGTTGAGGTTTGAGACACGGGAGTGCCGGCTCGCCGTCGGATTGGTTGGCTTGTGCGGGAGGGGACCGTCTCAGGTGCGCCGGATCCCGCGACGTGGCGCGAAGTTTCGCGCGGACAGCCGACGACTAAACGACTGCACGGCGGCCGTCTTTGCGCTAGCGCAAGCTTTGAACGCGTGCCGGTGAAGCGCGTGCGCCGGTCAAAGGAGCTATAGCCCCGAGACCGTGCCGCCGCTAACCCAGGCTTGTCCCGCGCCGCCGGCGGTACTCGGAGACATCCTTAGTATTCCGCAGCGACCACGGTAGAGCCGCGCAGGTAAGCAATGCGACGACCACTCGATGCTGGTGTTTGTGCTTTTGGTCCGACTGCCTGCAATCAGCAAACAAGGGCAACCTGTCGGGGTGACGGTGTTCCCGCTACCGGAGCGGTAGACGACCCGTTTGCGCCGTCAGCGAGGTGACGGCAACGACCAACGGTAACGAAAAAAGCCTAAGGCGACGCGCTGGCACAACTAGGATGCGACACGTTCGCGTGTCGTGTCGCATCCAACCGAGGCCGCCGGGCATAAGGCTTGCACAGACAGCGTGATCATTTCCACGATTTGCGCAATGAGCTTGGCGCGCGCGGCGCGCGCTGTGCATGCCGTTGCGGCTTCCGTGGTCCGCAAGGGGGTCAGTCGTCCGACACGGGGAAGATCGTGACGCGGGTCGACACGTTCAGCGCTTCGATGAAAACGGGAATGGTCCGGGGCGATCCATCGAAGTCGGCCTCTGCCTCTGAATGCTCACAGACTGTCTTTTCAAACGCCGCGAGCGATCCTGCCATCACTTGACCGCGAATGGCGATGTCATCTGACATGCTGACCACGTATCCAGTGCACGCCACCATCGTTGTGTTGGCCTGAGCGGGTAGCGACACGGTAAGCGCCAGCGCGGCGGCAGCAAGAAGCCTAATCAACATTTCAGCGATCCCTTCATCGATTGAGAAAGTGCGGGCATGCCAAGGCGCGAGCGCCTGATCCCGCACTTCGACGCTACCAAGCGGGCTTGGGCGCCTAGATGCTCAATTCTGCGCAAGCGCATGTCTGAAAGTGCAATAAGATATCATTGCACGTAGAAATGCGTCTGATTTCAGCACTCTGCGACTGAAACTTCCTGGGACTCGCAGAATTGCGCACCTCATGCGGAGCTTTGGATGTTGACATGCCACACGGCAGACGAGGGAAGATGCGCGCGCCGCCCCGGCGGTTGCAGTTTCATCATGCCGTGCGGGGGCCACCGTAGACGGAGCACCGGCCACCGTCGCAGCGGCGAGGTGTTGGAAAACGTGTATGAAATCGCGCAACCAAGCACCCGGCGAGGTCCGGCGACGACCCAAAACGGCGGATGCAAATGCGCGCATGTTGACGCGCACAAAAGCAGTGTTCGACGCGCTCATCATTTCGCCTTAGGCTGCGCTTGCGCAAGACGATCCACTTTAGCTGCTGACACTCCGCCTGGAGCTGTGTCGCAGCGTGCCGACAGTCAGCGCTGGCGCAGTCGCCAATCGAAAAGACGACCAGGAGAGTGGTCCCATGAGGTTTGATCCGCCCGCATATAGGCGTTCCACCCAAGCACGCTCGTTCTTGGCGTTGCTCCTGGCGCTTTCCGTTGGCCTTGGCACCCAAACGAGCGAGGCACAGGAAACGACCGAGAGGTTTGCAAAGATCGGCACCGTGACGACCCAGTCCGATGATTTGGATCGCGTCTTCTTCGGGCGAGTCGTCGCGCGCCAAACGGTCGATCTCGCGTTTCAGGTCAGCGGCCAGATCCTTGAATTTCCAGCGGAGGAAGGTGCGACGCTGCCCGAAGGCGCGCTCGTCGCGCAGCTTGACCTTGAGCCGTTCGAATTGGCGCTCCAGCAGTCGGTCGCGACGCGCGAGCAGGCAGCGCGAACCCTGGAGCGCAATCGAAGGCTCGAGGGCAGCGCCGTGAGCCCGGTCACAGTCGAAGATGCCGAGACCGATGATGTACTGGCCGAGATCGCTGTCCGCGATGCCGAGCGCGACCTTCGACTTGCGACGCTCACGGCGCCTTTCACGGCGATTGTCGCCACGCGCAACGTGTCGAACTTTACGACAGTGAGTTCGGGCACTCCGGTTGTCCGGCTGCACGACATGTCGGATCTTCGGATCGAAATCGATGTGCCCGAGCGCCTCTTTCAGACTGCCGGGACCGATCCGAACGTCTCACTCTTTGCGGAGTTCCCTTCGAACCCGGAGCGTTTTCCCCTGGATTTCAGAGAGTTCAACGCCGAAACAACAGATGTCGGGCAGTCGTTCTCGATCACGCTCGGAATGGAACCGGTGCCAGGTCTTGCCGTGCTTCCCGGCTCGTCTGTCACGGTGTACGCCGAGTTTCTCGACCGTGACGCGCAGATCGAAGTTCCCGCCACCGCTGTCATCTTGGGCAATGACGGATCTGCGTCGGTTATGGTCTTCGAGGAGATCGACGCGGATCGCGGCACCGTTCGCCAGGTCCCCATCGAGGTCGTCCCGAGCAGCCATGGCGCGCTCATCGCGCGCACTGGATTGTCGGCTGGGCAGGAGATCGTCGTCAGCGGCGCTGCCCTGCTGGAGGACGGCGAAACGGTACGCCGCTTCAGCGGGTTCTCGAATTAAAGAGTGATCGGCATGGATATCGCGCGCTTCTCAATCAATCGGCCGATCTACACCTGGATCATCATCCTGGGCTGTTTGCTCGGCGGCATCTGGGGGTTTTTGTCGCTCGGACGGCTAGAGGACCCATCGTTTACGATCAAAACCGCCGTTGTCATTACGACCTATCCCGGCGCTTCGGCGGAAGAGGTCGCCGACGAAATCTCAGAGCCACTCGAATCCGAACTCCAAAAGATGGGCGAGGTCGACGAGATCCGCACGACCAACCAGCCGGGTCTTTCGCAGATCTTTGTCGATATCCAAGACCAATATGATGGCAGCGAACTGCCCGCTATATGGGTCAAGCTGCGCAACCGGGTTAGCGAAGCGCCCTTGCCCACCGGGGCCAGCGTTCCCTTCGTGAACGACACATTCGGCGATGTGTATGGGCTTTTCTATGCCGTGACGGCGCCGGGCTTTTCCGATGCCGAGTTGCACGACCTTTCTTCCTTCCTGCGCCGCGAGGTCCTTTCGGTCGATGGCGTCGCCGATATTAGCGTTGCCGGCCTGCCGGATGAGGCGATTTTCGTCGAGCCGGACCTCGCGCTGACCACAACGCTGGGCGTTCCCCCCTCGGCGATCCAAAGCGCGTTGGCCAACGCCGATGAAATCGTCGAAGGGGGGACCGTGCTCGATGGCGGCGCGCGAACGCTCGTACAGCGTCCTGATGGATCCGACTCGATCTCGGAGATCGCCAACTTGACCGTGGGCGTCGGTGGCGAGGTGATCAAGATCCGAGATTTCGCCGAGGTCTTTCGCGCGCGCGAGGCGGTGCCCAGGCTCATCATTCGCCATGACGGTCAGGAGGCGTTTACCTTTGGGGTCGCCGGGATCAGCACCGAAAACATCGTCACGGTTGGCGAGCGCGTCGACGTCAAGCTTGACGAGTTGCGCCGCGAGCTCCCGGTCGGGATTACGATCGCGCCGGTCTATCAGCAGCACATCGTCGTCGACGACTCGGTGAACGATTTCCTGGTCAATCTGGCGACATCCGTTTCCATTGTGATCGCCGTTCTCGCCGTCTTCATGGGATGGCGCGCCGCCGTCGTCGTCGGCCTGACGCTGCTCCTCACGGTCGTCGGCTCGCTCTTTTTCATGAACCTATTCTCGGTTGAAATGGAGCGGATTTCCCTAGGTGCGCTGATCATCGCGATGGGAATGCTTGTCGACAATGCCATCGTGGTCGCCGAGGGCATGCAAATTGCCATGCTCCGCGGGAAGTCATCTCGGGATGCTGCGACAGAGTCGGCGAAGAAAGCGCAGATCCCGCTCCTCGGCGCGACCATCATCGGGATCATGGCATTCGCAAGTATCGGCCTCAGCCCCGACAGCACGGGCGAGTTCATGTTCTCGCTCTTTGCCGTCATCGGAATCTCGCTGCTCCTCTCATGGGTCCTGGCCGTGACGGCGACGCCGCTGCTCGGGCACTACTTCTTCGAGCGCGGCAAAGAGGGCGACACCGACCAGTATGACGGCGCTTTCTTCCGAGCCTATGGCAGCGTCCTGCGCGTTGCTATGAAGTTTCGCTGGATTGTCATTGTCGCGCTTTTCGGAATCACGGCGGCCTGCTTTGTCCTCTTCGGTCAGATCCGGCAGCAATTCTTTCCCGATAGCAGCACACCGCTCTACTTCGTGCATTACAAGCTCCCGCAGTCGAGCTCGATCTTTCAAACCTCAGAGGACCTGAAGATCCTCGAGGAGTGGCTCGCAACGCGGGAAAATGTCGTCGCGGTGACGAGCTTTGCCGGCGACGGGGCAGAGCGCTTCATGCTCACCTACGATTCCGAAGATCCAAACCAAAGCTACGGGCACGCTATGGTCCGGGTAACGTCGCTCGAGGTGATGGAAGAGGAGATGGCAGCCGCCGAGGCGTTCGCCGAGACGGCGCTGCCCGACGGGCAGTTCCGGGTCAAACGGTTGGCATTCGGGCCTTCCGTCGACGCGCCGATCCAAGTGCGCTTCTACGGTGAGGACGGCGACGTGCTCCGCGACCTGGCCGACGAGGCGATGGAGACCATGGCCGCCGCGACGCCGAACGCACTCGCGCTGCGGATGGATTGGGGGGAGAAGGAACTTGTCCTGAAGCCAGTCTATTCGGACGACCGCGCCCAAGAGGCGGGCATCTCGCGCAGCGAAGTGACACAGTCGCTGGAGTTTGCCACCGTCGGTCTCCAATCCGGTACATACCGGGAGGGCGACCGGCAAATCCCGCTGATCGTACGCACCCCGCAAGACCAACCCATCGCGTTGACCGACCACGTGCTCTATTCGTCGAGCGGAGAAGAATTCGTTCCCTTCGAGCAGGTGATCGATGGGATGGTATTTGAGCCGCAAGACACCGTCATCTACCGTCGTGACCGGGAAAACGTCATCACTGTGGGCGCGGATATCCCACGCTCGATGACGGCTGCCGAAGTATTGGTCGAGCTTCGAAGTGAAGTCGAGGCGATAGAGATCCCCGAAGGCTACCGGATGGTCTGGGGCGGAGAATTCGAGAGTTCAACGGATGCGCAGTCGTCCTTGGGCTCGCAACTGCCTATGGCAGCGCTGGTTATGCTGCTGATCACGATCCTGCTCTTTAACGGTCTGCGACAGACGGCAATCATCTGGCTCCTCGTTCCGATGTCGGTCAATGGCGCGGCCATCGGTCTGGTCGGTACGGGCCTGCCCTTCACGTTCACCGCGCTTCTCGGCCTTCTCTCGCTGTCCGGCATGCTGATCAAAAACGGGATTGTGCTCGTCGAAGAGATCGACCTGCATCGCGAGGAATTCCCCGACGATAATCTCGTCGATGCGATTACGGTTGCCTCGACATCGCGCTTGCGGCCGGTCGTCCTTGCTGGGGCGACGACGATCCTCGGCATGATCCCGCTCCTGAGCGACGCCTTCTTTCAATCGATGTCAGTGACGATCATGGGCGGTCTTGCCTTTGCATCCGTCCTGACGCTGATCGCGGCGCCTGTCTTCTATCTCGTTTTCTTTTCGGGCGCTGACCGGCGAGCTAAGGCGGCGCGCAAACCTGCGGAAATGGCCCTGGCCAGCTAACGGGCGGAACAACCCCGCAATCGCGGATACGCCTCGCTGGATTGGATCAGCTTGCACGATCCAGGGGTATCTCCGGCGCCGGAACGGCCGCAAGTCTGGTCTCCGGGCGCAGGTAGTCCAGGAAGGTTTGAAGCAGCCGTGTGCGGTGCAGGTCGACATGTGTGACAAGCCAAGTCGTCGCTTGCTCCGGCAAGCGTTGCGGCAAGACCTCACAGACGTCCTTGTCCCCAGACATCTCCGGCTTCGCCGCGATGCCAAGCCCGAGCCCGGACTTGATCGCTTGGATCGCCGTTGCCGCGTCGTTCGTCCGCACCCGAACCGCGTCAACATCGATGTCGTAGAGCGTGACAACGTCAACCGCGCCCTCGACCGTCTGAATACCGACAAACTCATGGTGCTGAAGATGTTCGCGCTTGGTCGGCACGCCCCGCTCTTTCAGATACGTCTTACTCCCGAAAAGACCGATTGGGACGGTTGCAAACGGGATCACGACGTAATCGTCATGGGTTGGTTTGGGCCCGGTGAAGAGCGCCACGTCGGCTTCGCCAATCTCAAGCCGACAAAGCTGATTTTCCGTAAAAAGGCTGACCGTCACCCCCGGGTGATCGCGGCGAAAGCGGCGGACGACCGGTGTCAGTGCAGACGTGGCCGTGGTGTGGCTCGAAATGCGCAGCGTGCCAGAGAGAGATTTCGCCGCATCTCGTGTCGTTTCAGCAAAGTCTTTGGTCAGCCGGTCAAGCGCGACGGCAAGATCTTGCAGCGCCTTGCCCTCTTCCGTGAGCGAGTATCCGTCGCGATGTCTGAGGAACAGCTTGGTTGTCAGCGCCGCTTCGAGCGCGTCAACGTGGCGCGTGACAGTGGCGCGGTGGACGCCCATTTCCCCCGCAACCGCGCGAACCGTACCGAGGCGCGCCACGAGCGTTGCAGTCCGAAGTTCCGTCCACATCATCATAAAGGTAAGGTTAACCAGGCTGGAAGGTTATCCAAGGTAAATTGCGCATCTCACAAAAGCGTTAAGTCTTTTTCGGCGATGTTCCGCCTAAGCATCGGGCATCGCCGAGAAAACTTGCGGCAAGCCCCTTTAACGAGGGTGTTCTTGGCTGATCGCCCGGTGAAACAAGGACTGGGCGGACACCAGGCACCGCGAACCCGCCCGGCGCGTTCGCGGCTTTCTTGTCCGGTACCCTCGAGGACGGTGCTATCCCTCGGATCCGGTCATCTGCTAGCCCGGCTGGAAGGTTGTGCACTAGAGGTGTTTCACGCGCGGGATAGGGCAGAGTAACTCCTATGGCTCAGATCATTCCGGTCGGAAGACTACGTAAATCCCCGTTCTACGATGCGACACTGCGCGAGGGGGCGGAGACGTTCCTTCCCTACAATCGCATGCTGATCCCCCGTGGATACGGAGACCGCGAGGCCGAGTATTGGCGGCTCATCAGGGGCGTCTCGATGTGGGACGTGGCGGCGCAAAGACAGGTCGAGCTCAAGGGCCCAGACGCCGGTCGGTTGGCGCAGGATCTCTCAGCGCGCGATCTCTCCAATCAGAGCATCGGACAGGGCAAGTACGTGTCCATCTGCGATCACCGCGGGCGGTTGCTCAACGATCCAATTGTATCGAAGCTGGCTGAAGACCGGTTTTGGCTCTCCGTCAGCGATTCCGATATTTGGACCTGGGCCCATGCCGTTGCCGGAGAGCGCGGCCTCAATGTCGAGGTGTCGGAGCCGGACGCGTCGCCCCTCGCTATTCAAGGGCCCAAGGCGGAAGACGTCGTCGCTTCGCTTTTCGGAGAGTGGGTCCGAGAACTCAGGTACTTCTGGTTCCGCCAGGCCGATCTCGAAGGCATCCCGCTCCTCGTTGCGCGGTCCGGTTGGTCGAAACAAGGCGGGTTTGAGCTCTACCTGCGGGATCACACACAAGGGGATCGCCTTTGGTCGATGGTCAAGGAAGCAGGGCAACCGTTTGACATCGGTCCAGGATACCCCAACCCGAGCGAGCGGACTGAAAGCGGCCTATTCAATTGGGACGTGGATACAGACGCCGAGACGAACCCGTTCGAGGTGCGCTTGGATCGGTTCCTCGATCTCGATTGTCCCGACGACGTCATCGGCATCGCCGCCTTGCGCAAAATCGCCGCCGAAGGCCCGCGCAGGCATCAGCTCGGGGTCGTGCTCGATCAGCCGAAAGAGGCTGAAAACCAGGCCATGCGCTGCCAAGTCCGCAAGGGCGATCGTGTCGTCGGTCAAATGACGCATCAAGCTTGGTCCTACCGCCTCAAGCGGATGATCGGATACGCGCTTGTCTCCGTCGAGGCCGCGGCCGGGGATGCCGTGGTGGTGTCGAAGGACGGACAGGGCATCGACGCACGGCTGGTCTCGTTGCCCTTTGCGCTGCCTCCGCTGGCTTGAAACCGGTCCGCGCGTCGCACAAGTGCCGCGAATTTGCAGCATGTGCTGCTCCTATCTGCGCATTGACCGAGCATGACAGGCACGGGGTAGTCTGCACAAGCGACCGCAGTTAGTCTGCGAGTTGACCCGAAGCTGCCAAGCAGCAAAGCCGAACAGCGAGGTGGATTGAGGGGTGATTATCGTACACGTCTCCACGTCACCGTTGGTCGATTGGCTGATGCGATGGTCCCAATGGCCTAAGATGCGGACCGTTTTCCACCGACTTAAGTCAAGCCACGCGCGTCACTGGATGCTTCTCACTCTTGGCGTTGCACTCCTTGCCGGCTGTACCGAGCGCGGTGTTTTGGCACTGGCGCAACCAACGCGAGACGCAACCATCCGCGATGTTTGGGTGGTCAATTACCGGGATGACCTCCGCGGCCGACGGTCGCTCGGCGAAGCGCGGACGGATCGTGCGCTCTATGGTCGGCTCGGTGTGTCCATTCCGCCAAACCACGAAATTGGAACGGTCCAATACCCGTCTGACCCGCCCAATGCAGAGACGGACTATGTCGTTGTCAATGCCAACGAGTTTGAAACTGTGCGCAGCTTTCTCAGCTCGCTCGAGCAGTCCGACACGTCCGGACAGAATGAGACGTTGCTCTTCGTGCACGGCTACAACACGACGCATGGCGAGGCTGTCTACAACATGGCGCAGATGGGCCATGACCTCGACATTCCGGTTCCGACGCTCCTGTTCTCGTGGCCATCCTCGGCCCAAGCGCGCGGATATGTCTACGACCGCGATAGTGCGGTCATCTCGCGTGACCGGCTGGAAGAGCTGATCATCGCGGCAACGCAAAACCGCAATCGCAAGCTCTTTCTGGTTGCCCATTCCATGGGAAGTTACCTTCTCATGGAGACACTCCGGCAAATCGCGCTCACGGGGAGCGTCGACCTAGCAGAGCGTGTGAGCGGCATTATCCTGATGGCGCCGGATATCGACACCGAGGTCTTCCGCGCGCAGTTGGAGCGAATTGAAGAGCCGCCCGATCCCTTCCTTATCGTCGTTACGGAGCAAGACGGCGCTCTGCGGCTATCGGCTTGGCTGACAGGTCGAAAGGTGCGGCTCGGGTCGCTTTCGGATGCCGAGGGTCTCGAAGGCTTGCCCGTTACACTGGTGGACTTTTCGTCCCTTGCTGATGGACGGTCGCTGAATCACAAGGTCGCCACGAATTCTCCGGCTGCTATTGCCTTTATTCGGCAGATTAACCAAATCGCGCCGCCGGGAGAGCTCAACATTGTCGATAGTATCGTCCGGGCCGACGCGACGAGCGGCGGCTTCGGAGCCGGATTGATCGGTGCGCAGTAGGGCTTGGGTCGGAGCACTTCTCTGTGCCTTGGCGACGTCGATCCTTTTTACATTTGCGCATGCGCAAACCGAGACAGCAGCCCCTGTCGCAACCCATTTCGTTGCGGAAAGCCCACGGCACACGTTCGAGACGTTTCTAAGTCTCCGCAATGAGTTTCGCGATGCTCTCGAGCAATACGAGGCGACGCGAAGCGCCGCAAACGCGCGCAGGCCCGGTCTGCTTATGGAAGAAATGACAGGGCTCTTCGACCTGTCGGATGTTGCGCTTGCCGCCCGGACCGAGGCTGGACTGACCGCGACTTTGTCCACGCTCGACCTCCTAGAGGTCCTAGAGCCCGTTGATCTCGCCGCGCTCCCGGGGCTCGAGAGCGACCTCGACGCCATGCCCGCTTCGGTGCGCGTGCCGGGCACGCCCATCAGGCTGACCCGTGTGGAAGACGGCGCCCAGCGCGGGCAGTATCTTTTCGATCCCAACACGTTGCAGACGGTGCTGCGAGAGCTGCGCTTGCTGGAGATCACGGAGACAGACCCAGGTTCTGCCACACTCTGGTCAGACCGGTTTCGCAATCTCACCGGGCATCTGCTTCCCGCCGGTATCGCGTCCAATGTCCCGCCAGCACTGCGCCAACAGCTGCTGGGAACGCCGCTATGGAAGATCGCCCTGCTGGCCATTGTCGCGTTCGTTCTCGTGCTCTCCGTCACGCTATCCAAGCGCTTGACGCTGCCGGTTGGGCGCTCGCGTTTTGTCGTCGGCCTCATCTGGCGCGCGCGTATGCCCCTGGCCGGACTTGCGGCGCTCGCCCTCTTCTTCTGGATCGCGCGATTTCAAGTCAACGTGTCCGGACCCTTCGCATTATCGCTCGCCGGCATTCAGACGCTCCTCAATACAGCGCTTCTGGCGTGGCTCCTCTGGATCGTGGTGCGCGGTGTCTTTGATCATGTCGCATCGCGTCACGGCGAGGCGCCCGGGATCGACGTCAATCTCATGCATCTTTGCGGCCGCATTGCAGCGCTCTTGGCCGTCATCATCGTTCTGGCGGCCGGAGCCCAAGCACTGGGCTTGCCTGTCTTCTCCATTCTCGCAGGTCTGGGGATCGGCGGCTTGGCAATTGCGCTGGCGATCCGTCCGACCTTTGAAAACCTGATCGGTGGTTTCATTCTTTACATCGACAGGCCGATCCGGGTTGGCGACTTTTGCAGCTTTGGGGCGCTTGCCGGGACAGTCGAGCAGATCGGCGTGCGCTCGACACAGGTGCGGGCTCTGGACCGAACACTGATCACGGTGCCCAATGCTCAATTCGCAGATATGCAGATCGTCAACTGGGCGCAATGCGATATGATGCTGATCAAACATCGGGTTGGCGTCCGCTTTGAGACGGATCCGGATACGCTCCGCTATGCCCTTGCCGAATTGCGGAGGATGTTTCACGCTCATCCCCGGATCGACAACGACACGATCCGTGTCCGCTTCGTTGGGTTCGGAGACGCCTCGCAGGACCTGGAGATCCGGGTCTATGCGCGGACGCGCGAATGGAACGATTTCTTTGCCATCCAGGAAGACGTCTTGCTACGGGTCGCTGAAACGGTGCGTGCCGCCGGTAGCGACTTCGCGTTTCCATCGCAGACACTGTACATGGCGCGAGACACGGCACCGAATGAAGCCGCTGCAGACCATGCTCGAAAGCAGATCTCTCTTTGGCGGCATCGGCGCAAGCTCCCGTTTCCGACCTTTTCTCCCGATGAGATTGCTGGGTTGGAGGACACGCTCGCCTATCCGCCCTTCGGCTCGCCCGACAATCGCGGATTGGAGCCGGATGGCGCGTTTCCGGGAAGTGAGCCGCTGTCAACCGCGCCGCCCGAGGAGACCCTCGACACGCGTGAGGAGGAGAAGCGCCCAGAGTCCGCCTCGTAACTGGCGGCCCGCGCTACCTTAGATAACTGAGGAAAGTCTGGAGCAGCTGCGTGCGATGCAGATCGACATGCGTGACGATCCAAACCTCTGCAAAGAGCTGTGGATGGTCGATCGCAACGCGGCGAAGCTCCGGGTGATTGGCAGCATCGAACTCCGCGACCATGCCAAGCCCCAAACCGGCCAGCACCGCGTCCAACACAACGGTCGGGTCGTTCGTGACCATTGCAAAGTTCTCGTCTCGTACGGCGAAACTCTCCGACAGATCGACGCTTCCATCGGCGCGTTCGATCCCGATAAATCGATGGTTCCGTAGATCCTCTTGCGACGTCGGAAAGCCATGATTGGCAAAGTAATCTGGATGACCGTAAAGCCCGATAGGTACGGTTTTGAACGGGATCACCACGTAGTCCGGGTTGGTCGGCCTTGGGCCCGTGCGGATCGCGACATGGGCCTGTCCGGTTTCAAGCTCGGTAAGCCCGTTATCCGCAATCATTCGCACCCTCACGTTCGGGTGGTCCGAGACGAAAGAGCCGATCGCCGGGGTGATGATTGGCGCCGCGCGGAGGAAGGCCGAAACGGTGATGCTCCCGCTGATCCCGTTCGCTTGCTGCGTCGTTTCGGCGACGAAGCCTTCGATAAGCTGATCCGCCGCCTCCGCGAACGCGACCAGGGCCTCCCCGTCCGCGGTGACCGTGTAGCCATCGGCGTGACGGAGAAAGAGCTTCACGCCGAGATGCTCTTCGAGCGCATCTATGTGCCGGGTCACAGTCGCGCGGTGGACGCCAAGCTCGGCCGCGGCTGCGCGCACGGTTCCAAGCCTCGCCAAGATCATTGCGGTGCGCGTCTCAGTCCAAAATTTCAAGGTAGTCCGCCTTCAGGGTATTTGACAAAGTCCAATAGTAAAGAAGAAGGCCGCACTTGCCAGAGCCCACAAGCGCCTTCGCGCAGAACGTAGGGTCAATGGCGTGCGACTGTCACTCGGACAGAGGGGCGAAGGACACAGCACAGCACGCTAGCCTCAACACCGGCTCGCCGGAACACTTGAAGACCTTTCGGGGCCGGCCTCCAAACTGTCATGGCTTGTCCACTTAACCTTCTTTCCGTGCTATTTTTGGGAAGGAGGATGTGCCCATGGGAAGATCATCGACAGCCAAGAAAGCCACACCGCGTGATGCCGCCACCAAGCTTGCTCAGCAGCGCCTGAGCGTTCTGGAGCTGGCC